>NZ_FXAG01000021.1 GCF_900177275.1 Pseudogulbenkiania subflava DSM 22618
TGGTGGGCGTTGACGGAGTCGAACCGCCGACATTCTGCTTGTAAGGCAGACGCTCTACCAACTGAGCTAAACGCCCCCGCTCGCTGTTTTGCTTGGCTCAACAGCGAGGAGGCGAATTAAAGCACAGTGGTTTCTGTCATGCAAGAGGGGTGAGTGAAATTTTCACGTCCTTGTTTAAAACGTCCCGCATCATTCTTCATGCTCAAGGCATTTTGTCTGACAGGGGCGTGACGCACTCTTTGCACCTCATGTATTATCTGCCGATTCGCTTTATCGGACGGTTATAGTAATGAAGCAGACCTTTCTCGATTTTGAGCAGCCGATTGCCGAGCTGGAAAACAAAATTGAAGAACTGCGCTTTGTCCAGGACGATTCCGTGCTGGACATTTCCGAAGAGATTTCGCGCTTGCAGAAAAAGAGCCAGGAGCTGACCAAGACGCTCTACGGCAAACTGACTCCGTGGCAGATTTCTCAGGTGGCACGCCACCCGCAGCGCCCCTACACCCTGGACTACATCAAGGCGCTGTTTGCGGACTTCGACGAGTTGCATGGTGATCGTTCCTTTGCCGACGATCCCGCTATCGTCGGTGGCATCGCGCGCTTCAATGGCCAGTCCGTCGTTGTAATCGGCCATCAGAAAGGCCGCGACACCAAGGAAAAGATCTACCGCAACTTCGGCATGCCTCGCCCCGAGGGCTATCGCAAAGCCTTGCGGCTGATGAAACTGGCGGAAAAATTCAGTCTGCCGGTGATTACTTTCGTCGACACCCCGGGTGCTTATCCCGGCATTGGCGCGGAGGAGCGTGGCCAGTCCGAAGCGATCGGGCGCAATCTGTACGAAATGGCCCGCCTGAAAGTCCCGGTGATCTGCACCGTGATTGGCGAGGGTGGGTCCGGCGGCGCGCTGGCGATTGCCGTCGGCGATTACGTCAACATGCTGCAATACTCCACCTATTCGGTCATTTCGCCGGAAGGGTGTGCTTCGATTCTGTGGAAGACGGCCGAGCGCGCTTCCGATGCCGCCGAAGCGCTGGGCATTACCGCGACCCGCCTGAAGACGCTGGGCTTGGTCGATCGTGTGCTCAACGAGCCGATCGGCGGGGCGCACCGCGATCACGCGCAGATGATGGGCTCGATGAAGCGTATGCTGCAAGAGCAGTTGCGCGATCTGACGGCCAAGCCGCTGGAAGAATTGCTGAAAACCCGTTTTGACCGGTTGATGAGTTATGGGCGCTTCAAGGAAGACGCTGCCTGACCTGATTGATCGCCTCATCGCACATTGGCCGGACGAATTGTCCGGCCAATGTGCTTTTGAGGTGGGGCTAAGCGGTGGCGTTGATTCGGTGGTGCTGCTGGACCTGCTGGTGCGCCTGCGTTTGGAGCGGGGGCTGAAGCTGTCGGCAGTGCATGTTCATCACGGGCTCAGCCCGCAGGCGGATGCCTGGGCTGAGCATTGTCGCCAGCTCTGCCTGGCGTGGGGCGTGCCATTACGGTCGGAAGCGGTGAAGGTCGAGGTGGCTGGCGGCGAGAGTCTCGAGGCTGTGGCGCGACAGCATCGTTATCGGGTTTATGGCGAGTCTTCGGCCAGCGTAGTGGTGTTGGCTCATCATCAGGATGACCAGGCCGAAACCGTGCTGCTGCAATTGCTGCGCGGCGCCGGGCCGAAGGGCGTGGCGGCGATGCCGATACTGCGGCGACATGCCGGCCGTTGGCTGTGGCGACCCTTGCTCGCCATCCCTCGTGCCGAAATCGAAGCGTATGCGCGTTGGCGCCAACTGGTCTGGATCGAGGACGAAAGCAACGTCGACACCCGCTGGCGCCGCAATTTGCTGCGCCACGACATCCTGCCTCTTATCGAGTCTGCCATGCCTTATTATCGGCAGCATCTGCAACGTGCGGCCGTCCTGATGGCGGATGCATCAGCCGTTCTCGACGAGCAGGCCGAGCAGGATTTGCTGCGCTGCCGCGACGCTGGGCGTCTGCTGGTGCAGCCCTTGTCCAGTCTCAGCCCGCCGCGTCAGCGCAACATGCTGCAGTACTGGCTGGAGGGGCTCGGTCTGGGGGCGGCAGCGCCGGAAGCGCTGGAGCAGTTTCGGCATCAAGTACTGCATGCAGCCCAGGACAGAAACCCCGAACTGCTCTTGCCGCAAGGGCGGATCTTCCGTTATCGGGGAGCGCTCTGGCCGCTTGCCCCCGCGATGGCGCCGCAAACGACTCGCCTGGCCGCGGGTGTCCTGGGCGCCAGAGTGGTTCCGCGCAGTTGGTCGGGCGAGCTTGGGTTTGTGCTTCGATCGGGAGGTCTCGATTCCCATTGCTTGCAGGGCGGGTTCGAATTGCGGGTCAGGGTCGGCGGCGAGCGGCTGGCTCAGCAGGTTGGCCGAAAGCCAGTGAAAACCCTGCTGCAGGAAGCAGGAATCCCACCCGCCTTGCGGGAGCAGTGGCCGTTGCTGTTTTTGCCGGATGGCCGTCTCGTGGCCATTCCTGGTGTCGCGGTATCCGAAGAGGCCAAGCTCCGCGATGGTCCGGGATGGTGGCCGGAATGGTGGCCGTGCTCGTTGCCCTGCTCTCGAACGGAGTGACGCGGGTGCCGGAGGTGCCTGTGGAAGAATAAAAAAACACCCGCCAGAAGCGGGTGTTTTGCTGAAGTGCTCGGCCGGTGCGGTTAGTCGCGTTCCCCGCTGAAGGCCAGCAGTAGCCGCAGCAGGCTGGTGAACAGGTTGTAGATGCTGATGTAGATGCCCAGTGCGGCGGAAATGTAGCTGGTTTCGCCGCCATCCACCACGTTCTTCACTTCCCACAAGATCATCAGCGAACTGAACAGGGCAATAGCCGCCGCAATGGCGAGTGTCATGCCGGGCAATTGCAGGAACATGTTGGCAACGATGGCGACCAACAGCACGATGGCGCCCACGGTCAGGAAATTGCCCATGCCGGACAGGTCGCGTTTGGTGGTGGTGGCAATTGCCGCCATCACGAAGAACACGACGGCAGTCGCGCCGCCCGCCACCAGGATCAGCTGGCCGCCGTTGGCGAAGCGCAGGGCGAACTGCAGCAGGGGGCCCAGCAAAACGCCCATGAGGAACGTAAAGCCCAGCATCAGCACTACGCCGAAACCATTGTTGCGGTTGGCCTGGATGGCAAAGGTCAGGCCGTAAAACACCGCCATGATGGCGATCATGCCGACGATCGGGCTGCCTGCCAGGAAGGCGAAGCGCATGTTGGTGCCGATCAGGGCTCCCATCACGGTCGGGATCATCGATAGCGCCAGCAAGGCGTAGGTATTGCGAAGAACCTTGTGGCGTGAGCCATCGAGCGTCAAGGTCTGATAGCCGGACTGAAGGTTCGGGTGCATGCTTCTCTCCCAGAGATCGATAGTATTTGATGCAAGTGGTGGGTAGACTTATCCACCTGCCATTAAGTTTCCGCGATGCGGCGGCCCGGCGCAAGGTGTCTTGCCCGGGTAGGGGGCTTGATGTATTCTTGCGCCTTGGCTGACCGGCCGGGAAATTACGCAAGCGCGGTCACGCACCCAATTGCGAGGGTGGCGGAATTGGTAGACGCACTGGATTTAGGTTCCAGCGCCGCAAGGCGTGAGAGTTCGAGTCTCTTCCCTCGCACCAGCAAACCGACGTAACGTCGCCTTTCCCTGCATCAGGTTTAAACTCGAGACACAGTTTAAGGATTGGACATGCAAGCACAGTTGGAAACGTTGAGCAACCTCGAGCGTCGCATGAACATCGCGTTGCCGATGGCTGCAATCGACGCCCAGGTGACCGAGCGACTCAAGAACATGGCGCGCAAGGCCAAGATCCAGGGCTTCCGCCCAGGCAAGGCGCCGCTCAAGATCGTCGAAATGAATTACGGCGCCCAAGTGCGCGAAGAAGTGCTGGGTGAGCAGGTTCAGCAAGGTTTCTACAAAGCGGTGAGCGAGCAGAAGCTGCGCGTTGCCGGCTATCCGCGCTTTGAGCCGGTTGCTGATGAAGGCGACAAGGAAAGCTTCAAGTTTGCCGCTTCTTTCGAAGTATACCCGGAAGTCAAGGTGGGCGAGCTGGCCGGCAAGGAAGTCGAGAAGCCGGCTGTCGTCGTGACCGAAGCCGAAATCGATAAAACGATCGATATTCTGCGCAAGCAGCGTACCCGCTACGAGCGCGTCGAGCGCGAGGCCGCCACGGGCGATCGCGTCATCATCGACTTCAAGGGCAGCATCGACGGCGTGCTGTTCGACGGCGGTTCCGCCGAGAACTTCCCGTTCGTACTGGGCCAGGGCCAGATGCTGGCCGACTTCGAAGCCGGCGTTACCGGCATGAAGGAAGATGAAGTCAAGAACATCACCGTTGCGTTCCCGGAAGACTACCACGGCAAGGACGTGGCCGGTAAAACCGCCGTGTTCGAAATCACCGTGAAGAACGTTGCCGCTGCCACGCTGCCGGAAGTGAACGAAGAGTTCGCCAAGCTGCTGGGCATCGCCGACGGCGACATCGAAAAGATGCGCGCCGAAATCAAGAAGAACGTCGAGCGCGAAGTGAAGCGCCGCCTGCAGGCCAGCATCAAGGAAAACGTGATGCAGACCCTGCTTGACGTTACCGAGATCGAACTGCCGAAGGCTCTGGTGCAGCTGGAAGTGGGCCGCCTGATCGAGCAGGCTCGCCGTGACATGGAGTCGCGCGGCCTGAAGGTCAAGGACATGCCGTTCCCGCCGGAACTGTTCCAGCAGCAGGCAGAGCGCCGCGTGGCCCTGGGTCTGATCCTGGCCGAAGTTGTAGCCGAGAACAAGCTGGAAGCCAAGCCGGAGCAGATCAAGGCCATGATCGAAGAGTTTGCCGAAAGCTACGAGCATCCGGAAGAAGTGGTGCAGTGGTACTACGCCAGCCCGGATCGTATCGAAGGCCCGACCTCCATGGTGCTGGAAGATAACGTGGTTGAATTTGTGCTCGGTAAGGCCAATGTAGTAGAAAAAGAAATGTCGTTTGATGCCCTGATGGGTAACAACGCCTGATAACCAACTACCGGAGCGGTCGATGATTTCAATGATGGATACCCAAGCGCTGGGCCTGGTTCCCATGGTGGTCGAGCAGAGCGGTCGTGGCGAGCGCGCTTACGACATCTACTCGCGGCTCTTGAAGGAACGCATCGTGTTCCTGGTTGGGCCTGTCACGGATGAGTCGGCCAATCTGGTGGTGGCCCAGATGTTGTTCCTTGAGTCCGAAAACCCGGACAAGGACATCTATTTCTACATCAACTCGCCGGGCGGCTCGGTGTCGGCCGGCATGTCGATTTTCGACACCATGAACTTCATCAAGCCGGATGTGTCCACCCTATGTATCGGCCAGGCTGCCAGCATGGGTGCATTCCTGCTGTCGGCCGGAACCAAGGGCAAGCGCTTTGCGTTGCCGAACTCGCGCATCATGATTCACCAGCCGCTGGGCGGGTTCCAGGGGCAGGCGTCCGACTTTGAGATTCACGCCAAGAACATCCTCTACATGAAGCGCCGCCTGAACGAATTGCTGGCGTTGCACACCGGCCGCAGCATCGAGGAAATCGAGCGTGATACCGATCGTGACAACTTCATGTCGTCCGAAGAAGCGCTGGCTTACGGCTTGATCGACAAGATGCTGCAGTCCCGCCGGGACGCGCAGGCATAATCGGTACGGACATTGACAATGGCTGATAAAAACAGCAACGAAAAACTGCTCTACTGCTCTTTTTGCGGCAAGAGTCAGCATGAGGTGCAGCGCCTGATTGCCGGACCTCAGGTATTCATCTGCAACGAATGCGTCGAGTTGTGCAACGACATCATTCGGGAAGAATTGGAAAAAGGCGTTGGTATTGAGGCAGCCGAGGGTGAAAGCCAGCCGCTGCCGACGCCGCAGGAAATCCGTTCCGATCTGGATCAGTACATCATCGGCCAGGATATTGCCAAGAAAACGCTGTCGGTGGCGGTGTACAATCACTACAAGCGCCTCTACACCCCGACCAACAAGGACGATGTCGAACTCGCCAAGAGCAACATTCTGCTGATCGGTCCGACCGGTTCCGGCAAGACCTTGCTGGCGCAGTCGTTGGCGCGGCTGCTGGACGTGCCGTTCGTAATCGCCGATGCGACCACCCTGACCGAAGCCGGTTACGTGGGGGAAGATGTCGAACACATCATCCAGAAACTGCTGCAAAAGTGCGATTACGACGTTGAGAAAGCCCAGCGCGGCATTGTCTATATCGATGAAATCGACAAGATTTCACGTAAGTCGGAAAATCCGTCGATCACGCGCGACGTGTCGGGTGAGGGTGTCCAGCAGGCCCTGCTGAAACTGATCGAGGGGACGGTGGCTTCGATTCCCCCGCAGGGCGGCCGTAAGCATCCCAACCAGGAATTCATCCAGGTCGACACGACCAACATCCTGTTCATCTGTGGTGGTGCCTTCGACGGACTCGAAAAGATCATCCGCCGTCGCTCGGAAAAGGGAGGCATCGGTTTTGGTGCCGAGGTATCCTCCAAAGACGAGAGCAAGAGCATCTCGGTGCTGTTCAAGGATGTGGAGCCGGGTGATCTGATCAAGTTCGGTCTGATTCCAGAACTGATCGGTCGTCTGCCGGTAGTTGCGACGCTCGAAGAACTGGATGAAGAAGCGCTGGTGACCATTCTCACCCAGCCTAAGAATGCACTGGTCAAGCAGTACCAGCGCCTGTTCTCGCTGGAGGGTGTGGAGCTTGAGATTCGTCCGTCGGCCCTGCGCGTGATTGCCAAGCAAGCCTTGGTGCGCAAGACTGGTGCACGTGGCTTGCGTTCCATTCTTGAGCGTGCGCTGCTCGATACCATGTACGAGCTGCCTTCGATGGATAACGTCTCCAGGGTGGTGGTCGACGAGAAAGTCATCGAGAAGGGCGACAAGCCGTTGTTCATCTACCAGGACAAGGACGACGAGGTGCAATCGGCCTGAGCCGGTTCCGCTTCCCATGAAAACCGCCCTGCAGGGCGGTTTTTTATTTCTGGCGCGATAAAACTGTTTTAGTATGGGCGTTGATATTTCGCCGCCCATCCCCCATTTCCCTAGCATCGATTCATGTAAGCAAGGTCAGGTGATATGCCGCAATCCGCAGAACTCAGAGAAGAGACCACGCTTCCACTGTTGCCCTTGAGGGACGTTGTCGTCTTTCCCCATATGGTGATCCCGCTGTTTGTCGGGCGGGCCAAGTCCATTTCCGCCCTTGAAAATGCGATGGACGAGGGCAAGCAAATCCTCCTGGTGGCTCAGCGCTCGGCATCCAAGGACGAGCCGGAAGCCGGCGACCTGTACGGTGTCGGGACGATTGCTACCGTCTTGCAAATGCTCAAGCTGCCCGACGGCACCGTCAAAGTGCTGGTTGAAGGCCGGCAGCGCGCCATCATCCAGCAAGTGCAGGATGAAGGTGATTGTTTTGTCGGTAAGGTCACCCCATTGACCAGCGATGGGGAAGACTCCACCGAGACCGAGGCGATGCGTCGCGCGCTGTTCGCCCAGTTCGAGCAATACGTCAAGCTGAACAAGAAGATTCCCCCGGAAATCCTGACCTCGCTCGCCGGTATCGAGCGCGCCGGGCGCATGGCCGACACCATCGTGGCCCACCTGCCGCTGAAACTGGAGCAGAAGCAGGAGGTGCTGGAGATGTTCGAAGTCAAAGAACGCCTCGAGCATCTGCTGTCGCAGCTGGAAGGCGAGATCGACATCCTGCAGGTGGAAAAGCGCATCCGCGGTCGCGTCAAACGCCAGATGGAAAAGAGCCAGCGCGAGTACTACCTCAACGAACAGGTCAAGGCCATCCAGAAAGAACTGGGTGAAATGGACGAGGCCAGCGACCTTGATGAGCTTGAGAAAAAGATCAAGGCTGCCGGTATGAGCAAGGAGGCTCGCGAGAAGGCGACCTCTGAACTCAAGAAGCTGAAAATGATGTCGCCGATGTCGGCGGAAGCCACGGTGGTGCGCAACTACATCGAAACATTGCTCGATCTGCCGTGGAAGAAGAAAACCAAGATCAACAAGGATGTGGCCAACGCCGAGGTGGTATTGGATGAAGACCACTTCGGCCTGGAGAAGGTCAAGGAGCGGATTCTCGAGTACTTGTCGGTGCAGCAGCGCGTCGACAAGCTGAAAGCGCCAATCTTGTGCCTGGTCGGCGCTCCGGGGGTCGGCAAGACCTCGCTGGGGCAGTCCATCGCAAGGGCCACCAACCGCAAGTTCGTGCGCATGGCCTTGGGCGGCGTGCGTGACGAGTCCGAAATTCGCGGCCACCGCCGAACCTACATCGGCTCCATGCCGGGTAAGGTGCTGCAGAACATGACCAAGGTGGGGGTGCGCAATCCGCTCTTCCTGCTCGACGAAGTCGACAAGTTGGGCGCGGATTTCCGTGGTGATCCGTCCTCGGCCCTGCTCGAGGTGCTGGACCCGGAGCAGAACCATTCCTTCGTCGACCATTATGCCGAGGTCGAATATGACCTGTCCGATGTGATGTTCGTGGCGACCGCCAACTCGCTGAACATTCCGCCCGCGCTGCTCGACCGCATGGAGATCATTCGCCTGTCCGGCTACACCGAGGATGAGAAGGTCAATATCGCACTGAAGTACCTGGTGCCGAAGCAGATGAAGGCCAACGGCGTGAAGGACGAGGAGGCGGTGATCCAGGAGTCGGCAGTGCGCGATATCGTGCGCTACTACACGCGCGAGGCCGGTGTGCGCAGTCTGGATCGGGAGATCGCTAAGATCTGCCGCAAGATCGTGATGGCACAGTTGCTGAAAGAAAAGGCTGGACGGGTAACGGTCAGCGCCAAGACGCTGGAGAAGTACCTGGGGGTCCGCCGCTTCGAATACGGCATCGCCGAGGAAGAGAACCGTGTCGGTCAAGTGACGGGTTTGGCCTGGACCGAGGTGGGAGGTGAGTTGCTGACTGTCGAGGCAGTGGCGCTGCCAGGCAAGGGGAATATCATCCGCACGGGCCAGTTGGGTGAGGTGATGCAGGAGTCGATCACCGCCGCCATGAGCGTGGTGCGCAGCCGTGCGCGAGCAATTGGCATTCGGCCTGATTTTTATGAAAAACAGGACATGCACATTCACGTGCCGGAAGGGGCAACCCCGAAAGATGGTCCGAGTGCTGGCATTGCCATGACGACGGCGATGGTGTCGGTGTTGACGGGTATTCCGGTGCGTGCCGATGTGGCCATGACGGGTGAAATCACTCTGCGGGGCGAGGTATTGCCAATTGGCGGCCTGAAGGAAAAGCTGCTGGCAGCTCATCGTGGCGGGATCAAGCATGTGCTCATCCCGAAGGGTAACGTCAAGGATCTGGCCGAGATTCCTGCCAATATCAAGCAGAAGCTGGAAATCCATCCGGTGAAGTGGATTGATGAGGTTCTGGCGCTGGCTCTGGAGCGAATGCCGGAGCCTCTTGCCGAGACCGAAGTGGCCGAGCCCCTGGCGGCAGGTGTCGAAAGCGCTGTGGCGCCGGCTGTGGTAAAACACTGATAACGCAGTCGTTTGTATAAATGCTCGAAATGCCTTGCCGTCCGGGCTTCCAGTGCAGTCGCCAAAGTGGCAGAATGCTCTGAAAGCCGCTTGACACAAGGATTTCGGGCTTGTTATAAAGCAAACGGTTTTTATCCGAATTACGTAGACCGAAGAACGACGAAAGGGGACTTACGTGAACAAGTCTGAGTTGATCGATGCTATCGCCGCTGAGGCTGATATTCCCAAGGCTGCTGCTAGCAAGGCTCTGGACGGCATGATTGCCGCCGTGACTGGCGCGCTGAAACAAGGTGATACCGTTACGCTGGTTGGTTTCGGCACCTTCTATGTTGGTGAGCGTGCTGAGCGCACTGGCCGTAACCCGAAGACTGGCGACTCCATCACGATTCCGGCTGCCCGTTCGCCGAAGTTCCGTGCTGGTAAAGCCCTGAAGGACGCGCTATAATTTGAAGCCTTGTCGTCAAGACAAGGTTTCAACGGGTGATTAGCTCAGTTGGTAGAGCGTCTGCCTTACAAGCAGAATGTCGGCGGTTCGACTCCGTCATCACCCACCAAAGTTCGGAGCGGTAGTTCAGTTGGTTAGAATACCGGCCTGTCACGCCGGGGGTCGCGGGTTCGAGTCCCGTCCGCTCCGCCAGAACAGACAAAAAAGGTGAACGACACTTCCGTTCACCTTTTTTTTTACCGAGGTGGCATCCGCCTTTCGCACCATGTTCGAGTTTGTCCAGAACAATAAATTTGTCATCAAAGTCATTCTTGGCGCTATTGCGCTGACCTTTGTCGGTTTTGGTGTGGGTAGCTATACCACGGCAGTGGATGAGCCCTATCTGGCCAAGGTGGGGAATGTGAAGATACACAAACAGGATCTGGACCGTGCCCTGGAGGGGCAGCCGGCGGATGCGGCCACCCGCCAGGCCGTGCTGGAGAACCTGATCCGTCAGCAATTGCTGCTGGCGGACTCGCACGCCGCGGGCTTGACCGTTTCCGATGCACAGCTGCGCAAGGCGATCGCCGCGATACCGGCCCTGCAGGAAAACGGGACGTTCAGCCCCGAGCGCTACAAGCAGTTCCTGGCCGGGCGCTATCAGTCGTCCGCGGCGTTCGAGGAACTGGTCAAGCGAGATATTCTGCTGCAAGGTCAGCTGACCAGCTTGCTGGGTAGCCAGATTGTGCCCCGCACCGTGGTCGATCGCATGGCGGGAGTCTTGGGGGAAAGCCGCGAGGTGCGGGCGCTGGTGCTCAAGCCGGAGGCGTTTGCTGCCGAGGTCAAGACCGATGATACCGCCCTGAAGGCATTTTACGACGCGAGTTTGAAGCGCTTCCGTACCCCTGAGGCGATCAAGCTGGATTATGTGGTGCTATCGCAGGATGCGCTAGCAGCGGCTCAGGCGGTGACGGACCAAGAAGTCGAGAGCTATTACAACGAACATAAGGCTGACTTCGGCAGCGAAGAGCGGCGCGTATCGCATATTCTGCTGACGGTGCCGCCGAAGGCGACTGCCGAGCAGAAGGCTAAGGTGCGCAGCGCCGCTGAAGCCTTGCTGAAGGAAGTGCGAGCCAACCCGGCCAAGTTCGCCGAGTTGGCCAAGACCCGCTCGCAGGATCCAGGCTCGGCCACCAACGGTGGGGACTTGGGCTTCTTCGGTCGTGGAGCGATGGTGAAGCCGTTCGAGGACGTTGCGTTCCGCATGCAACCGGGCCAGATCAGCGAAGTGGTGGAGACTGAATTCGGCTTTCATATTCTGAAGCTGGAAGAGGTCAAGCAGCCGGTGTTTACGGCGGTCAAGGGTGAGGTTGAGCAGCGTCTTAAGCGTCAGAAGGCGGCTGCACAGTTCCGTGCCGCGTCGGAGAAATTGGGGGAGTTGGCTTATCAGCAGGCTGATTCGCTCAAGGCGATCAGCGATCAGTTGAAGCTGAGCCCGCAGCATTCCGATTGGCTGGTGCGCGGCAAGCCGGCCAGCGACCCGCTGCTGAACAATCCGAAGCTGCAGGAAGCCGCTTTCAGCGACGATGTCCTGAAGGGTAAGCATAACAGCGAGCCGGTCGACCTCGGCAAGAACACCCTGGTGGTGGTGCGCGTGGCCGAGCATCAGCCCGAGCGTCAGCAGACGCTGGCGGAGGTGCAGGAGGTGATCAAGGCCGAACTGGTGCGGCGCGAGGGTGCCAAGCTGGCGGAGAAGCGTGGTGACGCCTTGCTGGCCGAACTGAAGGCGGGCAAGAATGTCGACAGCCATCCGTGGGAGCCTGCCCGGATGGTGTCGCGTCGTTCCTTCGGTGCGCTGTCGTTGTCCGAGGTGCGGGCAGTGTTCGCGGCTAGCGCGACCAAGCTCCCGGCGTTTACCGGCGTCAAGCAGGATGGTGGTAACTACGTGGTGTATCGCGTCGACAAGGTGGTTCCGGCTCAGGCGCCTAGCCCGGCTGAACGCAGCCAGTTGAGCGGCCTGATTGGGGAAATGAATGCGAATGCCCAGGTGGCCAGCTATCTGGAGGCCTTGCGGGAGAAGTACAAGGTGACGCTGAGCCAGCAGCCGACCGAGTAATGGCCCGTTTAGGTGGTTGTAGTTGGACAGCCGGCGCAACGGAGTTGCGCCGGTTTTGTTTTGTTGTTTTGGCGAGCATGAAAAAAGGGCCCTGAGGCCCTTTGTGGCGATCCTGTAATGAATCAGGCGGCGAGGTTCTGGGCCACGAAGTTCCAGTTCACCAGCTTCCAGAAGCTTTCCAGGTAGTTCGGGCGGCTGTTGCGGTAGTCGATGTAGTAGGCGTGCTCCCAAACGTCACAGGTCAGCAGCGCTTTCTTGTCGGTGGTCAGCGGGGTGGCGGCGTTGCTGGTGGAAACCAGGTCGAGCGAGCCATCCGGGTTCTTCACCAGCCAGGCCCAGCCGGAGCCGAAGGTGCCGGCAGCGACGGCGTTGAATGCCTTCTTGAACTCGTCGAACGAGCCCCATTTGGCGTTGATGGCATCAGCCAGGGCGCCGGTCGGCTCGCCACCGGCGTTCGGGGCCAGACCGAACCAGTAGAAGGTGTGGTTCCAGACCTGAGCCGCGTTGTTGAACAGGCCGCCGGTCGATTTCTTGACGATTTCTTCCAGACTGGCGTTTTCGAACTCGGTGCCCTTGATCAGGTTGTTGAGGTTGGTGACGTAGGTCTGATGGTGTTTGCCGTAGTGGTATTCCAGGGTTTCCTTGGAAATGTACGGAGCGAGGGCGTCCAGGGCGTACGGGAGTTCCGGCAGTTTGTGTTCCATCTTGATCTCCTAAGTGGGGGTGAATGTCAGCTCCGGGCTGACACGATGATGGCGGCAAGTTTACTGGAATTGCCGGGGCGGGCCAATAGCCGACTAAAAAGGTAGAGTAAAGGGTTTCATGGCGTATTTTGACGTAATCATCATCGGGGCCGGCGCCGCCGGGCTGATGTGCGCGGCAACCGCCGGGCAGCGGGGCCGTTCGGTGCTGTTGCTCGATCATGCGGCCAAGCTGGCGGAGAAAATCCGTATTTCCGGCGGCGGGCGGTGCAATTTCACCAACCTCCAGGCCCGGCCCGAGTGCTATCTCTCGGAGAATCCGCACTTCTGTCGCTCGGCCCTGTCACAATTCAGCGTCCAGGATTTCATCCGCATGGTGGAGCGGCATGGCATCGGCTACCACGAGAAAACGCTGGGCCAATTGTTCTGTGACGAGTCCAGCCAGCAAATTATAGACATGCTGGACGGCCTGTGCCGTGAGGCTGGAGTCGATCGTCGCATGGGGGTAACCGTGGGCACGGTGGAGCGTTCGGACCGTTTCCGGGTACATAGCTCGGCCGGGGTGTTCGAGTCGGCTTCGCTGGTCGTGGCCACGGGCGGGCTGTCGATTCCGCAGATCGGGGCTACCGGCTTCGGCTACCAGCTGGCCGAGCAGTTCGGCCTGGCGCTGACGCCGAGGGTGCCGGCACTGGTGCCGCTGACCTTTCATGCCGATGATGTCGCGCGCTTTGCACCGCTGGCGGGTGTTTCGCTCGATGCGGTGGCAAGCTGCGGCAAGACGCGCTTCCGCGAGAACGTATTGTTCACCCACAAAGGCTTGTCCGGGCCGGCTATCCTGCAGGTGTCATCTTACTGGACGCCGGGTCAGGAGCTAGTGCTCGATCTGCTGCCGGAACTCGATGCGGAAGCCTACTTGGGGGAGCGCGAGGGGAGCGAGCAGCTGCTGGCGAATGCCTTGGCCGATACCGGTTGGCCGAAGCGCTTTGCCCAGGCCTGGTTGGACGGTGCGGGCTTTGGTGGGCGTGTGAAGGACCTGCCTGGTAAGCGCCGGCGTCAGCTGGCGGAAACACTGCACCACTGGCGTGTCCGTCCCAACGGCACTCAGGGTTACAAGAAGGCGGAGGTGACGCGTGGCGGCGTCAGTACGCGCGATTTGTCGTCCAAGACCATGATGGCCAAGGATGTGCCGGGGTTGTTCTTCATCGGCGAGGTGGTGGATGTGACCGGCTGGCTCGGCGGCTACAACTTCCAGTGGGCCTGGTCATCCGGCTTCGTCGCCGGCGAAAACTGTTAGAATCGCGTTTCGTCTGACAGCAGACAGAACTGAACACCACCCACGACACCATTTCTAATGTGTGCCGGCTTACTTGATGTTGTACATGACCGACTCGACTGAATACTTTGACAGCGCCACCGCCGCGGTGCGCACTCCGCCCCAGTCCATCGAGGCCGAACAATCGGTCCTGGGTGGACTGCTGCTCGACAACAGCGCTTGGGACAAGATCGCCGACGTGGTGGGTGAGGCGGATTTCTATCGTCACGACCACCGCCTGATTTACAAGCATATCGCTCAGTTGGTCGAGCATTCTCGTCCTGCCGACGTGGTGACGGTGCTGGAAAGCCTCGACAAGTCGGGGGAGAGCGGCGCGGTGGGGGGCTTGGCCTACCTGGCAACGCTGGCGCAGAACACGCCGTCGGCCGCCAACATCCGTCGTTACGCCGAGATCGTGCGTGAGCGCTCCATTATGCGCCAGCTGGCTCAAGTCGGTACCGAGATCGCCGAGGCGGCGTATGCCCCGATGGGGCGCGATGCTGCCCAGCTGCTGGATGAGGCCGAGGGCAAGGTGTTCCACATCGCCGAGTCGACTGCCAAGTCCAAGCAGGGCTTTCTCGAGATGCCCAATCTGCTGAAAGAGGTGGTCGAGCGTATCGACATGCTGTACAGCCGCGAGAACCCGGATGAGGTGACCGGCGTGCCGACCGGCTTCATCGATCTCGACGCCAAGACCTCCGGCCTGCAGCCCGGCGACCTGATCATCGTCGCCGGCCGTCCGTCGATGGGCAAGACCGCCTTCTCGATGAACATCGCCGAGCACGTGGCGGTGGAGCAGCACTTGCCGGTGGCGGTGTTTTCGATGGAAATGGGCGGTGCACAGCTGGTGATGCGTATGCTGGGTTCGGTGGGCCGGCTTGACCAGCACACGCTGCGTACCGGCAAGCTGGGTGACGACGACTGGCAGAAGCTGACCTACGCCATCGGCAAGCTGTCCGACGCACCGATGTACATCGACGAGACTCCGGCGTTGACCGCATTGGAATTGCGCGCAAGGGCACGCCGGCTGGCGCGCCAGCATGGCGGTAAGCTGGGCCTGATCGTGATCGATTACCTGCAGCTGATGTCGGGCTCGGGCCGCGGTGACAACCGTACCGCGGAGTTGGGCGAGATTTCGCGCGGTCTGAAGGGCTTGGCCAAGGAGCTGCAGGTGCCGGTGATCGCGCTGTCGCAGCTGTCGCGTGCCGTGGAGCAGCGCCCCAACAAGCGGCCGATGATGTCCGACCTGCGCGAATCGGGGGCCATCGAGCAGGATGCCGACTTGATCGTCTTCATGTACCGCGACGAGTACTACAACCCGGATTCGGACCAGAAGGGTCTGGCCGAGGCCATCATCGGCAAGCACCGTAACGGCCCGACCGGTGCGGTGCGCCTGGCCTTCATCGGTCACTATGCCAAGTTCGACAACGCCGCCTCCATTGGTGCCACTGGTTGGGCGGACAACGATTCCTGATCCATCAAGGTTGGCCGAAGCGCTGCCTTGGCCGCCTTCATCGAGAAGAGTGAGTATGAGTTATTACGACAAGCACGTGTTCATCTGCTGCAACCAGCGTGCCGAGGGAGAGGGCTGTTGCGCCGATTTCGGTACGCCGGCTTTGCTGGGTTACATGAAGGACCGCGTCAAGGCGCTGGGCCTGGCCGGAGAGGGGCAGGTGCGGGTGAACAAGGCGGGTTGCCTCGGCCGCTGCGACGACGGCCCGGTGATGGTGGTCTATCCGCAGGAGACTTGGTACACCTTCATCGACAAGGACGACATCGACGAGATCGTCGATAGCCATCTGGTCAACGGCCAAGTGGTGGAAAGGCTGAAAATCTGATGCTGAAGACGCCCCCGATCATTTCCATCGACGGCCCGGTTGGTACGCTGGAAACCATCTACATCGCCGCGCAAGGCGAGACGCGCGGTATCGCGGTGATCTGTCATCCCAATCCCACCCAGGGTGGCACCAATACCAACAAGGTGGTGCAGACCACGGCGAAGGCGCTGTCCCAGCTCGGTTACGCCTGCTACTGCCCGAATCTGCGTGGAGTGGGCAACAGCGAGGGCGTGCACGATTACGGCACGGGTGAAGTTGACGACGTTATCGCCGTGGTCGAGCATGCCCGAGCCGAGCAGGGCAACCTGCCGTTGGCGCTGGCGGGCTTCTCCTTCGGCGGTTTTGTCGCTGCCCGCGTACGCGAACGCATCGAAGCGGATCAGCTGCTGTTGATGGGGGTGGCGGTCGGCAAGTACGCCATTCCGACCCCCGAGGTGCCGGCCAACACGCTGGTGGTGCATGGCGAAGAGGACGAAGTGATCCCGCTGTCTGCGGTGCTCGACTGGGCAAGGCCACAGGGGCTGCCGGTGACAGTGTTTCCGGGTACCGGGCACTTCTTCCACGGCAAGCTGGTGCCGCTCGGAAAATGGATCCAGCGCTGCTGGTAGCGAGTCCGTCTTCGGCCAACCTTGCAGGTTGGCCGAAGCGTTTCTAGCGTAGGGAAAGGTGCCAGGCGATAGGGGGACGACATGCTCAGGGTGAGGGGACTGGTCAAACGCTACGGCGAGCGCAATGCTGTGGACGGCATCAGTTTCGAGGTGAGGCGTGGCGAGTGCTACGGCCTGCTCGGCCCCAATGGCGCCGGCAAGACCACGACCATGAAACTGGCGCTCGGTCTGGTATTGCCCGATGCCGGCGAGATTACGCTGTGCGGCGAACCCATCCCGGCACGGGCGCGCGAAGCGCGCAGCCGGGTCGGTGTCGTGCCGCAGTTCGACAACCTCGACCCAGATTTCACCGTGGCCGAGAACCTGCTGGTCTGGGGGCGCTATTTCGGCCTGCGTCCCGCCGATCTACGCGAGCGCGTACCCTACCTGCTCGACTTCGCCGGCCTTGCCGGTCGTGCCGAAGCCAAGGTGGGGGAACTGTCTGGCGGCATGAAGCGCCGCCTGACGCTGGCCCGTGCACTGGTCAATGACCCCGATATCATCTTTCTCGACGAGCCCACCACCGGTCTCGATCCCCAGGCGCGTCATCTGATCTGGGAGCGGCTGCGGCAACTGACGCGGGCGGGCAAGACGCTGGTGCTGACGACGCACTTCATGGAAGAGGCCGAGCGTCTGGCGACGCGTTTGTCGGTGATGGACCATGGGCGGCTGATGGCGGAGGGCTCGCCGCGCGAGCTGATCCAGTCGCTGATTGAGGCCGATGTGGTCGAGGTGTTCGGCGATGGCGCCATCGACTGGGCCAGGCAGACATCGGCGGATGGCGCGCGGATGGAGCTCAGCGGCGAAACCGCCTTCTTCTACGGCCAGGGAATGGAGACGCTACTGGCGGCGCTGGGCGAGAGTGGTTTGCGCTACGTGCTGCGGCCGGCCAATCTGGAGGACGTATTCCTGCGTCTGACCGGGCGCGAGTTGCGTGATTGAACGCGTCCGGCTGGATGCAAACCACCAAAGCACTCGGCCGGCCAGAAAAGCAAAACCTCCGTGGTCAATCCGCGGAGGTTTTGCTTTTGCAGGTACGGCACCTGTTGGAGGTATCGCCCGGAGGGTGGCCCGCGCTTACTTGAATACCGGCTTGGGCGGCGTGCCGTCCGACTGAGTGAGAACCTCGTAGCCGGTTTCGGTCACCAGCACGGTGTGTTCCCACTGGGCCGATAGGCTGCGATCCTTGGTGACCACGGTCCAGCCGTCACCCAGCATGCGCAGATGGCGTTTGCCCTGGTTGATCATCGGCTCGATGGTGAAGATCATGCCAGCCTTCAGTTCCAGGCCGGTGCCGGGACGTCCGTAGTGCAGCACTTGCGGTTCTTCATGAAACTTCTTGCCGATGCCGTGGCCGCAGAATTCCTGCACCACGCTGTAGCCGGCGGCTTCGGCATGGCGCTGGATGACGTAGCCGATGTCGCCCAGCTTGGCGCCCGGTTTGACCTTGTCGATGCCTAGCCACATGCATTCGTAAGTGACCTTGGCGAGGCGGCGCGCATGCGGACTGACTTCACCGACATAGAACATGCGGCTGGTGTCGCCGTGGTAGCCATCCTTGATCACGGTGACGTCGATATTGAGCATGTCGCCGTTCTTGAGCGGCTTGTCATTGGGGATGCCATGGCAGATGACGTGGTTGACCGAGGTGCATACCGACTTGGGGTAGGGGTTGTGGCCGTCCGGTGCGTAGTTCAGTGGGGCCGGAATGGTGCCTTGCACGTTGACCATGTAATCATGGCAGAGCTTGTCCAGCTCTTCGGTGGTCACGCCGGGTTTGATGTAAGGGGTGATGTAGTCGAGCACTTCGGAGGCCAGGCGGCCAGCGATGCGCATTTTTTCGATGTCTTCCGGGGTTTTTAGCGTGATGGACATGCTTCTGCTGCGTCGGTGGGTTCAAAGGCTAATAGTAGCAAATACCATAAAAAACGGGCACCCTTAGGTGCCCGTAAAAACTGACTCTTAAGAAGCTAACAGCGCTTAGAAGCTGTGCTTCATCCCGATACCGAAGGCTTGCGGGTTGGAGCCGGCGCCCAGCGAAGCCGTGGCAATACCGTTCACGCCAAAGTTGACGTTTTGACGGCTGTTGTTGGTGATCTTGGTGCCATAGGCGTAGAGCTGGGTGCGCTTCGACAGGTCGTAGGTGCCAGCCAGAACCCATTGCTTGGCCTTGTAGTCGTCCTCGTTACCGTCGGTGGCATGCTTCAATGCGCCCACTTCGCTATAGGAGAGTTTGATGGCTGCTGCGCCGAATTCCTGGCCGACCATTACAGTCCAGTCATCCTGCTTCAGGTTGCTGCCACTGGTGGTGGAATCGAAGCGGCCCCACTCGTAGCCGGCACCGACGAAGGTACCGGTCGCGAATTTGTAGCCAGCGGTCAGCTTGTAGAAGTCGGTATCATCCCCGTTGGAGGTGGTGGCTGCCTTGTAATCACCTTTGTCATACTGGCGATCCCAGCCTGCGGCAACTTGCAGGCCGCCCAGGGTGTAGTTGCCGGCGATGGACAGGCGCTGAGCATTGGTGCGATCGCCGCTGGTGTCATTGGCACGGGTCTCGTCAACACCATAGGACACGCCTGCCTTGAAGCCGGCAAAGGTCGGCGAGAAGTAGTGCACCGAGTTCTTCAGGCGGGTTTCACCGCGGCTGTAGATGGCGCCGCTGCC
The DNA here is from genome assembly GCF_900177275.1 of Pseudogulbenkiania subflava DSM 22618. Taxonomy (GTDB): domain Bacteria; phylum Pseudomonadota; class Gammaproteobacteria; order Burkholderiales; family Chromobacteriaceae; genus Pseudogulbenkiania; species Pseudogulbenkiania subflava. Next base: position 19,194 of record NZ_FXAG01000021.1, read on the forward strand.
GACGTTATCAGCGGTGGTGTTGATGCCGGCGTTGAGGCCGATGTCGGTCAGGCTCTTGTAGGCGGTGTCGTTGTTACCCAGGATGACCTTGCCGAAGTCGGCGCTTTCGATGCCAACGAAGCTGTTGCGGGTGGCAAACGTCGCGGTATTGCCATTCTCGTCGGTGCCGCCATTCTCGAAGTGGCGCAGACTTTGTTCAACCTGCCAGATCGCTTTCAGGCCATTGCCGAGGTCTTCGTTACCCTTGAAACCGATGCGGGAGTTCCCGTCGCTGATGCGGGTGGTGGCTTTGACGTCCTTGGCCGAGTCGGTTGCGCCGGTTGCTTTGACGGATTCGACGCCAGCACTGATGAAACCGTAGATGGTTACATCGGCCATGGCCGGAGCGGCAAACGCGCCGGCAACAACGGCGGCGATCATGATTTGTTTGTTGGCAAACAGTTGTTTCATTTGGCAATGACCTTTCTTATGGGTACTGCTGGTGGAAGTAAGCAAATGATCAGCTTTTTATTATTACGGTGGCCCCGTACCGGGATAACCAAGGAAACCTCATATGGTTTTCGCCGTCGTGTATTTGTAACAAACAATGCCGCTTTCGTGTCTTGATCTGAAGTAAGGTAAAACGCCAGTTGACGAATGCCTTGTTTCTGTCATGTGGGCTGGGCTTGGAAAGGGATGAGGGTTAAGTGTGGCGGTATGCCAATAAAACAGAAAATTTGCGGCATAAAATGCCAACGTCAATGGGTTTTCTTCTGTGGTTTTGTGGGGATGTCGCCACCCATCTGTGTGGTGAAATTGTGACGAATGAGTTTGTTTGATCGTTTTATGTGTTGTATTTTTGTCTTTTTTTCGCGAAAAAGTGTCGCATTTTTGCACGTGTGAGTTTTGTGCAACAGGCAATGAATTAAAGCAAGGTCGGCGCTTGGCCTGCGTAGGGGTCGACTAGGAGTGGCCGTTGGAAGTGGGGAACTGGAGAGGATAGTCCAAAAGCAGCTTCTGGCCATTGGGAAAGCCCGAAGCTGGTTTTGGCCGATAGTGTGGTGTTGACCGGGGAGTGGTCGGGTTTTACGAAGGGGTCAGGCGAGAAATTTGTTGGGGTAGACCTCGTCGATCAGGGTGCGGCAATCGACGACGCGTAAATCATTGTCTTTGGCGAAATCCAGCAGGAACTGAAACACGGCTGGGTCGATCTTTTCCAGCTTCTTGTCGACCGCCACACAGCGTACTCCTTCGAGCAACATCGGGCGCACATACGCGTGGTAAGCCAGTTTCTGATTGTCGCCAAAGGAGGCCAGGATGCCGGAGAGGCGTTCGGCCCAGTCGCTCGGGCGGAAGGTACGTCCTTCAGAGGTGAGGCCCTGAATGACGATTTCATATGGGTTACAGATCATAGTGATGGACCGGAGGAGTACTTGTTCTGTGTAGTCTCTCGAATCCCGGCCTATGGTGCTATTGGTGTTTTACCCATTTCGCCGGGGGTGTGCACTCGAGGGTTTGCCCGCATTCTACCCCAAAACTAGATGCGCTTGAACGGCGGCAATGAGGCCAGCAGCTTCTTGCCGTAGCTCTGGCGCATCAGTCGGTTGTCCAGGATGGTGACCCGCCCGTAGTCTTGTTCGGTGCGAATCAGCCGGCCGACCGCCTGGATCAATTTGATCGACGCTTCCGGCACGGTGATCTCGATGAACGGGTTGCCACCTCGCTTCTCGATCCAGCGCGACAGGGTGCGGCCGACCGGGTCATCCGGCATGGCGAAGGGTAGCTTGGCGATGATCACGTGTACACAACTCTCGCCGGGCAGGTCCAGTCCTTCCGAAAATGAATCAAGGCCGAAAATGACGCTCGCTTCACCTTGCTTGAGGCGTTCATGGTGTTGCTCCAAAAGCCGGCTCTTGGGCAGTTCGCCCTGGATCAGCAGTCGTTCGCGCAGTCCTGCCGGTACGGCGGCCGCGACTTCCTGCATCTGCTTGCGTGAGGAGAACAGCACCAGCGAGCCGAGTGGTTCGGTCACGTCGATCAGGCGCGGCAGCCATTCGACGATCTCCCGGGTATGGGCGGCAGGGTCCTTGGGAGAGGCCACCATGGGCGGAAGGTACAACTCCCCTTGCTCCTGGAAGCTGAATGGCGAATCGAGGGCGACGCAACTGACATCGGGCAGCCATTTGAGGCCGGTTTGCGATAGCAGCAGATCGAATTCACCTAGCGAGCGCAGCGTGGCCGAGGTCAACAGGGCGCCGGCGGCGCGGCGCCACAGGGTGCCGGCGAGGCTCGCAGCGGCACTGACCGGCGAGGCGCTGAACAGGTAGTCGCCTTTGCCCTCGGTGCGCCGGGTAATCCACTTGGCGATCGGCGGTGCGTTCTCGTCGGGGGTCTTCTCGAACAGATCCCACACCGCCATCAGCTGTTCTGAACGGCCGATCAGAAAGCCCAGGTCGCTGCTGAGCTTGTCGACCAACCCTGCCTCGCTGCCCTTGTCCTTGCGCGCATCGGCCAGCGCGTCGTTCATCGACGTCAGGTGCTTGTAGACCATCCGTGCCGACATGGCGAGGTTGGCTGCGGGCACGGTGAAGCGCTCGGGGAGGATGCCGTCGTCGATCAGCCAGGTCGGTTCCAGATTGTCGCTGCTGGCCGCCAGCGCCTCTTCGCCTTCCAACAGCCATAGCCATTCGGTCAGCGTCTCCATGCAGGCGCCGGCGGCCTCGATGGCATTGCCCGCCAGTTCGCTCTTGTTGGTCAGACTGTCGACCCGGGTGGCGACGGCGGCGACTTTTTCCAGCCAGAACATGGCCTGCGCCAGCGAGTGTTCTGCGGAGAATTGGTTGACCGCCTTCTTGGCCAGGTGATGCGCTTCATCGATGCAGTAGAAACTGTCGTCCGGGGCAGGGAGGATAACCCCGCCTCCCATGGCGACGTCGGCGAGCATCAGGTCATGGTTGGCGACCACGACATCCACCGTTTCCAGGGTTTCGCGGGCGAGATAAAACGGGCATTCGGGACGGTTCGGGCACGCGGCCTTGAGGCAGCTGTGCCGGTCATTGGTGACGCGGCTCCATAGGCCGTCTTCGACGACCTCTTGCCAGGTATCCCGATCACCGTTCCAGCGCCGGTAATAGAATTCATCGGCCATCTGGCGCAAAGTTTCCAACTCCTCTGCCTGCGGCTTGCGGTCCCAGAGGGCCAGCTCCGGTTCCGGTGCCAGCAATTGGCCTTGTGCCGAGTTTGCCGTCAACTGATAGAGTCGGTGAGGGCAAAGATAGCGCCCGCGCCCCTTGGCCAGGGCAAAGGTGAGCGGCAGCCCGCTGTTCTCCACCACGAAGGGCAGGTCTCGGTTGACGAGCTGTTCCTGCAGCGCAACGGTGGCGCTGGTGACCACCAGCTTCTTGCCGCGCGCGCGCGCCATGACGCCGCCTGCCAGAAGGTAAGCGAGGCTCTTGCCGACACCGGTCGGCCCTTCCACCACGATGATGCTTTCCCCCCCGCGCTCGGGCAGCTCATCTCCTTCCTTGTTCTTGCTGCGCGAGAAGGCGTTGGCGATTTCGGCCAACATGCGGCGCTGGGCATTGCGTGGGCGGAAGCCGGGCAGGTTGTCGGCAATGGTGCGGTAGTGGTCGCGAATGGCGTCTTTTTCGGCATCGGTCAGCATGGGTCGGATTTTACCCGAAGGGGGGATTGTGCGCCCGCATCAATGACGCCCCGTCGTCTGCAAGCTAGGATGAGGGCAAAACTAGCATGCGAACAGAATGTCGTACTGGCAGGGAGTCAGCGTCATCGCGCTGAGTCGGGAGGGAAGGGAAATGACACCCGTGAGCCGAGTACTGGTGGTGAGCGACGATGCCAAATGGCAGGCAGAGGTGTTGACGGGGCTGGGGGCCGCGGCCGTGCAGCTGGAAAACCCCTTCGGACTCACCTTTCTCGGGGTGGTCCAACTGGGTGAGGCCATGGAGAGGGTGGCGGCTGACGGGGATATTCAAATCGTCCTGATCGACAAGCTGCTGCACGAGAAAGGGCTCGCCCAGCCGGCGGTGCAACTGGCCAACCGGATCAACGCCTTCCGTCCCGAATTGTCGCTGTACATCCTGCTGGTGGACGATGACCAAAAGCTGTTGGTCGAGGAGATGGCCAGTCATGCCGTGGATGGCTATTTTTACCGGGATGAACTCGACTTCAGCGGTTGGTTCCGGATTCTGACGGCCGAGTTGGCCGAGAAATCAGCTACGCCGTTCTACGACAGGCTGAGGCAGTACGTACGGATGGCCAAGGATTCCTGGCATACTCCGGGGCATTCCGGTGGCGATTCGCTGAAAGGCAGTCCATGGGTGGGGGATTTTTACGAATTCGTCGGCGAGAATATGCTGCGGGCCGATTTGTCGGTGTCGGTGCCCATGCTCGATTCGCTGCTGCATCCGACCGGAGTGATCGCCGAGTCGCAGGCGCTGGCCGCCAAGGCATTCGGTGCGCGCAAGACCTATTTCGCCACCAATGGCACATCGACATCCAATAAGGTCATTTTCCAGACTTTGTTGACGCCGGGCGCGACGCTGCTGCTGGATCGCAACTGCCACAAGTCGGTGCATCACGGTGTGATCCTGTCTGGGGCACGCCCGGTCTATCTCGATTCCTCTATCAATCCCAGGTACGGCATTTTCGGGCCGGTGTCGAAAGCCACCCTGTTTGCCGCCATCGAGGCACACCCGGAAGCACGGGTATTGATCCTGACCTCGTGCACTTACGATGGACTGCGCTACGATCTCGAGCCGATCGTCGAGGCGGCTCACGCCAAGGGTATAAAGGTTGTCGTGGACGAGGCGTGGTATGGTTTTGCCCGCTTCCATCCGGAACTTCGGCCCACCGCGCTGGAGGCGGGGGCGGATTATGTCACGCAAAGCACGCACAAGGTGCTGTCGGCCTTTTCGCAGGCGGGCATGATTCATGTCAACGACCCCGACTTCGATGAGCATCTGTTTCGAGAAAACTTCAATATGCATGCTTCGACCAGCCCCCAGTACAACCTGATTGCCAGCCTCGACGTGGCGCGCAAGCAGGCGGTGATGGAGGGGTATCGGTTGCTGGAGCGTACCTTGAGGCTGGCCCAGGAGCTGAGGCAGAAGATCGATTCAACCGGGGTATTTCGCGTGCTGGAGCTGGAGGACCTGCTCCCGGAGGAGGTGCGGGAGGATGGTATCCGGCTCGATCCGACCAAGCTTACGATCGATATCACCGGCTCCGGCTTCAGTGCTGATGAATTGCAGCAGGCGCTGTTCGAGCGCTACAACATCCAGGTGGAGAAGTCGACGTTCAGCACGGTCACGCTGTTGTTGACCATCGGCACCACGCGCAGCAAGGTGTCGCGGCTGCACGATGCCATGCTGCGGCTGGCCAAGGAAAGGCGGCCGCGGCACGTGGCGCGACGTCTGCCGGAAATACCCCATTTCAGCCGGCTGGCGTGCCTGCCACGAGATGCCTTTTATGAAGAAGGGGAACGACTGCCCTTACTGGATGATGAAGGTCTGCCGAATAGCGAGCTGGTGGGAAGGGTGTGCTGTGATCAGATCGTTCCTTATCCGCCGGGGATTCCGGTGCTGGTGCCGGGCCAGGTGATTGACGAGAGCATCCTGTCTTACCTGGCCCGCCTGCAAAAGGCACAAAAAACCATAGAAATGCATGGGTTGGCAGAAGACGCTGGTGATTGCGTGGTGCGGGTTCTCAGTTCGGCAGAGTTTTTGCAATTGCCGAGCAGAATATTGTTCAGCTGATTGCTTGCCAGTCCGACCGATTTCCGATAAATATAAGGTTTGTCGCATTTGTGTAAGTTTTTGGCCGATTGGCCGCATTTTGCGACATCCCGATGTACCGATAATTTTGCAACCAGCGTGTAGTACGTGCCGCCGCGCAAGACTTCCGGGCCCGGCGGCCATTTATTTTGGATTGTGACCATGACGCAAGTAAGACATTACCTGCAATTCAGTGACCTGAACCGCGATGATTACCAATACCTCTTCCAGCGTGCCCAGGTACTGAAGCGACGACATGGCTCCGGTGAGCTGTACCGCCCGCTGGTAGGCAAGGTGATGTCGATGGTGTTCGAGAAGAACTCCACGCGTACCCGGGTGTCGTTCGAAGCCGGCATGTCCCAGTTGGGCGGCCACGCCATGTTCCTCGATGCCAACACGTCGCAGCTGGGGCGCGGCGAGCCGATCGAGGATACGGCACGGGTGCTGTCGCGCATGAGCGATATCATCATGATCCGCACCTTCGAACAATCCAATGTCGAGCGTCTGGCCGCCAACTCGCGCGTGCCAGTGATCAATGGGCTGACCAACGAGTATCACCCGTGCCAGATACTGGCAGACATCCTGACCTTTATCGAGCATCGCGGTCCGATCAAGGGCAAGACCGTGGCTTGGGTGGGCGACGGTAACAATATGTGCCGTACCTGGCTGCAGGCCGCCAAACTGCTCGATTTCAAGCTCAAGGTGGCGACGCCGGTAGGCTACGAGTTGAAGACCCTCGATGGCCAGCATTACGGTCCCGAGCATTTCGAGCCGGGCCATAGCGCCGAGCGTGCCGTGGCTGGAGCCGATCTGGTGACCACCGACGTGTTTACCAGCATGGGCTTCGAGGCGGAGTCTGTGGCGCGCATGGAAGCCTTCCGCAACTATCAGATCACCGCCGGTTTGATGAAGCACGCCAAGCCGGATGCCCTGTTCATGCACTGCCTGCCAGCCCACCGTGGTGAAGAGGTTGCCGCCGACGTGATTGATGGTCCGCAAAGCGTGGTGTGGGACGAAGCGGAAAATCGTATGCACGGACAAAAAGCCCTAATAGAATATCTCCTGCTGGGTCGTGTAGACGACTAAAGAGCCTATTTCATTAGGCGGCTGCGCCTTCACATCTTGAGCGCCGACGGACTGCGTGCGAATCGATCGCTGAGCAAACCGAAGATTTGCACGGGTGGATTCACTCAGCGATTCGGAATCCTCATGTACTTTGTGTACATTCCGGTTCCTCTGCCCCGGCGGCGCTCGATCTGCTTTGGCTCGCTCGCCTACTGAAATAGGCCTACATTCCTGCAATGGAACTCTGAACATTTCGCCGAAAGAAAACGTAATGTCTGACATTAAAAAAGTAGTGCTGGCCTATTCGGGCGGCCTGGATACTTCCGTCATCCTCAAGTGGTTGCAAGATACCTACCAGTGTGAAGTGGTGACCTTCACTGCCGACATCGGCCAGGGTGAGGAAGTCGAACCGGCACGCAAGAAAGCTGTGGCACTGGGCATCAAGCCGGAAAACATCTTCATCGACGACCTGCGCGAAGAGTTCGTGCGCGATTTCGTGTTCCCGATGTTCCGCGCCAACGCCATCTACGAGGGCGAGTACCTGCTGGGCACTTCGATCGCCCGTCCGCTGATCGCCAAGCGCCAGATCGAGATCGCCAACCAGACCGGTGCCGATGCGGTATCGCACGGCGCCACCGGCAAGGGCAACGACCAAGTGCGTTTCGAGCTGGGCTACTACGCGCTGAAACCGGACGTCAAAGTGATCGCCCCGTGGCGCGAGTGGGACCTGCTGTCGCGCGAGAAGCTCCTGGCCTACGCCGAGAAGAACGGCATCGACATCACCAAGAAGAAGAGCGGTGGCAGCCCGTACTCGATGGACGCCAACCTGCTGCACATCTCCTACGAAGGCACCGTGCTGGAAAACCCGGCCGCCGAGCCGGAAGAAGATATGTGGCTGTGGACCGTGTCGCCGGAGAATGCTCCGGACCAGGCCGAATACGTCGAATTCGAATACAAGAACGGTGATATCGCCGCCATCAACGGTGTGCAGATGAGCCCGGCCCAGGTGCTGACTGAACTGAACCGCCTCGGCGGCAAGCACGGCATCGGCCGTCTCGACATCGTGGAAAACCGCTATGTCGGTATGAAGTCGCGCGGCTGCTACGAAACCCCGGGTGGCACCATCATGATGAAGGCGCACCGCGCCATCGAATCGATCACGCTGGACCGCGAAGTGGCTCACCTCAAGGACGAGCTGATCGCCAAGTACGCCAGCCTGATCTACAACGGCTACTGGTGGAGCCCGGAGCGCAAGATGATGCAGAGCATGATCGACGCTTCGCAGGCTACCGTGAACGGCTGGGTGCGCCTGAAGCTGTACAAGGGCAACGTGATCGTGGTGGGCCGCGATTCGAAGACCGATTCGCTGTTCGACCCGAACATTGCGACCTTCGATGAAGACTTCGGTGCCTACAACCACGCGGATGCCGCCGGCTTCATCCGTTTGAATTCGCTGCGCATGCGCATTGCCGCCAAGCTGTACAACAAGTAACAGTGGCATGGCGATACAAAAAACCGCACCCGGGTGGTGCGGTTTTTTTATGGGCTCCGTATAATGTCGGGGCTAAACAAATCAGGGACTTGCAATGAGCGAAGAGCAGTTCACCAATATCTCGCTGGCCGTGTGTCTGACCGGTCTCGTGGTGTTCATCGGATTCATCATCTGGGATCTGGGCAAGAAGTCGGGCGCCGGCAAGTTCGGCACGGCGGTGCTGTTCCTGGTGCTGGGGCTGGGGGTTGGTGGCTTCATCTTCAAGAATGTCCTGGTGGAGTTTTTCATTCTGAAGTAGCCGACTGGGGTCGTGCGCTTGTAGTTGCTTGATTGATCAGAAAAATGCCGGCCTTTCCTGTTGGAAAGGCCGGCATTTTTTATGCACGTGTGCGCGTATGGCGCCGGCTCAAGCGTCGAGCCCGCTCTGTGCCAGCTCGGCGGCACGTATCACGGCGCGCGCCTTGTTCTGGGTTTCCTGCCATTCCGACTCGGGAACCGAGTCGGCGACGATGCCGGCACCGGATTGCACGTAGAGCATATTGTTCTTGACCACGGCGGTACGGATGGCGATGGCCAGATCCATGTCGCCGGAGAAACCGAGGTAGCCGACGGCGCCGCCGTAGACGCCACGCTTGGTGGGTTCGAACTCGTCGATGATCTCCATGGCACGCACTTTCGGGGCGCCGGACAGGGTGCCGGCCGGGAAGGCGGCCTTGAGGATGTCGATGTTCGAAACCTCGGGGGATACGCGGCCCTCGACGCTGGAGACGATGTGCATCACGTGCGAGTAGCGTTCGATCACCATGTTGTCGGTGACGTTGACGCTGCCGACATCGGCGACACGGCCGACGTCGTTGCGGCCGAGATCCATCAGCATGACGTGCTCGGCGATTTCCTTCGGGTCGGCCAGTAGTTCTTCGGCCAACCTTTCGTCTTCCTCGCGGTTCTTGCCGCGCACGCGAGTGCCGGCGATCGGCCGTACCGTCACGGTGTCGGTCTCGCGTCGTACCAGAATTTCCGGCGAGGCCCCGACCACGTGGAAATCATCGAAGTGGTAGAAGAACATATACGGCGACGGGTTCAGGCTGCGCAACGCACGGTACAGCGTCAGCGGCGAGTCGTGATAGGGCATCTGCAGCCGCTGGGCGAGCACCACCTGCATGATGTCGCCGTCGACGATGTATTGTTTGGCACGCTCAACGGCGTGTTTGAACTCTTTCTGGCCGTATTCGGAGTGCGCCTGGGTCGGCTGGCTCGGCAGTGACAGAGGAATGGCCGCCGGTTCGCGCAGTTTGGCGCGCAACTGGCCGAGGCGAGCCTGGGCCTTGATCAAGGCGTTAGGCACCGCCGGGTCGGCGTACACCACGAGGTAGAGCTTGCCGGACAGGTTGTCGACCACGGCGAGCTCTTCCGACAGCATCAGCAGAATATCCGGGGTACCGACCGGGTCGGGTTTCTGCGTGGCCGCCAGCCGCTTCTCGATGTAGCGGATGGTGTCGTAACCGAAATAGCCGACCAAGCCGCCAGTGAAGCGCGGCAGCGACTCGACCGGAGGTGTGCGGAAGCGCTGCTGGAAGGCATCGATAAAGGCGAGCGGGTCGCCCTCGTATTGTTCGATGACCTTGTCGCCGTATTCGACCTGGACCTTGTGGCCGTTGACGCGCAGTCGAGTGGTGGCGGGTAGGCCGATGAAGGAGTAGCGGCCGAAGCGTTCGCCGCCCACTACCGACTCCAGCAGGTAGGAGTAGGGCTGGTTGGCCAGCTTCAGGTAGACCGAAAGTGGGGTGTCGAGGTCGGCGAACAGTTCGAGGGTGACCGGAATGCGGTTGTAGCCGGCGGCGGCAAGGCGGGTGAATTCGTCGTGCGTCATGCTTTATCCCAAAATGACCAGAAACGGAAAACGATGCAAACGGAGGTGTGGCTCAGGGTTGCCATCGCCAGCTGGCCAAGTTGGGCAGGAATTTCATGATGCAAACGGTATCCAGAAATGCGTCAGACAATGTCAGGTATTCTTAAACAAATCGTAGAGTTCGACAAGGCTGTCCACCACGTGATCAGCCTCTAGGCTGGCGGCGTCACCGTAGCCGTAGCTCACCGCCACGGCCAGGCTACCGGCTGCGCGTGCCGCCAGTACGTCGTTGTGCGAGTCGCCGACCATGGCCAGCTCGTCGGGGCGGATGCCCAGCGTCTGGCAGGCGTGCAGGAGAGGCATGGCCGAGGGTTTCTTCTCGGGCAGGCTGTCGCCGCCCAGGATCATGCTGAACGAGGAGGCCATGCCGAGCTCCTCCAGCAGCGGTACTGCCAGCCGTTCCGATTTGTTGGTGATGACCACCTGCGGCAGTTGCAGTGCGCGTAAGAGGCCGAGGGCGTCGTGCACGCCGTCGTAGACGCGGCTGTGTACGTTGAGGTGGTCGCGGTAGTACTGCACGAAAAAGGTGAAGCCGCGTTCCCACAGGGCGGCATCGGCCTGGCCGTCGCGCTCGTCGGTGATGGCGCGGTGGACCAGGCTGGCGATGCCGTCGCCGACATGCTGCTGGATGCGCAGTTCGGCTAGGGCGGGCAGGCCCAGGTGATCGCGCATGGCATTGGCGGCGGCGGCCAGATCGGGGATGGAGTCGACCAGGGTGCCGTCCAGATCGAACGCCACGGCCTTGATGTGTTTTGCTGTCATGGGATGTGTGAAAGTGAGCGCCTGCACGGGCAGGTGAAAACGGTTGTCCTGCCCGCCAGTATACACCAGGCACTGGTACCAGCCGCGCCGCGACTCACGGCTGGGCGCGGATGTCGACCACCGGCTCCTCGCCGAAGCGGGGCCCCAGCAGGTAGTCCAGCAGTTTGCCGGCTGCCGTGGCCGGGCTGTCCAGTGCGCCCTCCTGTTTCAACGCCAGAAAGCGCGGCAGGGCAGGGAAGCTTTCCGGTGCGGCATGGCGGATTTCGGCCTGCATGTCGGTATCGATCACGCCCGGGTAGACCGCGGCGACCCGTACAGGGTTGGCCGAAGTGGCCTGTTCCACAGCGAGGTGGCGGCTGAAGTGATCCAGCCCCGCCTTGCCGGTGCCGTAAACGCCCCAGCCCGGGTAGGCCTTGGCGGCGGCGCCGGAGGAGATATTGAGAATGCGCCGGTCGGCCCAGGCGGCGGTGTCGGCGAGAAAGCGGTTGCACAGCACCATCGGTGCCGCCAGGTTGAGGCTCAGGGCGTGACGCAAAGCATGGTCGTCGTAGTGGCCGGCCGCCGCGATCGGCCAGACTACCCCGGCGTTGTTGATCAGCAGTATCTGTCCGTCCCGCGGTAGGGTGGCCAGGGCGCGAGCGATGGCGCTGTCTTGCTGCTCCGGGTCGCTCAGGTCGGTACTGAGCCAGTGCAGTTGCCCGGGGTGGGCTTCGGCCAACCTGGCCAGGCCCTCCCCCTGACTGCGCGCCAGCGCCGCCACGCAGAAGCCGCGTGCCAGCAGGTCGATGCACAGGGCGAGCCCCAGCCCGCGCGAGGCCCCGGTGACGATGGCGGCGTTGGGCATGATCAGCCTGCCTTGGCCAGTTCGGCGCGCATGGCGTCGATGGTGGCCTTGTAATCGTCGGTGCCGTAGATGGCGGAGCCGGCCACGAAGGTGTCGGCGCCGGCCGCGGCGATCTCGGCGATATTATCGATTTTCACGCCGCCATCCACTTCCAGCCAGATCTCGCCGCCGTGGGCTGCGGTGTACTCGTCGATGCGGCGACGCGCTTCGCGCACCTTGTTCAGCGTCTGCGGAATGAATTTCTGGCCGCCGAAGCCGGGGTTGACCGACATCAGCAGGATCATGTCGATCTTGTCCATGACGTGGTCGAGGAAGGACAGAGGGGTGGCCGGGTTGAACACCAAACCGGCCTTGCAGCCGGCGTCCTTGATCAGGCCGAGCGTGCGGTCGATGTGGTGCGATGCCTCCGGGTGGAAGGTGATGATGTCGGCGCCGGCCTTGGCGAAGCTGGCGGCCAGTGCATCGACCGGGGTAACCATCAGGTGCACGTCGATCGGGGCGCTGGTGTGAGGGCGGATGGCTTCGCAGACCAGCGGGCCGACGGTCAGGTTGGGCACGTAATGGTTGTCCATCACGTCGAAGTGGATGATGTCGGCGCCGGCGGCGATGACGTCACGAACTTCTTCGCCAAGACGGGCGAAGTCGGCGGAAAGCAGGCTGGGGGCGATGCGGAATGGGCGCATGAGATGAACTAACAAGCAGGACGGAAAAGCGAATTGTAGCCCCATCGCCGGGCAGCGTCATGCTTTCACGCCCCGGCCTGGGGCCGGATTGCTGCTAGAATGGGAACATCGGCGCCGCCCGGCCCGCCTGAACGGACCCCCTCCATGGCAAACAAAGAATACTGTGTCGAAGTCACGGCCGAATCCTCCTATGTGGAAGAGCGCTCCAACGTGGCTGCGGATGTCTATGTGTTCAGCTACCGCATCAGGCTGACCAACAGCGGGACGAAAACCGCCCAGCTGATCAGCCGGCACTGGTTCATTACCGAAGCCGACGGCAAGGTGCAGGAAGTGCGCGGCATGGGCGTGGTGGGGGAAAATCCGCGGCTGGAACCGGGGCAGAGCTACGAGTACAGCAGCTGGTCGCAAATCGGCACGCCGTTCGGCTCCATGAAGGGCAGCTACCAGATGCTGGCTGACGACGGCCAGCGCTTCGAGGCGGAAATTCCCGAGTTCCAGCTGGTCGCCCCGCGCGTGTTGCACTGATTCTGGTCCGGCCTAGCGTTTGGGCCAGGTCCACCAGACAATGAAGCCGGCAAGTCCAAGGGCAAGGGCGGCTTCGGCAAGCAGTATCCACATCGGCATCATCCCGGTGAGGTTGATAGGGTGACGGTGAGGCCCCACCTGTCCATCATCGGCCAAGCTCGGCAAACAGGCAAACCCACCATGCGTTTCACCCATAGCGGCCCGGCGCCCAAAGATCGCAACGACCTCAAAACCCTGAAAACCTTGCTGCCTTACCTCTGGGCGTTCAAGTGGCGGGTTTTGCTGGCAATGACCTGCCTGGTGCTGGCCAAGGTCGCCAACGTCAGTGTTCCGCTCTACCTTAAGGATATTGTCGATCAGTTGTCGGTTCCCGCCACCTTGCTGGCAATCCCGGTGGCGGCACTGCTCGGTTATGGTCTGGCCCGGCTGATGGCGGGCCTCTTGGGGGAGATTCGCGACGCCATCTTTGCCCGAGTCATCCAGGGCGCGGTCCGTACCGTGGCGCGCTCGGTATTTGAACACCTGTTCAAGCTGTCGCTGCGCTTTCATCTGGACCGCCAGACCGGCGGCATGAGCCGAGACATCGAACGCGGCACCCGCGGCATCGGTTTCCTGCTCAATTTCACCGTGTTCAACATTCTGCCGACGCTGCTGGAAATCCTGATGGTGGCGGTCATCCTGCTGCACCGCTACAACGGCTGGTTTGCCGTGGTCACGATGGGGACCATCGCGGTGTACATCACCTTCACGCTGGTGGTGACCGAGTGGCGCACGGTGTTCCGCCGCAGCATGAACGAACTCGATTCCAAGGCCAACTCGAAGGCGATCGATGCCTTGATCAACTACGAGACGGTCAAGTATTTCAACAACGAGGCCTACGAGTCGGCGCGCTACGACACCAATCTTGCCGCCTGGGAAGAATCGGCGATCAAAAACCAGGTGTCGCTGTCCTTCCTCAATGCTGGGCAGGGCGTCATCATCGCGGTCGGCGTGACGCTGATCATGGTGCTGGCGGCACGGGGCGTGGTGGACCGGACCATGACCGTCGGCGATGTGGTGCTGGTGTCGGCCTACCTGACCCAGCTCTATTCGCCGCTGCATTTTCTCGGCTTCATTTATCGCGAGATCAAGCACTCGCTGGCCGACATGGAACGCATGTTCGGCCTGCTGGAAACCCATGCCGAGGTGGCTGACGGTACTGGTGCCGAGGTACTGGCGACCCGTGCCGCCGGGGTGCGTTTCGAGCATGTCGACTTCGGCTATGACGCCAAGCGTCAGATTCTGCACGATGTCAGCCTGAGCATCCCGCCGGGGCGCACGCTGGCAGTGGTCGGAGCGAGCGGGGCCGGCAAGTCGACCTTGTCACGCTTGTTGTTCCGTTTCTACGACGTCAGTGCCGGGGGCATCAGCATCAACGGCACCGACATCCGCCAGCTGACGCAGGACAGCCTGCGCGCGCACATCGGCATCGTGCCGCAGGACACCGTGCTGTTCAACGACAGCATCTACTACAACATCGCTTACGGTCGTCCCGGCGCCAGCCGCGAGGAGATCATCGAGGCGGCCAAGTCGGCGCACATCCACGATTTCGTCGTTGGCCTGCCGGACGGTTATGACACCCTGGTGGGTGAGCGCGGCCTGAAGTTGTCCGGCGGCGAAAAGCAGCGCGTGGCGATTGCCCGCACCATCCTGAAGAATCCGCCGATCCTGGTGTTCGACGAGGCGACCAGTGCGCTCGATTCGCGCACCGAGAAGGCGATCCAGCACGAACTGGCCGAGATTTCGGCCAACCGCACCACGCTGATCATCGCGCACCGCTTGTCGACGGTGGTCGACGCCGACGAGATCGTGGTACTGGATGGCGGCCGGGTGATCGAGCGCGGCAGCCATCGCCAGCTGGTCGAGCAGAACGGTCGCTACGCGGAGATGTGGCTGCTGCAGCAGGAGAGCGAGAATACGGCCGAAGCTCTATAACATTTGGTTATGTAGTCGAATTTTGATTTGTTTTTGGTAATAGATTTGAGGGGGCCTTGTCGGCCCCTTTTTGCTGTCGCATCACACTGTCCGAACCCCCTTCCGAATCCCGTGGGCCATCTCGCTGAATCGGCGCATGGGTACACTGCTTGGCACAAGGCGGCGCCTTCCGGTCTGCGCCGGTCGATCAGCGGAAAGGCCCGTCGTTGCTGGCTTGGCGCGGGTGAGAGAGTTTCTCCCTCTGGGATGGGCGAAGTGTTGCAGGGTGTTGCTGCAACGGGCGGGTAGGTATGCCGGAGGCGTAGCGGAGAAGCCTGGCGGCAGACGAAGCCGGGTTGCTGTGTTTCGCCAGGTTTTTTGCCTTCATGACACTTGGACGAAGGGCATGCTAGAGTCGATTGGGTAGCAGAAACACCTATAACATTTTCTTAGCAAGCTCGCCGGCAGGGTTCGCAGTCAGGACCCGCTGTGCGTTAGGATCCGACGTGACAGCCATCGCAGAACTCGAACCACGCGAAGTGTGGGAGCACTTCCAGACCCTGTGCGAGATTCCTCGCCCCTCCAAGCACGAACAGCATCTGCGCGACTACCTGCAGGGCTGGGCGGAACTGAAAGGCTTGTCGACGCAGGTCGACCGTGCCGGCAATCTGATCATCAGGAAACCGGCCACCGCTGGGCTGGAAAACCGACGCGGAGTGGTGCTGCAGGGCCATCTCGATATGGTGTGCCAGGCTAACTCAGGCACGGAGCATGACTTCTTCAAGGACCCGATTCGGCCGGCCCTGCGCGATGGCTGGCTGGTGGCGGAAGACACCACGCTGGGCGCCGACAATGGCATCGGCGTGGCGCTGGCGTTGGCCGTGCTGGCCAGCGATACCGTGGCCCATGGGCCGGTCGAGGTGCTGCTGACGGTGGACGAGGAAGCCGGCATGGGGGGCGCCCTCGGCTTGGACGTCGGTGTGCTCGAAGGCGATCTGCTGATCAATATCGATACCGAAGACTGGGGAGAGTTCTACCTCGGCTGCGCTGGGGGTGTGGACGTCAACGTGCGTCGTGCTTACGCCGAGGAGGCGTTGCCGGCCGGCTATGAGGTGGGGCGCCTGTCGGTCAAGGGGCTGCGTGGCGGCCACTCCGGAGTGGACATCCACGAGGAACGGGGCAATGCCAACAAGCTGCTGATCCGGTTGATTCGCGAGCTCGAAGACGAGCTGGCGCTGCGCGTGGTCTCGTTCCAGGGCGGGTCGGCGCGCAATGCGCTGGCGCGCGAAGCCTTCGCCGTGGTGGCCTATCCGGCTGCCGCCGCCGAAAAGCTGGTGGCGCGGCTGGACGCGTTCCAGCAGGAGGCACGTTTCGAGCTGGCGGGCGTGGACGAGGGCGTGACGCTGGCCCTGGAGCCGGCTTCGGCCAACGTGGCTATGTCCCCGGCTGATCAGCGTGTCATTTTCGCGGCCTTGCACGCCGCTCCACACGGAGTGCGGCGCATGAGTCGCCGTGTTCCGGGCGTGGTGGAGACCTCCAACAACCTGGGGGTGATTGCGCTGGGCCAGGGCAAGCTGTTCGCCAACTTCATGGTGCGTTCGTTGCTGGACGCCGGGGCGCGGCAACTGGCCGACGAGATCGAGAGTCTGTTCGGGCTGATCGGTGCCGAGGTGGAGAGAGAGGGCCAGTACCCCGGCTGGGCGCCGAATCCCCAATCGCTGCTGCTGGAGCTGTTCCAGCAGGTCTACGAGCGTGAATACGGTAGCCGGGCCGAGGTGAAAGTGATTCACGCCGGCCTGGAGTGCGGCATCCTGGGGGGCAAATACCCGCACATGGACATGGTGTCGTTCGGTCCGGACATTCGTGGCGCCCATGCACCGGGCGAGCGGGTGAGGGTCGAGACGGTCGGCCATGCCTGGCGCCTGCTGCAGGCCGTGTTGGAGGCCGTGCCCGAGCGCGCCTGAGGTGTGGTTCCCTGCGACAAGGCCCCGCCGCGAGCGGGGCCTTGTGCTTGTACCGCGTGGCGGCACGTCAAGGCTGGTACCAAGGCGGGCGAAGCCCTGGCGAATCGTCTCGGTCAGTCCGTTCATCTGCTCTGCCGCTGCGGCGGCTTCTTTGGCGACCTGGGGGTTGCGATGACCGAGGGCGCTGAGTCAGCGCGACAGTTCGGCCACGGCGTGGCGGATCAGCCAGTGGGCGATGGACATCGACTGCGGGATAAGGGGAAGGTTGTCGATAGGAAACCAGGCAGCGTGCTCGATCTCGCCCTCTTGCGGCACGATGTCGCCGCCGGCGTACTCGGCGGTAAAGGCCAGCATCAGTGAATGCGGGAATGGCCACGATTGGGAGCCGACGTAACGTAGGTTCTTCAGCCGTACCCCCACTTCCTCGAACGCTTCGCGATGCACGCACTCTTCCAGCGTTTCGCCGGCTTCGACGAAGCCGGCCAGGGCGCTGTAGATGCCGGGTGCGAAATGCGGGGCGCGTGCCAGTAGCAGCTCCTGTCCACGATAGATCGCCACCATCATGGCCGGCGACAGGCGCGGGTAGTAGAGCTGGCCGCAGTGCGGGCAATGCCGTCCCTGATCGTGCTCGTGTTGCTGCAACGGGGTGGCGCAGTGACCGCAGAAACGATGGGTGCGGCGGAACTGGCGCAACTGTGCCGCACGCGCCAGCGCAGGAGCCAGCTCGGCCGGTAGCTGCATCAGCGCCTGGCGCAGGCTCACCCATTCGCCGCTCGCGGGCGCCGCTCCCACCAGCTCTCCCTGAAACAGGTTGACCTCGCCTTGGCGGGCCAGGAACAGCCGCTCGGTGAGCGGCCAGCTCGCGGCTTCGCTGCCGGGCAGCGTGCCGTTGACGAGCAGCAGGCGTTGTTCGTCAAACACGCACCACTGGGCGGGCAGGGACAGGTCGGGTTGGCTCGGCAGATCGAAGGACATGGGTGGCATCCTGTTGGACATCACGTCAGTTTACGCTGAGCGCGGGGGCTTCGTACATCCAGAACTCGCTCTGGCGGCGCACCACTTCAGACAGCGAGCCGCTGTCGTCGTAGACCTGGCGCAGCCAATGACTGTCGAGGCGGCGCTGCAGTATCCGTTCGCGCAACGCATTGTGCTGGGCCTCGATGCCGAGTGCTTGTGCGTGTGGCAACAGCCCGTTGAGGGTGTCCAGCATGTCTTCCAGCAGGCTGGTCTGACGTTTCTTCACTCCGTCCACCAGCACCGCGTCGTAGCCGAAGCGGCACGCCTGAAAGCGGTTGTAGCTGTAGGTCAGGTAATGGGCCGGCGAGATATCGTCCCAGCCATCTTCGAAGCATTGCCGGGCCAGCATTTGGGCGTACGCTGCCAGCAG
Source organism: Pseudogulbenkiania subflava DSM 22618 (assembly GCF_900177275.1). GTDB lineage: Bacteria > Pseudomonadota > Gammaproteobacteria > Burkholderiales > Chromobacteriaceae > Pseudogulbenkiania > Pseudogulbenkiania subflava. The sequence goes on from NZ_FXAG01000021.1 coordinate 37,549, forward strand.
CACCGGGGTATCCACCCCCAGCGGGGTGTCGCAGATGCGGATTTCCACCGTGCCATATTCCGGCTTGGGGCGAATGTCCCAGTAGAAATCCTTCATGCTCGCCACGATGCCGAGGTCGGCCATGCCGGTGAAGTAGTCGTTGAATTCGTCCCAGTTGCCGACGCACGGCATCGAGCCGGATAGCGGAAAAGCGTTGACGCTGGTCAGCCGCGAACTCTGGAACAGCGTATCGACCCCCTGGTGGAACGGGGACGAGGCGGACAGGGCGATGAAGTGCGGAATGTAGCGCGACAGGTAGTGCGTCAGTCGCACCGCGGTGTCGCCATCCGGGCAGCCGATATGGATATGCTGGCCATAGACGGTGAACTGCTTGGCGAGGTAGCCGTATAGCTCGGAAACCAGCTGGTAGCGCTCCTTGGGGTAGATGCGCTGGTCGCTCCAGTGCTGGAACGGGTGGGAACCGCCGCCGGCGAGTCCCAGGTTGAGCTTCTCGGCCGTGCGCACCAGCAGGGCGCGGATGGCCAGCAATTCCTCGAGCATGGCGTTGACGTCGCTATGCACGGCCGTGCCGATCTCGATCATGCCCTGGGTGATCTCCGGCTTGATGTCGTAGCCGTGTGGGCGGCGCCCGAGCAGATGCAGGAGATCGTCGGAGCCGCGTGTCAGGTTGTAGTCGCGGCGGTTGACGATCATCAGTTCCAGTTCCACGCCCAGTGTCAGGGGCTGGCTGGTCGAAAATTCCAGCATGATCCTTCCTTTCTCAGTCGCGGGTTTCCTGCGCGCAGCGCAGGGCAAAGCGCGTCACGATGGGGCCCAGCAGCTCCGTCAGGCAGAGCACCGAGAGCAGAAAGCCGCTGAATTCGGCCGCCCCTGCCGACAGGGTCAGGGCGCCCATCGTCATCAGTATGACGGCGCTGCCGGACATCGGTAGCAGGCCCAGGCCGAGCAATGCGCCATGCCTTGGGGGGAGTCCGTTACTGCGGGCGGCGACCCACCACGAGCCGGCGGCCAGCAGGCTGCGTACCAGCACGAAGCCGATGGCGGGAGGCCATAGCGATGCCAGGGGAAGTGGCATCAACTGCGCCCCGGCGGCCACGAAGAAGGCGACAAAGAAGAAACTGGAGCGGCTCGACAGGCTGGGTTCGGCCACGGCATAACCGCGTTCCAGGTTGCGCGTGGCCAGGCCGAAGACCAGGATGGCCAGTGCCGGCAGCAGCTTGAGCATGGCGGAGAGTCCCACCACCAGGGCGATCAGGCCAAACATCAGCACGGTCTGTGCCTCTCGCTTCCCTCCACCCAGCCAGACGTTGAGCCGGATCGCCAGGAGGCCGGCCACCAGGCCCAGCAGGACCGAGCCCAGCAGAAGCCAGCCTGGCATCAGAATGAACGCTTCCACGCCATGGCCGGCGCTGAAATGGGTAAACGACAGCGCAAGGGTGAATACCGTCAGGCTCAACAGGTTGTTGAGCCCGGTGCTGGCCATCAGGCGTTCGGTTACCTGGCCTTCGGCCCGGCTTTCCCGCACCAGTTCCAGCAGCACCACCGGCGAGGTCGCGATGCCGATGGCGGCGAGCAAGGAGGCCGGAGCCATCGGGAAGCCCGAGAACGTGAGCAGGGCCAGCAGGCCGAGAAAGGTGATGACGCCGCTCAGCAAGGCGGTGGCGAACAGCGCTTTTTCACGGCGCAGCCAGCGCAAGTCGACGCGCCGGCCCATGTCGAACAGTGCCAGACCCAGCGCCAGCTGGATGAACAGGCCGGCCTCGTCGATCAACTGCTGGTCCAGCAATTTGAGGCCCGAAGGGCCGATGATCAGGCCGCTCAGGATGTAGCCGGTGATGCCGGGGAGTTTGGCTACACGGACAGCAATCTGCCCGCCGAGTACTCCCAGCGCCAGCAGAATGCCGAAGGCGGCAAGCGGATTCAGGGCGAGCGATTGCCAGGGCAAGTCGTGCATGAAACCTCCTTTGGTGTGTTTTTATACGAAGCTCGGCGGCGGGGGCCCTGAGGCTGGTGCAGGTCGGCTTCGGTGGCGGGCTGTCCAATCGGTGTCATGGCGACGCGAGTGGGGCCGTGCCGGCCGTAGCATTGTTGATGCTAGCCTGTCACCCCTGGCTCTGCATCGCACTCGGGGTGGGGGCTTTGCCAACTTGAGGGAGTGGCAGAAAGGTGTAGCATCATGAAGTGACGTGAGAATGACGCGAGAGTTTCATGGTCTTTGGTTTTTTTGGCCGAAGGGCTGCGGCCGAGTCCGAGCTTGCCCAGCTCCGGCAGCGGGCTGAGCGTATGCCGCTGCTGGCCGGGTTGAGCCGTGCCGAACTCACCCAGCTGGTCGCCTTGGCAGCCGTTTTTGCCCGCGACAAAGCCTTCACTGGAGCCGCCGGCTTGGTGGTGAAGCCGTCGATGGTGGTGTCGGTCTTGCTGCAGATGGCGCTGCCGGTGATGAACCTTGGCAAGGAGGCGCTGGCCGGTTGGGAAGAGGTGGTGCTGTACCCGTCCGCTTTTGTCGTGCGTGACCACTGGATGGCGCCAGGGGGCGTGGTCCATGAAGGGGACAGCGTGCTGATTGGCCAGGCGCGACTGGACGGCCCGGTCGTCTTGTCCTGGCCGGATGTGAAGCGCTCCACCGGTCGTGATGGCTGGAACGTGGTGATCCATGAAATCGCCCACAAGCTCGATATGCTCAACGGCGACGCCAACGGTTTCCCGCCGCTGCACAAGGGTATGAATCGGGAGCAATGGTCGCAGGCCTGGGCTGCCGCCTATGCCGATTTTCAGCAACAATTGGAACGTGAAGGCGAAATGGCGGAGGAGGGCTGGCTTGATCCCTATGCGGCCGAAAGCCCGGCCGAATTCTTCGCGGTGCTCAGCGAGACGTTCTTCGAATGCCCGCAGGGGTTAGCCGAAGACTACCCGGCCGTCTACCGGCAGCTGGTGGCTTTCTACCGGCAAGATACGCTGGCGCGCTTGTCCACGCTAGAATGAGCGTCTGTTCATCCTGACCCGGGCGGTTGCTTTCACATGTATCTCATTCTGATCGGCTGGCTCTACGTGGTGCTGATGATGGCGGTGGTGCAGGACAGCCCCATCCGCATGGCCTTCATCATCGTGTTTCTGGCGGTGCTGCCCGGGCTATTGTTTACGCGGCTGGTACGGCGCCGTTTGCGCAAGAAGGTCGAGCTTGCCGAGGCCGAGGGCGAAGAGCCCGCTGCTTGAGCAGACTCTGTCCGCGGTGCTATACTTCTGCGCGCCCTGCATTTCGCAGGGTTTTTACTACGCACATTCGCGCCGAAAGGGTGTCCGAACAGGATTCTGCGCGCGAATGGAGGCCTAACCCTTTAGGAGTTTTGCATGACCACCAACGTTACCATGCGCCAGATGCTGGAAGCCGGCGTTCACTTCGGCCACCAAACCCGTTTCTGGAACCCGAAAATGGCTCAGTACATTTTCGGCAGCCGCAACAAGATCCACATCATCAACCTGGAAAAGACCCTTCCGCTGTTCGTTGAAGCTCAGGAATACGTACGTCGCCTGGCTGCCAACAAGGGTACCGTCCTGTTTGTGGGCACCAAGCGTCAGGCGCGTGAGATTGTTCGTGAAGAAGCAGCCCGTTGTGGCATGCCGTTCGTCGATCACCGCTGGCTCGGCGGCATGCTGACCAACTACAAGACCGTTAAGCAGTCCATCAAGCGTCTTGAAGAAAAGCGTGCCATCCTGGAAAGCTCCGGCGACACCGGTTACAACAAGAAAGAGCTGCTGGACCTCGAGCGCGAAGTTGAGAAGCTGGAGCGTTCGCTGGGCGGTATCAAGGACATGAAAGGTCTGCCGGACGCCATCTTCGTTATCGACACCGGCTACCAGAAGGGCACCGTTGTTGAAGCCAAGAAGCTGGGCATCCCGCTGATCGGCGTGGTTGATACCAACAACTCGCCGGAAGGCATCAATTACGTAATCCCGGGTAACGACGACTCCAACCGCGCCATCCGCCTGTACGCCCGCGGCATCGCCGACGCCGTGCTGGAAGGCCGCGCACAGTCGCTGCAGGAAATCGTTGCTGCTGAGCCGGCTCAAGCCGAGTAAGCACGGACCTGAAAAAGGGGCGTAAGCCCCTTTTTTTGAACCCGCACCGCTTTACGTAAAAAGATACTGTTAAGGAGTTTCAAGCATGGCGGAAATTACCGCAAAAATGGTCTCGGACCTGCGCGCTGCTACCGGCCTTGGCATGATGGAGTGCAAGAAGGCGCTGGTTGAAGCTGAAGGCGATCTGGCCAAGGCCGAAGAAATCCTGCGCATCAAGTCGGGCAACAAGGCCTCCAAGATGGCCGGCCGCCTGGCTGCCGAAGGCATCATCGGTTCCTTCATCGAAGGCGGCGTTGGCGCCCTGGTGGAAGTGAACTGCGAAACCGACTTCGTTGCCAAAGACCCGACCTTCCTGGCGCTGGCTGCTGCCGCTGCCAAGGCTGTCGTTGTCGCCAACCCGGCCGACGTCGAAGCGCTGGGCGCCGTTGAAGTGGACGGTCAGTCGGTGGAAGAAATCCGCAAGGCTGCCATCGCCAAGCTGGGCGAGAACATGACCATTCGTCGTTTCGTTCGCTACGAAACCGAAGGCAAGATCGCCACCTACCTGCACGGCGCCAAGATCGGTGTCATCGTTGACTTCAACGGTGGCGACGAGGCCCTGGGCAAGGACATCGCCATGCACATCGCCGCGTCCAAGCCGATCTGCGTGTCCAAGGATCAGGTTCCGGCCGAAACCCTGGAAACCGAACGCCGCATCTACACCGAACAGGCTGCTCAGTCCGGCAAGCCGGCCGACATCGTGGCCAAGATGGTGGAAGGCCGCGTGACCAAGTTCCTGGCGGAAGTAACCCTGCTGGGCCAGCCGTTCGTGAAGAACCCGGACCAGACCATCGAGAAGCTGCTGGCTGAGAAATCCGCCTCGGTGAAAGCCTTTGCCATGTTCGTTGTGGGCGAAGGCATCGAGAAGAAGGTAGTGGACTACGCCGCTGAAGTGGCTGCCGCCGCCAAGCTGTAAGTCCGGACATCTGGACTGATTGAACGGCACCCTGCTTGCAGGGTGCCGTTTTGCAAATTGATTGACTGAAAAACTGCCACCGAGGTGACTATGAGCCAAGCCCCTGCCTATAAACGTATTCTGCTCAAACTGTCGGGCGAAGCCCTGATGGGTGACGATAGCTACGGGATCAACCGCGCCACGATCGAGCAAATCGTGGGACAGATCAAAGAAGTGGTTGATCTGGGTATTGAGGTAGGCATCGTCATCGGCGGCGGAAACATCTTCCGCGGCGTGGCACCGGCAGCCTCCGGCATGGATCGTGCCACGGCCGACTACATGGGCATGATGGCGACCGTGATGAATGCGCTGGCCCTCAAGGATGCCATGACCAAGGTGGGTCTGGTGGCCCGGGTGCAATCGGCGTTGACCATGCAGCAAATCGCCGAACCGTACGTGCGTGGCAAGGCCATGCAATACCTGGAAGAGGGCAAGGTCGTTATCTTCGCAGCCGGCACCGGCAATCCGTTCTTCACCACCGACACGGCGGCGGCATTGCGCGGCATGGAGATGAACGTCGATATCATGCTCAAGGCCACCAAGGTGGACGGCGTGTATACCGACGACCCGAAGAAGAACCCGGATGCCCAGCGTTACCAGACGCTGACCTTCGACGAGGCGATCTCTCGCAACCTCAAGGTGATGGATGCCACCGCCTTTGCACTGTGCCGCGACCAGAACCTCAATATCAAGGTATTCAGCATCTTCAAGGCCGGCGCACTCAAGCGGGTAGTGCTTGGCGAAGACGAAGGCACGCTGGTACACTGCTGAGCCTTACAGAATAGCAAAAGGGCGGAAACGGCAATAGCCGCTTTCCGCCTTGTTTTTCCAAGTTTCCATGGAGTTGACATGATTAACGACGTCAAGAAATCGGCCGAACAGAAGATGCAAAAGTCGCTGGAAGCCTTCAAGACCGATCTGGGCAAGGTTCGTACCGGCCGCGCGCATACCGGTATTCTGGATCATGTCATGGTGGACTACTACGGCAGCGACGTGCCTGTAAATCAGGTGGCCAACGTCACCCTGATCGACGCGCGCACCATCGGCGTACAGCCGTGGGAAAAGAACATGCTGGGCAAGATCGAAAAAGCGATCCGCGACTCCGACCTCGGCCTCAATCCGGCCTCGATGGGCGAGATCATCCGCGTGCCGATGCCGATGCTGACCGAAGAGCGCCGCAAGGATCTGATCAAGCTGGTGCGAGGCGAGGCTGAAGGCGCCCGCGTTGCCGTGCGCAACATCCGTCGCGATGCCAACAACGAGTTCAAGAACCTGCTGAAGGACAAGTCCATCACCGAGGACGACGAGCGCCGCGGCCAGGACGAGATCCAGAAGCTGACCGACAAGTACATTGCCGAAATCGACAAGGCTCTTGCCACCAAAGAAACCGATCTGATGGCGGTATAAGGGGAACGACTTGTTCGGTAGTTCCACTAGTTCCATCCCCGAAGTCCGTCCGGTTCCACGCCATATTGCCATCATCATGGATGGCAATGGGCGCTGGGCCAAGAAACGCTTCCTGCCCCGTGTCGCGGGTCACAAAAAGGGCCTGAGCACGGTCAGGGAAGTCGTGGCGGGCTGCCAGGAACTCGGCGTCGAGTACCTGACGCTGTTTGCCTTTTCCACCGAAAACTGGCGCCGTCCGCCGGACGAGGTCTCCTTCCTGATGGACCTCTTCTTGAATGCGCTGGAGAACGAGGTGGAGAAGCTGCACTCCAACGATATCCGCCTCAAGGTCATCGGCGACCGTTCCCGTTTTGCTCCGCGCATCGTGGAGCGTATCGACGCGGCCGAAGCGCGCACCGCCGCCAACGGTGGGTTGGTGCTGACCATCGCCGCCGACTACGGTGGCCGCTGGGACATGCTGCAGGCCGTCAACCAGATGATCGGAGAGGGCGCAACCGCCATCACCGAAGAGGCGTTGGCCGGCCGGCTGTCGATGGCCTATGCACCGGAACCCGATCTGTTCATCCGCACCGGCGGGGAGCAGCGCATCAGCAACTTCCTGCTCTGGCAACTGGCTTACAGCGAACTGTACTTCACCGACTTGCTCTGGCCCGATTTCGACAAGCGGGCCCTGGGAGATGCGGTGCAATCCTATCGGTGTCGCGAACGCCGTTTTGGCCGCACCAGCGAACAACTGCCTGCCTCGCTGCGCCGGGACTGATTCCATGCTGAAAACACGCGTGCTGACCGCACTGGTGCTGCTGCCCTTGATGCTGGCCGCACTGTTCTTCTTCTCGGCCCCGTTATGGGCCGCTTTTTCGTGGCTGGTTGTTGGCCTTGCGTTGTGGGAGTACAGCCGGATGGTGGGCATGGCCGGTACCGGCCAATGGTTTTACCTGGCGGTCTCGACGCTGCTTGCGGCAGGGGCCTGGCTTGGCCGGGTCGCCGCGATGCCGTGGCTACACCTTCTGACGCTGGCTTTCTGGCTGGCGGTGGTGCCGCTGTGGTTGTCGCGGCGTTGGGTGGTCCGAAACGACTGGGGTGCCCGACTGTTGGGTTGGCTGCTGATGTTCCCGGCCTGGTTTGCCCTGCTGGAATGGCGGCCGCAACCCGATGTGGCACAGGCGCAGCAGCTCTTGGCCATCATGGGGTTGGTCTGGGTGGCAGACATCGCAGCCTATTTTTCCGGCAAGGCGTTCGGCCGGCGCAAGCTGGCGCCGTCGATCAGCCCCGGTAAAAGCTGGGAAGGGGTCTATGGCGCGCTGGTGGCCACGGCGGCTTATGTTTTCCTGGTGAATGAACTGGGCTGGCTGCATCTGGGTCTGTCACCATGGAGCCTGCTGCTCTTGTCTCTTCCCCTGACTGCTGTCAGCATTGCCGGAGACTTGCTGGAGTCGTGGTTCAAGCGTGCTGCGGGCCTCAAGGACAGTAGCCAACTGCTTCCCGGTCATGGTGGGGTTTATGATCGTATCGACAGTCTTATCGCCGTTCTTGCCGTGAGCAATGCCTTGCGTGCGCTGAGTGGGCTGTAGCCTGCTATTGGCGTGATTCGCACTGCTGTGCGGGTACCGCACGCCGGGAAAAATGCCACCTTGCGGTGTTTTTGATCCAACTCGAAGGGCCATGCGTCCCGTGCTCCGTTTTGTTGCGTTACGGCGCTTGGTCAATGAATGACATCGACCTGCGCGCCCGCGCCTCGCACCCAGTGTGCCGGACGCTGGCACGGTTTACGGGCAGGTCCATAACAGGCTTCAAATCGCCAAACTGATGAAACCTCAAGGAATCGTAGTACTTGGGGCAACCGGCAGCATCGGCACGAACACGCTGGATGTGGTTGCCCGACACCCGGAGCGCTACCGCGTGGTGGCGCTGGCGGCCCACCGGCAGGTAGATCGCCTGTTCGATCAGTGCCGGCAGTTTCGTCCCGTCTTCGCTGTCATGGTCGACGAGCAGGCTGCCAGCGCGCTGCGCTTGCGGCTGAATGAAGCCGGCCTGCCGGTCGAGGTCCTGACCGGTGTCCATGCCCTCGAGATGGTCGCCACCTTGCCGGAGGCAGACATGGTGATGGCCGCCATCGTCGGGGCGGCGGGCCTGCCTTCGGCGCTGGCAGCGGCCCGTGCGGGCAAGCGTATCTTGCTGGCCAACAAGGAGTCGCTGGTGGTGGCGGGGCAGCTTTTCATGAGCGCCGTACGCGAGGGAGGTGCCACCTTGCTGCCGGTCGATAGCGAGCACAACGCCATCTTCCAGTCCTTGCCCGATGGCTATCTCGGCTCGTTGGAGCAGGCCGGGGTGCGCAAGATCATTCTGACCGCCTCGGGTGGCCCGTTCCGACAGTTGTCGTCCGCAGAGCTCCATGGTGTTACCCCGGCCCAGGCGTGCAAGCATCCGAACTGGGTGATGGGGCAGAAGATTTCTGTCGACTCCGCCTCGTTGATGAACAAGGGGCTGGAGGTCATCGAGGCGCATTGGTTGTTCAATGCGCCTGCCGATAACATCGACGTGGTGGTGCACCCGCAGAGTGTCGTCCATTCCATGGTGCAGTACCGCGACGGTTCGGTTGTCGCCCAACTGGGTTCGCCCGACATGCGCACACCGATTGCCTACGCCATGGCGTGGCCGGAGCGGATCGATGCCGGTGTGGCCTCACTCGACTTCTTTGCCTTGTCCAATCTGACATTCGAACGGCCGGATCTGGAGCGCTTTCCCTGTCTGAAGCTGGCCTTTGAGGCGCTGCGCAGCGGCGGCGATGCCCCGGCGGTGCTGAATGCGGCCAACGAAGTTGCCGTGGCGGCCTTTCTGAACGGACAGATAGGGTTCATGGGCATTCCCGAACTGGTCGAGCAGGCCCTTGGTCGCTTCGACTTGTCCGCCAGTGCCACACTGGACGCGTTGCTGGAGAAGGATCGTGAGGTCCGCTCCTCCCTTGAGGCTCGGTTGCCGCTATGATTTCCATTCTCGCCTTCCTCCTCGCTATCGGTGTTCTGGTCACTTTCCATGAACTGGGTCACTATGTCGCCGCTCGTTGCTGCGGAGTGAAGGTGCTGCGTTTCTCGATCGGCTTCGGCAAGCCGCTTTTCACGGTGAGGCGGGGGGAGACGGAGTGGGCCGTCTGTCCGATTCCTCTGGGGGGCTACGTGAAGATGCTGGACGAGCGCGAGGGGATTGTGCTTCCGGCAGACCGGCCGCGAGCCTTCAGCCGGCAGCCAGTCGGCAAGCGCATGCTGATCGTGGCGGCGGGGCCCGTGATGAACCTGCTGCTCGCCACCTTGTTCTACTGGGTGGTGATCGGCAACGGCCTGACCCTGTACCGGCCCTTGGTGGGTACGGTGGTGCCGGAGAGTCCTGCGGCCATCGCCGGGTTCCAGCCAGGAGATCGGGTTCTGTCGATTGCCGGTACGCCTGTCGCCCAATGGAATGACATCAGCCTGGCCTTGCTCGACCGTAGCAGCGATGCCAGCGAGCCCTTGACGGTGCAAGTGGAAACCGTCGCCGGGCAGCGCCTCAACCGTGTGGTGAAGGCCGGGTCTGAAACCGGCGGCAATGGCCAGATCGGCATATTGCCGGTGCGCTATTCACTGGTTTTGGGTGCTGTTGAACCGGGTGGGGCGGCGCAAAGAGCCGGGCTGAGTGCCGGCGACCTCTTGCTGAGCGCCAACGGCCGCAGCCTGCGTGGTTGGGCCGAGTGGGTGGGCATGGTGCACAACAGCCCAGGCAAAGAGGTTTCCCTGGCGTTTCTGCGGGGCAAAGAGCGCCGGCAAGTAATGTTGCGTCCGGATTCAGTCGAAACCCCCACCGGCTTTGTCGGCAGGATCGGGGCTGCCCCGGCGGTGGATGCCGCCTGGCTTGCGACGCTGCGTTACGAGCTGCATCCGGACGTCGCCGAAGCGGGGTGGATGGCGGTACAGAAGACCTGGTCCAACGGCGTGCTGAGCCTGCGCATGTTCGGGCGCATGCTGATCGGCCAGGCCTCGTGGAACAATCTGAGTGGACCGATCACCATTGCCAGCGTAGCCGGACAGACTGCACGCCAAGGATTGGACGCCTATCTCGAATTTCTGGCACTGATCAGTGTCAGCATTGGCATATTAAACCTGCTGCCCATCCCCATTCTGGATGGGGGACACTTAATGTATTATACGGCGGAGTTGATTAAGGGGAGCCCGGTCAGTGAGCGGGCGCAGTTACTCGGGCAAAGAATAGGTTTTGCCTTGCTGGCTTCGTTGATGGCATTTGCCTTGTTAAACGACATCAGCCGCCTTTTTGGGGGTTAGAACAAACCGATGAGAATCAAACTCGTTGCAGCGGCGATTGCCGGTCTGTTTTCCATGTCTGCTGCCATGGCGGCCGAGCCGTTTGTGGTCAAGGACATCCGTGTCGAGGGCTTGCAGCGCACCGAACCCGGTACGGTATTCAACTACATGCCGCTCAAGGTAGGCGATACCTTTACCGACGAGAAGGCCAAAGAAGCGATCAAGGCATTGTTTGCCACCGGGTTTTTCAATGACGTTCGGATGGAGGCGCAGGGCGATGTTCTGATCGTTTCCGTCATCGAGCGTCCCGTCATCACCCAACTGAATATTAGTGGCGCCAAGGAATTCGACAAGGATCAGCTCAAGAAGGCGCTGAAGGAAAACGGTCTGGCCGAATCCCGCGTGTTCGACCAAGGCTTGCTGGACGGTGCCGTTCAGGAATTGAAGCGTCAGTACTACAGCCGCGGCAAGTACTCGGTGGAAATCACCCCCAGCGTGACCAAGCTGGAGCGTAACCGCGTCGCCGTCACCCTGGACATCGTCGAGGGCGTGACAGCCAAGATCAAGGAAATTCGTATCGTCGGCGCCAAGGCGTTCGATCAGGATACACTGCTGGGCCAGTTCTCGCTGACCACCGGTGACTGGCTGTCGTGGATCACCAAGGATAATCAGTACTCCAAGCAGAAACTGTCCGGCGACTTGGAGAAGCTCAAGGCGTTCTACCAGAACCAGGGCTATCTCGAGTTCAATATCGACTCGACTCAGGTGTCGATCAGCGCCGACAAGGAGGACATGTTCCTCACCATCAATATTAACGAAGGTCAGCGCTATACCATTTCCGATGTGAAGCTGGCTGGCGACCTGAAGGTGCCGGAAGCCGAGTTGCGCAAGCTGGTGCAGTTCAAGGCGGGCGATGTGTTCAGCCGCGAGAAGGTCAACGATTCGGTGACCGCCATCAGCGACCGGTTGGGTAACGATGGCTACGCCTTCGCCAACGTCAATGCGCTGCCGGAGATCGACCGCGAGAAGCGTCAGGTTGCCTTTACCTTGTTCCTCGACCCGGGTCGCAAGACTTACGTTCGCCGCGTGAATATCGCCGGCAACACCAAAACGCGCGATGAGGTGGTGCGCCGCGAACTGCGTCAGCTCGAGGGTGCGCCGTACGCCTCCGACAAGATCAAGCGCAGCAAGGAGCGGGTCGAGCTGCTCGGCTACTTCGAGGATGTCAACGTCGAAACCCCGGCGGTGGCCGATACCCCGGACCAGGTCGACATGAACATCAACCTGAAGGAGCGCCCGACCGGTAGCATCTCGGCCGGTATCGGCTTTGTGCAGGGCCAGGGCCTGGTGTTCTCCGGCAGCGTGTCGCAGAGCAATATCTTCGGTTCCGGCAAGTCGCTGTCGGCCGGTATTTCCACCGGCAAGGTCAACAAGAGCGCCAGCATCGCCTTCAACGACCCGTATTTCACGGTCGACGGCGTCAGCCTGGGCTACAACTTGTACTCGCGCACCTACGACGCCCAGGAAGACAACGTCTCCAAGTACAAGACGCGTACCACGGGTGCCGCGGCCAAGTTCGGCGTGCCAATCACCGAGTTCGATCGCATCAACCTGAGCCTGGGGGTGGAGCAGACCGCCATCACTACCTTTAGTGACAGCCCGCAGCGCTACCTCGACTTTGTCGACAAATACGGCAAGAGCGCCAACACCTTGTTGTCCACCATCAGTTGGTCGCGCGATACCCGCGACAGTGCCTTGTGGCCGACACGTGGCGCGGTGCTGCGCGCCGGGGTCGATATCGGTCTGCCGGGCCTCGACTTGCAATACTATCGCCTGAGCCATCAGCAGACCTGGTATTTCCCGCTGTCGAAGACCTTCACCCTGATGCTGAATGGCGAAGTGGGTTATGCCGACGGTTACGGCAAGAGCGCCACCCTGCCGTTCTTCCAGAACTTCTACATGGGTGGTCTGGGCTCGGTACGGGGTTACGAGACCGGCAGTATCGGTCCCAAGGATACCAACGGCGACTTCCTCGGTGGCACGACCAAGGTGGTCGGCAACGTCGAGCTGCTGTTCCCGTTCCCGGGCATGCGCGACAACAAGTCGGTGCGCACCAGCGTGTTCTTCGACGTCGGCAGCCTGTGGGACAGCAATGTGTCCGGTTCTACCCCGAGCGATGGGCTGCGTTATTCGACTGGCGCGGCGCTGACCTGGCTGTCGCCGATGGGGCCGATGAAATTCAGCTACGCCTTGCCGCTGAAGAAGGAAGAGGGCGACAAGAAGCAGTCCTTCCAGTTCCAGCTGGGGACGGTGTTCTGAGCGGAGTCCGCACATGAAGATGAAAACTGTTCGCCTGCTTGCCGCCTGCGCCGTTGCGGCCGCTTCGTTCGCCGCGCCGGCCGCCGAGTTCAAGCTGGGCTACATCAATACCGAGCGAGTGTATCGTGAGGCGGCGCCGGCCTTGCAGGTCATGAAGAAACTCGAGAAGGAATTCAGTGACCGCCGCACCGAGCTGAAAAAGATGGAGGCGCGGGCGAAGGAGCTGGAGACGCTGCTTGGCAAGAGCGGCCTGGGTATCGATGATCGCAAGAAGTACGAGCGCGAACTGGCCGGACTCGACCGCGATTACCGGGCCAAGGGGCGAGAGCTGGCGGAGGACTTCAACCTGCGGCGCAATGAGGAATTTGCTGCTGTGCAGGAGCGCGCCAACCGCACCATCAAGCAGATCGCCGAGCGCGAGCAGTTCGACCTGATTCTGCAGGACGCGGTGTACGTCAATCCCAAGTACGACATCACCGCCAAGGTCCTCAAGGAACTTGACAAGTAATTCCCTCTATTTTCCGGAGAAGCCGGCCCCGGGTCGGCTTTGTTTTTGATGGCATACACCCTTTCCGAAATCGTGGCGCGGCTCGGTGGCGAGCTGCGTGGTGACGATTGCCTGGTCGAACGCCTGGCTCCGCTGGAAGACGCCAAGACGGGCGAAATCAGTTTTCTCGCCAACGCCAAGTTCCGGCGCCAGCTCGAGACGACCGCTGCCAGCGCGCTCATCATGTCGCCCAAGTTGGCCGAAGAAACCGGCTATGGCGGCCCGCTGATCCTGACCGACGACCCTTATCTCTATTTTGCCCGGGTGGCGACGCTGTTCCATCCTGCCCCGCCGGCCCGTCCCGGCATCCACGCCTCGGCGGTGGTCGGTGAGGGGGGGCGCATCGACTCCTCCAGCGAAATCGGCGCCAACGTCAGCATCGGTCGTGATGTGACCATCGGCCAGCGCTGCCGCATCCTGCCGGGCGTGGTAATCGGCGACGGCGTGGTGATCGGCGATGACGTGACGCTGCACCCCAATGTCACGGTTTACCACGGTTGCCTGATCGGCTCGCGCGTCGGCATCCACTCCGGCACGGTGATCGGCGCGGATGGCTTCGGCCTGGCCTGGGCCCGCGACCACTGGTTCAAGATTCCTCAAACTGGCCGGGTGGTGATCGAGGACGACGTCGAGGTCGGCGCCAACACCACGGTCGACCGCGGTGCCATGGCCGACACCATCATCCGCAAGGGCGCCAAGATCGACAACCTGGTGCAGATCGCGCACAACGTGCAGATCGGCGAGCACACCGCGATTGCGGGCTGCGTCGGCATCGCCGGCAGCACCAAGATCGGGGCCTATTGCACAGTTGGTGGCGCGGCGATGTTCGTCGGCCACATCGAGGTGACCGACCGCACCCATATCGGCGGTGGCACGCTGGTGTCCAAGAGCATCAAGAAGCCGGATAACTACGCCTCGTCCTACCCGCTTTCCACCATGAAGGAATGGCTGCCCAACGCCGTTCACCTGAGACATCTCGACGATCTCGTCAAACGCGTAAAAGAACTCGAACGCGAGATCAAGACCCTGAAAGACAGCAAGGAACAGAATAATGACTGAGCATGCCGTGAACGTCGACGTACGTGAAATCATGAAATACCTGCCGCACCGCTACCCGTTCCTGCTGGTGGACCGAGTGGTCGAGTTCGAGGCGAACAAGCGCGTCAAGGCACTCAAGAACGTGACCATCAACGAGCCGTTCTTCGTCGGCCACTTCGAGCAGTACCCGGTGATGCCGGGCGTGCTGATCATCGAGGCGCTGGCGCAGGCGGCCGGCATCCTGTCGATCAAGAGCCAGGGCGAGCGCGCCGAGAACGAGCTGTACTTCTTTGTCGGCATCGACAACGCCCGCTTCAAGCGCCAGGTGGTGCCGGGCGATCAGTTGGTGATGGAAGTGGAGGAAATCACGTCCAAGCGTGGCATCGCGAAGTACAAGGCACGTGCCCTGGTGGACGGTCAGGTGGCCTGCGAGGCCGAGATCATGTGCGCCAAGCGCGAGGTGTGACCATGGCGATTCATCCCACCGCGATCGTCGATCCCAACGCCCGGGTCGCCCCGGATGTCGAGATCGGCGCTTATTCCATCGTCGGTCCCAACGTGTCCATCGACAGCGGCACCTGGGTTGGGCCGCACGTGGTGATCGAGGGCCATACTTCGATCGGCAAGAACAACCGCATCTTCCAGTTCTGTTCGCTGGGCGCGATTCCCCAGGACAAGAAGTACGCCGGTGAGCCGACCCGGCTCGAGATCGGTGACAACAACACCATCCGTGAATTCTGCACCTTCAACGTCGGTACGGCGCAGGATGTCGGCGTCACCCGCCTGGGCAACAATAACTGGATCATGGCCTACGTGCATCTGGGCCATGACTGCCAAGTCGGCAGCAATACCATTTTTGCCAACAATGCTACGCTGGGTGGTCACGTGCATATCGGTGACTGGGTGATCCTGGGCGGTTTCACCAGCGTGCACCAGTTCGGCATCATCGGCGAGCACGCCATGACCGCGTTTGCCAGCGCCGTGGCGCAGGACGTGCCGCCCTACGTGATGGCGCACGGCAACCGTGCCGTACCCTCCGGCATCAACGCCGAGGGCCTGAAGCGCCGCGGTTTCACGCCGGAGCAGATCCGCTCCATCCGCCAGGCCTACAAGACGCTGTACCGCAACGGCCTGTCGCTCGACGAGGCCAAGCAGGCCATTATCGCCGAAGCGGCCAGCCACCCCGAGCTGGAGGCGTTCGTGCGTTTCTTCGGCCTGTCGGAGCGGGGCATCATTCGCTAAATCATGCCGGAACCCTTGTTCAAGCGAAGCGGCGCGTTGAAGGTCGCCATGGTGGCCGGCGAGGCGTCGGGCGACCTGCTGGGCGCGCACCTGATGGCGGCGCTCAAGGCGCGCCACCCTGACATCGAGTTTGCCGGTATCGGCGGGCCCCGGATGCAGGCGCAGGGTCTCTACTCGGTGGTGCCGCAGGAGCGGCTGGCGGTGCGCGGTTACGCCGAGGTGCTGTCGCGCCTGCCGGAGCTCTTGCGCATCCGCGCCAATCTGCGTGATGCCCTGATCGCCGAGCGGCCCGATGTGTTCGTCGGCATCGACGCCCCGGATTTCAACCTTGGGCTCGAGAAGTCGCTGAAAAAGAAGGGCATTCGTACCGTCCACTACGTCAGCCCGTCGGTCTGGGCGTGGCGCCCGGAGCGGGTGCAGAAGATCGGCGATGCGGCCGATCGGGTGCTGTGCCTGTTTCCGATGGAGCCGCCGCTGTATGAAAAGGCCGGCGTGCCGGTGACCTTCGTCGGCCATCCGCTGGCGGGGGAAATTCCGCTGGCGCCGGATACCGCCGCGATGCGCGAGCAGCTCGGTTTGCCGCCGGGAGGGCCGGTATTTGCGCTCCTGCCGGGCAGCCGCGTCAGCGAGATCGACTACCTGGGCGAAATCTTCGTCAAGACGGCGCGGTTGCTGCATGAGCGCTATCCGGCGGCGCAGTTCCTGGTGCCGCTGGCGACGCGGGCGACGCTCGATGCCTTCGACCAGATGCTGTCCCGGCTCAAGGCCTGGGATTTGCCGATCCGCAAGCTGTTCGGCCACGCGCAGATGGCGATGATTGCCAGCGACGTGGTGCTGGTGAAGAGCGGCACCTCGACGCTGGAGGTGGCGCTTACCAAGAAGCCGATGGTGATCACCTACAAACTGTCGTGGCTCACCTACCGTCTGGTCAAGCGCAAGCTGAAGTTGCCGTGGGTCGGCCTGCCCAACATCCTCTTGGGCGACTCGGTGGTGCCGGAGCTGCTGCAGTACGACGCCACGCCGGAAAGGTTGGCCGAAGCCGTGGCCGCGCTCTACGATGACGAGCCGGCTAGGCAGGCGCTCACCGCCCGTTTCACCGCGCTGCACCGCGAGCTGAGGCAGGATACCGCCGAGCTTGCCGCCGATGCGGTGCTGCAGGTGGCGGGAGTGCCGGCATGATCGCCGGGGTCGACGAGGCGGGCAGGGGGCCGCTCGCCGGGGCGGTGTTCGCGGCGGCGGTGATCCTCGACCCGGCCCGACCGATTGTCGGGCTGGCCGATTCCAAGAAACTTTCCGAAAAGCAGCGCGACGAGCTGGCGCCGCAAATCCGCGAGCGCTCGCTCGCCTGGTGCATCGCCAGTGCGAGTGTCGACGAGATCGACCGGCTCAACATCCTGCAGGCCACCATGCTGGCGATGAGCCGCGCCGTGGCCGGACTCTCCGTGTTGCCGGGCGAAGTGCTGATCGACGGCAACCGTGTGCCCAAGGGTATCGCCGTGCCGGCGCGCGCCATCGTCAAGGGCGATGCGCTGGAGCCGGCCATCTCGGCCGCGTCCATCCTCGCCAAGACCGCGCGCGACGCCGAGCTGGTGGCGCTCGACGCCTTGCATCCCGAGTTCGGTTTCGCCCGCCACAAGGGCTACCCGACCGCCGAGCACCTGGCGGCGATCGAGCGTTTCGGCGTGCTGCCGGAGCACCGCCGCACCTTCGGCCCGGTCAAGGCGTGGCTGGCGCGGCAGCAGGGCCAGTTGTTCTAGATCGGGCATGGCGAATCGCAAGCAATGCTTTCCTCCCGTCGTCTCGCCCGAGGTGCGCCTGCTGATCCTGGGCTCGCTGCCGGGAGAGGCCTCGCTGGCGGCCAGCCAGTATTATGCCCACCCACGCAACCAGTTCTGGCGCCTCTTGGGCGAGGTGCTGGACGAGCCCTTGGGCGAGATGCCGTATGCCGACCGGCTCGGCTGCCTGCTCGAACATCGTGTCGGGCTGTGGGACGTGGTGGCACAGGCGCGGCGTCAGGGCAGCCTGGATGCCGCGCTCAACGACATTGAGCACAATGACCTCCTGGCGCTGACGCGTTCCCTTCCCCGGCTCGAGGCGATTGGATTCAACGGCGGCACGGCGTTCAAGGCGGCGAAAAGCCTGGCCGGAAGCCCCTTGGCCTTGCTGGCGCTGCCGTCTTCCAGCCCGGCCTATACCCGTCCCTACGAAGAAAAGCTTGCGATCTGGCTGCAATTGCGCCGATATATGTAGTATGGGCTTGCGAGAAACATCGCCCTACAGGGATTCCCTGCGGTCATTGCCGCGCTCCTGGGTGGCTCGAGAAGCGTCGCCGTATCGTGGATTCGGCGAGCAGCGCGGGGCTGGGCGGGGCGGGCTGCCGAGTTTGTTGCAAGCGCTCTGACTGACCGGTTGATCGGAGGCCGTCATGAACCGCTATTGCATCTGGTTTGCCACGCCTGACGACAAGGTGGTGCGCCGCGCCGAGGTGGCGCTGAACGGCTCGATTCATTGCCACCAAGTACTGGAGGAGATCGAGGCACAGCTGGCGATCGATTGCGGGCTGACCGAAGTGATGATCATCGACTGGAAACGCTTCGAGGACCCCGAGGACGTGCAGGGCAACGACGCAAGCCTGTCGCACGCCGCCTGAACGCGGCTGAATGGATCTGCCGCGCCCCCGATCGGGCTCATGCGCACTGCGTGTCAATCTTTCGATGGGCGCATCCCTGCTTGCCAATCTTCGATTGGCTCAGCGATGGCTGTGTACGCAGGGGTTCGCGCCGTGCTGAGACATCCTCCCGAACAGCGTGTGCATTGCGGTTGCCGCACGGTCCTTACCCCGCTCAGGGCCGCTCGTGGCGATTTCCTTCCCCCTGCACCGGGTGAGCCGAGACTAGTCATTTCGCCCGATTAGGTGGCATCCCCCTGCGTGTTATCATCGCCTTGTTCCGCCCGGCCTGTGCGCCGGGCCCAGATTCTTGCGGATGCTGAACGATGCACGTGATCGGCTTTGCCGGCTATTCCGGCAGTGGCAAAACCACCTTGATTGAACGGCTGTTGCCCCGGTTCGTGGCCCATGGGCTCGATGTGGCGGTGATCAAGCACACTCACCACGACGTCGACTGGGACGTGCCGGGCAAGGACAGCTGGCGCCATCGTCAGGCCGGGGCGCGGCAGGTGCTGCTGGCGGCCGGCCGGCGCCGGTTGCTGGTGGAAGAGCTGCCCGGCAGCAACGATCACCCGCTGCTGGAACACGTGGCGCGGCTCACGCCGTGTGACCTGGTGCTGGCCGAGGGCTTCAAGCACGCCCCGGTGCCCAAGATCGAAGTGATCAATAGCGCGCTCGCCAGTCCGCGCCTGTACCCGGACGATCCCCAGGTACTGGCCGTGGTTGGCGACGTCCCCATCGACACGACTTTGCCGCAGTTTCATCGAGACGATATCGCCGGCATCGTCGCTTTTCTGTTGAGTACCCTACCCGATGCAAAACATGCTGACCGTTGACGAGGCCGCGAGCTGGCTGCTGTCGCGCGCCGACGCCGTGACCGAGACCGAAACTGTTTCCTTGCTGGAGGCCTGCGGCCGCGTGCTGGCGGTGCCGGTGGTGGCCACCCTGGACGTGCCGCCGCACGACAACAGCGCCATGGATGGCTATGCCTTGCGCGTGGCCGACTTCGGCCAACCTTTGCCGGTGTCGCAGCGCATCCCGGCGGGCCATGTGCCCGATGCGCTGCAGCCGGGCAGCGTGGCGCGCATCTTTACCGGCGCGCCGATTCCGGCCGGGGCCGACGCGGTGGTGATGCAGGAGCAGTGCGAGGTGCTTGAGGACGGCCGCGTCGCGATTCAAAAGGCGCCCGTCGGCGGCCAGAACATTCGCCGTGCCGGCGAAGATATCGCCAACGGCCAGACCGTGCTGGCCACCGGTCAGCGTCTTTCCACCGCCGATATCGGCCTGCTTGCCTCACTCGGCATCGCCGAGGTGACGGTGGTGCGCCCACTGCGCGTCGCAGTGTTCTTCACCGGCGACGAACTGGTCGAGCCGGGGCTGCCGCTGGGACCGGGCCAGATCTACAACTCCAACCGCTACTGGCTGGTGCCGGCGTTGATGCAGCTGGGCTGCGAGGTGAGCGACCTGGGCATCATCCCCGACGAGCTGCAGGCCACGCGCGAGGCCCTGCGCGACGCCGCCGACTTTGCCGACGTCATCATGACCTGCGGCGGGGTGTCGGTGGGCGAGGAGGATCACGTCAAGGCCGCGGTGGAGGCCGAGGGGGCGCTCGATCTGTGGAAGATCGCCATCAAGCCGGGCAAGCCGCTGGCCAGCGGCAAGGTCGGCGGCGCCGACTTCATCGGCCTGCCGGGCAACCCAGTGTCGGGCTTCGTCACCTTCGCGGTGCTGGTGAAGGCCTTCCTGCAGCGGCGCGCCGGCGTGGCCGACGCGGCCGGCGCGACGACGGTGCGCTATCCCGCCGCCTTCGACTGGACTCGTCCCGACGCCAAGCGCGTGGAGTTCCTGCGCGTGCGGCGTGTGGTGCGCGATGGCCAGACCGTGCTGGAGCGCTACCCCAACCAGGGCTCGGGGGTGCTGACCTCGTGCGCCTGGGCCGACGGGCTGGTGCGCCTGGCGCCGGGGCAGGCCGTCGCGGCCGGCGATTTGGTCGATTTCATCGCCCTGGAGTTTTGATGCCGATCGTCCGCTTTATCGATCAATCCAGCGGGCAGGTGCTGGAGGAGGTGGCTGCCGAAGCGGGCGATGTGCTGATCGACGTCGCGCGCTTTCACGAGCTGCCGCTGCACTGGCGCTGCGGCCAGGGCACCTGCGGCACCTGCAAGGTGCGTGTCGAACACCTGGGCCAGCCCGGCACCGTCAAGGTTGGCCGAAAGGAGCGCAACGTGATGCTGCGCGCCGGGCTGATCGACGCCGCCATGGCCGCCGCCGAGGAGTGGCCGGATACCGCCGACACCTGGCGCCTGGCCTGTCATCTGACGCTGGACGAGACCGACTGGCGCGTGTTGCTGCCGCCGGCGGAGTAGAGTGTGAACACGGGCAGGGGCCGTTCCGCCCGTGTGCTCTAAACGGTATTATCAACGCCTGCAAGCATTCTCTGACGCCAGCATCAAGCCGAGCTCTCGGCATTCAACACCTCGCGCGCAATGCGCATGGCATCAATGGCGGCGGGCACCCCGCAATAGATGGCGATCTGCAGGATCGCCTCGACGATTTCTTCCTTGGTGTTCCGTTTCGTCGCCGAGGCGATCGAAGCGGGCATGGTGGGGGTCAACACCGGCCTCATTTCCACTGAAGTGGCGCCGTTTGGCGGGATCAAGCAGTCCGGCTGCGGCCGGAAAGAGTCGCGCTACGGCATCGAGGATTACCTCGAAATCAAATACCTCTGTCTTGGTGGCATTCAATAAGGAGGTCGGCCATGTCACCCAAGGGCAGCAGTTCGCTGAAGATAGACCGTAGCGTCAAGACGCTGCGCGAGTTGACGCTGGAGAAGATGCGCGACGCCATCCTCAGCGCCTATTTCAAGCCCGGCGAGCGCCTGGTGGAACGCTCCTTGTGTGAAGAGCTGGGCGTCAGCCGCTCCATTGTCAGGGAAGTGCTGCGCCACCTGGAGACCGAGGGCCTGGTCGAGTCGATCCCGCATCAGGGCCCGGTGGTGGCCACGCTCGACACCGACAAAGCGGCGCAGATCTACGAGATTCGCGCCCTGCTGGAAGGCCACGCCGCCCGGCTGTGCGCCGAGCGCGCCGACGACGAGACCATCGAGCGCCTGGCCGCCATCAACGAGGAAATCCAGGCGGCCTTCGCCCGTAACGATTTCCATGAGGTGCTGGCCAGCACCTCCGCGTTCTACGAACTGATGTTCGAGGGCAGCGGCCAGACCATGGCCTGGGAGATCGTGCAGTCGCTCAACGCCCGCATCAACCGCCTGCGCGCCATGACCATCAGCTCGGCGGGCCGTGCCACCGAGGCCGCAGCGGAGATGCGCCTGCTGCGCTCAAGCGGCGCGATGCCCAGTCTGCGCATGACGCGTCGGTGGCTCACGTCCGGCGTGTTGCCGATATCGCTGCTAGAAAGTTGGCCGAAGTGGCCGACGCCAGCCAGGAGGCCGATCTCGAGGCGGCGGCCCTGGCCGGCTTCTCCTGATTCCTGTCCTGTGAACGCGGGCGGCCACGTGCTGGCCGCCCCGTTTTCTCCGCCGTGCGCGGCGTTCTCCCGCCCGGCATCCCGGTCTTCGTTCCGGAGCACAGCGCCTGCCGTCCAAGCCGTCTCGGTGGGGCATCGTGCGCGCCAAACCCTGCCGGTTCGATCATCGAACATCTTTGCCGGCATGCTCCTTGACGTCATGGCTGCCACTCACTACATTGATGGCCGATATTCGAACTATTTGTGCGTTTATCGGTCATTTATCGGTGGACAGCCTTGCAATGCCACTTGATTAAGCGAGCGGTTTTCGGACAATGAAAATGACGAGCCGATGGATCGGTGGCTGGGTGTGCAAGGAGGCTGCGGCTTCTATCGCCCCGTCCCCCGCTCGCAAGGCGTTTGCCACGTCGCATCACGACGAGCATGTAAAGAATCACTCTGCTGAGGAACGTCATGGTTAACTCGAACACTCAGGGAGACGCGGCCAATCCCATGGGAATGGACGGCATCGAGTTTGTGGAGTTTGCAAGCACCGAACCCGTCCGTCTGGGGCGTCATCTCGAAGCGCTGGGCTTCAGCGCCGTGGCGCGGCATCGCTCGAAGAACGTGCTGCTGTACCGGCAAGGTTCGATCAACTTCATCGTCAACGGCGAAGAGGTCGGGCACGCCCACCAGTACGCGCAGCAGCAGGGTTCGGGCATCTGCGCCGTGGCTTTCCGGGTCCGCGATGCGGCACTCGCGACACGCTACGCCAATGAGCGAGGGGGCTGGGAAGTGGACAGCGCCCCCGGGGTGATGGAGTTGCGCATTCCCGCGTTTCAGGGGGTGGGGGGCTCGCTGATCTATCTGGTCGACCGCTACCAGGACCACTCCATCTACGACGTCGATTTTGTCTGGCTGACCGGCGCCGAGGCTGGCCAGGCGCCGCCGCTGCTCAACGCGGTCGATCAGCTGGTCCAGCGGGTTCAGCTTGGCCGGCTCAAGGAGTGGCAAGACTTTTATGCCCACCTGTTCGGTTTTCGCGCCTATCCGCAGAGCGTGGCCGGCGAGAGCCTGATTGAAAGCCCGTGCGGCAAGGTGCGCATCCGCCTGGAGACCGCCGTGGGTGAACGGGGCGAAGGCGGGCGCGAAGGCCTGCATGCCGTGCGGCTGCTGGCGCCCGATCTGCCCGCCGCGGCCGCCGAGCTGGCGCGGCGGGGGGTACGGCTGGGCGAATCGCTGACGCCGGACGCCTATGCCCCACGGGTGCTGCACACGCTGCACGAGCCGGGGCTGGTGCAATTCGAAATGGCCTCGCAGGCTGACTGACACGGTGCCGATCATGGAACGATCCCGTTTTGCCATCGATACCACCGCCCTTGCCGGGGCGCTGGAAGACAAGTTGGCGGCCATCGCCGCGGCCGGTTTTTCGGCTGTGACGCTGTCGGCCAAAGATCTGGTGGGCGAGCAGACCGGCGGCCTGGAGCAGGCGGTGCGCCGGGTGCGCGACAGCCAGCTGGCCGTCAGCGGCTTCTTGGCGCTGCGCGACTTCGAAGGGCTGGGTGGCCGCTTCCTCGACTACAAGATCGACATCGCCAAATCGATGCTGCGCATGGCGCAGCAGACCGGGGCCGATCTCTTGCTGGTGTCGTCGTCGACCTCGCCGCAAGCCAGCGGCGACCTCGATACCATCGTGCAGCACCTGCAGCTGCTCTCCGCACTGGCGACGCCCCTCGGCTTGCGCATCGGCTACGAGCCGCTGGCCTGGGGGCGCCACGTTGCGGACTACCCCGGTGCCTGGCAGGTGATCGAGCGGGTCGGCCGGGGAAACGTCGGCCTGGTGCTGGATTCGTTCCACCTGTTCGCCCGCGGCATGCAGCCGGACGACCTGCACGCCATTCCGCTGGAGCGCCTGTTTCTGGTGCAGCTCTCCGACGCGATGTACGACTACGTGCCGGCGCTCGACGAGATGGTGGAGCTCTCCCTGCATCATCGCTTTTTCCCGGGCGAGGGTGAGCACAGCCGGGCGCTGGTGGAACTGGTGAGCCGGCTGGAGGCGGGCGGCTATCGCGGCCGCTACGCCTTCGAGGTCGCCAACGACGATTATCAGCATTGCCCTCCGTCGCTGGTGCTGCAGCGGGCAGGGCAGGCGGTGGAATGGCTCTCTTCGCAGCTGCGGCCGGGCTGAACGCGCTGTTTCCGGCGCCTGGCGACGATGTGCTGCCGGCGTACTAATCCCCTCGCTTCCGGCCAGGGCCGGGAGGGTTAACGTTGTTTGTGTTGGTGTGTGCACCTGGCGATTTCCCAGGTAGTGGCGGACGGGTCTTCCCGTCCGTTTTTTTATGCGTGCGGCAAACCGAGGGCGGGGCGGCGCGGCTGCCGGGATGGTATGGCAGGCCGCTTAGGGCAGCAGCAGCGACAGCTCGTTGGAACCGGCCTGCAGCACCGGCAGGATGCGGGTTTCCAGATCGCTCAGCGAGACGCGCCCGGCCTGCACGCCGATGTTCATCGCCGCCACCACCTTGCCGTCCGATGCCGCGATCGGCACGGCGATCGAGCGCAGCCCGATTTCCAGCTCCTGGTCGACGATGGCATAGCCTTGCGCACGCACCTTCTCCAGTTCGGCGCGCAGATCGTCCACGGTGATCAGGGTGTGCGAGGTGTACTTGATCAGCTTGGCGCGGGCCAGCTGGGCTTCGCGCTCTTCGGCCGGCAGGCTGGCCAGCAGGACGCGCCCCATCGAGGTGTAGGCGGCGGGCAGCCGGCTGCCGATGTCGAGGTCGATGGTCATGATGCGCGAAGTCGAGGCACGCGCGATGTAGAGGATGTCGTCGCCGTCGAGGATGGCGATTGAGCTCGATTCATTGAGCGTGTTGCTGATGTGGCGCAGTACCGGCTGGGCCGCCTTGGCCAGCGGGGTCGAGGCCAGGTAGGCATGGCCCAGCGACAGGATGCGCGGACGCAGCGCGAAGTTGCGGCCATCCTCGGCGCTGACGAAGCCGAGCTTGTTCAGCGTATACAGGCAGCGGCGCACGGCGGCGCGCGGGATGCCGGTCTTCTGGCTGATCTGCGAGATCGACATCAGGCGGCGCTGTTGCGAGAACGCCTGGATCACGGTCAGGCCGCGGGCGAGCGAGGTCATGAAGTTGGGATCGCCACTCTGCGAGGCGATGTCCTCGGCGGCGGTCTGAGGGGTGTCGTCGCTGCTCTCGTCGGGACCGGACTGCTCTTCCAGGTCCTCGGCGGGGCGGTCTTCAGTGTTGTACATGGGCCGTCTCGTGTCATGGCGTGGGGCGGCGGGCTCACGGTGCAGATGACCGTGTGTCATTTCCGTTAGCGCGTCCATGCCGCCTTCGCCTCGTTCAATCGTTCACCCTCCGCCCTGGGGCGGAGCGCATGTCCCCGTGAATGCAGGCTGTCGGCCTTCTCCTTCCGCATCGCCTCGCATTCACCGGCACCGTCAGGATAGTTGATTATTCGCCTATCGCACAATATTTCGATTATCGGTATTGACCGTGCCCAGGGCGGCTGGCTACAGTTTGTTCGATAAACAACTATATGTGCGTTAAACGCACAAAACGACTTAGGAGAGACAGTCATGGCCCATCCCCCGCTTCCCCCTTCCTGACGTTCGACCCGGCCGCTGCCGTGCGCAGCGTTCTTGCCATGTCGCGCATTTCCGCGTTGCCCCCGATTTGATCGGGACGCCGTAACGATCGGCGTTCCTGTCGATGGCGGCCGGGCTTTGCCTGGCCGCCGGCGGTTTCGAGTTTGCCCCCCTTCCCGGATGCCCGATCCCGATGGATCGGCCGCGTGCCGGAATGGCGGGTGACGTGTTCGAGGCTGCCCCACACCAAAAAAGCTGTGTCCACCTAGGAGAAAGACTCATGATGAAGAAGAAACAACTGATTGCCGCTCTGGCGCTGGGCATGACCTCGTTTGCCTACGCCGATGTCACGCTCTACGGCCGTATCCACATGGACCTGGAAAGTACCAAGGCGGGTACGACCGAGTCGCCGTCGCTGACCAAGGTGCAGAACGATGCCTCGCGTATCGGCTTCAAGGGCAGTGAGGACCTGGGGAACGGCCTGAAGGCGATCTGGCAGGTGGAGTCGGGCGTGTCGGTCGATGCCGGCGGCGGCACCTGGGCCTCGCGCGAGAGCTTCCTGGGTTTGAGCGACGCCACCTTCGGCACCCTGAAAGCCGGTAACTTCCTGGTGCCTTACGACGATCTGCACTACATCGCCGGCAACAACTTCCAGCAGGGCACCGGTATTTCCAACGATGCCGCGATGTGGGCCAACGGCGGCGATCTCAAGACCGGCGGCTTCGATACGCGCCTGGGCAACTCGATCAGTTACCAGACTCCGAAGTACAAGGGCTTCAGCTCGCGCATCCAGTATTCGCTGACCACCGACGCCACCAACGGCAAGGAAGTCAAGTCGAACGGGGCTTCGGTGGTTTCGGCCAACGTGCTGTACGACGACGGCCCGCTGCGCGTCGGCTACGGTTTCCAGAACAACCGCGACATGCAGGGCCTGTCGTCCAACTTCTACGAGGACGGCACCGCCCACATGCTGGCTGCGGGCTATGTCTTCGGCGACGTCTACCTCGGCGGCCTGTACGAGCACATCAAGCTGGAAAACATCAACAACAGCGGCAACGACCGCAGTCGCAACTACTACGGCGCGATGGCCAGCTACACCGCCGGTCTCAACGTGTTCTCGGCCCAGTTCGGCAAGGCAGCGTCGTGGACCGGGGCGGCCGGGGTGGCGGACAGTGGCGCGCGCATGGGCTCGATCGCCTACAACCGCATCCTGAGCAAGACCACCCAGGTGTACGCGCTTTACACGCTGATGCACAACGATGACAACGCCGGCTACGTGCTGGGTTCGAACGCCGTGCAGCCGGGGGCGGGCGCGGTCATGTCGAAGCAGCACTCCATCGCCATCGGCATGTGGAAGAACTTCTGAGGGTTTGCCGTTCCCGCCAGGCCCGCCCCCTTCGGGGCGGGTCTTTTTCTTGGCCAAGGTTGGCCGAAGCCGATCGGAATCCGGGCCTGACATGACTAGAGTTGTTGCGTTCGATAGTCGAACGATAATTCGATAATCGGAGTTGACGACGTGTAACGGCCGACCTACATTGTAGTTCGATATAAGAACATAAGGGCGTTAATCGCCCATTCTGATTTGGAGGATGATCATGATCAACGCCGTGGCCCCGTTCCTCGTTTCCACCCGCCAGCCCGCTCAAGCGAGCGCCTTGCCGGTCGGTCCGATCGCGTCCCCTTCCAATCGACTTCCCGCTCTCCGTCACGCTTTTCGAACGAGCACATCGCGCTAGCGCGACCTCATAGCAGGCGGCCGTTGTCGGCCGGATTTACCGCCCTGGCGATCGTGCGCCGATCGCCGCCCCGTTCCCTACAGGCCATTCAGCCCTGGGACCAGGTAAGCCAGTTAGGAAGAGTCTGATGAAGATCACCGGTTCCACCCGCGTGTATTTCGTGATCGCCGATCCGATCGACCAGGTCCGCGCGCCTGAACTGTTCAACCTGGTATTCCGCCGGTACGGCGTCGACGCCGTGGTGGTGCCGTTGAACGTCAAGGCGGAAGACTTCGACGCCACGCTCAGGACGGTGTTCAAGGCGCCCAATGTGGACGGCGTGTTCCTGTCGATTCCGCACAAACCGGCGGCGCTGACGGTAGCCGACCGCTGCTCCCGGCTGGCGCAGGTGGCCGGGGCGGTCAACGCGGTACGCCGCGCTCCGGACGGCGCGCTGGAGGGCGACCTGTTCGACGGACTGGGCTTCGTCAAGGCACTGGAACGCGCCGACATCGCCTACACCGGCAAGCGCGTGCTGCTGATTGGTGCCGGTGGCGCCGCCTCGGCGATTGCCGCCGCGCTGGCGTCGTGCGGCAGCGCCGAGATCGCGGTCTTCGATCCGGCCGGCGACAAGGCCGTGCAACTGGCGGCGCGCATCGCCGAGGCCTTCCCGGTCGAGACCCGTGCCGCCGCCAGCAACGACCCGGCCGGCTACGATCTCGTCGTCAACGCCTCGCCGCTCGGCATGAAGCAGGGCGATCCGGTGCCGTTCGACGTGACGCGGCTCGACGCCGGCGCCGCCGTGTTCGACGTGCTGATGAAGAACCAGCCGACCCCGCTGGTGCGCTCGGCACGCGCCCGCGCGCTCAAGGCCGAGCCCGGCTTCGAGATGCTGATCCAGCAGGCGCCGCTGTACCTGCGCTTTTTCGGCCTGGAGGCCGCGGCGGCTGGCATCGAGCACGACGCCTCCGCGCTCAGGGACATGATTTACCCCAAAGAATTGCTCGACACCCTGCAGGCGTCCTGACGGACGCGCAAAGACAGGGAGAGCCCGTCGCGCAAGCACCGCTTGCGTCACTTTTGATGTAATGGAGGAGATAAACCGTGACTGTATCCACTGCAATCGACGTTCGCGCGTTGATCAATGACCGCGCCATCGGGCTGTGCCAGAAACTGGTGGTGTTGCTCGGCTTTTGCATCATCGCGCTCGATGGTTTCGACGTCGCGATCATGGGCTTCATCGCGCCCCAACTGAAGCAGGAATGGGGGGTGACCAACCAGATGCTGGGGCCGGTGCTCAGCGCCGCCCTGGCCGGTCTTGCCATCGGCGCCCTGGTCGCCGGCCCGCTGGCGGACCGCTTCGGCCGCAAGGTGGTGCTGGTGTGCAGCGTGTTCTTCTTCGGTGTCTGGACGCTGGCGACGGCAGCGTCGACCGACATCACGCACCTGATCGTGTTCCGCTTCCTGACCGGCCTGGGCTTGGGCGCGGCGATGCCGAACGTTGGCACGCTGGTGTCGGAGTACGCCCCGGACCGCAGCCGTTCCTTCCTGGTGACGGTGGTGTTCTGCGGCTTCACCGTCGGCGCAGCCGGCGGCGGCTTCCTGGCAGCCTGGATGATTCCCAACTTCGGCTGGGCCAGCGTGCTGGTGCTGGGCGGCGTGCTGCCGCTGCTCGTGGCGCCGATCCTGTTCTTCAAGCTGCCGGAATCGGTTCGCTTCCTGGTCACCAAGCAGGCTCCGGCCGAGCAGATCCGCAAGGTTGTCGACCGGCTCGCCCCGGGCGTGGTCAACGAGCACTCCACCTTCGTGATGTCGAGCGCCCCGGTGGCGGTACCGAACGAAAGCCCGATCAAGATCGTGCTGTCCAAGCAGTACAAGTTCGGCAGCCTGATGCTGTGGCTCGGCTACTTCTCGGCGCTGTTCCTGGTGTACCTGATGGGCAGCTGGATGCCGACCCTGGTAAAAGAATCCGGCTACAGCGTCAGCGACGCCGCCGTGGTGACGGCGTTCTTCCAGCTGGGCGGCCCGTTGGGGTCGCTGTTCCTCGGCTGGTGCATGGACCGCACCAACCCGCACAAGCTGCTGGCGTTGGCCTACCTGTTCGGCGGGGCGATGCTCTACCTGCTGGGCCTGGTAGCAAGCCACTTCGCCCTGGTGGTGCTGCTTTCCTTCGTGATCGGCTTCTGTTTCAACGGCGCCAATACCGGCATGAACGCGTTGTCGGCCAGCTTTTTCCCGGTCGAGGCGCGTGCCACCGGTTCGAGCTGGATGCACGGCATCGGCCGCTGGGGTGCGGTGCTGAGCGCCTTTGGCGGGGCGCAGATGCTGGCCTGGGGGTGGTCGTTTGCGCAGGTGTTCGGCGCGCTGTCGGTGCCGGCCGCGCTCACCGCGCTGGCGATTCTGGCCAAAGGCATGCACGGCGCGCGCCAGCGCCAGGCGGCGGCACGTGACGTCGCGCTCTATGCCGGCAAGTGATGACTCTTGTACCGGGCACGCGGCAGCGATCCGCCGCGGCGTTCCGGTCGGAACCGATGATTTGAACTCCTTGTGACCCGGGGACTTGGGCGGACGTGTGAACGTTCGCCTTTTTTTGCCTGTCCTCGATCGCGATAAACTACGCTGCTCGCGCGCCTCCCCGCATCGTCTTGTTGCGGATAGGGTTCCGGGTGTTTGCAACGCCTTCCTCTTGTTTTAACCCGTTATCGGATTTCAGCCGATGTCAGACAATGCTTCCGCAACCTCCGCGCCGCCAGCGGCCTCCGCCACCACGGGCTCTGCCGCCGGGCCGATCATCGCCATCGTGTTCTTCAACTTCGTGGCCTACCTCGCGGTCGGCCTGCCGATGGCGGTGGTGCCGGGCTACGTGCACGGCCCGCTGGGCTACGGCGAGGTGGTGGCGGGCTTCGCCGTCAGCATCCAGTACCTGGCCACCTTGTTGAGCCGGGCCTATGCGGGCCGGCTGTGCGACAACCACGGGCCCAAGCGCTCGGTTCTGTCGGGCATGGCGCTGTGCTGCGCCAGCGGGATCTGCCTCTGGATTGCCGGGCTGTCGGGCCTGGCGCCGGCGGGCAGCCTGGCCAGCCTGATCGTGGGGCGTCTGCTGTTGGGGACCGGGGAGAGCCTCGTCACCACCGGCACCATTACCTGGGGAATTGCCCGGGCCGGCAGCGCCCATACCGGCAAAGTCATTTCCTGGAACGGCATGACCAGTTACGGCGGCATGGCCCTCGGTGCGCCCTTGGGCGTGTTGCTCGCCGAGCACTGGGGCTTTGGCGCGCTGGGCCTCACCACTGTGGCAATGACACTGGCCTCGTGGTTCCTGGCGCGGCGCAAGCCGGCGGTGGCGCCATCCGGCGGCGAGCGGCTGCCGTTCAGCCAGGTGTTCCGGCGCATGGTGCCGTTCGGGCTGTGCCTGGCGCTGGGCTCGGTCGGGTTCGGTGCCATTTCCACCTTCGTCACCTTGTTCTTTGCCAGCCGGCACTGGCCGGATGCGGCGCTGGCGCTCACCCTGCTGGGCGCCTTCTTCATCGCGGCGCGCCTGCTGTTTGCCGGCAGCATCAACCGTTTTGGCGGTTTCCCGGTGGCGCTGGTGTCGTTTATCGTGGAAGCCTCCGGTTTGCTGCTGCTGTGGCTGGCTGCCGCACCCTGGCAGGCTTTTGCCGGCGCGGCACTCACGGGGTTCGGCTTTGCGCTGGTGTTTCCGTCGCTGGGCATGGAGGCCGTACGCCGGGTGCCGAGCGGCAATCGCGGTGCGGCCCTGGGGGCTTATGCGCTGTTTCTCGATCTGGCGCTCGGCCTGACCGGGCCGCTGGCCGGCGTCGTGGCGAATCGGCTGGGGTATGCCTCGGTGTTTCTGCTGGCTGCGCTGGCCGTCGCGTTGGCGGCCATGCTCAGCAGTGTGCTGCACAGCATGGCGGGGAAGGGGGCCGCAGCTTCGGCCGCGTGAGTGCTGACCCGGCCCGGCGGCCGGTTCGAGCGGCATGGAGCGCTTGCTGTGTGGTCGTGCCGGGAAGCGGGTTGGGTCGGTGTGTCCGAACCCCAGATTATGGCGTGGAGGCCGACAAGGGGTTAGTGGGCACGTGGGGTGATTCCTTTTCCGAACTGTTGTTCTTTCTCGCCTTGACGTATGGCCTGGCGGCCGAACCGGTGCCGGCGCTGGAGCGGATGGCGGCGCTGGTCGAGGAGACCGGGCAGCGCCATGGGGTGGAAGCGCCGCTGACCATGACGGTGTGCGCGACCGACGGGCAGCAACTGGTCGCCGTGCGCTATTCCAGCGAGACTCAGTCGCGCTCGCTGTTTCACAGCACGTCGTTTCACCACCTGCACGAACTGTATCCGGACGACCCGCGTATCACGGCGGCCGGCGACGATGCCTTCCTCGTGCTGTCCGAACCGCTTGTCGACCTGCTCGAGGTGTGGGAGAAAGTGCCGGAGCAAACCGCCATTGTGGCGCATGCCGGCACCATCATGCAGCACCGCTTCAATCCTCATCTGCCCTGAGGCGCTAGGGTCGCCTGGATGATTTCCATTCTGCGTCGACGATAGCGGAACGGTCGGTGTGTGGCTTTGCTGGGGCGTTCGGGGCCGACAGGGAGGGGGGCTCACAAATGACAGCTGCCAGGGCGCAGGCTGGATGCGTTGAACTACTACCTGCCTTTTGGCCCTATGCGCGAGACGCCGAGAGCCGCTGAATGAGTGAATCCATGTATTGCACAAAGAGTGCGTCCGGGTTCTGTTTGAACAGGCGAATACGCCCCGTGTTGTTTAGCACGAGAATGCCCACGATGTGCGCAAACACAGCTGTGGTCTCGATGAGCGCCTGATCGGTGGCGAGGCCCGATGCTTCCAGTTGGCGCTGGACAGGTCGCAAGGCAGTCATCAACTGTTCGTTCAGTTGCTGGTTGAGTTCAGGCGTCAGCCCCCTGGGCTTCATGCCATCGAAAAGGTAGAACCCCAGGTCCAGTTCTTTGGGGTTGTCCCGATAGAACACGTAGAAGGCTTCGGCCTTGGCGCGGAGCAGGTCGGTCGCCTTGGCGAACTGTGTCTTGCCTCGGGTGCCAACATTGGCACCCTCCACAACTTGATTCAGACGCTGCAAGGACTCGCCAAGCAGGGCGCCGTAGATTTCTTCCAGGTTGGCAAAGTAGCTGTAAATTGCCCCTGGCGTATACCCGGC
The DNA here is from genome assembly GCF_900177275.1 of Pseudogulbenkiania subflava DSM 22618. Classification (GTDB taxonomy): domain Bacteria; phylum Pseudomonadota; class Gammaproteobacteria; order Burkholderiales; family Chromobacteriaceae; genus Pseudogulbenkiania; species Pseudogulbenkiania subflava. The sequence goes on from NZ_FXAG01000021.1 coordinate 70,093, forward strand.
CCGCTTGGCGATTTCCCGGAGGCTTGCCCCATCCAGTCCCAGCTCGGAAAACGCCGTACGGGCTGCATCCAATATGAGGGTTCGTCGCGTCTGATTAAGCGCATTTTCCCGGGCCACCCGTGACTCGGCGGTGGCGGCAACTCTGCGAGAGCTAACTTCTTGACTTGCAGTTGACTTGGCCATGATCCGGATTCTACACTGCTCTCATAAATTGAACGGTGTTCAATTTAATAAATGCAGTGTATTTTTGACGGCGATGCCGGCAACGGGCACCCGTAGGTTTGATGGGGAGCATGGGTTTCGGCAATCCCGAAGAAAGGGCATGCCAACCGTCTTATGGATGGGAATGAGCCGGTCCCTGTTGCGTCTGCTTGGCATTAATGCCCTGGCTGTCATCTATCCTCCCCAAAGCAAAATCAGGTTTCAGGAGTGAATCCATGCCTGCAACGAAAGAAGAAGTTGCCGCATTCATGGCAGCGGAATTTCCGCAAAGCAAGTGTGTAGTAGAAGCTGTTGGCGATGATGGGGCCACGGTTTCGCATCACATTGGCCCAGGTGAGTTGCGCCCCGGCGGAACGGTTTCGGGCCCTGTGCTCATGGGGGTGGCGGATGTGGCGCTGTACGTGGCCATCCTCGGCAAAATCGGCATCGTGCCGCTGGCTGTGACTACCAGTCTCACCATCAACTTTCTGCGCAAGCCATCTGCCGATGCCCACATCATTGCCGATTGCAAGCTTATGAAAGTCGGCCGTACGTTGGCTGTCGGTGAGGTTTCGCTGTACTCGAAGGGTTCAAGTGAGCCGGTGGCACACGTTGTTGGAACGTATTCCATTCCGCCTAAGCGCGATAGCCAAGACTTTCCCGCCAGTTGACACTCCCACGCTGAACTGCGAACCTTCCCGCTTCAATTTATTTGCCATTGCCCGCTATGAAAATCACCCAAAACACCGCCGTCACTCTGCGAATGAAAGTCACAGACAGCCAGGGTCTGGTTTACGACGATGGCAAGAACCCCGTCTCCTACCTGCATGGCGATTACGACAATCTCTTCCCCAAACTGGAAGCCGCACTTGAAGGTCAGGAAGCAGGCTTCCAAACCACGCTGGAGCTCGCTACCGAAGACACCTTCGGCGAACGCGACGAAGCCCTGGTCACCACCATGCCCAAGGCCGAATTCCCGCCCGGCATCAAGGTAGGCGGCCAGATCCAACGCCCCGGCCCGGATGGCACACTGCGCTACTATTTTGTCACCAAGATCAAAGGCCCAACCGTATTGCTGGACGGCAACCACCCGCTTTGCGGCAAAACCCTGCGCTTCGCCCTCAAAGTTGTGGACGTGCGTGAGGCAACTGCCGAGGAAATTGCCCACCAGCATGTGCATGGCGAGCACGGGCATCAGCACTGACACACCGCCGCTCCATGCAAACAAAGCCCTCCCGATCCGGGAGGGCTTTGTTTTGCCTGGCCTTCGCCTGCTGTTTGGCGTTGGTGATCTGCTCCTGATCGCCTCCCGCTCCCGGTGGATGTTCTGCATGAGGCAACAACTTCAGCACCGGCCTTCGCTCCATTATGGGCAATCTCTTTCTGTCGGCATCAGTGATGCAGCAAGGGGTACAGCAGCAGACCGATCACGGCAGCCCCGACCACGATCACCGGCTCTTGCAGCTTCTTGAAACGCCACAGCAACAGGATGGTGCCAAGCGCCAGAAGCACGGTCGGCGTATCGACCAGCGAGCGTTTGGCGATGACGATCACCGAACCTGTGATAGCCCCGACTGCGGCGGCGGTAATGCCGTTCACAAACGCCACGACCCCCGGCAACTTGCCGTACTTCTTGAAATACGGCGCGGGCAGGATGGTAAACAGATAGCACGGCAGGAAGGTGCCCAGCGCCGCCACGCACGCACCGGGAAGCCCGGCGACCAGGTAGCCGATGAAGCCCACCGTGATGACCACCGGCCCCGGCGTAATCATCGCCACAGCCACGGCATCGACGAATTGCTTGTCGTTGAGCCAGTGGTGCTCGGTCACGACGCCACCGTACAGGAATGGGACGATCGCCAGCCCCGAGCCGAAGACAAATGCGCCGGCCTTGGTGAAGAAGAGGCCGATCTGGCTCAGCAGCGACAGATCCAAGCCGGCCAGCAGGTTGCTGGCAGTTGGCATCTGGGCGGCAGCGACCGCATTCAGACTGCCTTTGCTCAGCCATTTGGGCGGCGCGCGCCAGAACCAGCCCAGCACCCCGGCAGCCACAAACAACCAGGCCATTTCCGATTCGGTCATCACCGTCACGACGAGGAGGGTCAGGTAGATGGCCCACAACAGTTTGTCCTTGCCGACGCTCTTGGTGGTCAGCTTGTGCGCGCTGATCGCAATGATGCCAATCACCGCCGCGCCCACGCCGTAAAACACCGCCTGCATCCATTGCAGCCCGCCGAATGCGCTATAGGCGGAGCCCAGCGCGACCACCATCAGGAATGACGGCAGCACGAATGCCAGACCAACCAGGGTGGCACCCAGGGTGCGGTAATGCACATAGCCGAGGTAAATGGCGGTTTGCGCGGCCAGAGGCCCGGGGGCGAGTTGGGCCAAGGCGAGACCTTCCTTGTAATCGGCCTCCGTAATCCAGCCATGGCGCTCGACCAAGTCACGGTGCATGTAGCCCACCAAGGCCACCGGGCCACCGAAGCCGAATGTGCCGAGACGCAGGAAATACAGCACCAACTGCCACAAGGTGTAGGGCGGGTTGGTGCTGGCCGGGGCGGTATTGCTTGGCGTGTTCAAATGGATCTCCTGCTGCTGAATGGTTTCCAGTGCATACCAGGGCGGTTTTATGGCTTGACCCGGCTCTGGAAGTGGGTATAGAGCGAATCCAGGACATTGCTGATGTCGACGAGTAGCAGATCATCGTCCGCTATCCGGCTGCGCGCGCCGCCCAGTACGGCTTCGAAGCCGACTCCCTCGGGCACCACGCTGCCACCGATATCGAGCGCGTGTACCAGTTCGCCGAGCCGGACCAGTGCCGGGTCGTGCTCTAGGGCAAAGCTCGCCAGCAGCACCTCGAACGTCACCCGCTCCCCGACATGGGAGAACGTCGCCCCGTCGAAATCGAAGCCCAGCGCCTCCACCGGGCAGGCGTGAATATCGGTCAGCCAGACGAAGCGGGCAGCCGGGTCGATGAAGCGGCGGATGAGCCAGGCCGAGGCGACACGATCGACCCACGGGCGGGCCCGCGTGGCCCAGAGCCGCTTTTGGTAGCCGGCCGGATTGAGACGGGGGATGTCTCCGCCAGCGGCCAGCGGTTCATCCGGCGAGTAATGGCGGGTTAGTCGCCTTTCCGCGTCGTTGCATTGGCGACGGGCCAACTCCAGCGGCTCGCCGGCAGAGAAGTCGCCAGCAAAGAAATCGATGGCCGCGATCGTTTCCAGCTCCTTGCGAAGTTGGCGCAGGCTGCGCCGGGCCTCGCTCTCCAACTCCGGTAGTTGAGCGAGCAACGCCGCCAGCGCCTCACCCCATTGCTGGTAGGCCTCGCTCCGGTCGAACAGTGCCCGCCATTCCGCTTGCAAGGCTGGATCGTCTTCCACCACCTGCAGCAGATAGGCCATCCCCTCCGCAGCCAGCAGTTCATCGCGCAGGTTGGCCAGCACCTGGCGCAATTCGGGCCGGGCAGGCAGCAGGTAGACGCCGTCGCGCAGCGCGGCGGCACCGATCGCTTTCATCTGCCGCCACAGGCGCACGCGCAGGCTGTTGTTTTGTCCGGCCACGCTGGTGACCAAAACGAGCCAGTTGGTCTGATCCATTTCACCTCCTTTGAAATGGATATTACACCATTTGTAATGTTAGTTATATTACATTTAGTGAAAAGCTCATTACATTCCTCATGCTTGGGCTGAGGTGCAGAAACGCGGCGGGCTACCTGAAGCACCAAGAACGCCGTAGCAGTCCGTCATTGGCTTTCTTGTCTTTTCCTATCCCCCTGGATAGGATGTGAAGCCATGAGCACACATACTTCCCACCCTGACATCATCAAGCGGCTCAAGCGGGCCGAAGGCCACCTCAAGAGCATCATTGTCATGCTCGAAGAGGGGCGCAGTTGCCTGGACATTGCCCAGCAGCTCCAGGCGGTCGAAAGCGCCGTCACCAACGCCAAGAAAACCCTGGTGCACGACCATATCGACCACTGCCTGGAACAGGCTGTGCGCGAGGGCTCGCAAGGCGCAGACGATACCCTGCGCGAGTTCAAAGAGATCACCAAATACCTGTAGGGGGCGTGAGTCCGTTTGGACTACACCAAAACAGGATGACTACCCGGCAAGCGAGAGATTGTGATGAATTGGAAAGAAGGGCTGCGCCAGACCGGCGTGCCGGCGGCGCTGGGTGCCGCGCTGTTGTTTGGCGCAGGAACACCGTTTGCCAAACTGCTATTGCACAATGTGAATCCGTGGCTGCTGGCCGGCCTGCTCTATCTTGGTTCTGGTATCGGCCTGACCCTCTACCGCCGCCTGACACGGGCTGAGCCAGTCCGCTTGCCGCGCCATGAGGCACCATGGTTTGCGGGGGCCATCGTATCGGGCGGTGTCATCGGGCCGGTTTTACTGATGTTGGGTCTGACCGGGATGCCTGCCTCTGGTGCTTCACTGCTGCTCAATGCCGAGGGCGTGTTTACTGCGTTGCTGGCCTGGTTTGCGTTCAAGGAAAACTTCGACCGCCGTATTGCATTGGGGATGGTGGCCATTGTCGCGGGGGCCCTGATCCTGAGCTGGCCGGGGGAGGCGCGCTTTGCGGGGGCGTGGCCGGCGCTGGCCATTATGGGCGCCTGCTTCGCCTGGGGTATCGACAACAATCTGACCCGCAAGGTCTCACTGACCGATGCGACATGGATTGCTTCGGTCAAAGGGCTGGCGGCGGGCTTGGTCAACCTGGTGCTGGCTTTAGTGCTGGGGGCGTCGCTGCCGCCGCTACCCAACCTCGTCGGCGCCATGGTCGTGGGCTTCTTCGCCTACGGCGTAAGCCTGGCTCTGTTCGTGGTGGCACTGCGTCACCTCGGCACTGCCCGCACCGGTGCCTATTTCTCGGTTGCGCCGTTCTTTGGTGCGGTGCTGGCATTGGCGATGGGGGAATCAATCACACTGCCGTTGCTGCTTGCCGGCGTATTGATGGCTATCGGCATCTGGCTGCACCTGACCGAACGCCATGTTCATGAGCACACGCACGAGGCGCTGGAGCATGAACACGAGCATGTTCACGATGAGCATCACCAGCACGAGCATGGCTATCCGGTTGAGCCGGGTGCTAAGCACCGTCATCGGCATAGGCACGACGTATTGACGCATTCCCACCCGCATTTCCCTGATTCACACCACAGGCACAAGCACTAAAACGATACAGGATGGGCGCTGTTACAGGCTCAGAAACCGCTTTGTCTTTTCCGCTCCCTCACTCCTCTCTGCGCTCGTCTGCCTTTGCCAGTTAACAACCTGGCCTTGCCTGGAACAATTGCTGCAATTAATGCAGCAATGAGCTGCATGGATACCGTATTGTTCAATCGTGACTAGATTCCCATAATCTGGGTCAGCATGCGGGGAAGCATGGCCTTTCTGTCTTGAGGAGACGTCGATGGTTGCTGTTGTCCGGTTTGAGCGGTGTGGAGCCCCCACTGTCTGGCACATTATTTTGCAGCCATGATGTACGACGCATTCGACAACGCGCACAGCGACGAAATCGCGGCCCTGCTTGCCGTGGCTTCCGAGGGCTCGTTCGTGGCCGCCGGTCGCCTGCTGCAGCGCCATCCGACCGTGGTGTCCAAGCGGGTGGCTGTCATGGAGGCACGGCTGGGTATCCGGCTGATAGCGCGCACCACCCGGCAAGTTCGCCTGACGGATGCCGGTATCCAACTGACACAGAAGCTGCGCGCGGCCGTCAATTTGATTGCCGAGGCGGAGCAGGAGGCATCGGCAGGTGCGGCGGAAGTGCGTGGCACCCTGCGGCTCGCCTTGCCCGCCGCCATGGGGCGGCAATGGCTGGCGCCGCTGCTGCCGGCTTTTCTGGAGGCCTATCCGCAGGTATCCATCGTGGCCGATTACAGCGAGCGCTTTGTGGACATCATCGCCGAAGGGTTCGATCTGGCCATTCGCATGGGTGAACTGCACGACAGCCGGCTCATCGCCAAAAAGCTTGGCGATCACCGCCGCATCCTGTGCGCTTCGCCGGCGTATATCGCAACCCACGGTCTGCCGGCTGATCCGCAGGCACTGGTGCAGCACAATTGCTTGCGTTTCAGTGGTTTTGCCTCCTTTCCGGAGTGGCGCCTGACCAACGGCAGGCAACAGCACGCTGTGCTGGTGTCGGGGCCGATGACCAGCAATGACAGTGAGGCCCTGCTGGCCGCGGCACGTGCCGGGACCGGTATTCTGGCCGCCGGCGAGTGGCTGATGAGCCGCGATATCGCTGCCGGCAAACTGGTGCGTGTGTTGCCGGATTGGCAACTGGATGCCCCGGGCGGCATCTATCTGGTTCGGCCTTCGGCCAGGTTTGCCGCCGCCAGTACGCTGGCGTTCAAGACCTGGATCGAAGCCAAATTCAGCACGGGGCTCCCTTGGGAAGTCGGGGAAGGCTGAGATGATGCAATTAGGAAATAACGGCCACCCATACCGCGGCGTGGCCTTGTCGGTGACGTCGTCGTGCCTGTTCGCGGGGCTGTATTACTACGCCACCTTGCTTTCTCCGCTCAGCGGCGAGCAAATCTTTGGCTGGCGCATGCTGCTTACCCTGCCTTGTGTCACCCTGTTCATGCTGGTCAGCCGAGAGTGGAAGCATGTGGTGCAGGTATTCACCCGGCTCAGACGCAGGCCGGCACTCTTCCTCGGTTTGCTATGCAGTAGTGCATTGCTGGGTACGCAACAATGGCTGTTCATGTGGGCGCCGCTGAACGGCCGCGGGCTGCAGGTGTCGCTGGGGTATTTCCTGCTGCCCTTGGTGATGCTGCTGGTAGGCCGTCTGCTCTATCGCGAGCCTCTTTCCTGGCTGCAAACGCTGGCTGGCGTGTCAGCTGCCTGCGGCGTAGCACATGAGCTCTATCGGGTTGGCGGCTTCTCGTGGGAAGCATTGCTGGTTGCACTTGGTTTTCCGCTGTACTTCATGCTGCGCCGCCGGCTGGCCACCGAACACCTCGGGGGACTCTGGTTCGACATGCTGCTGACCTTGCCCTTTGCCACCTGGGTCGTCGTGGGGCAGCACACCGGCAGTCAGCCATTTGTGCAGCACCCCAGCCTGTACCTGTTGGTGATCATACTGGCGCTGATCAGCGCCACGGCCTTCATGGCCTATATCACCGCCAGCCGGTTATTGCCGATGGGCTTGTTCGGCTTGTTGGGCTACGTCGAACCGGTGCTGATGCTGTTGGTTGCCCTGACTCTGGGTGAGCATATCCAGGCTGACGAATGGCTGACGTACTTCCCGATCTGGGCTGCCGTCGCACTGCTGGTCGTCGAAGGGGTAAAGCATGTTTTACGCGAAAGGTAGTTTGATCAGCCCCCTGCGATTGTGGCGGCAAGCTGCCCGGCCGTATGGCGTGCAGCGTAAGGCATGACCGTTTACGGATGGTGAGCGGGCGATTCCACTGAAATGTGGAGGCCGCGACGTTGGCCGAAGACCGGGCGGTGCAGGCATGTCTCCGTCGGTACATTCGTCGGGCCGCGGTACATTGTTCTGCGTGGCATCGGGGTCTCTTTGCCCGCACGTGGCCTGAGCGCAATGCCGCCAGGGGCAAGATCGACCCGCATAGTGTTACCCCTTCCCCCGAAGGATAAGGACTGCGCCGGCGACCAGAAGCGCCGCCCCCAGCAGCGAGAGGGCGCTGGGTGGCGTCTGTGCCTTGTAGGCATCCGCCAGCAGGCCGGTGCCGAGTTGGCTGGCGACCAGCACGGCAATGGTCACCGATGCCCCCACCGACTGGTAGCCTACGATCCCGGCAAAGACAAAAAACGAACCCAGCAGACCAGGCAGAACAACCCAGGGGCGGATCGCCTGGATGGTTTCACTGACGCCCGCCCAGCCGTTGCGGGCCAGCAAGGTGCCCAACAATAGCGCCAGCCCCATTGCGGAGTTGATGACCAGCGTAATGATGACTGTCGAGACGGACTCGGTCATCCGCACCATCAACAGGTTTTGCATCACCAGCGCCACCCCGGCGGCGGTCAGCAGAGGGAAAACAAGATATGCATTCATGATCTGCGCTCCTTGCCAGCCAGCCATGGCGCCGGCATCAAGATCACCAACCGGCACCGGGCATTAGCCATCCACAGGCGTATGCGGCGTATCCAGCAGCAACTGATAGAAGGCCAGATCAAGCCAGCGGCCAAACTTGAAACCCACCTCGGGCAGGGTGGCGACGTGCTTGAAGCCCAGCCGTTCATGCAGGGCAATACTGCCGGCGTTGCTGGCGTCGATGCCGCCCATCATGGCGTGCACATCGTTTTGCCGCGCGGCGGCAATCAGCGCCTTCATCACCGTGTTGCCCAGACCCTGGCCACGATAATCCTTGTGCACGTAGACGGAGTGTTCAACCGAGTACTTGAACGCCGGCCATGCGCGGAAGGTGCCGTAGCTGCCGAAGGCCAGCAACTGGCCATCGCTGCCTTCGATGCCGATGACGGGAAAACCGCCTTTTCGCTTGGTTTCAAACCAGCTCACCATGCTCTCGGCCGGGCGGGGTTTGTAGTCATATAACGCGGTCGAGTTGACGATGGCGTCATTGAAAATATCCAGGATGGCCGCCGCATGACGGTCAAAATCGCAATCAACAAGCCGGTGCTCACTCATTACTGTCTCCCTGTCGAGGATGGTGTTGCGGTCAGCGCGATGAGGTAACGCGCCGAACGTGAAGTGGGGTTGCGGAACATGATCTGTTGGCCAAGCACCATCGCCAGGCAGTCGCCAGGCTGGAGATGCCATGTCCGTCCCTCTGCCGTGATGTCCATTTCGCCATCGAGCATCCAGATCTGCTGGTGCGTGACGATGCTGCGCATCGCATTGTCAAAAGTCACCTTTTGTCCGGGCTGGAAGGTCACTTCGGCCAGCTCGATCGGTGACCCATAGCCAGGTGGTGACAACTGGCGTCGAAGGTAGCCGGACGCCGGGTCTTGCCAGACAGGCTGTTCTTCTGCACGCGATAGTGGCGAGGCCACAAGCGCTTCTGCTTCCTCGGAAAACAGCGAGGCCAGACTGACGCCCAGCGCATCGGCAAGTTTATTGAGCACCGCTGCAGTGGCACTGGTTTCTGCGCGCTCGATCAGCGAAATCATCGAGCGGCTGACGCCACTGAGCTCGGCGAGTTTCTCCAGAGAGTAAGCGCAGCTCTTTCGCAGGGAGTGGATGCGCGTGGCGAGGCGAGTGTCTAGATTCATGTTTCCAATATACAGGAATTAAAATCTATCAAACAAGAATTTATGGCGAGGCGCCAGTGCCTCCGGGTTGGAGAGGGTTGTCGCGAAGAGGGGTAGTGGTGCCACCTTGGCAAGGCAGGTTCCAGTTGTGCCCGTGGCGGATGATCCAGCTGGCAAAGCTGCTGGTGTCGTGCCAGATCAGGTTGCGGTGCTGGGCGATGTAGAGCTGTTGGGCGTGGAGATCAGACAGCGGACGTTCGTACTGATCGAATCGTAATGGTCTGTTGCGAAGGGAACGGTACAGCGCGGTCTGATAGAGGTCCGTCCACGGCAAAAGCCCCGGACCCAACCCTGCCTATCAGGTCGCTAAGGGACGTGTTGGCTTTCAATGTGCGGTTGCGTCGTGTGGAGAAGCAGCGGTCTCAAGAGCAGCTCGGTTTTGCCGCGGGGCTCGGCCGTACATTCATCAGTCAGGTCGAGCGGGCCAAGATCAATGTATCGCTCGATAACATCGAGAAGATTGCTACGTCACTCGATGTGTCGGCTTCCGATTTGTTGAAATGGCCTGCGTTGTAAGAGCGGGTCAACGAGCACGATCCCAGCGCATTCCTTTTTCCTCAAGCCTGCCGGCTAGACCATCAATTCTTCCAGAATGCTGACTATCTCTTGGTCGGCCAGAGCTGTCTTGGTAAACAATATGAGCAATGGCTGCTTCCAGTTACGAAGCAGCCATAAATGTATCTAGCAAGTGCGGGGGCTCTCGCCGCTTTCTATTGATAGTCCGAGACGTCAAGATGATTGACCGGAAATACCGGTAGCCTTGCGCATGAAACGATCAAAAGCACGGTCCGAAAGTAGGCGACGAAGGAGAATCATCGGCTTAGCACCGAAACCAACGGCATAACGCGTTTTTGGTCGACGGGCAGTTACCGCCTTGGTAATTGTGTCGGCGATCAATTCTGGCGGTGACTGACGCTTGCGGCTAGCGTCACCGATCATCGACTCGGCCATGGCGCGCGCCTGGCTGGCGTAGGAGGTGGAGCCGGAGACATCCAGCAGCTTGTCGGCGGCGATGCCTGCCCACTCGGTCTTGATGCCACCGGGTTCGATCACCACCACATCGATACCGAACGGCTGTACCTCCATCCGCAAGCAGTCGCTGATCGCTTCCAGCGCAAACTTGGTACCGTGATACCAGGCCCCCAACGGGGTATGAATCTTGCCCCCCATCGAGGTGATGTTGACGATGGTGCCAGAGCGCTGGGCACGCATATGCGGCAGCGCCAGCTGGATCAGCCGCACGGCGCCGAACACATTGACATCGAACTGGGCGCGGGCTTCATCCAGCGACACATCCTCTACCGCTCCGTAAGAGCCGTAACCCGCATTGTTGACCAAGACATCGATGCGGCCCGAGCGGCTGACTATTTCCTGGATGCCGGCTTGCATGGACGCATCGTTTGTCACGTCCATCTCCAGGGCTACGATGCCGGCATCGGCCAGCATTTGCATGCGCTCGACCCGGCGTGCGGCAGCGTAGACGGTAAAACCGAGTGACTTCAGTTTGAGGGCGGTAGTCTGGCCAATGCCGGATGAGGCGCCAGTCACGAGAGCAACTTTGGTATGCATGTTGATGGTCCTTGCGGAAGAGCTGCGATTCATGGCGGCCACACTTTTGCCCGCCTTCGATACCTGCAACTTTACGCAGCAAACACCGCGAACACTCTGGCAGTACACGCCACAAACACAGCAAAGCGCGCCAGGCATTTGCTCACGGGGCCAGTGCCAACCAAATCGTTGGTTATGCCCGCACCAGCGGCGAGCAGGTTGGCCGCAAGAAATACGGCCATGAGCCAGCGCACTGCTTTCATCACCAATGCATCCGGATGGTCACTCGTGTCCGATCCTGGCCAGCGCATCCGAAGCGAGCACGACAACACCACTGGCTCCCGGAACAGCCCTGAGCAAAGCCCGCGCGACGGATTGCGCGGTAACAGGCCGATAGGGGCCAGGTAGTACAGGCGCCAATAGCTTGGCAATCGGAATCGAGAGCTTTTCACCAATGCGGAGCGGCTGGTGCAAAGAGTCACGGTCACCCAGCAACAGCGACGGCCGGGCGATTACCAGTGCGTCAGGCGCCAATGACTGTAGCGCCACTTCCAGCTCGCCTTTTACCCGGTTGTAGAACACCCGTGAATCCGCATTGGCGCCAAGGGCGCTGACCAGCCCGATACGCTTGGCGCCAGCAACAAGTGCCGCCTTGGCTACGGCCAGGTTGGCCGCATAATCCACGGCACGGAATGCCGTCTGGCTGCCAGCCACCTTGATGGTGGCACCGAGCGCGAGATAGACCTCATCCACAGCCGGCAGTACCGGCAAGCGGCTGAAATCCACGATGTGGACATGAAGCTTGGGATGTTGGCTAGTGATGCTCCGCCGGCCCAGTACATGAACCTCGGCCACCGCCGTATTGGCAAGCAGCTCGCGGAGAATCTGGCTACCGACCAACCCGGAGGCACCAGCAAGTAGCACTTTTCGTTGTGCGGGGGATGTCATCATGGATGGCCCGTCAGTTCAGGTGCAATGCATGCCGTGCGCGATCCGGGGTCTGCCCGGTCCAGTCCTGGAAGGCACGGTAGAAGGAATTGGGGTCTTCAAAACCGAGCAGAAAGGCTATCTCGCCGCCAGACAAGGAAGTGTTGGCCAGATAGTGCTTCGCCAGGCTCTCCCGCGTACTGTTGACGAGTGCTCGAAAATTCTGGCCCTCATCCTCCAGTCGGCGCTGCAAAGTACGCTTGCTCATTGCCAAGCGGGAGGCGACCCCCTCGATGCTGGCCGAGTTACTGGGGAGCAGCTCCAATAGCAAAGCCTGAACCCGCTCCCTGGTTGTTGCTGTGGCATCAAGCTCGCTGAGCCGCCGACGTAGTTCGGGCTCGAACACTTGCCACATGCCTTCGTTGGCAGTCAGGAAAGGAAGCAGTGCATCTGCTGCGTCAAAGGTGATTTTCGGATTTGCGCCAGCCTGCACGGTCACGCCAAAGAATTGCTGATAACGCTTGGCGTAGCCAGCCGGGGGCAGCTGCGGTAGCGTAACCCCAATAGCTCGAACCGGCTCGCGGGTGGCCAAGCGCGCCAGCTGCAGAAAAAATGCGATCTCGGCTACTTGCAACGAAAACGGCACCTGGTCTTGTTCCGACAGCCAGCGAGGCGATACCGATAGCTCACCGCCCTTGCCCACATCAACCTCCAGGCTCATTGGTGCCACCAGTTGCTTGTATTTTGCCAACCGCTGGATCGCCTGCATGAGGTTTGCGCTGCACAGCGCTGCGAACAATGGCGGGTTGAACACCTCGGCGGAAACTGTCTCAACAATGCGCAAGGGGAACATGGCATCCGCGGCTTCCGCCTCCAGGCTGCGCCAGAAGCGGAAGTACTCTGCAGTCGACAACGCCTCCTGCCCTCGGGACAGCAAGTCTTCGGGTAGCCCCGCTCGACGAAGTACATGATTGGCTTGCAGGCCAAAGTCTTTCAACAAAGTCTGCCAGCCAATATCCAGGGAAAAAGTTTGCTTGCGCGACATAGTGTCTCTGTCCTGTATGTACGACAGCCGAACGCTGCACGCTCCGCCACTATAGCTGGAGGCATGGATGGCTCATATGCCATGCGCGCCACTTAACATGCATCTTGTGCCAAAGGGTTTGTGGCACTAACAACCGAAGCCAGATGCAGGTTCGAGACCAAGTAGAAGTTGATATGGCTGCGTTGGAATCACATACCGGCATATGGAATGGCGGCGTGGGATGACGGCTCAGGCCGAATAGTGGCTGTCCTTAACTAACTCAGAGTTCTCTTGGCGTCGCTGCTACGGTCACAGGGCTGGTCTCAGCACTCGCAGACAATGACTTGTGACGCCTATTTCTCCAACATCAGCCGTGCAGACGCTGCGTTGTCATCACGCCGCCACCCTCGGCAGCAGCTCAGCCAACCGCCCCAGCGCCACGTCAATAGAGCTGGCATCGATGCCGCCGTAGCCGAACAGCAGCCCTTGCTGTAAGGGCTCGCCGGCATAGAAGGCTGAAATCCCATACAGGCCGATAGACTCGTTGCGGGCGGCGGCGATCACGTCGCCTTCTTGCAGCCCCTGCTTGAGCCGGGCGATCAGGTGGATGCCGGCGGCGGGGATGATGGGGTCGAGCCATGAGCTGAGTTCGCCCTTGAGATGGGAGAGCAGGGTCTGGCGGCGTTCGGTGTAATGCTTGTGCATGCGCCGCAGGTGTTTGGCGAAGTCTCCGTTCAGCATGAAGCTTGCCAGTGCGGTCTGGGTCAGGGTGCAGCCGTGCCAGTCGCCGATCTGCTTGGCCTTGAGCAGTGCCGCCAGCAGCGAGGAGGGCGGTACGACATAGCCCACGCGCAGGTCGGGGAAGATGGTTTTGGAGAAGGTGCCGACGTAGGCCACCAGGCCGGCGCGGTCGAGGCTCTTGAGGGGTTCCATCGGCCGCCCTTCGAAACGGTACTCGCCGTCGTAATCGTCCTCGATGATGACCGCGCCGTAGCGTTGCGCCCATTCCAGCAGCGCGATGCGGCGCTCCAGGCTCATCGGCATGCCGAGCGGGAACTGATGCGAGGGCGTGACGTAGACCAGGCGGGCGCTTTTCGGCAGTTTCTCGACGATGATCCCCTCCGCATCGACCGGCACCGGCACCACCTTGCCCCCTTGCGCCGTAAAGCAGGCGCGGGCAGGGGGATAGCCGGGGTCTTCCACCGCCACCACGTCGCCCGGTTCAAGTACCGCGCGCGCCATCAGGTCCAGCGCCTGCTGTGCGCCCTGGGTGACGATGACCTCCTGCCAGGAGCTGGTGACGGCACGGTTGAAGGCGAGGTAGCGCGATATGGCGAGGCGCAGTTCCTGTTCGCCGGCCGGGTCGCGGTAGGCGCCGCGCTCCCGCGCCTGTATGCGCAGGGCGTGGTTGATGCAGCGCCGCCAGGTGTCGAAGGGGAACGGCGTCTTGTCGATGACGCCGCCCATGAAGTCGAAGGGCAGGGTGGTGCCGGGCCTGGGCAGGGCCAGTCCGGCGGGAAGCCGGTCCCACAGCGGGGCGGCGGTGGCGCGCGTGGTGGTTTGTTGTGGTGGCTGAGGTGGCAGGCGCATCAGGCTCTCGGCGATGTAGGTGCCGTCGCCGGGGCGGGTGTGGAGGAAGCCTTCTGAGCCCAGCCGTTCGAACACGTCGAGCGTGGTCTTGCGCGATACGCCGAGCTGCGCTGCCAGGTCGCGCGTCGAGGGCAGGCGTTCGCCGGCGGCGAGACGGCCGGCGAGGATGGCCTCGCGCAGTTGCCGGTAGATCTGCCCGGCCAGGTCATGGCTGCCTTGAATGGTTACCTGGATGTCCATCGCACTGGTTACCTCAAATTTCCAAAAACTGGTTATTTTTACACGCCACGGTAGGGCCTAAGCTTACGCCCATAGTCCTGATTGCAGGACGCAACGTGAACTTAACGGAGTGAGCCATGGAACAACGTCTCGATTTCTACAAAGCCAGCCCGGGGGCTCTCAAGGCGATGCTGGGCCTCGAAGAGCAGGTCAGCACGTCCGGCCTGGAAAAGTCGCTGCTCGAACTGGTGCGCCTGCGCGCCTCGCAGATCAACGGCTGCGCCTTCTGCCTCGACATGCACGTGACCGATGCGCGCAAGAACGGCGAGAGCGAGCGCCG
>NZ_FXAG01000019.1 GCF_900177275.1 Pseudogulbenkiania subflava DSM 22618
TAAGACATGGGGTGCCACCGAATTGAAAAGCAAGGTGACCGACTTGCTGGATAGGGTTGGCACAGAACTCAAATTTAGTTATGCGTGATTACTTAAAATAAATAAGCCAAATCATGAAACTGGATGCCAATGAAACTGGATGCTATCGATCGGCGCATTCTCAGGGCGCTGCAGCGGGACGGCCGCCTGCAGAACATCGAGCTGGCCAGAGAGGTGGGACTGTCGCCCTCCCCCTGCTTGCGGCGCGTGCGGCTGCTGGAAGAGGCGGGCGTCATCGAACGCTATGTGGCCGTCGTGAATGCAGCCAAGGTGGGTAAGGGCCTGAGCGTTTTCGCCCGCATCTGGCTCACCGGCCAGGACGCCGAAACCGTCGACCACTTCACCGAAGCCATCAGGCAACTGCCCCAGGTGGTGGAGTGCCACTTGATGGCGGGCGACTGCGATTTTCTGCTGCGCGTGGTCGCCGCCGACCTGGACGATTACCGTCAGTTCCAGATCGAGCACCTGACCCGCATTGCAGGGGTACAAAGCGTCAAAACCGAGATTCCGATGCAGAAGATCAAGCTGACCTCGGAAATCCCGGTGTGACGGCGCCGGGCCGCCCCGCACATTTCGGCCAACGTTGGACGATCGGTTCGAGGCGCGCCCGCCTCAGTGCGCCTCGGACACCCCTTCCAGCGTCATGCCGCGCGTCTCCACCCCGAGCAGATAGACCGTGACCGCCGCCAGGGTAAAGCAGGCGGTGCCAAGCAGGAACACCCCGCCCTGGCCCCACAGCGGCAGGATCAGCCCGACCAGGCTCGGCCCGAGCAAGGCGCCGACACGGCCCACGGCCGAGGCGCAACCGCCATGGGCTCTGTGTTCGTACTAGCCTCAGGAACGAGCGGCATCGCATCGACGCACCGCGACGCCATAGCCAGCAGCTCGAGCTTCATCTCCGCCGTCGCGGCGCAGCTGATCGTCGCCGCACTTGGTGTATTTCACGAATGGCTCAGTCACTGCCGTTGGCAAAATGACTCGCAAATCTGAAACAGCTCTGCGGCCCGATTCACTGTTCAGTATTCGTATTGCTGGGGCGCTGGGCATTGTGGCTCTGAGCCCCCAGACGATTTACTTGGCAAAGAAAAATTGATGTATATATATTAAACGAATCGGCAACTGAGTTTATCATGACCTGACCACGCATATCTCACACCCTTCAAAGTCGCCGATTCAAAATTTACACACATCCTTAAACCTACAGCCAAGCTCATTAACGACTAACATCCTGAATTTCAATTCTCATGGAGAAAAAAATGAAAAAACAGGGCCACATTCTACCTGCGTTATCATGTGCATTAATTCTAGCCAGTAGTATTGCCCATGCCGACTCGGCGACCTCAGTGCAATCACAGATTGACACATTGACTCAGCAATACAATGCCCTTCAGCAACAAACCAATTATCTTCAACAGCAACTTGTCGCCGCGCAAGTCACTATTACCTCACTTTCCAATAGCATTTCATATCAATCACATATGGTGTCTACCCTTAAAGATAGCTTGGCGTGCATGGCAAGCGAATCCAATGCCTACACGCTAATATTTAGGGGGTGCAATGTTGTTATTCAAAACGGCATGGGGTCAACCATCACCCAAAATGGGTATGGAAACCTGATCATCGGATACAATGAATACATTACATACAACCCTCAGGACGGGACAAATAATCGAAGTGGCTCACATAATTTGATTATTGGCCCCGAGCATTCTTACTCAAGTGTCGGCGGTTTTGTGACTGGCCATGGAAATCTCTTGCTGGCTCCCCACTCGAGCATACTAGGTGGAAATAAAAATAGGACAACCGCCCCCTTCACTACGGTAGCAGGCGGATCGATGAATGATGCCTCCGATGAAAATGCCTCCGTTAGCGGTGGCTATTTCAATCAAGCCAGTGGAAATCACTCCGTTGTATCGGGTGGCATAGGGAACAAAGCTATTGCGCGTTATTCGACTGTATCCGGCGGGCATGCCAATCAAGCAACCGGGGATGCATCCACAGTTAGTGGTGGATCGTCTCGCCAAACTGTTAGCCAGTACAATTGGGTTGCGGGCGGGCTATGGCAAGACCAGTAAACACACTTGCCACCCAAGACAAAAAATGGACCACAATTTTCAGCCAACCAAATAAAGTTGTGGTCCAATCTTTTTTAATCTCCTCTGACAACCCCTCCAACGTCATCCCACTCGTCTCCACCCCGGACAGATACACCGTGGCCGCCGCCAGCGCAAAGCACGCGGTACCGAGCAGGAGCACCCGCCCTGCCCCACAGCGACAGGATCAGCCCGACCAGGGTCGGGCCCAACAGGGCGCCGACGCAGCCGACCGCCGCGGCGCAGCCGAAACCGCTAGCGTGGGCATGGGTACCATACAGATTTGTCGTATCGGTGTTCGGCCAGAGCCAAATAGATCCGTGCCCCCTCCCCTTTGCAATTGCCGTATCGCGCTCGACATAGTGAAGATTTTCAATAAGAGCGATGACGCACCATTTGCCCCCCTGCCACGGCGGCCGCACGACAGGAGCGTCTCCATTGTCGCCGCCGAAGGGGTTGAGGTCGGAAACAGACAGGAGGCCGGTGGGGGTGACGTGGCTCAATCTAGGTCGTATAAAGGCGCGTTGCGGCATGAGCCAAAGACAGCCACGCAAGGGTCAACGACAAAGGAGCTACAGTGAGCGACAACATTCTGCGCAGCTATATCGGTGGGCGTTACATCGACAACCCGTCCCTGCCGCTGGTGGACAACCTCAACCCGGCCACCGGCGAGGTGCTGTGCCGCATCCAGCAGGCCGGCGAAGCCGAGGTGGCGCTGGCGATCGAGACCGCCCGCCAAGGCTTCGAAGTGTGGTCGGCCATGACCGGCGCCGAACGCGGCCGCATTCTCAACCGCGCGGTGCAGATTCTGCGCGAACGCAACCGCGAACTGGCCGAGCTGGAAGTGCGCGACAACGGCAAGCCGATTCAGGAAGCCGAGGTGGTGGACGTGCTGTCCGGCGCCGATTGCATCGAATACTTCGCTGGTCTCGCCGCCAGCATCCACGGCCAGCAGTTTGCGCTCAAGGGCGCCTTCGCCTACACCCGGCGCGAACCGCTCGGCATCTGCTTCGGCATCGGCGCCTGGAACTACCCGCTGCAGATCGCCTGCTGGAAATCCGGCCCGGCGCTGGCCTGCGGCAACGCGATGATCTACAAGCCGGCGTCGCTGACGCCGATGACGGCGGCCAAGTTGGCCGAAATCTATACCGAAGCCGGCGTGCCGGACGGCGTGTTCAACGTGATCCAGGGCACCTCGGCCGCAGCACGCCAGCTGATCGCCCACCCCGAGGTGGCCAAGGTGTCAATCACCGGCTCGGTGGACACCGGCAAGGCCATCATGGCCGACGCCGCCAAGACGCTGAAGCGCATCACCATGGAGCTGGGCGGCAAGTCCCCGCTGGTGATTTTCGACGACGCCGACCTCGACCAGGCGGTATCGGCGGCGATGCTGGCCAACTTCTACACCCAGGGCGAGATCTGCACCAACGGCACGCGCGTGTTCGTGCACGATGCGATCTACGACGCCTTCCTCGAGAAACTGGTGAGCCGCACCCGCAAGCTGAAGATCGGCGACCCGATGGACCCGGCCACCCAGGTGGGCGCGCAGGTGTCGAAGGGCCACGCCGACAGCGTGATGCAGTACGTCGAGCTGGGCAAAGCCGAGGGGGCCAGGCTGCTGGCTGGCGGCAATCGCGTAACGGTGCCGGGCTGCGAGGGCGGCAACTTCATCGCGCCGACCATCTTCGCCGACTGCACCGACGACATGAGCATCGTGCGCGAGGAGATCTTCGGCCCGGTGATGTCGGTGCTGCGCTTCAGCGATGAAGACGAGGTGATCCGCCGCGCCAACGACACCCGTCTGGGCCTCGCCGCCGGGGTGTTCACCAAGGACATCTCGCGCGCGCACCGCGTGGTCGGCAAGTTGCAGGCCGGCGTGTGCTGGATCAACAACTACAACATCACCCCGATCGAGATGCCGTTCGGCGGCCTGAAGGAGTCGGGCATCGGCAGCGAGAACAGCATGGTGACGCTGGACCACTACACCCAGCTCAAGAGCGTGTACGTGGAGCTGTCCGGCGTGGCCTGCCCGTACGAATGAGTCACTAACAAAAACCTTCCTGTGCTGCCCCGAGGGGATTCCCTTCGGGGCAGGCGCCGTCTTGAGGGACGACGCGCCTGACAGGAATCGCTTCGTTCGTGTTTGTTAGCGGCTCCAAGCCGAAAGAGAATGGGCATGAAACAGGAATTCGACTACATCATCGTCGGCGCCGGTTCGGCCGGCTGCGTGCTGGCCGCACGGCTAACCGAGGACGCTGACATCAGCGTGCTGCTGCTGGAAGCCGGCGGCCCGGACTGGCGGCTCGACTGGCGCACCCAGATGCCGGCCGCACTCGCCTACCCGTTGCAGGGCACGACCTACAACTGGGCCTACCTGACCGAGCCCGAGCCGTTCATGAACAACCGCATCATGACCCAGGGCCGCGGCAAGGGCCTGGGCGGCTCGTCGCTGATCAACGGCATGGTCTACATCCGCGGCAACGCGCTGGACTACGACGGCTGGGCCGAGAACAAGGGACTGGAGGACTGGAGCTATCTGGACTGCCTGCCCTACTTCCGCAAGGCGGAGACCTACGACAAGGGCGCCAACGACTACCACGGCGGCAGCGGTCCGCTGCACGTCACCACGCCGAAGGCGGACGTCAGCCCCCTTTTCGAGGCCTTCGTCCAGGCCGGCGAGCAGGCCGGCTACCCGCGCACCGACGACCTGAACGGCTACCGCCAGGAAGGCTTCGGCCCGATGGACCGCACCACCACGGCGGACGGCAAGCGCTGCAGCACCTCTCGCGCCTACCTCGACGAGGCACGGGAGCGCTCCAACCTGACCGTGCAGACCCGCGCGCTGGCCGACCGGATCCTGTTCGAGGGCTCGCGCGCGGTCGGCGTGCGCTATATCCAGGGCGACCAGCCCAGGGAAGCGCGCGCTCGGCGCGAGGTGATCGTCAGCAACGGCGCCATCGCCAGCCCCCAGCTCTTGCTGCGCTCCGGCGTCGGCAACGCGGATGAGCTGAAGGCGATGGGCATCCAGGCGGTGATCCATCTGCCCGGCGTCGGCGAGAACCTGCAGGACCACCTCGAGATGTACGTCCAGTTCGAGTGCAAGCAGCCGGTGTCGCTCTACCCGGCGTTGCAGTGGTGGAACAAGCCGGGCATCGGCCTCGAGTGGTACCTGAAGGGCACCGGCCCCGGCGCCAGCAACCACTTCGAAGCGGGCGGTTTCATCCGCAGCGACGCCTCGTTCGCCTGGCCCAACCTGCAATACCACTTCCTGCCGCTGGCGGCCAACTACGACGGCAGCAATGCGGTGAAGGCACACGGTTTCCAGTGCCACGTCGGCTCAATGCGTTCGACCAGCACCGGCTACGTCAAGCTCAAGAGCCGCGACCCGCGTGACAAGCCTCGCCTGCTGTTCAACTACATGGCCGACCCGGTGGACTGGAAGGAATTCCGTGCCGGGGTGCGCCTGACGCGCGAGATCATCAACCAGAAGGCGATGGACCCGTTCCGTGGCAAGGAGATTCAGCCCGGCATCGGCGCCAAGAGCGACGCCGAGATCGACGCCTTCGTGAAAAGCCATGCCGAGACGGCCCTGCACCCGTCCTGTACCTGCAAGATGGGCGACGCGTCCGATCCGATGGCGGTGGTGAACAACGAGGGGCTGGTGCACGGCCTCGCCGGGCTGCGCGTGGTGGATGCCTCGATCATGCCGCGCGTGATCACCGGCAACCTGAACGCGCCGACCATCATGATGGCCGAGAAGATCGCCGACAAGATCCGCGGCCGCGCCGCGCTGCCGCGCTCGCAGGCCCCCTACTTCGTCGCCGACGGCGCCCCGCCCAAGCTGGGCCAGGCCGGCGGCAAGAAGAAAGGCGGCAGCGGGCTGCTGCTCTACCCGCCCAAGGTGGCGACGGCCAAAGGCTGACGGGCACCGGCAGAATGGGTGAAGGCACTTGCGGTGCCGTAACCCATCCCATCACGCGATGGGCTGCGCTGCGCTTCACCCATCCTGCGTGTTGTGCCACAAAAAAGCCGGAGCACCAGGTGATCGGTGCTCCGGCTTTGTCTTGCCGGGCTTCGGCCAACGTTGGCCCTCTCCCGCGCCCTTAGAACCCGTTCCCGATCATGCCGCGCATCCCAACTCGGAGCTCATGTGCACTGCGTGCCAATCTATCGCTGAGCCAATCTCCGCGTGCAAATCTTTAGATTTGCCCAGCGATAGATTGGCACGCGGGGAGTCGCCCAGCGATCAGGAATCCTCATGTACTCCAGTCCATTCCGGTTCCTGCGCTGCTCTTTACCCCGCTGAGGGCTGCTCGCGACTGATCGTGCACAGGTTCTTAGCCCTGCAGCGCCGCGGCGTGGAAGCGCAGGTGCTCTTCGATGAAGCTGGCGATGAAGTAGTAGCTGTGGTCGTAACCCGGCTGCAGGCGCAGCGTCAGCGGGTAGCCGGCCTTGTCGGCGGCCTGGCGCAGCGCTTCGGGGTGCAGCTGGGTGGCGAGGAAGTCGTCGGCGTCGCCCTGGTCGACCAACAGCGGCAGGCGCTCCTCGGCGCTCGCCAGCAGCAGCGAGGCGTCCCACTCGCGCCAGCGGCTGCGCTCGGGGCCGAGGTAGCCGCTGAACGCCTTTTCGCCCCACGGGCAGTTGACCGGGTTGGCGATCGGCGCGAAGGCCGACACCGAGCGGTAGCGCCCCGGATTGCGCAGCGCGCACACCAGCGCGCCGTGGCCGCCCATCGAGTGACCGGACACCGCGCGCCGGCCGTCCACTGGGAACACTGCCTCGATCAGCGCCGGCAGTTCGTGCACCACATAGTCGTGCATGCGGTAGTGGGTCGACCACGGCGCCTGGGTGGCGTTGAGGTAAAAGCCGGCGCCGAGGCCGAAGTCCCAGCCGTCGGCCGGGTCGCCCGGCACGCCCTCGCCGCGCGGGCTGGTATCGGGTGCCACCAGCGCAATGCCCAGCTCGGCCGCCACACGCTGCGCGCCGGCTTTCTGCATGAAGTTCTCGTCAGTGCAGGTCAGCCCAGACAGCCAGTACAGCACCGGCACCCGTGCCTCGGCGCTGGCCGAAGGCGGCAGGTAGATGGAAAAATTCATCGTGCAGTTGAGCGTGCTCGAATGATGCGCATAGCGCTTGAGCCAGCCGCCGAAGCTCTTGTTGCACGACACCAGCTTCAGGGTATCGGTCATCGTCATGGCCTTGTGTTTCGGTGATGGATGGTGTGCCTGTTTCAGCAGGCGAGCGAGCCAAAGCAGGTTGAGTGCCGCCAGCGCACAGGAACCGGAATGGACATGTAGTCCATGAGGATTCCTGATCGCTGAGCGAATTAAAATTCGCACGCAGTACTGCCGGCGCTCAAGCTGCAAAGGCGCAGCCGCCTGATGGAGCAGGCATCAACGATCGAACAAGATGACGGATCTGATGCTCTTCCCCTCGTGCATCAGGTCAAAGGCGGTGTTGATGTCGTCCAGCCCCATGGTGTGGGTGATGAAGGTGTCGAGCTCGAATTCGCCCTTCATGTAGCGGTCGACATAGCTCGGCAGCTCGGAGCGGCCGCGCACGCCGCCGAAGGCCGAACCGCGCCACACGCGACCGGTCACCAACTGGAACGGACGGGTGCTGATCTCTTCGCCGGCACCGGCCACGCCGATGATCACCGACTCGCCCCAGCCCTTGTGGCAGCACTCGAGCGCCGAGCGCATCACCTTGACGTTGCCGATGCACTCGAACGAGTAGTCCACGCCGCCGTCGGTCAGATCGACGATCACTTCCTGGATCGGACGGTCGTAGTCGAGCGGGTTGATCACGTCGGTAGCACCCAGCTGCTTGGCGATCTCGAACTTGGCCGGGTTGACGTCGATGGCGATGATACGGCTGGCCTTGGCCATCACCGCGCCGATGATCGCCGACAGGCCGATGCCGCCCAGGCCGAAGATGGCCACGGTGGAGCCCGGCTCGACCTTGGCGGTGTTCATCACCGCGCCCATGCCGGTGGTGACGCCGCAGCCCAGCAGGCACACCTTCTCCAGCGGCGCTTCCTTGCTGATCTTGGCGACGGCGATCTCCGGCAGCACGGTGTACTCGGAGAAGGTCGAGGTGCCCATGTAGTGGAAGATCGGCTTGCCGTCCTTGGAGAAGCGGCTGGTGCCGTCCGGCATCAGGCCCTTGCCCTGGGTAGCGCGGATCGCCTGGCACAGGTTGGTCTTGCCCGACAGGCAGAACTTGCACTTGCCGCATTCCGGGGTGTAGAGCGGGATGACGTGGTCGCCCGGCTTCACCGAGGTCACGCCGGGGCCGACTTCCTCGACGATGGCGCCGCCCTCGTGGCCGAGAATGGCCGGGAAGATGCCTTCCGGATCGGCGCCGGACAGGGTGTAGGCGTCGGTGTGGCAAACGCCGGTCGCCACCATGCGCAGCAGCACCTCGCCCTCTTTCGGGCCCTCCACATCCACCAGTTCGATTTCCAGCGGACGCTTGGCGCCCCAGGCCACGGCGGCACGCGATTTGATCATGATGTTCTCCACGGTAAGAAGTTATCTCGACAGTATCGGTTGCCCTCCCCGGGTTTAAAAGGCGAATTGCGGGAAACATTATTGCCACTGAGGGATAATGGAAAACTCGAGGAAAGGATGGCCATGGACAGCTGGGAAGGCATAGCGGAATTCGTCGCGGTGGCCGAGTGCGGCAGCTTCTCGCGCGCGGCCGAACGGCTCAGGGTGTCGTCGTCGCACGTCAGCCGCCAGGTGATGCGGCTGGAAGAGCGGCTGCAGGCGCGGCTGTTTTACCGCAGCACGCGCAAGGTCAGCCTGACCGAGGCCGGGCAGACCTTCTTCAGCCACTGCCAGCAGCTGCAGGAGGCGCGCGACGAGGCCTTCCTCGCCGTCAACGCACTGCACAGCAGCCCCAAGGGCCTGCTGCGCATGACCTGCGCCGTCACCTACGGCGAGCGCTTCGTGGTGCCGCTGGTGAACGACTTCATGGCCGAGCACCCGCAGCTCGCGGTGGAGATCGAGCTCACCAACCGCACCGCCGACCTGCTGCACGAGGGCTTCGACCTCGCCATCCGCCTGGGCCAGCTGGCCGATTCCAGCCTGGTTGCCACGCGCATTGCACCCCGCACCATGCACCTGTGCGCCTCCCCCGCCTATCTGGCGCACCATGGCACGCCCCACACGCTGGGCGAACTGGCGCGCCACCAGTGTCTGATCGGCACCTCGCTGGTCTGGAGCTTCCGCCTCGACGGCCGCCCCTGGCACTTCAAGCCGCAGGGGCGCTGGCGCTGCAACAGCGGGCAGGCGGTACTGGACGCCGCGCTGCGCGGCTTCGGCCTGTGCCAGCTGCCGGACTACTACGTGCGCGAGCCGCTGCGCCAGGGGCGGCTGGTGGAACTGCTGCCGACGCACACCCCGCCCAACACCGCAGTGTGGGCGGTCTACCCGCAGCAGCGCCACCTGTCGGCCAAGCTCAGGCTGATGGTCGACCACCTGCGCGAGGGGCTGGCCAAGCTGCCGGAGTACCGCTGACCCGGCGGCGGCACCGCGCAGGTTGGCCGAAGACCGGGGTGCCGCCTCACTCGCCAGCCGACGGCGGCTCGCCCCAGGAAAGCGCCGCCAGGGTGCGAACAGGCTCTTGGCGGCCGCGTCCTTGTTCTATCTTGAAACTGTGAGCCCGCGCCGGCCCCGCCCTCCCTATCCACCGAGACCCTTCTTCTCGATGAAACACAGCATCGGCTTTCGCCTCAACCTGTTGTTCGTGCTGCTGATCACGGCGGTGCTGAGCGTGTCCGGCTGGCTGACCTACCTCAACACCCGCCAGCAGCTGGAGCAGCAGTACAACGAAGCACGCAGCGCCGTGCAGCAGCGTCTGCGCACCAACTTGCCCTTGCCGATCTGGAACCTCGACACGGCGTTGCTGCAGCAGAACCTGACGGCGGAACTGACCAGCCCGGTAGAACGCATCGCGGTGTACGAGGAAAACGGCAAGCTGCTGCTGGCGCGCGGCGCGGAGCCGGTCGAGGCCGCCGCCGCCGAGCGGCTCGACGTGCCGCTCACCCTCAAGCAGTTCAACCAGACCCACGCCCTCGGCCACGCCCGCGTGTGGCTGTCGCGCGCCAGCATCGAGGCGCAGTTGAGCAGCCAGGTGTTGAACCGCGTGGCCGAAATCCTGGCACTGGACGCGGTGCTGCTGATCGCCCTCTCGATCGCCTTGCGCCTCATGGTGCTGAGCCCGCTGGAAACGCTGAAGGACGCGCTGGCGCTGGCGGCCGAGCACCAGGGCGGCGAGGACAGCCTCACCCTGCTCACCGAGCGCCAGGACGAATTCGGCGACGTGGTGCGCAGCTTCAACCACATCGCCCAGCGCCTGGCCGAAGACGTGGAAAAGGGACGCCAGGCCGAGGCCGAAATCCGCCAGGCCTACGACAACCTCAAGCAGGCCCAGGCCACGCTGATGCAGAGCGAGAAGCTGGCGGCGCTGGGCGGGCTGGTCGCCGGCATCGCCCACGAGATCAACACCCCGGTCGGCATCACGCTCACCTGCGCCAGCCTGCTGGGCGACAAGACGCGCCAGCTCGCCGGCCAGCTGGAAGCGGGGCAGCTGAAAAAATCCGACGTGCAGGGCTACGTGCAGACAGCGACCGAAAGCGTCGGGCTGATCCAGGTCAACGCCGAACGCGCGGCGCACCTGGTGCAGAGCTTCAAGCAGGTGGCGGTGGACCAGATGAGCGAGGAGCGCCGCGAGTTCGACCTCGCCGGCTACCTGCACGAAGTCATCGCCAGCCTGCGCCCCAAGTTCAAGCACAGCGCCATCCGCGTCAGCATCGACTGCGCCGAGGGCATCCGCCTCGACAGCTATCCCGGCGCGCTGGCCCAGATCATCACCAACCTGCTGGTCAACTCGCTCACCCACGCCTTCGACGAGGGACAGTCGGGCGAGGTCGCGATCCGGGCACAACAGTTGGGCGGCGAGATCGCGCTGGAATTCGCCGACAACGGCAAGGGCATCGCGCCGGAGAACCTGCCGCGCGTGTTCACACCGTTTTTCACCACGCGGCGCAGCGCCGGCGGGAGCGGATTGGGGCTGCACATTGTCTATAACATCGTCACGGGGAAATTAGGTGGACGGTTGCAGGTGGAGAGCCGGCCCAACGCGGGCACGCGCTTCACCCTGCAGTTTCCGGCGGTGGCGCCGGCGGTCAGCGAGGGCAAGGGATGAACAGCGCCGAAACGGTAACGAGCCAGGAAGACTGGCTGATCGAGGACGAAGCGGGCACCACGCCGCCGCCTCCCCTGCTGCGCCCCTGGCGCGTGCTGGTGGTGGACGACGAGCCGGACGTCCATGCGGTAACCCGCCTGACGCTGCAGGGCATCAGCTACAAGGACCGCGCCGTCGAGCTCCTGAGCGCCTACAGCGCCAAGGAAGGCATGGCCATCCTGCGCGACGAAAAGGACATCGCGCTGGTGCTGCTCGACGTGGTGATGGAGAGCGACCACGCCGGGCTGGAGATGGTGCGCGAAGTGCGCGAGGGGCTGGGCAACCGCCTGGTGCGCATCGTGCTGCGCACCGGCCAGCCGGGCCAGGCACCGGAACAGGAAGTGATCGTCTCCTACGACATCAACGACTACAAGGCCAAGACCGAACTCACCGCGCAGAAGCTGTTCACCACCGTGATCGCCTCGCTGCGCGCCTACGAGAGCCTGTTCATCATCGAACGCAGCCGCCAGGGGCTGGACGCCATCCTGGCCGCCACCTCCAACCTGTACCAGATCCAGTCGCTGCGCGAGTTCGCCTCGGGCGTACTGCGCCAGATCAGCGCCATTCTCGACGTCGGCACCGACGGCGTGCTGTGCGTCTGCGAGGACGCCGCCATCGCGGGCGGCACGCTGCAGGTGATCGCCGCCACCGGCCTGTTCGCCGAGCTGCAGCAGAGCGGGCAGCTCGACAGCAGCAGCGCCATCTTCCAGGCCATGCGCCAAGCCACCGAGAAGCACAGCTGCATTTTCAACCACCCCGGCTCGGTGCTGTATTTCGATACCCACTCGCGGCGCACCTTCGTGATCTACTTCACCCCGCCGCGCCCGCTGTCCGAGGTGGATCAGGAGCTGCTCAAGGTGTACTGCAACCGCATCGCCGCCGCCTTCGACAACCTCTACTATCACACCCAGATGAAGAACGCCCAGGAGGCCACCGTGGTGGCGCTGGCCGACCTCGCCGAATACCGCGACAGCACCACCGGCGACCACGTGCGGCGGGTGCAGCGGCTGACCGACGCCATCGCCCACCGCATGGCGGCCAAGGGGCTGCATCCGGACATCCTGGCGCCGAGTTTTCTCGAGATGGTGGGCATGGCGAGCATCCTGCACGACGTCGGCAAGGTCGGCACCCCCGACCTGATCCTGCACAACCCAAGCAAGCACAACCCGGAAGAATGGGAGGTGATGAAGCAGCACGCCAGCATCGGCGCCAAGATCCTCGAGAAGTCCGCCAGCATGGTGGAGGGCGAGAGCTATCTGTCGATCGGCGCGCAAATCGCCGCCGGCCATCACGAGTACTACAACGGCAAGGGCTATCCCAACGGGGTGGCCGGTACTGCGATTCCGCTGGCGGCGCGCATCGTCGCGGTGGTGGACGTGTTCGATGCACTGCTCTACCGCCGCCCCTACAAGGAACCCTGGCCCCTGCCGGACTCGGTCGCCTACATCCGCGACCACGCCGGCGAACACTTCGACCCCGAGGTGGTGGAGATTTTTCTCGAGCTGATCCGGGAGGAACACCCCGACCTGGTGCTGCCACCGGCGAAGTCGGCGTGAGGGGGGCGTGGACCAATTCACGTATGCTGCCTACACGAACTGGCGAGGAACACCCCGACCTGGTGCTGCCACCGGCGAAGTCGGCGTGAGGGGGGCGTGGACCAATTCACGTATGCTGCCTACACGAACTGGCGTTGTGTCCGCTCCGCGGACAATTTTGACAAGCGGTGCTGACCGCCAGCAGGCAAGGGGATTGTCCCGCCAGCCCCCTTGCAACCCGAGGCGACCCCGACGCCCCGTGAGCTCCCGCTTGGGAAGATGGGGCAAGGCGCCACCGAACTCCATGCGTGCAAATCCATCACTGAGCCAATCTCTGCGTGCAAATCTTTGATTTGCTCAGCGATGGATTGGCACGCGGAGATTTGCTCAGCGGACGTATTTGCTAACGTCAAATCACTCAAACAAGCGGCGGCTTAAAACCTTGCCCCACCCTGCCCACCCTGCCCAAGCGGCACGGGTCAACGGGGAGGGGGACGAGTCGTCTCCATCTTGGCTTCGAACCCTGCTGTGATACTGAAAAATCCTGCTAGTCCATCAAGTTATGCAAAATTGTAAGCCGGCCCTCAACCTTTGATACAAATCTTCGGCCTGAGAAACGCCACACGCCGCGCCAGCCCGGCGGCCTCGGTCACTTCCGCCACGCGGTCAACGTCCTTGTACGCTCCCGGCGCCTCCTCCGCCACGCCGCGCAGCGAGCCGGAGCGGATCAGGATGCCGCGCGCCGCCAGCTCGTCCACCAGTTGCCGGCCGTGCCAGAACTTCAGCGCCTGGTGGCGGCTCATGGCGCGGCCGGCGCCGTGGCTGGCCGAGGCGAAGGCACGGTTCTGCTCCGGCGGATTGCCGGCCAGGATGTAGGAGCCGGTGCCCATGCTGCCGCCGATGATCACCGGCTGGCCGACCGCCTGGTAGGCATCGGGCAGCCCGGCGTGGCCGGGGCCGAAGGCGCGCGTCGCGCCCTTGCGGTGCACGTACAGCGTGCGTTCACGGCCCTCCACACGGTGCCGTTCCACCTTGCAGGTGTTGTGTGACACGTCGAACAGCGTGTCGAGACGGGCGCTCGGCCAATAGCGCGCCAGCACGCCCCGTGTCAGCGCGGCAAGGATCTGGCGGTTGGCCAGCGCGCAATTGATGGCGCTGTTCATCGCGCCCAGGTAGTGCTGCCCGACGTCGGAGCGGATCGGCGCGCAGGCGAGTTCGCGGTCCGGCAGCGTCAGGCCGAGACTGGCCGCCGACTTGGCCAACAGCAACAGGTAATCGGTGCCGATCTGGTGCCCCAGCCCGCGCGAGCCGCAGTGGATCGACACCAGCACCTGCCCCACCCGGAGGCCGAAGGCCGCCGCCGCGGCCTCGTCGTGGATGCGGTCCACCACCTGCACCTCCAGGTAATGGTTGCCGGAGCCCAGCGTGCCCATTTCGCCCAGCTGGCGCTTCTTGGCCAGGTCCGATACCCAGTCCGGCTCGGCACCGCCGACACAGCCCCGCTCCTCGATGTAGGGCAGATCGTCGGCCGGGCCGAAACCCTGAGCCACCGCCCAGTGCGCGCCCTGCCGCATCACCTGTTCGAGCTCCCTGACGGACAGCCGCAGCCGCCCCTCCTCGCCGACCCCGGCCGGAATCTCGCGGAACAGGCTGTCGGCCAGGTGGTGCCGTTGCGGCGCCAGTTGCTCCCAGCTCAGGTCGGTGCGCAGGCAGCGGATGCCGCAGGAGATGTCGAACCCCACGCCACCCGCCGACACCACCCCGCCGGCATCGGCGTCGAAGGCGGCCACGCCGCCGATCGGAAAGCCATAGCCCCAGTGCGCGTCGGGCATGGTCATCGCCGCGCCCACCAGCCCCGGCAGTCGCGCCACGTTGCGGATCTGCTCCAGCACCTTGTCGTCCATGCCGCGCAACAGTTCGGCGTCGGCGAACAGCCGCACCTCGCCGCCCCCCTCGCCGGCCGACGGCGGCAGCGTCCACTCGTACGGCCCGGCCTGCCGCAAGCGCGCGATATCCATCATGTCACCTCCTAGCCACCATGGCTAAAACCTGTTCCGAAGCCGTCACGAGCGGCCCTCAGGGGGAGAAGAGCAGCACAGGAACCGGAATGGACATGGCGTCCATGAGGATCATGGCTGAGCGAATCTCCATGAGAGAGCCGCACATGGGCACCGATCAGGGACGCACAGCAGGCTCATGGACAGGTTTTCACACATCCACCACGCAGCGCGCCCGCCATCCGCCCTCCTGCGGCGTCAGCGAGAGCTGCGTCAGGGTGGCACCCTTCACCTCGACGCCGCGCTCCAGTTCCGCCGTCCACGGCTGTCCCGCCGCCTCGCCGTGCCAGCGGCTGCCCTCGCGCCGGAGCCGGAAACGGCACCACACCAGGCGCCGGCTCTGCGCCTCCGCCAGCAGCAGGTTGAGCCAGGTCACCAGCGCCAGCTCCGGGTC
Source organism: Pseudogulbenkiania subflava DSM 22618 (assembly GCF_900177275.1). Classification (GTDB taxonomy): domain Bacteria; phylum Pseudomonadota; class Gammaproteobacteria; order Burkholderiales; family Chromobacteriaceae; genus Pseudogulbenkiania; species Pseudogulbenkiania subflava. The sequence goes on from NZ_FXAG01000019.1 coordinate 15,371, forward strand.
GGCCTCGTCGAAGTCCAGCTCCAGCTGCTGCTCCGGGCGCAACGCGGCGAGATCGGTCATCACCGCGAACATCGCCTCGGCTGCCGCCTCCATCGCCGCCTCGGGGGTCGCCCCGCAGGCCTCGATGCCGAGGTCGGCGTCGTGATCGAAATAGCCGTAGCGCTGCGTTGCCGTCGCCGGCACGTCAGGTAAGACCATGGCGTCGCCTCCGCGCCCCGCTCCCGCCCGGGAGTGGGCATCGTGAATCCTTCATTATATGAAGCCGCCCGGGCGACGGCGGACTCGCCTCCTCCGCCCGCCGCAGTCGAAAAAACCGCCGCTTTCCACCCTGCCAGCGCTACGGCGGACTAGCCTATGAAATGGGAGCGAACGGCAAGGAGAGCGCGATGACCACGCTGGCGCTGGCGGGCGACGTGATGCTGGGACGGCTGGTGAGCGACATCGTGATCAAGAACCCGGCGGCCCAGCCCTGGGGTGACCTGCTGCCGGTCATGGGCGGTGCCGACGCCCGCCTCGTCAACCTGGAATGCGCCATCACCCGGCACCACCAGCGCTGGACGCGCACCGACAAGGTGTTCCACTTCCGCGCCGACCCACGGGTGGTCGAGGTGCTGCGCGCGGCACGCATCGACGCCGTCGCGCTCGCCAACAACCACGTGCTCGATTACAACGAAGCCGGCCTGCTCGACACCCTGCAGCATCTCGACCGCGCCGACATCGCCCACGCCGGCGCCGGCCACGACCTGGCCGAAGCCTGCCGGCCGGCGCTGATCGACGCCCGCGGCTGCCGCGTGGCGCTGATCGCCATCACCGACAACGAGCCGCCGTTCGCCGCCACGAGCGAGCACGCCGGCACGCGCTACCTGCCGATCGACCCGGCCAGCCTGCCGGAGGTGGAACGCCAGGTGCGGGCCGCGCGCGCTGCCGGTGCGGCGCTGGTGGTGCTGTCCTGCCACTGGGGGCCGAACATGGTCGAACGCCCACCGGCGCACTTCCGCGCTTTCGCCCGCGCCGCCATCGACCTGGGCGTGGACCTGTTCCACGGCCACAGCGCCCACCTGTGCCAGGGCGTCGAGATTCACCACGGCAAGCCCATCCTGTACGACACCGGCGACTTCCTCGACGACTACGCGGTCGACCCGTGGTGGCGCAACGACTGGAGCTTCCTGTTCCTGGCAAGCTTCGACGCCGGCCGCTTGAGCCGGCTCGAGCTGGTGCCGGTGCTGCTCACGCTGGCGCGGGTCCAGCGCGCGCCCGAGCCCGAGCGTTCCGCGCTGTGCCGGCGCATGCGGGCGCTCTCGGCCGAATTCGGCACCGACTTGATCGAGGTTGGTGAACGACTGCGCTGGGAGGCGGGAGATGGCGGGGATGCGGGGGCGTAGGCACGCTGCCGCCCGTACATGAAGAAAACTAGTGCTCCTCCCGGTCGAGCTGCTGCGCCAGCGCCTGCAGCGCCGGGCTGATTTCGACGCGATACGGCCGCGTTGCCGGTAACCGCGATAACTGCGCGGCGACGTGGTCGCGGCTTTGCGCCAGGGGCACTGCCTCGCTCACGCGCTGCCCCTGCCGCATGGAGCTTTGCAGTAAGGGCACGCCGGCCGGCGGCGGTTCGTCCAGCAAGGCCACCACGTCGTGCTCGAAGCGGCCGTCCACGGCGTAGCAGCGATACACCTGCTTGCGGCCGGGCCAGGTCGCCTTGCCGGCGGAGCGCTTGCGCCGCGCCGTGCCGGCGTATTCCTGCAGCTTGTAGACGCAGTCGAGGTAGGGGCTGTCGCAGGAGGTGTCGACGCGCGTGCCGACACCGAAGCCGTCGATCGGCGCCCCCGCGGCGAGCAGGCCGCGCAGTTCGTCCTCGTCGAGGTTGCCGCTGCAGAAGATGCCGATGCCGTGCTGGCCGGCCTCGTCGAGAATGGCCCGCACCGCGCGCGCATGCGCGGCGAGGTCGCCGCTATCGAGCCGCACCGAGCCGATGCGGATGCCCTGCTGTGCCAGCCGGGGCGCCAGCGCCGCCACCTTGTGCGCCGCCGCTTCGGTGTCGTAGGTATCGATCAGGAACACCACGTTGTCCGGCTGCGAGCGGGCAAAGCGCTCAAAGGCCTCGACCTCGGTGGCGTGCGCCTCGACGTAAGAATGCGCCATGGTGCCGAACACCGGGATGCCGAACCGCATCCCGGCCTGCACCGTCGCCGTACCGTCGTACCCGGCCAGGTAGCAGGCGCGCGCCGCCATCAGGCCGGCCTCGCCGCCGTGGGTGCGGCGAAAGCCGAAGTCCACCAGGCGCTTGCCCGGCGCGGCCAGGGTGCAGCGTACCGCCTTGGACGCCACCACGGTCTGGAAATGCACCAGGTTGATGAGCCGGCTCTCGATCAGCTGGGCCTGGGCGATCGGCGCCGTGACGCGCAGGATCGGTTCGTTGGGGTAGAACAGCGTGCCCTCGGGCATGGCGTCGATGTCGCCGCGGAAGCGGAAGTCGCGCAGGTAATCGAGAAAGGCCGGCTTGAAACGGTGCTGGCTGGCAAGCCAGTCAAGCTCCTCCGGGGCAAAGCGCAGGGTCTCGACATACGCCAAGAGCTGTTCCAGGCCCGCCGCGATCAGGAAATCGCGCCCCGGCGGCAGGCTGCGCACGAAACATTCGAAGACCGCGGTCTCCGCCATGCCTTCGTCGAAATAGGCCTGCAGCATGGTGAGCTGGTACCAGTCGGTCAGGAGCACGCTGCCGGGCGAGTCGCTCATGCCGCCAGATCCTGAAACACCACCGGATGCGCGCCGAGCCGGCACATCTCGCCCTCGGCGCGCATGCCGTCGTCGGGATCGACGTTGACGGCACGGATCGCATCCACCAACAGGCACACCGTGAACCCCTGCTTGAGGGCATCGCGCACGGTGTTGAGCACGCAATAGTCGGTGGCGAGCCCACCGACGAACAGACGCCCCACCCCGTTACGCTGCAGCGCATGTTCCAGCCGCGTGCCGTCGAAGCCGGAATAGGCGTCCCGCCTGATATGCATGGCCTTCGAGACGACAACGGTCGAGCGCGGCAGGTGCAGCCTCGGCGCGAACTGGGCCCCCTCGCTGCCGGCAATGCAATGCGCCGGCCAAGGCCCCCCCTGCTGGGCGAACGAACAGTGATCGGGAGGGTGCCAATCCCGGGTGGCATATACCGGCAAGCGCTGAGCCACGAAAACATCGATATAACGATTGAGCACCGGCACCACCTCGTCGCCGCTACCCACCGCCAACCGCCCGCCAGGCAGGAAGTCGTTCTGCACGTCGACCACGAGAAGGGCATCTCCGTGCGACAGCGTTATGACAGATGGGGACATGGCAATCATCCCGAAGCAATAATTCCTCACTTTATTGTAGACCCGCTGTCTGGCTGCGGCAGGAACGACAAGGCCCACGCCGGCCATTTGCAGCCGGACGGACGGGCCAGGATCCAGGATCCAGGATCAGGGTGAGAGAAAGGGGATGCCCGCAGCGTGTTCAGGGCGAGGGGGCGCCATGAGGGGACAGGTGGGCGCGCAGCCACTGCGCGGCGTGGTTGGCGACCTCGGTGAGCGTGCCCGGCTCCTCGAACAGATGGGTGGCGCCGGGAACGATGACGAGCGAGGTCGGGCAGTGCATGTGCGCCTGCGCCTCCTGATTCAGACGGATGACCTCGATGTCGAGCTCACCCACCAGCAGCAGGGTCGGACTGTGCACCTGCGCCAGCGCCGCCGCGCCGGCCAGATCGGGGCGGCCGCCACGCGACACCACGGCGGCGATGTCCGCGCCCTGGTGCGCCGCCGCGCGCAGCGCCGCGGCGGCGCCGGTGCTGGCGCCGAAATAACCCACTGGCAGCGCGGCGGTGTCGGGCTGGCGCTTGAGCCAGGCGGTCGCGGTCTCCAGCCGCTCGGTGAGCAGGGCGATATCGAAGCGCGTCTGGTAGACCTGGTCTTCCTCGCGCGTCAGCAGATCGAACAACAGCGTGGCGATGCCGGCCTCCTGCAGCACCTCGGCAACGTAGTTGTTGCGCGGACTGAAGCGGCCGCTGCCGCTGCCGTGGGCAAACAGCACGACGCCGACCGCCCCCAGGGGAATCTCGAGGTGCCCCTCGAGCCAGGCCTCCTGCACCGGAATGGCCACTTCACGTTTGCCGCTTTGCATCTTGCCCCCTCGCCGCCAGCACGCCGGTCAGCCGGTGTATCGTCCCTTCACTGTAGCCCATGGCGCTGCGTGCCGGGCGATGATCCGGGGCCGGGAGCCGGGCACGCGGCGATGACCGCACCGCCAAGCCACTCGAGGAGGTGTGCGCCAACACTGGCTTTGTCTCCACCACCCACTTCGCCACCAAGTACAAGGCGCAGTTCGAGATCTCCCCGATCCGCGACCGCAAGTGCTGCCAGGGCATGCTCTGAGCGGCGCGCGGCGCCGTCTTTCCCGGTGATGTCGCGGAGGCCGGCAAAAATGACCGGGAACCGGCGCCCCTCCTTGCCTACACTGGAACGGTCGATTCCGGCACATCGCCGCGAAGACCCACCCCGAGGAGAACAGCGTGAACGATGCTCCCAAAATCCTGGCGTTTGCCGGCAGCGCCCGCAAAGATTCCTGGAACAAGAAACTGGTGCACATCGCCGCCAACGGCGCCCGCGCCGCCGGCGCCGACGTCACCCTGATCGACCTGCGCGACTTTCCCATGCCGCTCTACGATGGCGACGAGGAGAGCGAGAACGGCATACCGGACAACGCCCTGCGGCTGCGCGAACTGATGCTCAACCACCAGGGTCTGCTGCTCGCCTCGCCGGAATACAACGGTTCGATTTCCCCGCTGCTGAAGAACACCATCGACTGGACCACGCGCCAGGTCGACAGCAGTCCCGGCCTCGCCCCCTACACCGGCAAGGTGGCGGCCCTGCTCGCCACCTCGCCGGGCGGCTTCGGCGGCCTGCGCGGCCTGGTGCACGTGCGCGCCATCCTGGGCAACATCGGGGTGATCGTGATGCCGGAGCAACTGGCGGTCGGGGTCGCCCACGAGGCGTTCGGCGCCGACGGCGCCATGGCCAACCCCAAGCAACAACATGCCGTGGAAGAACTGGGCGCCAACCTGGCCAGGCTGCTCGCCAAGCTGCACAACCTGTCGCTGGCGCCGGAGTCCACCGAACGCCGACACGACCTGACCCGGCTGCGCTGACACGTCCCGCCGCAAGAGCCTGTTCCAGCGCTGCGTCCCGCCGTGCCCGGCCGCAGCGGCGAAGAGACCTTGAACAGGCGCCAAGGTAACAACGAACCAAGGCCCGCTGCACGCGGGCTTTGTCGCCTCGGGAGGCGGGGGTCCCGGACACGCCAGGACCAACATGCTCGCCGACGCGGCTCTCGGCCCTGGCGGCGGCGCAGCGTCATGGCGTGGGCCACGCCGGCAAGCCCGGCTCAGCTCTGGCCGATGCCAGGACGCAGAAGTCGTGCCGCCCTCGGGCAGCGCGCGCCGCCGCGCACGCTCTCTGATGGCATCTCCGCCGCACCCAGTCCGCCGCCTCCCACCCCTCCGGTATTTATGCAACAGCCACGCAACCGCCCGAAACTTTTCTTGCTTTCCCACCAAACTTGTATGATAACCTGATGACAAGATTACAAGACGTAAAAGCCCCGCGTGGCTGACCGCTCGCGACGGTCACGCCAAAGCGCCGCGTCACCTCAGAGTTCAGAACATCGAGTGCCGGGCCGCCATCCGCCCCACTCGAGACAGACGGAGACACAACATGAGTAAAACGCTTGGAGTCATCGGCCTCGGCTCGATGGGATTCGGTGCCGCGCTGAGCGCCCTGCGCCGCGACGTCAGCACCTGGGGGTTCGACCTCAATCCGCACACCTGCGAACGCTTTGCGGCCGAGGGCGGCAAGGTGGCGGGCAGCCTGGCCGATCTGGCCCGGCACAGCGACGTGGTGCTGGTGCTGGTGGTCAACGCTGCCCAGACCGAGAGCGTGCTGTTCGGCGACAACGGCATCGCGGCCCACCTGAAGCCCGGCTCGGTGGTGGTGACCGCCGCCACGGTCGACCCCACCCTGCCGCCGCAGTGGGAAGCACGCCTGGCGGAACGCAAAATCTTCCTGATCGACGGGCCGGTGTCCGGCGGCGCGGCCAAGGCCGCCGCCGGCGAGATGACGGTGATGGCGTCGGGCACACCGGAGGCGTTCGCCGCCGCCGGCGACCTGCTGCAAGCCTACGCCGGCAAGATCTACCGTCTGGGCGACAAGGCCGGAGTCGGCTCCACCGTAAAGATGGTCAACCAGCACCTGGCCGGCGTGCACATCGCCGCCGCCTGCGAGGCGATGGCGCTGGGCATCCGCGCCGGCGCCCATCCCGACGAGCTGTACGAGGTGATCTGCAACTCCGCCGGCATGAGCTGGATGTTCCAGAACCGCGTGCCGCACATCCTGGCCGGCGACTACACCCCGCTGTCGGCGGTCAACATCTTCGTCAAGGACCTGGGCATCGTGCTCGATGCGGCACGCAAGCTCGCCTTCCCGCTGCCGCTCGCCTCCGCCGCGCACCAGCTCTACCTCGGCACCGCCGCCGCCGGCCACGGCCAGGAAGACGACAGCGCCGTGATCAAGCTCTACGCCGCGCTCACCGGCATCGAGCTGCCGCAAGGCAAGGAGGCCGCATGATCCTCGGCGTGATCGCAGACGATTTCACCGGCGCCACCGACGTCGCCAGCATGCTGGTGCGCGCGGGTTTGAAAACGGTGCAGGTGATCGGCGTGCCGGACGGCCCGGCGCCCGAAGCCGACGCCGTGGTGGTGGCGCTCAAGTCGCGCACCAACCCGGCTGGCGAGGCGGTGCGAGATTCGCTCACCGCGCTCGACTGGCTCAAGACCGGCGGCGCACGCCAGTTCTACTTCAAGTACTGCTCGACCTTCGACTCCACCGCCGAGGGCAATATCGGCCCGGTGACCGAGGCGCTGCTGCAGGCGCTCGGCAGCGATTTCACCATCGCCTGCCCGGCCTTTCCCGAGAACAGTCGCACCGTGTTCCGCGGCCACCTGTTCGTCGGCGACCAGCTGCTGTCCGACTCCGGCATGCGCCACCACCCGCTCACGCCGATGACCGACGCCAACCTGGTCAATGTGCTGCAGTCGCAAATGCCGGGCGCTGTCGGGCTGGTGCGCTACGACACCGTGGCGCAGGGTACGGCGGCGCTGCAGGCGCGCTTTGCTGAGCTGCGCGCCGAGGGGGTGAAGTGCGCGGTGGTCGATGCGATTTCCAACGACGACCTGCGCACCATCGCCGCCGCCTGCGTCGAGCTGCCGCTCATCACCGCCGGCTCCGGCGTGGCGCTCGGTCTGCCCGAGGTCTATGCAGCCCGCGGCTGGGTGACACCGGATGCGCGCGCCGCCGAGCTGCCCGCCGTGGGCGGTGCCGCCGCGGTGCTGTCCGGCTCCTGCTCGCAGGCCACCAACGGCCAGGTGCAGCACTGGATAGACGCCGGCCGACCGGCACGGCGTATCGACCCGCGCGAACTGGCCGCCGGCCGTCCGCTCGCCGCCGAGGCGCTGGCCTGGGTGCTGGCGCAGTCCGAGCCGGCGCTGGTGTACGCCACCTCGAACCCGGATGACGTCCGGGCGGTGCAGGCCGAGCTCGGCGTCGAACGGGCCGGTCAACTGGTGGAACAGTGCCTGGCGCAGATCGCGCACGGCCTGACCGAAAACGGCGTGCGCCGCCTGGTGGTGGCGGGCGGCGAGACCTCCGGCGCGGTGGTGCAGGCGCTGGGCGTCAGCCAGCTGCGCATCGGCGCCGCCATCGACCCCGGCGTGCCGTGGACCCAGGTGGAGGGCCGGCCGCTGCTGTTGGCGCTCAAGTCCGGCAACTTCGGCACTGTCGATTTCTTCGGCAAAGCCTTGCAGCAGGTGCACTGACCATGAACCGTCATCAAGACTTCCTGCGCCAGGAGATGTGCCGCGTCGGCCGCTCGCTGTTCGAGCGCGGCTACGTCCACGCCAGCGCCGGCAACATCAGCGTGCGGCTGAACGACGAACAAGGCGGTGGCTTCCTGATCACCCCCACCGACGCCTGCCTGGGCTTTCTCGAGCCCGAGCGCATTGCCTGGGTCGACGCCGACGGCGAGCAGCAGAGCGGCGACCGTGCCAGCAAGACGCTGGCGCTGCACCGGCGCATCTACCAGGCCGAGCCCGAGGCGCGCTGCGTGATCCATACCCACTCCACCCACCTGGTGGCGCTGACGCTGCAAGGCGTGTGGAGCGAGGCCGACATCGTGCCGCCGATCACGCCCTACTTCGTGATGAAGGTGGGCCACGTGCCGCTGATTCCGTACCACCGCCCCGGCGACCCCGAGGCGGCCGAACGGGTGGCGGAAGCCATCGCCACGGCGCGCCGGCGCGGTGTGCCGATCCGCGCGGTGATGCTGGAGCGGCTCGGCCCCAACGTCTGGCACGACAGCCCGGCCAACGCCATGGCCACCCTGGAGGAACTGGAAGAAACCGCCCGGCTGTGGCTGACGGTCAGCCCCCGCCCGGCGCCCCTGAACGAACAACAGATCGAAGCATTACGGCGCACCTTCGCGGCGCGCTGGTAATCCGGCTGGGAAACCAGTCAAGCTGCACCCTGGCCCGTTCCAGGTAATGACCGTGCGCCACCCAATAAAAACAACTCGGTGACGCACATTAACTAAAGTAGAGGAGACATTACCATGAGCAGTATTGCCCAGCAGCAAATCGGCACGGCCATCATGAGTCGTGAAGACAGCGTGTTCAGCAAGGTATCGTGGCGCATCGTGCCACTGATCATTCTCTGTTACGTGGTTTCCTATCTCGACCGCGTCAACGTCGGTTTTGCCAAGCTGCAGATGTCGCAACAGCTCGGCTTCAGCGAAACCATGTTCGGCCTCGGCGCCGGCATCTTCTTCCTCGGCTATTTCCTGTTCGAAGTACCGAGCAACCTCGCCCTGAGCCGCTTCGGCGCCAAGGTCTGGATCGCCCGCATCATGATCACCTGGGGCCTGGTCTCGGCCGGTTTTGCCTTTGTCAAAACCCCCACCGCGTTTTACGTGATGCGCTTCCTGCTGGGGTTGGCCGAAGCCGGCTTCTACCCCGGCATCATCCTCTACCTCACCTACTGGTACCCGTCGCACCGACGCGCCAAGATCGTGGCGATGTTCATGTCGGCGATTCCGGTGTCCGGCATTTTCGGCAACCCGCTCTCCGGTTTCATCATGGATGCCTTCGGCGGCGTGGGCGGCTGGGCCGGCTGGCAGTGGATGTTCGTGATCGAGGCGGTGCCGGCGGTGCTGGTCGGTCTGGTGGTGCTGTGCTACCTCGACGATTCCGTGGCCAAGGCCAAATGGCTGAGCGAGGAAGAGAAGAGCGTAGTGGCCCAGGCCATCGCCGAAGACACCAAGCACAAGGAGCACAGCGCCCATGCCCTGAGCGCGTTCAAAGACGCCCGAGTGTGGTTCATGAGCCTGATCTACTTCTGCTTCGTGATGGGCCAATACGGCCTGACCTTCTGGATGCCCACCTTCATCAAGTCGACCGGGGTCACCAGCAACCTGTACATCGGCGTGCTGAGCGCCATCCCCTTCCTCTCCGCCATCATTGCCATGAACGGCTTCGGCCGCAGCGCGGATGCCCGCCGCGAGCGCCGCTGGCATCTGGTGATCCCCGCCCTGATGGGCAGCGTCGGCTTCATCGTCGCGGCATCGTTTACCCAGAGCACCGCCGTGTCCCTGGTGTTCCTGTCGCTGGCCGCGGCCGGGGTGCTGACCTGCGCCCCGCTGTTCTGGTCCTTGCCGACCGCCTTCCTCGGTGGCACGGCCGCCGCCGCCGGTATCGCGGTGATCAACTCGGTCGGCAACCTCGCCGGTTTCGTCAGCCCCTACCTGATCGGCACGCTCAAGGACATGACGGGCAGCACCTCCGCCGGCATGTACGTGCTCGCCGGCAGCCTGGTGGTGGGCGCCATCGCCGTATTGCGCACCCCGGCCAAGCTGGTTAACCGTTAAACCTGTTTGCAGCATGGCGACAGAGACCAAATCCAGCGTTGCACGCTACTCTGTGCTCCTGGCACCGCGTCTTTGGTCTCTGTGCCGATGTTGACACCCGGGTTACCCACTGCTTGACCATTATTAGCTGAAGCAAAGAGATCACCATGCCGCAATTTGCCGCCAACCTGACCATGATGTACACGGAACACGACTTTCTCGACCGCTTCGCCGCGGCCGCTCGAGACGGGTTCCGCGCCATCGAGTACCTGTTTCCCTACGACTACCCGGCGGCCGACATCGCCACCCGCCTCGACGCCCACGGCCTGACCCAGGCGCTGTTCAACCTGCCGCCGGGCGACTGGGCCGCGGGCGAGCGCGGCATTGCCGCCCTGCCGGGACGCGAGGCCGAGTTTGCCGCCTCGCTGGAGCGTGCGCTGGACTATGCACACGCCACCGGCTGCCGCCGCCTGCACGCCATGGCCGGGCTGGTGCCGCAAGGCGCCGACCTCGCCGCCATGCGCACCACCTTCGTCACCAACCTGCGTCTGGCCGCACGCCGCTGCGCGGAACACGGCATCACGCTCTTGATCGAGCCGATCAACCAGCGCGACATGCCGGGCTACTTCCTCAGCTATCAGCAGCAGGCGCACGACATCGTGGCCGAGGTGGACGAGCCCAACCTGAAAGTGCAGATGGACTGGTACCACTGCCAGATCATGGAGGGCGACATCGCCATGCGCCTGCGCCGCCACCTGGCCGGCGTCGGCCACGTGCAGATCGCCGGCGTGCCGGAGCGTCACGAGCCGGACAGCGGGGAGCTGAACTACCCCTACCTGTTCGCGCTGCTCGACGAACTGGGTTACGACGGTTACATCGGCTGCGAATACCGGCCGCGCGCCGGCACCTCGGCCGGACTGGGCTGGTTCCAGCCCTACAAGGAGGCACAACGATGAAGCTCTTGATCACTGGCGGCGCCGGTTTCCTCGGCGCACGCCTGGCGCGCACCCTGCTCGCCCGTGGCGAACTCACAGGGCGTACCATCGAACGGCTGGTGCTGGCCGACCTGGTACCCGCCCCCGACGACCTGCGCGCCGACCCGCGCGTGGAAGTACACGTCGGTACCGTGCTCGATCTGGCCGCATCGCTTAACACGGAGCGTTTCGACGGCGTGTTCCACCTCGCCTCGGCGGTGTCGTCCGAATGCGAGGCGGATTTCGAGCTCGGCCTGCGCTCCAACCTCGACAGCACGCGCTCCCTGCTCGACGCCTTGCGCGCCGCCGGCAACGCCCCGCGCCTGGTGTTTTCCAGCTCGGTGGCGGTGTTCGGCAGCGACCCGGCGCTACCGCTGCCGGCGGTGGTGCGCGACGACACGCTGCCCACGCCGCAATCGTCCTACGGTGTGCAGAAGTTCATCTGCGAACAACTGGTGGCTGACTACACGCGCAAGGGCTTCATCGACGGCCGCGTGGCGCGGCTGATGACGGTCTCGGTACGACCGGGCCGCCCCAACGGCGCGGCGTCGAGCTTCCTCTCCGGTATCATCCGCGAGCCCCTGGCCGGCCAGGAAACGATCTGCCCGGTGTCGCCCGACACCGAGGTAGCGCTGGCCTCCCCGGCCAACACCATCGCCGGACTGATCGCAGTATTCGAAGCCAGCCGCGACGCCTTCGGCGGCCGCACCGCGCTCAACCTGCCGGCGCTGACGGTGCGCGTGCAGGACATGCTCGATGCGCTGGAAAGCGTCGGCGGCAGCGCGGCGCGGGCTCGGGTGCGCTTCGAACCCGACGCGGCGATCGCCCGCATCGTCGGCAGCTGGCCGGCGCGCTTCGAATCGCCACGCGGGGAACGCCTGGGTCTGCGGGCCGACACCGACTTCCTCAGCATCGTCGAGCAGTACCGCAGCGATTTCCCCGCTGCCGTCCAGCCCGCCTGACCCTCTCCCGATCATCCACTTTCTTTTCCGCATGCCGGGCCTGGCCCGGCAGGGGAAAGGCTTGCCTGCCGGTTTGACAGGCAAGCCCTCTCCCATCCGCCAGATCGAAGAACGCGCCGGCGGCCCCAAAGGAAGGTATGAAGCTGTACCGCTAGGCGCAGTTCGGCCCGGTGATCCCGGTGGCACCGTTCGAGGACGCGCAGGGCTACGTGATCAGCTCGGACTACGGCCAGCCGGTGCACGCGTTCCTGCGCCAAACCCTGGCCCGAGCCGACTCAACGTTGGCCGAAGCCGTGCCGCTGCTGCACGGCGGCAGCGTCAAACCGGACAATGCCGCGGCGCTGTTCGCCATGCTGGATATCGATGGGGGATTGATCGGGAGCGCCGCGCTCGAGGCGGGGTCGTTGCTGTCGATTTACCACGCCGTGCCTTGAGCAGGCTCGCTACGGCTGTCTTGGCGGTACACGAAAGGAGGGACGATGCGGTAGGGTGAGGCGGCCCGCCGCATCTATCTGGGCCTCAGGGCAGGCGCAGCGTTTGCGCCAGCTTCTCGCCTTCCTGGTCCCAGAACGCCGGGTCGGCCGCACGGATGCGGCGGATCGCGTTGTCCATATGGGAGGCGGCGGCCTTGCGCGCGCGCGCCGGGTCGCCGCGTTCGATGGCGGTGACGATGGCGTTGTGCTCGTCCTGCACTTCCTTGAAGAAATCCTCGCGGCGCGCTTCGTTGGCCCGCGTCACCTGGGTGGCGCCGCGCAGGTACTGCGACAGGTAATCCAACGTCGAAATCAGGAACGGGTTGCCGGCGGCCGCAGCGATGCTGCGGTGAAAGTTCACATCCTCTTCAACCCCGTCGCGGCCGCTTTGCGCCGCCTCGGCCAGCGCCGCCACGGCCGCGCGGATCGCCGCCAGATCCTGCTCGCTGCGACGCCCCGCCGCCAGGCCGGCCGCCTCGGCCTCCAGCACGCGCCGCACCTCGGCCATCTGCACCACGGCCTCCAGCGAAGCGGTATACGCCGCATCGAACGAGAGCGGACGAATCCCGGGTTCCTGTACCAGCACCCCATAGCCTTGGCGCGAAATGACCAGGCCCAGCGACTTCAACTGGGACACCGCTTCGCGAATCACGGTGCGACTCACCTTGAATTGATCGACCAGCTGGGCTTCGGACGGCAGCTTGTCGCCCGGCTGCAAAGCGCCCGAATGGATGCGCTCGGCCAGTGCCTCAGCCACTTGCTCGGACAAACGCGCGCCGGCGTGGACGGGTTGAAACTCAAGGGCCACAACATGCCTTTCAGTTGTATGAAGAGATGATAAGAAGATAGCACTGTCCGCGGTGGTGCGTGGCGCTAATTTGGCTGTTCTCCGAGGCGTGCCCGGGCTTGCCTCGGCCATGGGTGGCATGCGCCCATCCAACATCGCGGGCAGGAAGATACGGCAGAGCAAGCGTCGCCATTGAGGCCAGGCCAAGCACGCTTGTTAAAACAATCAGGAAGAGTCGGAAGAGAGCGTCATGGAGCAATAGCGCCTGTTCCGCACGAAAGCCGTCAGGCCCTGGTGGCCTGACGGGGTGATCGCTAGAGATGACTTAAAAATCTTTGCGACGCAGTGCTTCCGGCAGAGCGAACAGCAAGATCAAGGCGCACACCGTGCACAGCACGCCGATCACATAGAGCGCCGGGGTAGTGCTGCCGGTCATGTCCTTGATGTAGCCGACCATCACCGGGCTGACGATCCCGCCGAGTTGGCCGAGTGTGTTGATCAGCGCGATGCCGGCGGCGGCTCCGGCCCCCACTACCAGCTTGGGCGGGAGGGCCCAGAACGCCGGAATCGAGGCGATTACGCCGGCCCCCAGTACGCCGAGAGCAAGCATCAGCAGTCCGGCCTGCTTGTCGAACACGCCGGCGGCAAAGAAGCCGGCGGCCGCCAGAGCCAACAGGATCGCAACGAACTTGCGGCGCTCGCCGCTGGCATCCGACAAGCGGCCCACCACGACCATGGCCACGGCGCCACACAAATAAGGCACGGCAGTGAGCAGGCCGATGGTGGTCGGGTCTTGCAGACCAGCGCTCTTGATCAATTGCGGCGCCCAGAAGTTGAGCCCGTATGAGGCGATCTGGATCAGGAAGTAAATCAGCCCGAGCAGCAGGAATCCAGGGGTCTTGATGGCGCCGAGCAAGGAATGGCCACCACCGCCGATACGCTTGTGCTGCTCGGCGATCTGATCGGCCAGATAGGTTTTCTCGTCCTCGTTCAACCAGCCGGCATCGGCGATGCGGTCCTTCAGCGCCACGAGCACCGCCAGGCCGAGCAACACACAGGGCAGCCCGCCAAGCAGGAACAGCCAGTGCCAGCCGGCAATACCCAACACACCGTTCATGTGCCCGAGCACCAGCCCGGCCGCCGGCGCCCCCACCAGGCCGGAGAAGGCCGAGGCAAGGAATAGCAGCGAAGTCACGCGACCACGGTGCCCGGCCGGGAACCACAGCGTCAGGTAATACAGCACGCCAGGGGCAAAGCCGGCCTCCATGGCGCCAATGATGAAGCGCAGCGTATAGAACTGCCAATCGGTGCGCACGAATACCATCAAGGCGGTGGCGATCCCCCACGAGATCATGATGCGCGCAATCCAGCGCCGCGCTCCCACCTTGTACAGCATCATGTTGCTCGGTACTTCAAACAGCACATAGCCGACAACGAACAGGCTGGCTCCCAGGCCGTAGGCGGTGTTACTCAATCCGAGATCGCTCTGCAGCTGGAACTTGGCAAAGCTGATGTTGATGCGGTCGAAAAAGGCGAACAGGTAACACACCATGATCAGTGGCATGATGCGCCAAGTCACTTTGTGGATGATGGCCGAAGCCTGTTGTTCGCTCGGCACGCTGGCCGCGCTCAGAGCATTGAGTTGAGACATGGTTTCTCCTCGCCAGGCCATCGTGTGGCCCGGTTCTGTGTTGTGGATGATGCGTGATTTCGGCCCAGCTCGGTGAAGCCAGACCAAGGTGCGGAGCCCTACAGACCTCGCACGTATTCAGGTACCGGGTGGACATCGCAGTTACGCCCGGCCTTCATCACCTGCCCAGGCACATCGTGGCCGAGCAGTGCAGGCAAGGTGCGCGACAGTTCGATGAGCAGAGGCAGATCGATGCCGGTGGGAATGCCCATCTCGTCGCACAGGTTGACCAGGTCCTCGGTGCAAATATTGCCGGAGGCACCGGGTGCGAACGGGCAGCCGCCCAGCCCGCCCAGCGCCGCATCGAAGCGGCGCGCTCCTGCCTCATAGGCAGCCAGCACGTTGGCGAGGCCAAGACCGCGCGTGTTGTGGAAGTGCAGAGTCAGGCTGGCAGGCGTCAGCCGATGTAGCGCACGCATGATCATGCGATCCACCTGCCTCGGATTGGCCATGCCGGTGGTATCCGCCAGCGTGATGCCATCCAGGCCCAAGTCCAGATACTGGTCGATCAGCCGCATGACGCGATCCTCCTCGATACGGCCCTCGAACGGACAGCCGAAGGCAGTCGCCACCGTACCGTTCAGCGTGACGCCACCCACATCACGTGCCAGCGCCACGATATCCCCGAACGCCGCCAGCGAGGCCTCGCAACTCATGCGCATATTGGCGCGGTTGTGTGTCTGGCTGGCCGACATCACCAGGTTGAGTTCATCCGCCTTGGCCGCCAGCGCGCGCTCAGCCCCCTTGCGGTTGGGCACCAGCGCGACATAGATCACGCCTGTTCTGCGCCGGATGCCGGCAAACACCTGCTCACCATCGCGCAGCGCCGGAATGGCCTTGGGCGACACGAATGAACCCGCCTCGATACGGCTGAAGCCGGCATGCGACAACTGATCAATCAGCGCGATCTTGTCTGCCGTCTCCACCCAGGTCGGCTCGATCTGCAGGCCGTCGCGCGGCGCCACTTCCTGCACAATCAATTGCTCGGAATAGTCGATGATCATTGCACCGCTCCTTCCGCACGCAGTCGCGCGATCTCCGCCTCGCTCAGGCCGAGCCCGGCCAGTACGGCCTGAGTGTGTTCGCCCAGCGTTGGCCCCTGCCAGCGTACCTCCCCCGGCGTATCCGACAGCTTGGGCACGATGCCGGGCATCTTCACTGCCGTGCCGTCAGGCAGCTCGGCGGGAACGATCATGCCGCGCGCCTGGTAGTGCGGGTCTGCCACAATGTCAGCTACCGAGTAGATGCGCCCGGCCGGTACCTCGGCCGCTTCCAGCGCAACCAATACCTCCTCCATGCTGTGGCGGGACGACCACGCGGCAATGGCGGCATCCAATAGCTCGCACTGAGCGGCACGGCCGTCGTTGTGCTGAAAATCCGGATGCTCGGCCAGATCGGGCCGGCCGATCACCTGCATCAGGCGCTTGAAGATCGGGTTGCTGTTGCCGGCGATCACCACAAAGCCACCATCTTCGGTGGGATAGGTATTGGAGGGGGCGATACCAGGCAGCGCGCCGCCGCTGCGCTCACGCACATGGCCCAGCAGGTCGTACTCGGGCACCAGGCTTTCCATCAGGTTAAACACGCTCTCGACCAGCGAAACGTCCACCACCTGCCCTTCACCCTGCCCGGTCTTGACGCGCAGTAGCGACATCAGCGTGCCGATCACCGCATGCAGCGAGGCAAGCGAGTCCCCCAGACTGATGCCGGTGCGTGCCGGCACCCCGTTCATCTCTCCGGTGGTATAACGAATGCCGCCCATCGCCTCGCCGATGGCGCCAAAGCCGGGACGGTCACGGTAGGGGCCAGTCTGACCGTAGCCGGAGATGCGCACCATGGTCAGCTTGGGATTGAGTTCATGCAGTACGTCCCAACCCAGGCCAAGCTTTTCCAGCGCGCCGGGACGCAGGTTCTCGATCAGGACATCGGCCTCGGCGACCAGCCGCTTGATGACGGCGATGCCGTCAGGGGACTTCAGATTGACGCAGACGGATTTCTTGTTGCGTGACTGCAGATACCACCAGAGCGAGGTACCCTGATGCAGCTTGCGCCATTTGCGAATCGGATCGCCGTCGTCGGGCGCCTCGATCTTGATCACTTCGGCGCCGAATTCCGCCAGCAGCCGGGCGGCAAACGGCGCGGCGATCAACGTGCCGATCTCGATGACACGAATACCGTTTAACGGTCCACTCATTGTTCGTTTCTCCTACGTGGTGCGGTGTGTAGGAGAAAATTAGCCTTTCCAATCCACGCAGGTCCAACCGTATTCCGCCAAGGATCGTTCGCAAACCGCGAAAGCTGGCATCAAGCGGGATCGTTCCGTTCCACGGTACGCAGATGCTCCAGCAACAGCTGACTGACGGGGGGTAAGGTCTTGCTGTCACGCACCACGACCGTCAACTCGCGATCGCTCCAGTCATCCTCCAGTGGCACGGCCACCAGCCCGAGCGGCTTGCCCAAAGCGGTATACACCTTGAGTGGCACCACCCCCACGCCCATGCCGGCTTGCACCATCCGGCACACTGCGTCAAACCCCGGCACATGGATACGCAGGCGCAATGACTTGCCGGCCTGGCGTGCGGCCAAATGAGTGCGCATATTAATGGAGCTGGCCGAATGCAGCCCGACATGATCGAAGTCCAGCGTGTCGGTGAACGCTACCCGCTCGCGTCCGGCCAAGGGGTTGTCCGGGCACATCACCATCACCAGCTTGTCGTAGCGGTAATGCGCCGTTTCCAGCTCGCGCGTGTCGCTATCGCCGGAGCAGATGCCGATATCGGCCAATCCATCCGCCACCATCTTCACCACACCACCGCTGGGTCTTTCTTCCAGCTCCAGCTTGATTTGCGGGTGCAAGGCCTGAAAGGCACGCAGATCTTCCGGCAGGAATTCGACGATGGCCGACATATTGGCCGCCATGCGCACAAAGCCGCGCACCCCCTTCGCATGCTCAGCCAACTCGATGCCGATTTTCTCGATATCGTTCAGCACGCGGCGCACGTGGTGCAGCATGGTCTCGCCGGCCGGCGTCAAACTCATCCCCTTGGCTTGGCGTACGAACAATGTCGCCCCAACGGCTTCCTCCAAATCCAGCAAACGCTTGCTGGCGGCAGAAATGGCTAAAGCTTCGCGCCGAGCTGCACGCGTGAGCGTGCCCTCCTCGTAGACGGCCATGAAGAGTTGCAGCGTGGTCAGGTCCAAACGCCTCAAGAGATGTTTCAATGTCATGGCAGGCTAGCAAGGGTAGGCAAGAAAGCTATGCTATTCGTTCTGTAACAAGGGGGAATACATAATTTTAAAAACCGGCAAGAGAGGTGGTGGAGCGAGTCGACAGCAAGTGCACGCGGCGCAAGCGATGCCATCAATCGCATTCGTGACAATACCCGGCAAGCCATGTCGCTGGTGCAAAATATTTCGGACAGCATCGTCGAGCAAAGCTCTGCAAGTCAAACCATCGCCCAAAAAGTGAAGCAAATAGCCCAGATGGCCGAAGGAAACTCAGCTGCCGCCAGCAGCTCCGCGTCGGTTGTCCTGGATTTGCAGCGGCAATCCAAGCGCATCCTGGCTACCGTTTCGCATTACCGCGTCTAAGATAGGCTGCCAAGCCGCCAATCTGAAGCAACTGGCCTGAGCATTTTGCAAGACACGCTCTACCCGCTCTTCACACACCAATAGCCATCGTGCGCATGGATGGATGATGCCGATGATGGAGAAGGAGCGAATCCGAGATAGCGAGAACGGATTACCACAATGAAGAGGGCCGGCTTTGGCTAGCGGAGATGTTTGCAGAACCAGAACTTAAGGAGTGGCGTTGAACTGTACCAAAACTCGAGCAACATCAAATGGCATAACAAATGGCTCACCCGAGCGCTTTGAACAATAAAAAAAGCCCTGAATGTGTCAGGGCTTTTTCAATGTATTCTGGCGGAGAGGGGGGGATTCGAACCCCCGTTAGGGTATTACCCTAAACACGCTTTCCAGGCGTGCGACTTAAACCACTCATCCACCTCTCCAGAACTGATCTGATGCCGTCGTCGTTTGCGTTTCGTCGTCAGAGGCTGCGCAGTATATAAGCCCTTTTTACGACTGGCAAGCTTTTTTATACGCAATATGCAGCTCCAGTTCGCCAAGATATGCCGAGATGGCCCGCTTTTCCTGCTCGAGCCAGCGCCAAATAGCTGATCGAAAAGGAGAATCGGCCAGCCAGTGCGCCGAACACGTCCGCACGGGCTCGAAACCACGGGCGAGCTTGTGTTCACCCTGCGCCCCACCTTCAAACATGGCGAGCCCGTGACGGATGCAATAAGCGATGCCTTGGTAGTAGCACAGCTCGAAATGCAGGCAGGAAACCTCCTCCAACGCACCCCAATAGCGGCCGTACAGCTGGCGCCCGTCCTTCAGGCACAGGCTGGCGGCCACTGGCTCCCCATCCAGACACGCCAGGAACAGCACCAGATGTTCGGCCAACCGCTCGCCGATCACGCGGAAAAACGCCAGGTTGAGGTAGGGCGTGGAACGGTGTTCGCGGTAGGTCTGACAGTAGCAAGCGTGAAAAAACGCCCAATCGTCATCCGAAATCTCGCCCCCTTCCTTGACCGCGATCTCGACGCCCTGCTCGGCAACACGCCGCCTCTCCTGCCGGATCTTCTTGCGCTTGTCGCGGCTCAGCGCGTCGAGAAAATCGTCGAAGTCGCGATAGCCACGATTGCGCCAGTGAAACTGCACGCCATGACGCTCCAGCCAGCCGGCCTCGGCCAACAAAGCCATGTCGTCGGGCGCCGGGTACAACACGTGCGCGGACGAGAGCCCGAGCTCGCGCACCTGGTGCGGCAGCTCGGCAACCAGGGAGGCACGGGCCTCCGGCACGCCGAGAAAGCGCTGCCCGCCGACCGGGGTGAACGGTATCGCCAGCAGCAGCTTGGGATAGTAGGCCAGCCCGGCGCGCTGATAGGCTTCGGCCCAGGCCCAGTCGAATACGTATTCGCCATAAGAATGGGTTTTAAGATAGGCGGGTGCGGCGGCCATCAGCTGCTCGCCGTCACGGTACACCAGATGGTGGGGCTGCCAGCCGGTCTCCCGACTCACCGCCCCGCTCTGCTCCAGGGCGGCAAGCCAGCCATGGGCGAGAAAGGGCTGGTCGTCGGCGCACAGCGCATCCCATTGGCTGGCCGGTAGCCCGCTCAAACCATTCAGCGACGCTATCGTCACTCCCGCTCCTTTCAGGAAATCATGCCGCTCTTCAGGTAGAATCGGCCTTATTGTTGATTAACCGACCTAGCCACCAAGATGCGTATCGCGCTCGCCCAGTTCAATCCCGTTGTCGGCGACATTGCCGGCAATACCCGCAAGATTCTCGACCTCGCCCACCAGGCCATGGCCCAGGGCGCCGATGTGCTGGTCACGCCGGAGCTGGCGCTGACCGGCTACAGCCCGGAAGACCTGCTGCTGCGCGACCACTTCTACCGCGAATGCAACAAGGCGCTGGACGAGTTGCTCGAACTGGACGGTATCACGCTGGTGGTCGGCCATCCGGTCAAGCTCGGCCACGAACGCTTCAACGCCGCCACGGTAATGCGTGACGGCAATCGCCTGGGCCAGTACCACAAGATGCTGCTGCCCAACGATGAAGTGTTCGACGAGTGCCGCTACTTTACTCCCGGCGGTGCGCCGCTGGTATTCCAGCAGGACGGGGTCAACGTCGGCGTGCTGATCTGCGAGGACGTCTGGTCGCTCGACCCCGCCGCCGAAACCGCCGATGCCGGCGCCGACATGGTGCTGGTACTGAACGCCTCTCCGTTCCACCGCAACAAGATCGAGACCCGCCACGAGACGGTGCGCTACCGCGTCGAGGAAACCGGCCTGCCGTTCGCCTACGTCAACCTCACCGGTGGCCAGGACGAACTGGTATTCGACGGCGCCTCGTTCGCGCTCAACAAGGCCGGCGAAGTCGTGGCACAGGCCGCCGCCTACGACGACGAACTCTTGATCGTCGAGATGGCCGATGGCGACCTGCAACCAGCCAGCAAAGCCGCCCTGCCCTGTCCGCTGGAGAGCGTGTACAAGACGCTGGTGGTCGGCGTGCGCGACTACATCGGCAAGAACGGCTTCCCCGGCGTGCTGCTCGGTCTCTCCGGCGGCATCGACTCGGCGCTGACGCTGGCCATCGCCTACGACGCGCTGGGCGCCGACAAGGTACACGCGGTAATGATGCCGAGCCGCTACACCGCCGACATTTCCGTGACTGACTCGCGCGACATGATCGAACGGCTCGGCGTGAAGTACGAAGAAATCGCCATCTGGCCGATGTATGAAAGCTTCGTCTCGGCACTGGCGCCGTCGTTCGAAGGGTTGGCCGAAGACACCACCGAAGAGAACCTGCAGGCGCGCATCCGCGGCACGTTGCTGATGGCGCTGTCCAACAAGACCGGCAAGCTGGTACTGACCACCGGCAACAAGTCCGAGATGACCACCGGCTACTGCACGTTGTACGGCGACATGGCCGGCGGCTTCGCCGTGCTCAAGGACGTCGCCAAGACCCTGGTCTTCCAGCTCTGCCACTGGCGTAACGCCCAGAAAGAGATCATTCCGTTAAGAATTATTACCCGGCCGCCTTCCGCGGAACTGCGCCCGGACCAAAAAGACCAAGACAGTCTGCCGCCCTACGATGTGCTCGACGCCATCATGGCGCGCTACGTGGAAGAGAATCTGTCCGCTGCCGAAATCATCGCCGAGGGCTTTGCCGAGGCCGATGTGCGGCGCGTGGTTCGCCTTCTCAAGATCAACGAGTACAAGCGCCGCCAGGCCCCGGTCGGTCCGCGCGTCACCCACCGCGGTTTCGGCAAGGACTGGCGCTACCCGATCACCAACCGCTTCAGCTGATAGCTTGTGAATAAATCTGTTACGCCTCCCCATCCCGGCCCTGCGATGCTCGCCGTACCACTTGTACGGCTGTGCTTCTCGAACCAGCCTGTGGACGCGGCGATGACCGCAGGGAATCCCTGTGGGACGATTTCTTTCACAAGCTCCAAGTAGCTGGATTGCTGGAAAGGACTCCATGAAGAAGCTCTTACCGATCATCCTCGCCGCCACGTTCGCCCTGCCCGCCCATGCCGCCGCCCTCGCCCAGCTCAAGGCCTTCGTCGCCGGCAGCAAGACCCTGTCCGCCAGCTTCTCGCAGGTGGTCAGCGCCAAGGGCAAGCGCGAAGAGGCCAGCGGCCAGCTGGAAATCTCCCGTCCCGGCAAGTTCCGCTGGGAATACGCCAAACCCTACGAACAGCTCATCGTCGGCGACAGCAAGCGGCTGTGGATCTACGACAAGGAGCTGGCCCAGGTCACCAGCAAGTCGCTGGACGCCGCGCTGGGCTCCAGCCCGGCCGCGCTCCTGGCCGGCAGCAACGCCATCGAGCGCGACTATCGCCTGAAGGAAGCCGGCACACAGGACGGCATCGAATGGCTCAGCGCCGCGCCGAAGAAGAGCGAGAACACCTTCCAGTCGATCCGCATGGGCTTTCGCGCCAACACGCTGGTCACCATGGAACTGCACGACAGCTTCGGCAACACCACGCTGATCCGCTTCGCCGACATGAAAAAGAACCCGGTGCTGGCGCCGTCGCGCTT
Organism: Pseudogulbenkiania subflava DSM 22618; assembly: GCF_900177275.1. Classification (GTDB taxonomy): domain Bacteria; phylum Pseudomonadota; class Gammaproteobacteria; order Burkholderiales; family Chromobacteriaceae; genus Pseudogulbenkiania; species Pseudogulbenkiania subflava. Next base: position 37,846 of record NZ_FXAG01000019.1, read on the forward strand.
CACCTTCACCCCGCCCAAGGGCGTGGACGTGATTTCGGACTGATACCGTGACCGACCTGTTTGCCCGCGAACCGAAAAAACCGTTGGCCGAAGCGCTGCGCCCCACCTCGCTCGACGAGGTCATCGGCCAGCCGCACCTGATCGGCCCGGGCAAGCCGCTGCGCCTGGCGGTGGAATCGAAAACCCCGCACTCGATGATCCTGTGGGGTCCGCCCGGCGTCGGCAAGACCACGTTGGCACGCATCCTCGCCCACAGCTTCGACGCCGAATTCATCCCGCTGTCGGCGGTGTTCTCCGGCGTCAAAGACATCCGCGAGGCAGTCGACCGGGCGCAGGCGGTGCTGCAGCGCGACGGTCGCCACACCATCCTGTTCGTCGACGAAGTGCACCGCTTCAACAAGAGCCAGCAGGACGCCTTCCTGCCCTACGTCGAATCCGGCCTCCTGACCTTCATCGGCGCCACCACCGAGAACCCATCGTTCGAGGTCAACTCGGCGCTGTTGTCGCGCGCCCAGGTGTACGTGCTCAACGCGCTGACCGACGACGACTTCAAGGCGCTGTTCGCGCGCGCCGTCGCCAGCGGCGTCCTGCCCGGCCTGACCTTCGACGACAGCGCCCTGGCGACGCTGAGCGGCTACGCCGACGGCGACGCCCGCCGTTTCCTCAACCTGCTGGAGCAGACCCGCACCGCCGCCGGCGCCCGCCACGTCGAACGCATCGACACCGACTTCCTGTCTGAAGTGCTCACCGTCAACGCACGCCGCTTCGACAAGGGCGGCGACGCCTTCTACGACCAGATCTCGGCGCTGCACAAATCGGTGCGCGGCTCCAATCCGGACGGCGCGCTGTACTGGCTGACGCGCATGCTCGACGGCGGCGCCGACCCGCGCTACCTGGCACGCCGCCTGGTGCGCATGGCCTGGGAGGACATCGGGCTGGCCGACCCGCGCGCCGCGCGCATCGCGCTCGACGCCGCCGACACCTACGAGCGCCTCGGCAGCCCGGAAGGCGAATTGGCGCTGGCCCAGGCTGCGATCTACCTTGCCGTGGCCCCCAAGAGCAACGCCGGCTACAAGGCGTATAATGAGGCGCGCGCCTTCATCCGCCAGGACGTCTCGCGCCCGGTGCCGGTGCACCTGCGCAACGCGCCGACCAAGCTGATGAAGGAGCTGGGATACGGCCACGCCTACCGCTACGCCCACGACGAACCGCACGCCTACGCCGCCGGCGAAACCTATTTGCCGGAGGGCATCGAAGACCATCGCTGGTACGAACCGGTGGAGCGCGGGCTGGAAGGCAAAATTCAAGAAAAACTGCGGTTTCTCAGGCAACTGGATGAAGAGACGAAAGCACCACCACGATCATGACTGGCACAAGGTCAGGCTGGAACAGTTCGCGGCCAAGCGGCTCATCGCCGTGCTCAACCGCCTGTCCCGGCCCGGCCATTACCTGCTGGGCCCGCATCGCGAATCGCCCGACTTCTCCATCCTGCGCCGCCAGAACGGCGAGCCCTCGCAAAAAATCGGCCTGGAAGTGACACACATCTATGGCAGCACCCACGATGCTGCCATAATCAACGGCTGGCACAAGGACAAGACCGACAAGTTGCTCGCCACGCAGCAGCCGGCACTGATGAAAGACATCTTCCTGCAACTGGACCGGGCCATCGAGGACAAGAACGACAAGTTCGCGGCCTACACCATCAAACCCTGCTGGCTCTTGATCCGTAACGCCAACGCGCGCGTCATGCACCGCGACTGGCAAAACTATTTACACAACAAGGACTTTCAGGACAGTCCTTTTGAAAAGATCTGGCTCATCACCGACCGCCAGCTTCAGATCATCAACATCAAATAGACCAACACCATGCTAGACATTCAACTCCTTCGCAGTCAGCCGGAAACCGTTGCCGAGCGCCTGGCCGCCCGCGGCTACCAGCTGGACACCGACGCCTTCGGCCAACTCGAGAACGAGCGCAAGGCACTGCAGACCCGCATGCAGGAACTGCAGGCACGCCGCAACGCCACCTCCAAGCAGATCGGCGAAGCCAAGCGCAAAGGGGAAGACGTCTCCGCCATCATGGCCGAAGTGGCTACCCTGGGAGACGAGCTGAAAGCCGCTGAAGCCGCCTTCGAAGCCGTACAGCAGAAGCTGGAGCACTGGCTGATGACCATCCCCAACCTGCCGCACGAATCGGTGCCGCAGGGCAAGGACGAAAACGCCAACGTCGAAGTGCGCCGCGTCGGCGTGCCGCGCTCGTTCGACTTCGAGGTCAAGGACCACGTCGACGTCGGCAGCCCGCTTGGGCTCGACTTCGAAACCGGCGCCAAGCTCTCCGGCGCCCGCTTCACCGTGCTGCGCGGCGAGATCGCCCAGCTGCACCGCGCCCTGGCGCAGTTCATGCTCAACACCCACACCAACCAGCACGGCTACACCGAGATGTACACCCCGTACATCGTCAACGACAGCGTGCTGTTCGGCACCGGCCAGCTGCCCAAGTTCGCCGAGGACATGTTCAAGGTGACGCGTGGCGGCGAGGAAGGCGCGGTCGACCAGTACCTGATCTCCACCTCGGAAATCACCCTGACCAACACCGTGCGCGAAAGCATCCTCAAGCTCGACGAGCTGCCGATCAAGATGACCGCGCACTCGCCCTGCTTCCGCTCCGAAGCCGGCTCCTACGGCCGCGACACGCGCGGCATGATCCGTCAGCACCAGTTCGACAAGGTCGAAATGGTGCAGGTGGTGCATCCGGAAAAATCGTACGACGCGCTGGAAGAAATGGTCGGCCACGCCGAAGCCATCCTCAAGGCGCTGGAACTGCCCTACCGCGTGATCACGCTGTGCACCGGCGACATGGGCTTTGGCGCCGCCAAGACCTACGACCTGGAAGTCTGGCTGCCGGCACAGAACACCTACCGCGAAATCTCCAGCTGCTCCAACTGCGAAGCCTTCCAGGCGCGCCGCATGCAGGCCCGCTTCAAGGACGAAAACGGCAAGAACCAGCTGGTGCACACTCTGAACGGCTCTGGCCTCGCCGTCGGCCGCACGCTGGTGGCAGTGCTGGAAAACTACCAGAACGCCGATGGCTCCGTGACCATTCCGACCGTGCTGCGCCCCTATCTCGGCGGCAAGGAAAAGATCGGCAGCTGATCCCCGCCACAGCAGGAAGAACGCAAAACCGGGATGCGATCCCGGTTTTTTTCTGCGCCATAGGCGACGGCAAGCAGGGTAATTTTCTTCAATACCGCCCGATGCGGGCTCCCCTATCCTCGACCGGGTGTTCCCCACCTACGAGGTCATCATGCAAGTTCTACTCTCCATGTCCGCCTTCGCACTGGCCGCCTCCATCTCGCCCGGACCGGTCAATATCGTGGCCCTCAGCAGCGGCGCCAATCACGGCTTTGCCGCCAGCCTGAGCCATGTCAGCGGCGCGACCATCGGTTTTACCCTCCTCCTGTTGCTAACCGGACTGGGACTGAACGAATTGCTGGCCGGCTGGCCCGCCGCAAGCCGCCTCCTGCAATGGGGCGGGATCGGCTTCCTGCTGTACCTGGCATGGAAGCTGGCCAGCGACAACGGAGAACTGAGCCATAGCCAGCAACGCCCCTCCTTCCATCACGGCGCCATCATGCAGTGGCTCAACCCCAAAGCCTGGCTGGCGGCCCTGGCGGGGATGGGGGCCTACGCCAGTGACGGCGACAGCTCACTGATCTGGCAGTTTGCTGCCATCTATTTCGTCATCTGCTATCTGTCGATCGCCTGCTGGGCCTATGCCGGAGCCCGGCTGCAACACCTGCTGCGCCACCCCGCCCGCATGCGCCTGTTCAATCGCATGCTGGCCTTGCTGCTGGCTGGCAGCACCCTGTATCTGCTGTAAGAACCTGTTCACGATCTTGCTGCGTCGCCCTGTCGGGGCTCATGTGCACTGCGTGCGAATCTGTCGCTGAGCCAATCGAAGATTGGCACGCAGGGACTCGCTCAGCGATCAGGAACCCTCATGTACTCCAGTACATGAGGGTTCCTGCGCTGTACTTCACCCCGCTGAGGCCAGCTCGCGACAGATCCTGAACAGGTTCCAAGGCACACCTAGCGCCGCGTCTGGCAATACTGTCCGGGCGTGGCGGCCACCAGCCGCTTGAAAACTCGCTGGAAATGCGCCTGATCGGCAAAACCCAAGGCCAGAGCCACGTCGGCAATCCTGCGGCCTCGTCGCAGCAGCACCTTGCCACGCTGAATGCGGCAGTTCAGCAGATACTCGTGTGGCGTCATGTGATAACGCTGGCGAAAAGCACGGATCAGGTAGGAAGAAGACAAGGCGGCCGCGGAACAGATGTCCTGCAAACTCAGTTCCGCCGCATAATGGTCATTGATATAGTCAGCAGCCTGCAGCAGCCTGTCATGGGGCTCGTTCTCATTCCGGCCCGCCGGCTGCAGGATGGACTGCACCGCACTGAAGAAACCCACCGCCTCACCCTGCTTCTGCAACACCGAGGACTCGCCATCACGACAGAGCGCCACCAGCCGGTCCAGCTGCCGATACAGTCGGGCATCTTGGCTTAGCCGCGACTGGAAGGGATGAAAATCCTGATTGGCACTCAGCCCGAATTCCCTTTGCAAGCCCGCCAGCCAAGCGGTATCCACATACAGCATGTGATAGGACCATGGCTGGTCAGCAATGGGATTGCAGGCATGCACCTCGCCCGGGTTCATCAACACCACGTCTCCACGGCCCACGGCATGACTTGTCCGTTCATTCAGGTACGTGCTGCATCCGCCGGTGATGGCGCCAATGGAAAAATGCTCGTGCGAATGGCGGGCATAGCACACCTGGCGGCCATCCTGGATGGTGCGCAGCTCCAGAAAAGGCAGCGCAGGGTCACGCCAGAACAAGGGCTTGGCATCGGAACTCATGCCAATATGATAACACGCCGCTTCCCACCCAAAACCAAGCAGACAGCGTCAGGCTTTAGAGCCACAAACAGAACCCAGCGCAGCGGTCTTGGCTAGGCGCGCGGCCGCAGAAGACGAGGCGAAGCCGAAGTTTCTGCGAAGCTACATACAAGCAGTACGGCAAGTGCTTGCTGGGCGAATCAAAGATTCGCACGCGAGCGCAACAACGCCAAGAGGGTTTTGTTAACGGCTCTTAGTCCCACGCCAGATACTGCCGCTCCAGCAATGCCTCGAACTCCGCTGCCGGCAACGGCCGGCTGAATAGATAACCCTGTCCGGTATCGCAGCCCTGCTCAACCAAGTAACGCCGCTGCTCGTCCAGTTCCACCCCCTCCGCCACCAGCCCCAGCCCGAGACTGCGCGCGATGGAAATGATCGCCTGGGTGATCGCCGCATCATCCCGGTTCTGATGCAGGTCGGCAACGAACGACTGGTCAATCTTCAGCCCCTGCACAGGCAGACGCTTGAGGTAGGACAGCGAGGAATACCCTGTACCGAAATCGTCGATGGACAGGTACACGCCCAGCTCATGCAGCCGGTGCAGCACCTCGACCATGCCGCTATCCTCATCCATCGCCACACTCTCGGTAATCTCCAGCTCCAGCGCGGCGCTGGGCAGGCCACACTCTTCCAGCGTGCGCTCCACCAGTTCGACTACACCGGCGAACTTAAGCTGGCGTCCGGAAACGTTGACCGCCACGCGCCCGCCAAACAGCTGGCGCTCACGCCACTCCCGCACCTGCCTGCAGGCCGTCTTCATCACCCATTCACCGATCGGCACGATCAGCGAACTGTCCTCGGCAATCGGAATGAAACGTGCCGGCGACACCAGCCCCAGTTCGGGGTGGCGCCAGCGGATCAGGGCCTCGGCACCGACGAGCCGACCGGTCGCCAATTCGACCTTGGGCTGGTACCAGACCTCCAGCTCATCCTGGGCCAGCGCCTTGTGCAGACTGTACTCCAGCCGCAAGCGCTCCAGCGCACTGGCATTCATGTCCGGGGTATAGAACTGGAAATTGCTCTTGCCGCGCTCCTTGGCACGGTACATCGCCGTATCGGCGTTGACCAGCAAGACATCCGCGCTGGCCCCATCCTCGGGGAACATGCTGATGCCGATGCTGGCTGACACGAATACCTCCTGCCCGGCCACCACGGTTTCGCCGGCAATCGCGTCCAGCACGCTCTGAGCACGGCTCGCCACCTGCTGCACGCTGTCCACGGCCGGCATCAGCAAGGTGAACTCGTCGCCGGAGAGACGCGCCACCATCGCCAGCGGCGGCGCCACCTTCTTCATTTCCTCGGCGATCCACACCAGCAGCTCGTCACCGGCATGGTGCCCCAAGGTATCGTTGACCAGCTTGAAACGATCCAGGTCGATGAACAACAACGCCATGCGCTGTCCGAACTCGCGCGCCTGCTCCACCCCCGCCTCCAGCCGCTCCAGGAACAGGGTGCGGTTGGGCAACCCGGTCAGCGCATCATGGTTGGCGAGAAAATGCAGACGCTCCTCGGCCTGCTTGCGCTGGGTAATGTCGGAAAACACCGCAACGTAATGGGCGTACTCGCCGTTGTCGCCGCGAATACCAGTAATGCTCAGATGCTCGGTATAGAGCAGGCCATTCTTGCGCCGGTTGATCACTTCACCCTGCCATACACCGTCACGCTTCAGGCTGTGCCACAAATGCTCGTAAAACTCCGGCGGCTGCTTGCCCGACTTCAGCAAGGCAGGTGTCTTGCCGATGCTCTCTCGGGCCGAGTAACCGGTGATGCGCTCGAATGCCGGGTTGACCGACTGAATGATGCCGTAACCATCGGTGATGGCAATCCCCTCGAGCGTGGACTCGAACACCTTGTCCGCCAGGAGCAGACTCTGACGCGACAGCAGCAAAGCCTGGTCGCGCTCGTTGAGCGCCCCCTGCAACTCCAGCAGGCACTCGTGCTCGATGTTGTGGAGAATATCGCCGAAGCCCAGGATGAACTTGAGCCCACCGTCCGCTCCGCACACACCCAAGTGGCGGATCTTATGCTGCAACATCAGACGCCTGGCATGCAGCAGGCTGGCGTTCTCGGCCATGGTCAACATCGGCCGCGAGCACACCGCCCCCAACGCCTGATCGCACTCGCCTTGCGCCAGCAGGCGCACCACGTCGCGCCGGGTCAGGATGCCCAGTTCACCGTCGCTGAAGCACACCCCGACGGCATCCACCGCCCCCTGCCGCATCACCTTGACAGCATCCTTCAACCCCAGCTCGGCCCCCAGCACACAGGCCGGCCTGCACCCCAGATCCTCCAGCCGCTTCAGTCCGAGAAACGACTCGGTCCCTTGGTTGAGCACAATATCGGTCAGGGACACCAGGCCAAGATAGACACCGTCCCGTTCCACCAAGGCGTGGCGGATGCCATGGCGGCGGAAAAATCCGGTCGCATCATGAACCGACGTACCACTCTGGAGCGTACGCACCGGGGAACTCATCACCTGCTCCACCAGCGTGTCATCCTCCCCGGCCGTCGCCGAAAAATCCAGATTCAGCGCGTCGGTCTCGGTCCAGATCCCGAGGGCTGTTCCCGCCTCGTCCATCACGATAATGGAACCACAGTGAGATACCATCATCAGGCGGGCCGCCTCGTGCACCGAGGTGGAGGGTGGGCAACTCAATATCTCGGGGAGCAGAATGTGATCAACGGGTTGCAGCAACGGCGACATGTCTGGCTGATCCTAAACAATCGTTGACGAATACCCCGTCGAATATACAGGCATTCAATGACAGCGCGACTTGATGCCAAATGCTTTCTTCGCATTCCCTGATATAAATCAGTCCCAACACGAAAAAAGCGCCACCGCTGATGCGATGGCGCCTTCGTTCCTTGCCGGTGGCGAGTATTACACCCGCTCCCCCCACAGGTCGTGCTCATCGGACGCCGTGATCTCCACCTCGACGAAATCGCCCACCTGCAGGCCCTCGGCATCGGCCACGAACACCATGCCGTCGATCTCCGGGGCATCGGCATAGCTGCGACAAACCGCACCTTGCTCGTCAATCTCGTCGACCAGCACCGTCATGCGCTTGCCCACCCGGCGCGCCAGACGGACGGCGCTGATCTCGGCCGGCACCTCCATGAAGCGCTCCTTGCGTACCGCCTTGACCTCCTCCGGGTAGCATGCGGGCCGGTCACCGCCAGCACAGAAGGATGCACATCGCGTACCACCACCCCTTTCGCTCCCAGACAACCCGTCACGATGACCTTGCCGTTTTCCGTCAAGGCCTCACCAATCGCATCCATCGATTCGGCAACAGCCGAATCGATGAAGTCACAGGCATTGACCACGACCAGGTCGGCTCCATCGTAGGAGGGGGAAATATCGTAACCTTCGGCGCGAAGGCGGGTAAGAATCTGCTCGGGATCAACCAAGGCCTTGAGACGCCGAGCGATACGAAGCCGACTTTGGGGGCGGAATGGGCCATACGTTAGTAAAGTCCCGAATCTTATTGAAAGAATAGAGAAAGCCGGGGTCACGTGAACGACACCCGGCTGACAACGTGCTGATTATATAAGAAAAATGGTGATATCGGCGGACCGATCAGGACTTGCCTTCTTTGTCCTTGTCGGCAGGCGGATAGGCGGGGAAGCCAAAGCCGGTGAACAGTTGCTTGGTCTGTTCCTGCATGCGGTTCTGCATTTCCAGATACATACCGGTGCTCTGCTCCAGGTAGCTCGACATCATGTTCTGCATGGCCGGGCCCTGCATCTTCATGAACTCGCCCCACAGGTTGGCGTTGAACATGGCGTTATCGCCGTACATCGCCCGAGTCTGTTCCTGCATCTTTTGCTGCAGCTGTGTAAAGAGCTGGAGGTTTTTCTCCAGGAACGGCCCCATCATGCCCTGCATGGCCTGCCCGTAGAAACGGATGAACTGCGTCAGCACCTCATAGCTGAACATCGGCGCACCACCGTTTTCCTCTTCAAAAATGATCTGAAGCAGTACGCTGCGGGTAATGTCATCCTGGGTCTTGGCGTCAACCACCTGGATGTCGATATTGTCATGAACCAGCTGCTTAACGTCCCCCAAGGTAATGTAAGAACTCGTCGCCGTGTCGTATAGCCGGCGATTCGGATACTTTTTAATGACCCGCTTCTCAACACTCATGTAACACTCCCAGTTCATTGTCGTGGTGTTGTGTGCGAACAATTTATCATAAATGCAACAACATAGAGCAAATCTTCTAGCCACTGCATTGAGCAGCATGCTAAATTTTGCGAGTATATTGTGCATTGCACAATGCAATTCACACCGTACAACACACCACGGAGAGGGTCATAAACCATGTTCACTACCAACGAGCAGTTCAGTAAGTTTTCGCTGGGCGGCGTCGAAACCGCGCTGCGCTTCGCCCAGATTTCGCTGGATAGCACCGAAAAGCTGGTGAAATTCAACCTCGAAGTTTCCAAACAGTCTCTCGAAGACAACATCAAGGTCGCCCAGGACCTCGCTGGCGCCAAAGACCCGCAAGAAGCCGTCGCCCGCATCAACAAGCTGGCTACCGAGTCGGTAGAGCAAGCGGTCACCAACTCCCGCAATGTCTACGAAATCGTCACCCAGGCTCAAGGCGAACTGGCCAAGCTGGCTGAAGAAAACCTGGGCACCCTGAACAAGTCGCTGATCAACGTCATCGAAGACATCGCCAAGAACGCTCCGGCCGGTTCCGAAGTCACGGTCAACGCCGTCAAAACCTCGGTTGCCGCCGCCGCCGCTGCCATCAACAGCTTCACCAAGGCAGCACAGCAAGTAAACGAATTTGCCGAAACCAGCGTGAAGGCTGCCAGCAGCGCCACCGCTGACGCCGTCAAAGCCACGACCAAACGTGCCAGCAACACCAGCGCGTCCTGATCGCTGCCCCTTGCGACAAAAGGCCATACCCTGCACGGGTATGGCCTTTTTCATTCTTCCACTTTCAGACACCCTGCTCACGTTCCCCACCACACATCAGGTGCCCAATTTCCCACGCGGGTTTACAATTCGGGTTTTACGAGCCCACATAGAAACAGGGTAGCGCATGAAGATCAGTAGCAATTTTGACGCCGGCAGTATCGAAGTTGTCTCGATGAACGGCTTTGAAGACATTCAGCTTCGCATTCCGAACGATAATGCCTCGCACTTTGCCCAGTGGTTCTACTTCCGCCTGCAAGGAGCCGCGTACCAAACCTGCAACCTGCGCTTCCTGAATGCGTCCGAGTGCGCCTACCCCGAAGGCTGGGCCGACTATCACGCCATGGCATCGTACGATCGCATCAACTGGTTTCGGGTGCCAACCAGCTATGATGGCAGCGTAGTGACCATCGAACACGTGCCGCTGGCCAATAGCGTGTACTACGCCTACTTCGAACCTTACTCTTACGACCAGCATCTGAACCTCATCGGACAAGCACAGGGTTCCGGCCTCTGCCAAGTCTCCGACTTGGGCTCGACCCTGCAGGGGCGGGACATCAATCTGCTGACCATCGGTCATGAAGTCGAATCCGATCTCAAGATTTGGATCACGGCACGCCAGCACCCCGGCGAGACCATGGCGGAATGGTTCGTCGAAGGTTTCCTCAACCGCCTGCTCGACCCGATCGACCCGACATCCCGCATGCTGCTCGACCATGCTACCTTCTACGTGGTACCGAACATGAACCCTGATGGCTCCGTCCTGGGAAATCTGCGCACCAACGCAGCAGGAGCCAACCTGAACCGCGAATGGCTGAATCCCTCGCTGGAAGCCAGCCCGGAAGTCTTCGTCGTACGTCAGAAAATGCTCGAGACCGGCGTCGATCTATTCCTCGACATCCATGGCGACGAGAACATTCCCTTCGTCTTCGTCGCCGGAACCGAAGGCGTGCCCAGCTACAACGACCGCATCCGCGCCTTGGAAGAAGCCTTCAAGCATCACCTGAAACTTGCCTCTCCCGACTTCCAGGACGAACACGGCTACGAAAAAAGCGCCCCTGGCAGCGCCGATCTTTCCTGGGCCACCACCTGGGTCGGCAACCAGTTCCAGTGCCTCGCCTACACGCTTGAGATGCCGTTCAAGGACAATGCCAACCTACCGGACGACGATTACGGCTGGAATGGACAACGCAGCCAACGGCTGGGCGAGGCCATGCTCACGCCCATATATGCAGTCATCAACAAACTGCGTGCCTGAACGATTTGGCACCCAAGCAAAACGGCCGCTCAGCGGCCGTTTTGCTTGGGTGCAGGACATCATTCACGGCGCAGCCGACGGCATCCCCTCTAACGCCTTTACCAGCTCGATTTCGACCAAATACCAGTCGCGCCCCTTTTCGAGCACCTTTCCTAAGGCAACCTGGAAGAATTTGCCTCTGGCGCTCATATAGTACTGTTTACCCAGCATGTACGAGGCAACCGGTACAATGAGTGTATTGATGCTCCGCTCGTTCCTGGTCAAGGGCACAAACAGGGCGATTACCCCTCCCTGCCAAACATGCTCCGGCATGGTCCGCGGGTCCACCGCCTTGACATCCATCGCCCTCAGCGCAGCTGCTACCGGCCGATCGGTCAGGGTTTCGATCCCGAGAAAAATTTTCTCCCGGTGCAGACGTCGGATGCGCCGCACAATACCCACACTCCACGTGGCCCCCTCGCCTTCCTTGTACCCCAGCAACTCCCCCAGACTGACCCATTCGTTCCCGACCGCATCCAGTGAGACCCCCAGCCCGGTCTGACTGATATTTTCAATTTCCCACTGGTTGAAAACTTCCTTGGCCAACGGGGTTTCCTCAGGTCGCACAGGAACCGTCGGGAGTGCCTTATCTTTACGCCGACTGGTGACAAAACCATAGACCCGCAGGTCGGAAGCCGAACTGAAATTGTCTTTAGGCAGCGCAGCCGCCGTCTTCAGTTTCTGTTCATCGGGCTGGCGAATCAGGCGATGCAAGGTCCCAAGTCGATGCACCACTTCGATTTTACGGTTGCTGACCGCAACCCGCTCTGCACGTTGAATGCGAACAGGCTTGGCGGCCCACTCTCGGCACAATACACGGAAGAGAACCGCATCCACACCTGGCTCGGCAAGACGAGCCAGTTCTGTCGGCATATGCCCTGTTTCAAGAACCGCCAGCCAACCATGCAGTATTTCGTTAACCTCGGCCGTGCTCCAATAACGGTAAAACCCAGAGCCGAACGTTCCCATGCAACGCGAGGCAGGATGCCCTTCATCCAGCACCACGGCAAAACTAAGGTCGGGAGAAAACTCGCGAACTAGGGCCATCCGGTTCGAGACCAGGCGCAGTAACTCGTAGGAAAAATTTAGCTGCCTAGGGGTCAAGTTACCACTGGAAAGCAAGGCCAGCATCTGCAGGATGAGAAACTGATCCTGTACGGTCGTACCTTCATCGTGCTCGCCGAAAAGGAATACCGGCGCCGACTCCAGGCCTCGTTCTTCAGCAAATCGGTAGACGTGATTGACGTTCAGCCAGAACACCTCCCCAGGCGAGACGCCTTGAAAGAACGACCATCGGGCTGCCTCACAGAAATAATGCATCATGCGTGCCAGCACCAAAGGCAGCATGGCATAGACACGGCGTTCATCCTCGCCGGAAAAGGACTGACTTAGGGCCTGTCGGTAGGCATCGAGAAATTCGCTGCCATATCCCAAAATCTGTCTCCGTAACTGTGCTTCCAGAACCTTGGGCATTCTGATATTCATCAGGTACTGGATACCCAGTTGGTAATGAAACTGGGCCGTTTCCCGGTTAAGTGTCAAAACGGCCTCTAGCGTATCCGCAGACAACACCGCGCCATTACGATTAAGCTCGGCGACAGCTTCCGACACCTTGTCGTGGGATGCAGAACCGTACTCCTGCTTCAGCGACTCGACCCATTCCTTGGCAGAGGCCGCGTTGCTGAGCGGATCGATCTTCTTCTTTGAGCCGCGCAAGAAAAAATCCAACATGATGCCGCCTGTCTTAATAGCTTTTTATAGATAACACAACAATTTACACATAAATCACGCCACCCCAGTATCTTCACAGTATCCGCAGGATCGCTCCCAACATGCAAGATGCACTGACAAGTAAAACAAAAAAAGCATCCTCATAGGGATGCTTTTTTGATCTTGACCAAAGAACTGCGATCGTCAAATCGCCAGATCCTCAAGAGTTTTGCCGGTGGCGAGTAGCTCCTGAACCCACAGTGGCTTGCGGCCACGGCCAGTCCAAGTCAGCTCGGGATTTTGCGGGTGGCAATACTTGGCTTCTACCGGCTTGCGGGCCGGACCTACTTTGCCCAGCACCTCTTCCACGCTCAGCCCGTACGCACGAGCAAGTTCCACAATCTGTTTTTTAGCTTTAGCTTTTTCCTCGTGCTCACGCCGTTTAATCTCGTTTTCCAGATCGCTTTTGAGGGAAAGTAGATCAGCAAAGCTCAGATTGGAAAGTTCCATTTAGTCATCTCACTAGTTTGAAAATATATTTCAATTTAGTCACAACCCAAGGATGCGGTCAAGTCTATTTTGAAAATTGCCAACTCGGCGATTCCGGCTTAGTCGATGACATAAGGCAGGCCGAGATCCATAAGGGCATTTTTATATTCCTTTTCAAGAAAGAGGCCGGTTTCCCAACCTGCAAGCTGCGCCACAGCAAGAGCAACCCGCGAACCACTCTGGTCACAACCAGTGTTTACGATCATGCCTATAGCTTGATCACCCGTTGCAGGGCTATACAAGGAATCGCCTGGGTTTGCTGCCACCGGCAATTCGACGCGGAACAGACGCCTTTTCACCTTTCCCAGATACTGGGTTCTGGCGACAATTTCCTGGCCGGGGTAGCAGCCTTTCTTAAAGCTTATCCCACCCAGCACATCCATATTGATCATTTGGGGAACAAACTGTTCCTGAGTAGGTCCGGTGACCCATGGAACTCCTGCCGCAATATCCAGAAGCGACCACGCCTCACCCCCCACTTGTCGGCATACTTGCTCAAGCCGGCTTTTAACTACCCCAGAAGCAGATGCATCATAAGACAACAGCAAATTACCCGCCGGCAATCGGATCATTACACCAGATTCGTTGGCCATCACATCGTGCGCCTGCGCTGGCACATCAGTAAAAACATCCCTCAAAACCGCCTCAGCCCCCGTCCCCTTTACCCCTGCCAGCTGCCAAGGTTCGGTCAGCACTTCAAGCTTCACTTGGGAGCGCAGCACAAACATGCTCAGGCGGCGACACAACGCAGCGGCAATATCGGCCGGGACCAGCAAGAAATAATCACCACGGAATTGCCAAATCAGGAAGCTCCCTAAAACCCTACCTTTGGCATTGGAATAACTGCTGTACTGGCTACGCGACTCCGAGACCTCGCGCAGGTCGCTCGACAACTGCCCCTGAAGAAAGCCTTGTGCATCACTGCCACTAGCTCGAATAACGGAAAAATGTGCCATAGAACACAGGGCGTTGCCATTACACACGGCGTCAAGCTGCTGCTTGAAATCATCGGCCACATCTGCACTTAATCCATTCATCACATTCCCTTCCGTTTCTGATTGCCGCAGAGACAGAGCGACTCATCAAACGTCGACGTCTCAAATCCTTGAATTCTGTAGCATGATAGATTGGGCCCTAGCGCCACTTAATCAAGCATCGACATCGCCATTGCCCACAAAGCAATTCGGCCTTGACAAGTGGCGATGAAGCATATATTATACGCCTCCATCAATTCCCTGATAGCTCAGTTGGTAGAGCGACGGACTGTTAATCCGCAGGTCGCAGGTTCGAGCCCTGCTCGGGGAGCCAATTCAAAAAAGCCGCACACTACCTGTGCGGCTTTTTGCTTCCCGTGCAGTCAACACCAAGGCACGCCACCTGCGTTTCCCTTGCCAAGCAAGCGATATAAGTTATACGCCGCAGCCCCTACCAATGTTGTTGCAGTAGCGCTATATTCTCCCACGCCAACGCACCTGAATGGCATGCCAATACCCCCCCGGCCACCTTCCTGCCCACCCGCAGGGGATATCCACTATAGTTGATTACAGCCACCGCTTGGCACTTAATACCGAACCATAAACCCACCACCTGGAGCCAACTATGCGTCTTATCCAAGAATTTAAAGAATTTGCAATGAGAGGCAACGTCATTGACCTTGCCATTGGCGTGGTGATCGGCGGCGCATTCGGAGCCATCGTAAAATCCCTTGTTGACGATGTGATCATGCCTCCCATCGGGCTGATTCTCGGTAACGTCGATTTCTCCAATTTCTTTTTCGTCCTCAAAGAAGGCAGCAAACAAGCCGGACCCTACGTTTCGGTTGCTGCAGCCAAGTCGGCAGGGGCCATTACTCTCAACATCGGCTTGTTTATCAATGCACTGGTCAGCTTCGGCATCGTCGCCTTCGCCATTTTCATGCTAGTCAAATCGATCAACCGCCTGAAAAAGGAGGAAGTTCCCGCCGCAGCCGAGCCAGCCCCCGTCAAAGACTGCCCTTATTGCCTCTCCAGCATTCCCAGCAAAGCCTCGCGCTGCCCGCACTGCACGTCCGAACTAAGCTCCTAGGGATACCCAACTCGCCCCGCCAAGTGTGCGGGGCACAGCACCAAACTTCCTTCATTTGCTGGTCAGGTGCGGTTCACGTAAAATCGGTACCGTTCTGGGGGAGTAGCCTCAATGCGCTAATGCATTGGCACGTGTCAACATACTTGGTTTTAACACCATGGCACGCGCGGCCGTGAAGGCTTGGCAAGACCCATGACAGGCTTGCACTTTCAGCTGGGGCTGCAGTGCAGATCCGTCATGGCGTTCTTCGCAGCCCCTTGGAGCCTTTATGGAAGCCCTGCTTCTCTCTACGGGTGTCGTCGCCCTTGCCGAAATTGGCGATAAAACCCAACTTCTCGCCCTGCTTCTTGCGGCCCGTTACCGCAAACCCATACCCATCATCCTGGGCATCTTGATTGCAACGCTTTTTAACCATGCCGCAGCTGCCATGGTCGGCCAGTGGGTCACCAACCATGTCGGCGCGGATGTAATGCGCTGGATACTGAGCGCTTGCTTCATCGGCATGGCAGTCTGGATCATGATCCCGGATAAAATCGATGGAGACACCCGCTTTTTTGAACGGGTCGGGATCTTTGGCGCCACCCTCATTGCCTTCTTCCTCGCCGAAATGGGGGACAAGACCCAAATTGCCACCGTCGCGCTGGCCGCCCGTTTCGACTCGCTAGCCAGCGTGGTAGCCGGGACCACGATAGGGATGTTGCTTGCCAACGTACCAGCTGTCTTATTCGGGGACATGGTTTCGCGCAAAATCCCAACGCGTGCAGTACACGGGGCGGCGGCCATGCTGTTTGCCGGCCTTGGCGTCATAACACTGCTGATACCACTGCAATAACAGCAAAGGGAGGCTTAACCTCCCTTTGTTTATAGTTTTGATTATTTTCAGCTATTCGCTGCCGACAGCATGTCGTTCGGGTCGAAGCCCAAGCGCAGCGCCCCCCAATGACGCCCCTGCACCATCACCGGCAGGGCCATTTCAGACAGCACCTCACCAGTATCACGCACATACGTTTGCAACAGCATCGGCTGGGTATTCCTGGCTGAACGCAAACCGGCTTTATCGTTATAAATGCGCTTGTCGCGACTGGAGGCCAAATCCTTTTGCAGGTCACCCGTCACAGGGCGCGAATAAAAACTATTGTGCGTCGGGGCATAACCATTGCTATCGACCATCACACAGTACCTCCCCCCCTTGGCATCCTGCACCGCCCGGTCATAGATAGGCTGCAGCACAGACTCCACCTTGCTGTCGTAACTCGTATGGTATTTCGGCGGCGTCACCCCAGGAATGGGGCGGTACTGCTGATCGAACAGATTAACCCCCTCCCCAGCAAGACGACCCAACACCGTCTGCAATTCATCCCGAGTCTGTCTCGCACTGTTCAGGGCTTTATCAAATACTCCCTCCCCGATGATGAAGCGCGAAACCAGATCCTGCACCTGCTCGGCGGCACCTGAGAGTACGTCAGCGACCTCCTCGGTGTGCAGCAGGCGCTCTGATACGTTCTGACTTAGCTCGTGAATCTGGGCCACGTGCAGATTCACTTCGCGATTGGTTTCAGCAAATGTTTCCATGGTGTCGGCAATACCGCGCAGGCTACCTGCAGTCTGCTCGAAATCACCCATCATCCTGCCGAACTGCTGAGAGGCTTTGGACACCACTTCCCTGGCCAATTGGGTATCGCTGCTGATTTCGTTGGTTTCAGCCTGCGTTTCCGCCACCAAGCTGAGCATGCCGTCGATATTGCCGGAAATCTCGTCGGTTGCCGTTTTGACTCTTTCGGCCAACTTACGCACTTCATCGGCCACCACGGCGAATCCACGCCCGGATTCACCTGCACGGGCAGCCTCGATCGCAGCATTGAGCGCCAGCAGATTGGTCTGGTCGGAGATTTCCTTGATAAGCTCAACGATGGTCTTGATGCTGGCCGAGCGCTGGCTTAGATAGTCAACGGTCTGGTTGAAATGTCCAACCTTGGTGCTGATGTCGTAGATACGATCAGCCACCGATTTCAGTTCATCAAAGGAAACCCGGGCAACGTCAAGATTGCTTAGTGTCGTAGAGGAAATGGCCTGGGTCTGCTCGGTGACTTGATTGATGCCGGAGGTTGTCTGATTACTGGCGTCGCAGACCTTGGTGGCAAAATCGTCTTGCTGGCGGGCGCTTTCCAGCGATTCGTGGATATTCTTGCGGGTGCGGGCAGAATCCATGGCGATCCTGACCGTCATCAGCCTGACATTGCTGATGATTTCTCTCATCTTGGTCAGAAATCGATTGTAGGACACGGAAAGCTCGCGGATTTCATCGTGGGTGATAGTCGGAATCTCACGCGACAAATCCCCCTCTCCGGCGCCGATCTCGTTGAAAATGGAAATGGTCATTTTCAGTGGCCGGACGATCAAGTAGCGCAGGTACCAGACCATGAAAGCAATAAAGACCAGGCAGATGCCCCACAGGATGAGGGTCCACAAAATGGCACTGTCGATACGCGCCTCCACCAGAGTCAGAATCTCGGCGGAAACCGTATGGTTCTTGTGAATGGCCCTGATATCCTCCAGAGCAGAGTAGATATAGACCACCATCCCCAACTGAAAGGCACTGATAAAGAAGAAGCTGCACAGCTTCTTGGTCAGGCTGTTCCAGAACGTTTTTTCCGTCCAAGAGTACATACTCCAGAACCACTCCATCTGCTGTCTCCCAAGTAATTTGCCACTGACCTTTATTTTTTCTTTAAAAGCTGAAGTCGATTCTCACCTGAAATGAGAAAAATGACCAGATGGCTGAGTCGTCACTATTGATTTCTGTCAAACAGGCCCAGAATCTCCTCAACGTCGCTGCCATGCCAGCCAATGTTCGCGATCGGCAAACACGGGAAGCGTCTGCCCCACCCGACTCATGTCAAGTAGATCAAACCATGGCAAAAGCCATTGCTGCAATTCCTGCAACGTCGAGCCGAAAGGCGGCCCCTTCAGGTTATCCCCCAGGAAGAAAAAGCCGGCAAGAACGCCGCCGGGGCGAAGCAAGGTAGCCATTTTCCGTGCATACGCCTCCCTGCTAGCCAGAGGCAAAGCACAAAAGAAGGCTCGCTCGTATATCCAATCGTAATCCTGACGTTCCGGCAGCAAGAAAAAATCGGCTTGCTGGACGCAATCGGTACTGGCACCAAGGCTCGCTCTCGCACGAGCTACGGCCTCCGCACTGAAATCAATCGCGTCAACCTCAAAACCATGGTCAAGCAGCAACTTGACCTCATGAGCGCTGCCACACCCCGGAACCAGCACCCTGCTGCCCTCAGGCCGGGTCTCAGCAAATACCTGGAATGCAGCAGGAATATCAGCGGTATCCCACGGGGTGACGCCAGATGCATAACGAACGTCCCAGAAACTGGGTTCGGCGCAATTCTGCTTCATCGCGACTTCCTTAGTATTAGCCTTGGAGCTTATTCCCACTCTTTGCCGGGTCAGCCTCACTGCCAAGCCATTGGGCAGAATCAGCCAGCCAATCCCTAGCCTCTCCCAGGAGGGCTACATCATCCTTGCCGGCCAAATGTGCGGCCAAGGCACTGTCAGGCAGATTCATGCGCAGCGATCCGTCCAACTCAAAACGGAACAACAGTTTGGTAAACCCTTGGTACCAGGTCATCGCCCACTCCTCACCATTGACCTCCTGCAGATCCCACCCCGCCCCCAACAGGCGAGCCCAATCAGCCAAGCGGCGACGAAGCGGCAATCGCCCCCAGACATGACGTTTACCATCCGGAGCCAAGGCACTCCATTGCGCCACCTCCAGGAACGTTCTGAAACAACCACGGCAGACATTATCACCGAGGGCCGTTGAGCAATGGGCAATACAGGGCGAGTCAGCAGATTCAGACATAGTGAACAGCCATAACCATACTAGAGCGTTGATAGACTAAAGCAGCAAGCCGCGATCGTCTATGCGACTAGCGTAGAAGAAGCCGAAAAACCGGCCGAAGAATAAAGAGATGAAGTGACGGCGGCAGGCTCAATAAGGCCGATGGCGGCAGGGGACTCCGCACAAAGTCCATCAGGAATTTTATAGACAACAAAAAACCCGGTGAGCACCGGGTCAGACGTTCTTGATATTCAAGACTTTTTGATTGGTCGGGGTGAGAGGATTCGAACCTCCGACCCTCTGCACCCCATGCAGATGCGCTACCAGGCTGCGCCACACCCCGACTCAAGAGAACCGCATTATAAATGGATTATTACGACTTGCCAATCCCACCGTTCAACCATTCGAGAATGGACTGCAACTCGGCCCGGACAGCCTGGGCAGTCAGCGGCACCGGACCGGCCGCTTCTTGCCCCAGACGCAGCCTTGCGCCGTGAATGGTGAAACCATCGTCGTAGAGCAGGCCACGGATACGGCGCACCAGCAAAACCTCATGATGCTGGTAATAGCGACGGTTGCCGCGCCGCTTGACTTGGCGCAACTGGGAGAATTCCTGCTCCCAGTAACGCAGCACATGCGGTTTGACACCGGTCAGTTCACTGACTTCGCCAATCGTAAAATAACGCTTTGGCGGAATCGGCGGCAGTTCTGCCTCAGTTATTGGCATGATGTTGCTCGACCATTCCCTTGAGTTTCTGGCTTGCATGGAAAGTCACCACGCGGCGGGCAGTGATAGGAATTTCCTCGCCGGTCTTCGGGTTACGCCCCGGCCGTTGAGGCTTGTCACGCAGCTGGAAATTGCCGAAGCCGGACAGTTTCACACTGTCACCGGATTCCAGCGCCTGGCGGATCTCTTCGAAGAAAGATTCGACCATGTCCTTGGCTTCACGCTTGTTCAGCCCTACCTTGTCAAACAGCAGGTCGGCCAACTCCGCTTTCGTCAAAGTCATGATTACCCCTTAACATACCGATCAAAAATAAAACAAAGCGGCTTCCGCTGCAAGCACGCACGGAAGCCCGCCAACACTTCCGACCTGCCCGGTCAGAGGCGCAAGGTCGCCCCATGATTGGTCGACACGGCTTCCAGCAGGCTGCTCACCACCACCTCGACCTCGGCATCGGTCAGCGTCTTGGCCTGATCCTGCAACAGGACACGGAACGCCAGGCTCTTCTTACCCTCCGGCACGCCTTTGCCGCGGTAAACGTCGAACAGCGCCACTTCGCTGACAATCTCGGCGGCCACCTGACGGAAGCTGGCCAGCATGGCGCCAACTTCCACCTGCTCGTCCACCACCAGCGCCAGGTCACGGCGTACCGGCTGGAACTTGCTGACAGGAGCCGCCTTGACGTGGCGCTGTGCTTCCACGACAGCGTATTCCAGCTCAAAGACCACAGGCGCGGAAGGCAGATCGTACTGCTGCACCCACTGCGGATGCAGTTCGCCGATCACCCCGACCAGCTGGCCGGCCAGGAAGATTTCGGCACAACGGCCGGGGTGGCAGGCCGGGTGGGCCGCCTTGCGGAATTCGGCCGGCTGCGGATGCAGCAGCGCTTCGACATCGGCCTTGACGTCGAAAAAGTCGACACGCTCGGTCTTGGCACCCCACTGCTCCGGCAGGCGGGAACCCCAGGCGAGACCAGCGATCTTTTCCGGCTGGTCGAAACCTTCGGCCGACTTGCGGAAAGTCCGAGCCACTTCGAATACGCGAACGCGCGGCTGCTTGCGGTTGACGTTACCGACCAGCACATCGACCAGGCCACCCAGCAGGGTCGAGCGCATCACACTCATTTGAGCGGCGATCGGGTTGATCAGCCTGACCGGATCGGCATTGCCGGCAAAATCACGCTCCCAGCGCTCATCGACGAAGGCATAGCTGACCACTTCCTGATAGTCGCGCGCCGCCAGTTGCTGACGGATCAATTCACGCGGCCGGCGTGTTTCCGGCAGCGGCAACATCTTCATACGCGAGCGCGGGGCATCGGACGGGATGGCATCGTAGCCGTAGACACGGGCCACTTCCTCGATCAGATCCTCTTCGATCTCGATATCGAAGCGGAATGCCGGCGGCGCAACGGCAAAACCTTCGGCCGTGTTGTCGTAGTCCAGGCCCAAGCGGGAGAAAATGGCCGCGATGGCATCGGGCACCAGATCGAGGCCGAGCACCTTGTTGACACGCGCACTGCGCACCGCCACGGCCTGGCGCTGCGGCAACTGGCCCTGCGCCTCGGTCAGCGGCCCGGCTTCACCACCGCAGATCTCGACGATCAGCGCGGTGGCACGCTCGATGGCATCCCGCTGCTGCTGGAAGTCCACCCCGCGCTCGAAACGATAGGACGAGTCCGAACCGAAGCCCAGCTCACGCGCCTTGCCGGCGATCATCTCCGGTGCAAAGAACGCACTCTCGAGGAATACATCCTGAGATGCCGTGGTAACACCGCTTCCCAGCCCGCCCATGATGCCGGCGATGGCCACCGGTTTAGAGTCGTCGGCAATCACCATCAGATGGTCCCCCAGCGCCACTTCCTGCTCGTTCAGACACACCAGTTTCTCGCCTGCACGGGCCATGCGCACGGTGATGGCACCGTCCAGCTTGGCGAGATCGAAGGCGTGCATCGGCTGGCCGAGTTCCAGCAGGATGTAGTTGGTGACGTCAACGATGGCCGAGATCGAGCGCAGGCCGGAACGCTCCAGGCGGCGCTTCATCCAGTCCGGCGTCGGTGCGGCGGCGTTGACGCCCTTCACCACGCGGCCGATGTAGCGGCCGCAGCCTTGCGGGGCGTCGATGCGCACCGGCAAGGTCTGGTCGTGCGCCGGCACCACCGGGGCGATCGCTACCGGCTGCAAGGCGCTATCGGTCAGTGCCGCCACTTCACGGGCCAGGCCTTTGATCGACAGGCAATCGGCACGGTTCGGGGTGATCTTGAGGGTAAACAGGCTGTCGTCCAGCGACAGATAGTCGCGGATGCTCGTGCCGACCGGGGCATCGGCCGGCAGCAGCAGCAAGCCGTCGGCGTCGTCCGGCACGCCCAGTTCCTTGCCAGAACACAGCATGCCACCGGATTCGACGCCGCGCATCTTGGTCGGCTTGATCTTGAAGTCGCCCGGCAGCACGGCGCCCGGCAGGGCGCACGGCACTTTCAGGCCGACGGCGACGTTCGGCGCTCCGCAGACGATCTGGATCAGCTCGCCGGTGCCAGCATCGACCTTGGTCACGCGCAGACGGTCGGCATTCTCGTGCTTGACGACTTCCTTGACCTCGGCGATGACCACGCCGCTAAAGGCCGGTGCCGCAGCATTGACCTCTTCAACCTCGAGGCCGGCCATGGTCAACAGATAAGAAAGCTCGTCGGTATTCAGGGACGGATTGACCCAGCTACGCAGCCACTGTTCGGAAAATTGCATTGTATGTATTCCCCTGCCCGCGATCAGTTGAACTGTTTGAGGAAATTGAGATCGTTCTCGAAGAACAGGCGCAGGTCATTGACGCCGTAGCGCAGCATGGCGAAACGGTCCAGACCGATACCGAAGGCGAAACCGGTGTATTTCTCCGGGTCGATGTTGACGTTCTTCAGCACGTTCGGGTGCACCATGCCGCAGCCGCCGACTTCGAGCCAGCCGCGCTCACCCAGCACGTCGATTTCGGCCGACGGTTCGGTGAACGGGAAGAACGACGGACGGAAGCGCACCTGCAGATCATCACGCTCGAAGAAGCGGCGCAGAAAGTCGGTGACGGTGGCCTTGAGGTCGGCGAAGCTAACGTCCTGATCCACCCACAGGCCTTCCATCTGATGGAACATCGGCGAATGGGTGGCATCGGAGTCGACGCGATACACGCGACCCGGCGCCACGATCTTGATCGGCGGCTCGTTGTTCAGCATGTAGCGCACCTGGATCGGCGAAGTGTGGGTACGCAACACGTCACCACCTTCGACGTAGAAGGTGTCCTGCATGGCGCGCGCCGGGTGGTTTTCAGGGATATTCAGGGCCTGAAAGTTGTGGAAGTCGGTTTCGATTTCCGGACCGTCTGCCACTTCGAACCCCAGGCTGCGGAACAGCGTGGCAATGCGCTCCAGGGTCAGCGTGACAGGGTGCAGGCCACCGACGGCACTGCCGCGCCCGGGCAAGGTCACATCCAGCGATTCGGCCGCCAGCTGACGCGCCAGCTTGTCGGCATTGATAAGGTCGCGGCGTTCGTTATGGCGCGCCTCGAAGGACTGCTTGGCAGCGTTGATCGCCGCGCCGGCGGCCTTGCGGTCGTCGGCAGGCAGCTTGCCCAACTGCTTGAGCAGCTCAGTCAGCTCGCCGCTCTTGCCGAGGTAGCGCGCCTTGACTTGCTCCAGTTCTACCAGATCCTGCACCGCGTCCAGCGCGGACAGCCCCGACTCGAGAATCGTGTCGACATTGTTCATGTAGCTCACACCGTATGCGTAAGAAAGCTGGCCAGACCGGATGGTCCGGCGGTCTGGTCAGCCATCTCGAAAAGCGTGTAAAAAAAAGGGAGGCATCACTGCCTCCCTTTTGACCGTCCAGCGATTAAGCGAGGCTTGCTTTCGCTTTTTCAACGATCTGGGCAAAAGCCGGCTTATCGAACACGGCCAGATCGGCCAGGACCTTGCGGTCGATTTCGATGGCAGCCTTCTTCAGACCGTTCATGAACTTGCTGTAGGACAGACCCAGTTCACGCGCACCGGCGTTGATACGGGCGATCCACAGCTGGCGGAACTGGCGCTTTTTCTGACGACGGTCGCGGTAAGCGTATTGACCGGCTTTCATCACCGCCTGTTTGGCGATGCGATAGACGTTCTTGCGACGGCCGCGATAGCCTTTCGCCAGAGCAAGGATTTTCTTGTGACGAGCGCGAGCGGTTACACCGCGTTTAACACGAGGCATTGATCAAACTCCTTAAGCGTAGGGCATCATTGCACGAACGGACGCCATGTTGCTTGCGTCCACCATGGTGGTGCCACGCAGTTGGCGTTTGTTCTTGGTGGTTTTCTTGGTCAGGATATGACGCTTGAACGCCATAGAGCGCTTGACACCACCACCACCCAATACGTTGAGGCGTTTTTTCGCGCTCGACTTGGTCTTCATCTTCGGCATGGAAAACTCCTGCTGAATTTCTTTAGATCCGACGCACGGTGATCTTTCGATGCTTGCAAACCGTGACGTCCCGCTTTTTGTTGCAGCGCCTAAACGCCACAAAATCAACACGGCAGGCGAACCTGCCGTGTCAAACCGCTGATTATACCCGATTATTTCTTTTTCGGGGCAATCATCATTACCATCTGGCGACCTTCCAGGCGCGGGAACTGCTCGACCGTGCCAACTTCGGCCAGATCCGCCTCTACCCGCTTGAGCAGGGCCAGGCCGATGTCCTGGTGAGCCATTTCGCGACCGCGGAAACGCAGCGTCACCTTGGCCTTGTCGCCGTCGTTCAGGAAGCGGACCAGGTTGCGCAGCTTGACGCCGTAGTCGCCGTCGTCGGTACCCGGACGGAACTTGACTTCCTTGATCTGGACCTGCTTCTGCTTGAGCTTGGCTTCGTGACGCTTCTTGGACGTTTCGTACTTGTACTTGCCGTAGTCCATCAGCTTGCAGACAGGTGGCTGAGCGGTCGGAGAGATCTCAACCAGATCGATATCCAACTCCTCGGCCGTCGCCATTGCCTCACGCAGACTCACGATGCCGAGCTGCTCGCCTTCCTTACCTACCAGACGGATTTCGCGGGCGGTAATTTCGCCGTTGATCCGTGCTTCACGTTCCTGAGCTATAGCCAAATCTCCTATTAACTGTTCATCAAGCCCGACACCGCGTCACTGAGGCATGTCAGCCTTCAGCCGTGCCGCGAAGTCGTCCAGCGTCAGCTGGCCCAAGTCTTCGCCACGAGCACGAACGGCAATCAGACCGTCTGCCTTTTCCTTGTCGCCCACAATGATCTGGAACGGCAGTTTTTGCAGACTGTGTTCGCGGATTTTATAGCTGATCTTTTCATTCCTCAAGTCGAGCTCGACGCGGAAGCCTTGTTTCTTCAGCGTTTGCGCCACAACAGAGGCATAATCGGCCTGTGCTTCAGTGATGTTCATCACCACCATCTGCACCGGAGCCAGCCACAACGGGAAGGCGCCGGCATGGTTCTCGATCAGGATGCCAAGGAAGCGCTCGAGCGAACCCAGGATGGCCCGGTGCAGCATCACCGGGCGCTTGCGGCTGTTGTCTTCCGCCACGTATTCGGCCCCCAGACGCTCCGGCAGCACGTAGTCGAGCTGCAGCGTGCCGCACTGCCAGGAACGGCCGAGCGCATCCTTGATGTGGTACTCGATCTTCGGGCCGTAGAAAGCACCCTCGCCCGGCAACTCTTCCCATTCGATGCCGCAGGCACGCAGCGCTTCGCGCAGGCCGTTCTCGGCACGATCCCACGCCTCCAGCGTACCGGCGTACTTCTCCGGACGCAGCGACAGTTTGACCGAGACATTGTCGAAGCCGAACTGGCGGTAGACACGCATGGTCAGTTCGTTGAAGGCGCGCGCCTCTTCGATAATCTGCTCTTCGGCACAGAAGATATGGGCGTCATCCTGCACAAAACCGCGCACGCGCATGATGCCGTGCAGCGCGCCGGATGGCTCGTTGCGGTGGCAGGCGCCGAATTCGGCGTAGCGCAGCGGCAGGTCACGGTAGGAACGCAGACCCTGGTTGAATACCTGCACATGCCCCGGACAGTTCATCGGCTTGACCGCGTAGTCGCGCTTTTCCGACTCGGTGGTGAACATGTTCTCGCGGTAGTTTTCCCAGTGGCCAGACTTTTCCCACAGGATGCGATCCATCACCAGCGGGGTGCGAATTTCCTGGTAGCCGGCTTCGCCCAGGGTACGACGCATGTACTGCTCAACCGACTGCCACAACTGCCAACCCTTGGGATGCCAGAACACCATGCCCGGCGCCTCATCCTGCAGGTGGAACAGGTCGAGCTGCTTGCCGAGCTTGCGATGATCGCGCTTCTCAGCCTCTTCCAGCATGTAGAGGTACTGAGCCAGGTCTTCCTTCTTGGCCCAAGCGGTACCGTAGACACGCTGCAGCATCTCGTTCTTGCTGTCGCCGCGCCAGTAGGCGCCGGCCACCTTCATCAGCTTGAACACCTTGAGCTTACCGGTGGATGGCACGTGCGGACCGCGACAGAGGTCGGTGAAGCCGCCTTCACGGTACAGCGACAGCACTTCGCCCTGCGGGATCGACTCGATGATCTCGGCCTTGTAGTGCTCTCCGATCGATTTGAAGTAGGCGATCGCCTCGTCGCGCGGCAGTTCGTAGCGCTCGACCGGGATATCCTTCTTGGCGAGCTCGGTCATCTTCTGCTCGATGGCAGCCAGGTCTTCCGGCGTGAACGGGCGCTTGTAGCTGAAGTCGTAGTAGAAGCCGTTTTCGATTTCCGGCCCGATCGTCACCTGTGCCTCGGGGAACAGTTCCTTGACGGCGTAGGCCAGCAAGTGGGCGGTGGAGTGACGGATGATGGACAGGCCGTCGGCATCCTTATCGGTAACGATAGCCAGGTCCGCGTCGCGATCGATCACGTAACTGGTATCGACGAGCTGGCCGTCGACTCGGCCGGCCAGCGAGGCGCGCGCCAGACCGGTACCGATGGAGGCAGCGACCTCGTACACCGAAACCGGTTTATCGAAGGAACGGACGGAGCCGTCGGGCAAGCGAATATCAGGCATGTGAACTCCAACGCAGTAGGGCCGGGCAAGGCGCGATCAGATTTGGAAAAACAAAAAAAAAGTGCGGCCAAAGCCGCACTTTTTTGCATGGAACATCCCGCAAGGCGCGACTAGCGCGAATAACGGGTGATAGTAGTTCGGAAAGCCATTTCCGGGAATGCTCCATTGCTGAATTTTGGTAGGCACGATTGGATTCGAACCAACGACCCCCACCATGTCAAGGTGGTGCTCTAACCAACTGAGCTACGTGCCTGTCGTCGAGGAGTGCATAATACCCACCATCATCACCTTCCGCAAGCCCCCTGCTGCAAAAATTCATGCAAGCAGTCGCTTCGGGTATACTAGCGCGCTGATTTTACTAGGCAAACCATCTATTTTCATGCTGAAGTTTACCGTACATAAAACGTCCGGCGGTGCCCGCCGCGGGACGCTGGAGCTGAACCACGGCACGGTCGAGACCCCGGTCTTCCAGCCTGTGGGCACCTATGGCTCGGTCAAGGCGATGAGCCCGGTCGAATTGGGCGACATCGGCGCGCAGATCATTCTGGGCAATACCTTCCACCTATGGCTGCGCCCCGGCCTGGAGATCATCGAGCAGTTCGGTGGCCTGCATGACTTCATCGGCTGGAACAAGCCGATCCTGACCGATTCCGGCGGCTTCCAGGTGTTCAGCCTGGGTGCGCTGAACAAGATCACCGAGGAAGGCGTGACTTTCCAGAGTCCGGTCAACGGCGACAAGTTGTTCCTGTCCCCGGAAAAGTCGATGGAAATCCAGAAAGTGCTGAACTCGGACATCGTGATGATTTTCGACGAATGCACACCCGGCCAGGTCGACCACAATACCGCCGCCAAGTCGATGCGCATGAGTCTGCGCTGGGCGGAACGTTCGCGCCGCGCCTTCGACGATCTGAAGAACCCCAACGCGCTGTTCGGTATCGTGCAGGGTAACCTTTATACCGATTTGCGCCGCGAGTCGCTCGAGGGGCTGATGGAGATCGGTTTCGACGGCTATGCCATCGGCGGGCTATCGGTAGGCGAGCCCAAGCCCGAGATGTACCGCATGCTGACCGAGATGAAGGACATGCTGCCCGCCGATAAGCCGCATTATCTGATGGGAGTGGGCACGCCCGAGGATTTGGTGCATGGCGTGGCCAACGGCGTGGACATGTTCGATTGCGTGATGCCGACGCGCAATGCGCGCAACGGCTGGCTGTTCACCCAGTGGGGCGACATCAAGATCAAAAATGCGCGCTTCAAGGATGACAAGAAGCCGCTGGACGAGGCCTGCGGCTGCTACGCCTGCCGCAACTTCAGCCGTGCCTACCTGCACCATTTGCACCGGGTCGGCGAAATTCTGGGCGCGCGCCTCAATACCATCCATAACCTGTATTACTACCAGCAGTTGATGGCGGAAATGCGCCAGGCTATCGAGGAAGACCGTTTCCCGGCATTCCAGGTCGATTTCGCCCAGCGCCGCGCACGCGGGGCCGACTGAGGCGCTGGAACCGGGGCAGCAGACCACGGTCATACCGGGTTTGCGCTACCGCCACGGTTGGAAAAGCAACACGGCGTGGCTACAATGGCCCGCTTCGGATACTGATAGACAACAAACATAAGGGAATTAACACGATGTTCATCACCCCCGCATTCGCTGCCGGTACCGCACCGGGCGGCTTCGACCTATCGACTGTGACGGGTTTCCTGCCGATGGTCGTGATTTTTGCGCTGTTCTGGTTCCTGCTGGTACGCCCGCAGCAGAAGCGCGCGAAGGAACAGCAGAAGATGCTGTCCGAAATCACCAAGGGTGACGAGGTGGTAACCCAGGGCGGCATCGTGGGTCGTGTAACCAAGGCCGGCGAACAATATCTGTCGGTAGAGATTGCCAACGGCGTGGAAGTCCAGATTCAGCGCGGCGCGGTCGCAGCCAAGCTGGAAAAGGGCACCATCAAGTCCCTGTAATGCATCCTGGCCGCCCTCGTGGGCGGCCGTTTCCCTTCTGCCAGACTCTCGCTCATGAACCGCTATCCACTCTGGAAATACTTCATCATCGTGGTAGCGCTGATCGTCTCGACGATCTACACGCTGCCCAACTTCTTCGGCGAGACTCCCGCCGTCCAGATTTCCAGCTCGCGTCAGTCCATTCCGGTGGACACCGCGCTGATGGGCCGCGTCGAAGCCGCGCTGACTGCCCAGCACATCACGCCGGACGGCCTGTTCCTGGACGGCAACAGCCTCAAGGTTCGCTTCCATGATCCGGACACCCAGATCAAGGGGCGCGACGTCATCCAGCAGGCTCTTGGCGATCAGTACATCATCGCACTGAACCTTCTGGCGGCCTCGCCCGACTGGCTGACCAAGCTCAAGGCCTACCCGATGTTCCTGGGCCTCGACCTGCGTGGCGGCGTGCACTTCCTGTTGGAAGTGGACATGAAGGCGGCTACCGACAAGACCATGGAACGCTATGCCGGCGATATCCGCCGCGAGTTCAAGGACAAGAAGGTCCGCTTCGGCGCCATCAAGCGCAACGGCAACACGCTGGAAGTGCAACTGCGTGACGCGGCCACACTAAAGGCCGCCGAAGACGCCGTGGCGCGTGCCCTGCCCTCGCTGAGCTTCACCAGCGATGAAAACAGCTTCAAGCTGAGCCTGACGCTGAAGCCGGAAGAAATCACTCGTATCCAGAGTGATGCGGTGAAGCAGAACATCACCACCCTGCATAACCGCGTGAACGAACTCGGCGTAGCCGAACCGGTGATCCAGCAATCCGGCTCCAACCGTATCGTGGTGCAGTTACCGGGCGTGCAGGATACCGCCAAGGCCAAGGACATCCTCGGCCGTACCGCCACGCTGGAAGTACGCATGGTGTCCGACGACCAGAGCATGGTGGCCGAGGCGCTGGCTGGCAACGTGCCCGGCGGCTACGACCTGCTGGACGAGCTGACGCCGCGTGGCCCGCAGAAGATTCTGGTGAGCAAGGAAGTGGAACTGACTGGTGACAACATCAACGACGCCCAGCCGGGCTTCGATGAGAACGGCACGCCGGCAGTGCACATCAATCTCGACTCGACCGGGGCTTCAATCTTCCGCCAAGTAACGGCGGAGAACATCGGCAAGCGCATGGCGATGGTGCTGGTGGAAAAAGGCCGTGCAGAAGTGGTGACCGCACCGGTGATCCGTAGCGAGATCGGCGGTGGCCGGGTGCAGATTTCCGGCAGCATGAACGTGGCCGAAGCCAACGACACCGCGCTGTTGCTGCGCGCCGGTTCTCTGGCCGCGCCGATGAACATCATTGAAGAGCGCACGGTCGGCCCGAGCCTCGGCAAGGAGAACATCGAGAAGGGCTTCCACTCCACTCTGTGGGGCTTTGCCGCCATCGCCGTGTTCATGCTGATCTACTACCGTGTGTTCGGTCTGATCTCGGCGCTGTCGCTGGGCGTCAACCTGTTCATGCTGGTGGCGCTGCTGTCGATGCTACAGGCCACGCTGACGCTGCCGGGCATCGCGGCCATCGCGCTGACGCTGGGTATGGCGATCGACGCCAACGTACTGATCAACGAGCGCATCCGCGAGGAACTGCGCAATGGCGTACCGCCGCACTCGGCGATCCAGGCCGGTTACCAGCACGCCTGGGCGACCATTCTCGACTCCAACATCACCACGCTGATCGCCGGTCTTGCACTGCTGATCTTCGGTTCCGGCCCGGTGCGCGGTTTTGCCGTGGTGCACTGCCTGGGCATCCTGACCTCGATGTTCTCGGCGGTGCTGGTATCGCGCGGCTTCGTGAACCTGTGGTACGGCCGCCAGCGGCGCCTGACCACGGTATCGATCGGCCAGGTCTGGAAACCTGAAACGTAAGCATGGGGGGCGATAGCCCCCTTTACCCCTAGAGGACGCAATGGAGCTTTTCCGCATCAAACGGGATATCCCGTTCATGAGCTACGGCCGGCTCACCACCACCATCTCGCTGGTGACTTTCTTGCTGGCCGTCTTCTTCCTGTTCACCAAGGGGCTGAACTTCAGCGTGGAATTCACCGGCGGCACGGTGATGGAAGTGCAGTACCGGCAGGCGGCTAATCTGGGCGACATCCGCAACCGGGTGGATGCCCTCAAGTTCGGTGAGGCCACGGTACAGAGCCTGGGTACCTCGCGCGACGTGCTGATCCGCCTGCCGAGCAAGCAGGGCATCACCTCGGCCCAGCTGTCCGAGCGGGTGATGGGCGCACTGAAGGCGGCCGACCCGGCGGTGGAACTGCGCAAGGTCGAGTTCGTCGGCCCGAGCGTGGGCGAGGAACTGGTCACCCACGGCCTGACCGCGGTGATCATCGTGTGTCTGGGCATCATGCTGTACTTGGCGCTGCGTTTCGAATGGCGCTTTGCCGTGTCGGCCATCATCGCCAACATGCACGACGTGGTGATCATTCTCGGCTGCTTCGCCTTCTTCCAGTGGGAGTTCAGCCTCACCGTGCTGGCCGGCGTGCTGGCGGTGTTGGGCTACTCGGTGAATGAGTCGGTGGTGGTGTTCGACCGTATCCGCGAGAACTTCCGCAAGGCGGCGATGCGCAACAAGAGCGTGTCCGAGATCATCGACAACGCCATCACCGCCACCATGAGCCGCACCCTGATCACGCACGGTTGTACCGAGGCCATGGTGCTGTCGATGCTGGTCTTCGGCGGCCCGGCGCTGCACGGTTTCGCCATCGCGCTGACCATCGGCATCGTGTTCGGTATCTACTCGTCGGTACTGGTGGCAAGCCCGATCGCGCTGTGGCTGGGCGTGGTACGGGAGCACATGATCAAGCCGCAGAAACCCAAGGACGAAGCGGTAGTCTGATCGCTGAACTGGCCGGCTCGTCCGGCCAGTTTCTTTTTTGATGCCTGATCGCCACCGGCGAGTAGCTCGCCCTCCCCCTCTTGCTCGCCGTCTCAACGGCTTCGGCCAACCTCCTGTACAATGAGCGCCATGGAAGCCATTCAATTTCTGCTCGATTTCGTGCTGCACATCGACCGCCATCTGGCTGCACTGGTGGCGGCCTACGGCCCGTGGATCTACCTGTTCCTGTTCCTGATCGTGTTCTGCGAAACCGGGCTGGTGGTGACGCCGGTGCTGCCCGGCGACTCGCTGCTGTTCGTCGCCGGCACGCTGGCCGCCACCGGCGGCATGAACGCGCACGCGCTGGTCGCCACGCTGATCGCCGCCGCCATCCTCGGCGACACCGTCAACTACGCCATCGGCCGCCATCTCGGCCTGTCGCTGTTCGAACGCTTCCCGCGGTTGCTGAAACGGAGCTATCTCGACAAGACCCACGCCTTCTACGAACGCCATGGCGGCAAGACCATCATCCTGGCTCGTTTCGTGCCGATCGTGCGCACCTTCGCGCCGTTCGTGGCCGGGATCGGCACCATGGGCTACCGCCACTTCCTGGCCTACAACGTGATCGGCGGTGTGCTGTGGGTGGCGAGCTTCACCTACGCCGGCTACCTGTTCGGCAACCTGCCGGCAGTGAAAAGCAACCTGGAATACCTGATCTTCGGCATCATCTTCGTCTCGCTGCTGCCGGGCATCATCGAAATCTGGCGCCACAAGCGTCTCTCTCGCAAGACCGCATGAAACGCATCCATTCCCTGCCCGACCACCTCGTCAACCAGATCGCCGCCGGCGAGGTGGTGGAACGTCCCGCCTCGGCGCTGAAGGAGATGCTGGAAAACAGCCTGGATGCCGGCGCCGACAAGATCACCGTCGACCTGGCGCAAGGAGGCATCAAGCTGATCCGCGTCACCGACAACGGTGGCGGCATCGTGCCGGACGATCTGCCCTTGGCGCTCGACCGCCACGCCACCAGCAAGATCGCCTCCCTCGCCGACCTGGAAAGCGTCGCCACCCTGGGCTTTCGCGGCGAGGGGCTGGCCAGCATCGCCTCGGTGTCGCGGCTGACACTGATCAGCCGCCCCCACGAGGAAGCGCACGCGCACCAGATCATCGCCATCGACGGTGCACTGCACCCGGTGGAACCGGCGGCGCACGCGCCGGGCACCAGTGTCGAGGTGGTCGATCTCTATTTCAACACCCCGGCACGGCGCAAGTTCCTCAAGAGCGAGAACACCGAGTATGCCCACTGCGCGGCGACCTTCGAGCGCATCGCGCTGGCGCACCCGCAGGTGGAGTTCCTGCTGCGCCACAACGGCAAGGTAGTGTGGCGCCTGCCATCGCAATCCCTGGCCGAGCGCGTCGGGGCGCTGCTTGGCAAGGATTTCGTCGACTCCGCGTTGCCACTGGAAACGACGGCCGGTGGGCTGCAGTTGGCCGGTTTCGTGGCCAGCCCGACCTATTCCAAGGCCAGTCGCGATGCGCAGTATTTCTACGTCAACGGCCGCTTCGTGCGTGACAAGACCGCACAGCACGCCTTACGCCAGGCCTACCGCGACGTGCTGCATCACGACCGCCATCCGGCCTACGCGCTGTTCTTGAACATCGACCCTGCTGGCGTCGACGTCAACGTGCACCCGACCAAGATCGAGGTGCGCTTCCGCGAATCGCAGGCCATCCACCAGTTTCTGTTCCACAGCGTCAACAAGGCGCTGGCGGCCACCACCGCCGGAGCCGCACCGGCCGTCGCATTGGCCGACAATCCCGCAGCCGATTCGGCTTCGGCCACCCCGTCGAGCGGCGCACAGGCTCCGTCAGGTCTGTTCGGTGGTGGTGCGGGTAGCAGCCGTACTCCAGTACAGACCTTCCGCTACGAGCAGCAGAGTATTCCGCTCAACGTAGCGCGCGAGGCCGTCGGCATGTATGACGCGATGTTCTCCGGGCTGCGCGAGGAAGAACGCCAAGCCGACAGCCGCCCAGCGATGCCACTGCCGTCCCCCTTACCGGCGGCCACGCTGGCCGCCCTGCCCGACAGCGACGACGGCATCCCGCCGCTCGGCTTCGCACTGGCACAGTTGCACGGCGTCTACATCCTCAGCCAATGCCAGGAAGGGCTGATCGTGGTCGACATGCACGCGGCGCACGAGCGCATCGTCTACGAAAGGCTGAAGACCGCGCTGGAGAGCGACAGCATCCCGATGCAACCCTTGCTGCTGCCGGTGTCGTTCGCTGCCGACCGCATGGAGGCCGCCACGGTACACGAGCACGGCGAGGAGATGAAGCGGCTCGGCGTCGAACTCGCTCCGCTCTCGCCCACCCAGATCGCCGTGCGCGGCGTACCGGTGTGGCTGAAGGATGGCAACCCGGTGGAACTGGCACGCGCGGTGCTGAAGGACGTGCGCGAATTCGGCCTGACACAGGTGTTGACCGAGCGCCGCAACGAGCTCTTGGCCACCATGGCCTGCCACGGTGCGGTGCGAGCCAACCGTCAGCTGACGCTGGCCGAGATGAACGCGCTGCTGCGCGACATGGAAGCCACCGAGCGCTCCGGCCAGTGCAACCACGGCCGCCCGACCTGGAGCCGGCTGAGCATGAAGGACCTCGACAACCTGTTCATGCGCGGGCGCTGAGGACCTGTTCACGCTCTTGCTGCGAGTCCCTGAGCGGGGCTCATGCGCACTGCGTGCGAATCTCTGATTCGCTCTGCGATCAGAAATCCTCATGTACTGTGTGTACATTCCGGTTTCTGTGCTGCTCTTCACCCCGCTGAGGGACGCTCGCGACAGATCGTGAGCAGGTTCTGACAGAGATACCCGACCGCTGGCGATTGGCCGAAGTGGGCCGTGGTGCGACAATGCCGCATTTTCCGACCGACTTCGCCATCCCATGTCCTCTCACACCTTCTTTTGGCACGACTATGAGACCTTCGGCGCCGTGCCGCGCCAAGACCGCCCGGCGCAGTTCGCCGGCATCCGCACCGATGCAGAGCTGAACGAGATCGGCGAACCGGTCATGCTGTATTGCCAACCGGCGCCTGACTATCTGCCCTCGCCAGAAGCCTGCCTGCTCACCGGCATCACCCCCCAGCTGTGTCAACAACACGGCGTGGCCGAGCACGAATTCGCTGGCGTGATCGAGCGCGAACTGGCCACGCCGGGCACCATCGGCGTCGGCTATAACTCGTTGCGTTTCGACGACGAAGTCACCCGCTTCCTGTTCTGGCGCAATCTGATCGACCCCTACGCGCGCGAGTGGCAGAACCAGTGCGGGCGCTGGGATCTGCTCGACCTGGTTCGCGCCACCTACGCGCTGCGCCCCGAAGGCATCGAGTGGCCCAAGCACGATACCGGCCTGCCCAGTTTCAAGCTCGAGCACCTGTCCGCCGCCAATGGGCTGGCACACGAGACCGCGCACGATGCGCTCTCCGACGTGCGCGCCACCATCGCTCTGGCACGGCTGATCCGCCAACACCAGCCCAAGCTGTTCGAGTTCTATCTCGGTCTGCGCAAAAAAGACGCCGTGCGTCACCAGCTCAGCCTGCACGCCCCGCGCCCACTGCTGCACGTCTCCGGCATGTACGGGGCTGAGCGCGGCAACCTGGCGGTGATCTGGCCACTGGCCGAACACCCGAGCAACAAGAACGAAGTCATCGTCTGGGATCTGGCCTACGACCCCTCCGAATTGCGCGGACTCGGCCCGGATACGATCCGCCAGCGACTGTTCAGCCGCAACGACGAGCTGCCCGATGGCGTCAGCCGGCTCCCGATCAAAACCATCCACATCAACAAATCGCCATTCGTCGTGAGCAACCTGCGCGTCCTGAGTGCCGAGCGCGCCGAGCACTGGGGCATCGATCTCGACGCCATCAACCGCCACGCCGAAACCGCCCAAGCCCTGCCAAACCTGACCCCGGTCTGGCGTAAGGTATACCAGCGCGAGACCGGTGCACCCGCCGACGTGGACGAAAACCTCTACGGTGGCTTCGTTTCCAACAACGACCGCCGCGAACTCACCCGGTTGCGCACGCTGTCGGCGGCGCAACTGGCCGGCGAGCGCCCTGTGTTTGACGATGCACAGCTCACCGAGCAACTGTTCCGTTACCGCGCGCGCAACTTCCCCGGCTCGCTAACGGCAGCCGAGCAGGTCCGTTGGCAGGAGTGGTGCCGACAAAAGCTGATCGACGGCGCCATTCCCGGCCGCCACCGCACCCAGTGCCTGGAGGAGATTGCCTCTCTGGAAGCCACAGCCGACGCGCGTGGCCAGGCCCTGTTAGCGGCCATCCGTCAGTTTGTCGACCAAACCGCCCCAGCCTGAGCCCCGTCATCCGGCAGGCGCCGGGAGAAAATCTGCGCGACCCTGTCCGTCGCTTCGGCCAACCTTGCGTGCCGCTGCAAAGGTTGGCCGAAGCCCCGTCGGGTGCGACAATATCGCCTTGTCGCACTCATCGCCGCACCCCATGACCACCCCCACCAAAGCCATCCTGCTGATGGGCCCCACCGCCTCCGGCAAAACCGGATTGGCACTCGAACTGGCCCGCCACTTTCCGATGGAAATCATCAGCGTCGACTCCGCGCTGGTCTACCGTGACATGGACATCGGCACCGCCAAGCCCAGCCGTGACGAGATGGCCCAGGTGCCCCATCACCTGATCGACATCATCAGCCCGATGGAATCCTACTCCGCAGCGCAGTTTCACGCCGATGCCAACCGCCTGATCGACGATATCGCGGCACGCGGCAAGGTGCCGCTCCTGGTCGGCGGCACGATGCTCTACTTCAAGGCATTGATCGACGGCCTCTCCGACATGCCGCCCGCCGACATCGCCACCCGCGCCCAACTCGACCTCGAGGCCGCCAAATACGGATGGCCCGCACTGCACGCACAACTCGCCGAAGCCGACCCGATCACCGCCGCACGCCTCGAACCGATGGACTCGCAGCGCATCCAGCGCGCGCTGGAGGTCTTCCGGCTTACCGGCAAGCCGCTCTCTGCGTGGCACGCCGAAGGACGCAGCCAGGCGGCCCGCTTCAAGATGCTCAAACTGGCGCTGATTCCGCAAGACCGCGCCTGGCTGCACGAACGCATCGCGCTACGCTTCCGGCTGATGCTGGAACAGTTCTTCCTTGATGAAGTCGTGCGCCTGCGCCAGCGCTACCCCGAGCTCACGCCCGACCTGCCCTCGATGCGCTGCGTCGGCTACCGTCAGGCTTGGGAGCACCTCGACGGCCAAGCCAGCTACGCCGATTTCCTCGACAAAGGCATCGCCGCCACCCGGCAACTGGCCAAGCGCCAGCTGACCTGGCTGCGCTCGATGCCCGACGTCACCGTCCTCGAGCCCGCCAGCCCGACTGTCACCACCACGGCACTGAACGTTTGTCGCGATTTCCTGTCGGCGTCGACGCCACACGCTACTTAAAATCAAACAGGACAACGGCAGATCAGCGCCTTAAACCGGGCTCTTTCGACTATCATGAAAAAGATTGGACGGATCCGGAAAAATTATGAGAAAAGCTTGGGCGGGATTCACCCTGATTGAACTCTTGATTGCCATCGTCGTGGTGGCCATCTTGATGTCGCTCGCCGTTCCGGCCTATCAGGATTACGTGCGGCGCAGCCGCATCAACGCGGCGCTGGCCCAGCTGTCCCAAACCCGCGTGAGTCTGGAGCAATACTACGCCGACAACCGCAGCTACGCCGCCTCCGGCACTACCTGCGGTGCGACACCCTCCTCGGTTGACTACTTCACCCTGGCCTGCACGGCCAGCGGCAGCACCGGCTACACCCTCAGCGCCACCGGCGCCACGGTGATGGCCGGTTACGATTACAGCCTGGATCAGAGCAACAGCAAGACCACCAGCAAATACAAGGGCACCACCTACTCGCCGGTCAAAGCCTGCTGGTATATCAAGGGGGACGAATGTTGAGCCGGACTCGACAGGTCGGCTTCACCCTGACCGAAATGCTGATCACGCTGGCGCTGATGGCCATCGTGCTGGCTTTGGCTGTGCCCAACTTTTCTGTCTGGTTGATGAACCACCAGATCCGTAATGCCGCTGACACCGCCATGGCCAGCCTGCAACTGGCTCGGGCTGAAGCCATCCGGACAAACTCTTTGGTAAGGGTAAGTATCGATAGCACAGGTAAAATCTGGACTGTGAACACACTGCAATCTGACTGCAGCACGGTTTCACAGACACTTCAGCAAAAAAACTTTGCTGAAGATGCACCCAAGGTCACCATCACCCGGACCCCATCTACTGTGACCAATGTCACTTTCAACGGACTAGGCCGAGTGATGGATGGAACAACAACAACCTGCTCCGGGGTCGTAGCCCTCACTCAACTGAACTTCGACGTCACCACCATCGCCGCGGCCGACAGCAAGGACATGCGCATCACCCTGCAGACGGGAGGCGCACTGAAGTTGTGCGACCCCAACGTCACCAGCTCGACCGACCCGAGGAAGTGCTGACCATGGCCCGCCCAGGCATCTCACGGCAAAACCAGCAAGGCTCGACCCTGATCGAAGCCCTGATCGCCATGGCCATTTTCGCCATCAGCATCCTTGCCCTGATCGCCCTGCAAGGCTTCACCATTCGCGCCAACAGCGAAAATCAGTACCGCGGACAGGCCACCTACCTCGCCAACAGCCTGATCGGACAGATGTGGGCGGCCCGTGCCAGCGGCAGCTTTGCTACCAACTTCGCCTTCAACAGCGGCCATACCTGTGATGGCAGCAGCACCAGTTCCAGCCAGGCCGAAGTCACCAACTGGCTGAGCTCGATCAACTCGACCCTGCCCAATGCCACGGCAGCTCGCCAATCGGTCACCATCGCCTCGACCCTTAGCGGTTCCGCCAATCAGGTCACCGTCACGATCTGCTGGCAAAACACATCCGACAGCGATGTGCGCCACTTCACTACCACCACGCTGATCCCCACTTCCTGAGGCGATCACCATGAATCAGCCGCATTTACGCTCCCCGCGCCGCCAGTCCGGCATCAGCCTGATCGAAATCATGATCGGGCTGACCATCGCGCTGATCACCACGCTGATGCTCTCGCAAATCATGGGGCTGTGGTGGAACCAGCGCAAAACCACCGACTCCGCGTCGGAAGGTCAAAACCAGGGGCTGACTTCCATGGTGCTGATGGAACAGGCAATCCGCAGCGCTGGCTACGGCACCCAGATCGGGACGCTGATCAATTGTGCCCAGAGCTTTTCGTATGTTGGCACCAATGGAGCTAATGGCGGACCCGACACTTTTACTGGCGCCAGCTTCGGCACATCCATTGCACCTTTGCTCATCGTCGACGGCGGAACCAACGGTGAGGCCGACCAGATACTCGTCCGCAATGGGAAAGGCAACATCAGCTTCGGCCTGACCACCCTCAGAGATGACATGCCGAAGCCATCCTCCACACTCAAGGTCAACTCAGTCTCGGGCTTTGAAGTGGCCACATTCTCAGTTTTGTATCATCCCCCGGGTATCACCCCTAACGACCCAGCAACAACCCCCCTGGATGAAAGCAAGGGTTACTGCACCCGCTTCGACCTCACCGCATCGAATGGGCAGGCTCTCACCCTGCAGCAGAACCCAGGCCAGAACAATACCAATGGCAAGGTCTACAATCCTGCAGGGGATCCCAGTGGATGGCCCGGCTATAAGAGCGGCGACTACATCATTAAGATCGGCTCGGACATCATTACTAGCACCTATTCGGTGGACGAAAGCAACCGCCAACTGAAGCTCGCCGACGCTTCGATGCGTGTTGCCACCGTCAACTACACGCTGGGCGAGAACATCATCAACATGCAGGCGCAGTATGGAGTTAAGGCCGCTGGCAGCAGCACTTTCTCCTGGAAAGACGCAGTAGATAATGGCTCTGACCATTACGATGCCAATACGTTGGCCAATGACAGCGCCAGCCTGACCAAGATTCTCACCCTGCAGGCGGTGAAGCTGGCTGTAGTATCCCGCGTCCCGAAACGCGAAAGCGGCATCGTCACCACCGCCTGTTCCGGTTTTTCCAACGGCATCTGTATCTGGAGTGGTACCAAGGTACGGCTGGACGGCGGCGCGGGCGGTACCGAATGGCAGCATTACAAATACCGCATCTACGAAAGCGTCATCCCGCTGAGGAACACGATATGGTCCGCCGGCTAGCTATGACGACACACCCCCTGAAGAGCGCCCAGCGTGGTGTCTCGCTGGTCATCACCCTGATCGCCATGATCGCCATCCTGCTCATCGGCGTGGCCATGGTACGGGTGGTGGATTTCTCCGGCCTGATGACGCGTAACCTCGCCTTCCGGGAGGGTGGCATCCACCTCACCGATGTCGGGCTGCAATATGGTTTGTCGGCGCTCGGCAGCCTGAGCAGCACCACGCTGGATGGTTCCAATGCTGCCAGTTGCAGCGCCAACTCGACCACCTTCAACAATTGCTACTACCCGGTGGACCTGGACACCAATAGCGACGGCGTACCGGACAACATAGATTGGTCCACGATCAGTGCCATCAATGTTCCCAACAGCTCGGGCTATACCGTGAAATTCGTCATCGAACGCCTGTGCACCGGCACCCTGGGCACAGCCGTCACCGACAAGGCCGGCAAATGCCAGTACGCCATCCCCTCGAGTGGTAGCACATCAACATTGGGAGGCAGCAAGAAAATCGGCAGTACGGTGTTCTCCGGCTTGAGTTCCAACAATAGCATCTATTACCGCGTCACCAGCCGCGCCGAAGGCCCAGGCGGCAGCCTGAGCATGTCCCAGACCATTCTCACGCGATAGGAAACACCGCCATGTTCACTGCGAAAGGACGAAGGGGGCGCACGGCTCTGGCAGCCGCACTGGCCATGGTTCCTCTGCTGGCCCAGGCCGATAGTACAACGACATTGCCGGACTACCCGTTGGAAGTCTGCGCCTCCGATACATCCCAAAGTGGCGCAGCCGCCGCCGTCACCAACTCCAACATTGTGCAGGGGGATAGCACAATGTTTGCCTCCTATTACAACTACAATGCCCTCACTGGTGCACTGCAAGCCTTCAGCATCGACCCCGCTACGGGCGCGATTATCGACACCAACACCAACGATGCCATCGTTCCCACTCCGCTATGGACTGCCGCAACCAGTACCTCTCGGACGGTCTACGGCAACCCCAGCGGAACGGCCACTCAACTTGCCTCCTCGCTTTGTGATCCGACAGTAACCACAACAAGCAATGGAAATGGTGGCACTCAAACTAGTACCCCCTCTCTATGGCTCACCTATCTACAAGCATCTACTCAACAAGAATGTTCTAACATCATTAGCAAATTACTCGGTAGCACCTCCACCGTCAGTGGATTACGCAGTTATGCAATTGGCACCATCATTCATAGCGAGCCGGTTTATGTTTCTGGGCTGCAACGCCTTTTCCAGCCAGCCAACGATGGAATGCTGCACGCTTTCTATACTGTAACAGGTGGAAGCGGCCAAAGTGCTACTACCGCTGGTAATGAAGCATGGGCCTACATCCCTAAAGCCTTCTTGGCTAGTGTCGGGCAAACCGAAGCCCCAAAGATTGACACTTATGTCCGCAGCACTTATACCACTCACAAATATTGGCTAGACTCTACGCCAGTTATCGAGCCATTCAGCACAAAAACAACGAGCGGCAATCAAACCACCACGAACAGTACCTATTACTTGGCCAGCGGTTTTGGTAAAGGGGCGAAAGGCGTTTATTCGATTCAGGTTGGTACCAACCAAACAACCGTAAACAGCAGTAACAACAACACCAGCACAACGATAACTTCGCAGCCAACATCTCAATGGACATTCAACTCCACCGAGACCAGCACTGATTCCAACGCTTATGTCGGTTACCTCTATGGGCGACCTATTATTACTCAACTTAACGATTCGACCACCTCCCCCACCAAAGTCGCCATCTTTGCGGGAGGCTTCAGCAATACCGACATTGGCTCCGGCATTAATTGTGTCAACATCAACTACGACTCCAGCATAGCCAATGCTAATCGTTGCAATATCTCGAATTACAGCTATCTATTTGTCATTGACTTATCCACTGGCTTACCAATCCAACGCTTCAGGGTGGAAGGCAAAGGACTCAACAAACTTGCTGGCTTCGCTGATAGCTATTCCTCGCTCAATCAAATCAAATATGTGTATGGCGGCGACCTAGACGGCAACGTCTGGCGTTTCGACCTGACAGGAACTCCCGGCAGTTGGCCCAATCCGCTCAAACTGGCAAGTCTCAGCAAACCTATCACAAGCGAGCCTGAACTGGCTGAAATCGATATTAATGGCTCACCGAAACGGTTTGTCTATGTTGGAACGGGGCGCTACCTGACCCCCTCTGATGTTGACAGCGGTGACACTGGGGCAATGTATGGCCTGATCGATCGGGTTGATGACAGTGGCTACACAGACGCAAGTGCAACTATCCCGAGCCAGCTGAGTACCATTTCTCTAGCACAAAGCACGGACACATCCTCCAGCGCCTATACTGGCTCCACCGCCATAAACCCCAATAATGTTTCGACTTATGGTTGGCTGGCGAACCTACCCACTGGTCAGCGGGTCATCAATGCCCCAGCCTTGGCCAACGGTAAAGTACTGTTTACCGCCAACAAGCCCGCTTCCGCTTGTACAAATGGGACCACCGGCATGGAGAGCTGGCTCTATGCCATTGATTACAAAACTGGTTTTCAAACTGCGTATTACACCCTCTCGAATGCCAGCGCCAACAACAACTTCCTGGCCAGCAGGCCAACCATCGTTAAGCTTTCGACAGGGGAATATAAAGCACTGATCCGTTCCACAGACGGAGACACGATCAAAGTCGACCTTGGAAACCTGCTGTCCACCAGCGGCGGCACCGGCAGCACGGTGAAGGGCGTGTTCTGGCGCGAAGTGATCACCCAGTAAGCTGCCTGCTCCCACAAAAAAACCCCGGCCTCATCGACCGGGTTTTTTGTGCACGCTCGATACTCTCAGCCGCGACTGGCGATGATCTTGATCTCAACTTTCCAGGCAGGATTGGCGAGCTTGGCCTCTACCGTGGCACGTGCCGGTACGTGGCCTTCGGCCACCCAGGCGTCCCAGGCCTTGTTCATGGCATCGTAGTCGGCCAGCGAAGCGAGGAAAATGGTGGCATCGACAATCTTGGTCTTGTCCGAACCCAGTTCGGCCAGCAGCGTGTCGATCTGGCCCAGCACGTTGGCCGTCTGCTCGCGCGCGTCGGCGTCGGTGTTTTCCGGCACTTGGCCGGCCAGGAAAATCATGCCGTTGACGACGGCCGCCTCGGCCAGCCGCTTGCCCGGTTTGTGACGATAGATGGTCATGGCACTCCTTAAATAAACAGTGGAATTCGCACACGGGCTCCCCCTTGGAGCCCGACAATAAAAAACGGCGGGAGTGCGTCCCGCCGTCGTGCAGTGTATCAGAACCCGTTCTGGGTCAATGCCTGATCAGGCAATGGACACCCGGCGCAGGCGCTGGGCATAGGTCTTGAGCGCTTCGATGCCGCTGGCCTCGGCACGAGCACACCACTCCTGCAGCTCTTTCAGCAGCTGCTCGCGCGTCAGGCTGGAGCGCTCCCACAGCCGGGACAGCTCCTGACGCATGGAGTAGATGGTCTGTAGCACATGGCTCTTTTCCAGCAGTTCCGCCAGCTGCTTGCGCTCTTCCTCCGGCGTGTCCTTGGCCTCCTGCTTGAGCCAGGTCTTCATCTTGCCGGCCAGATTACCCTGGCCCAGTTTTTCTATCTCGCTGCGATAGACACCCTTCAGTTCGCGCGCATAGCGGGCCGCCAAAGCGTAGCGGTTAGCAACCACCGCCTGCAGATGTTCGACATCCAGGTGCGGACGCGACGGGTCTTCGGCCAACCTGGGCGCTACCTTGCGGACTTTCGCCAGCCCCAGCATTTCCAGGATGCGGATATACATCCAGCCGATGTCGAACTCGTACCATTTGTAGGAGAGCTTGGCCGAGGTGCCGAAAGTGTGGTGGTTATTGTGCAGCTCTTCGCCACCGATCAGAATGCCCCAAGGCAGGATATTGGTGG
The DNA here is from genome assembly GCF_900177275.1 of Pseudogulbenkiania subflava DSM 22618. Classification (GTDB taxonomy): domain Bacteria; phylum Pseudomonadota; class Gammaproteobacteria; order Burkholderiales; family Chromobacteriaceae; genus Pseudogulbenkiania; species Pseudogulbenkiania subflava. The sequence continues at coordinate 81,914 of NZ_FXAG01000019.1, forward strand.
AGGCGTCTTCGTTCTCGAAGTTGCGATAGCCCCAGTAGTGGCCGATGCCGTTGATGATGCCGGCCGCGGTCAGCGGAATCCAGATCATCTGCACCGCCCAGATGGTCAGCCCGATTGGGCCGAACAGCACGAGATCGATCGCCATCATCAGGATGATGCCCTTGGCGCTGTGACGAGTGTAGACGTTGCGCTCGAGCCAGTCGTCGGGGGTACCATGGCCGAATTTTTCCATGGTGCTACGGTCTTTGCAGGCGACACGATAGAGTTCGGCGCCTTCGAAGAATACTTTCTTGATGCCCAGCACTTGCGGGCTGTGCGGGTCTTCGGCGGTTTCGCAGCGGGCGTGGTGCTTGCGGTGCACCGAAGCCCACTCCTTGGTCACCATGCCGGTGGTCAGCCAGAGCCAGAAACGGAAGAAATGGCTTGGAACAGGATGCAGGTCCAGGGCGCGGTGAGCCTGATGGCGATGCAGGAAGATGGTCACCGAGGCGATGGTAATGTGCGTCAGCACCAGGGCGACGGCAACATATCCCCACCACGGCAAGTCAATCAAACCATTAATCCATTCCATTAAATCGCACACCTCATCAGGGATAAAGTCTCATTGTAATAAATAGTTAGCGCAATGTCAGACTCTTTCTTCGCCGATGTGTTCCCCTAGCGCTCTGGTGTAACATATGATGTCTTTTTACACTTTCAGAAGCCGATGCTTGTGCCGCAAAAAAAACGTCTGATCATTGCAGGTGGAGTACTGGGTGGCCTGTTCGTCCTGTACGGCGGGGCCGCCTACTGGGCTGGCCTCAAGGCCGAGGATACGCTGGCCGAACAACACCGCATGCTGGCGGAGTTTCCTCTGTTCAAGGTGAAGTCCCACAGCTATGAACGAGGCTGGTTCTCGTCCACCGAGACCACCGAGCTCACTTTCAACCGCCGCCTGTCGGGGCCGTACGAAGCCATGCTGCCGGACAACCTGCGTCCCCTGCTCGGCTCGACCATCCGCTTTACCCATCACGTCAAGCACGGCCCGCTGCCAGGCATCGGCAGCTTCGACTTCCGCCCGGCGCGCGCCCTGGTATCGACCGAGTTCGCCATGAGCGACGCCACCCGCAAGACGCTATCGCGGTTCTTCGGCGACAAGGACCCCATCACCGTCACCAACCGCCTGGGCTTCGGCGGCGGCGGCCTGCTGGAGGTCAACATCCCTTCGTTCGACTACGACGAAGCGCTGTCCGGGGTGAAGGTCAAGTGGAAGGGCTTCGACCTCAAGGTCGATTACGCCTCCGGCTACAAGGAATACAAGACCGAGGCTCTCTCGCCCGGGTTCCTGCTCGAAGCGTCGACCAAGGGCTCGCTGGCCTTCGACGGAGTCAAGTACCTGTCCGACGTGCGTCCGGGCAACAGCGGCATCAAGCTTGGCACCAGCGAGCTGACGGTAGGCAACGTCCAGCTCAACTGGAAGGAAAGCGTTCCGTATAACCTCAAGCTCAACGAGCTGGTCTACGTGTTGACGCGCATTCGCGTCGGCGAGTTCATCAACCCGTCCGGCGAATTCCGCCCGTCCAACGTAGGACTGAAAGACCTGCGTTACCAGATGGTGACCAGCGAGCAGGACCAATTCGTCAATACGCGCGGCAAGTTCGATTTCGCCAGCTTCAACCTCAACGACAAACAGTATGGCCCGATGAAGCTCGACGTGTCGGCCAACCATCTGCATGGCCCGACCTTGCTCAAGCTCGATCAGGAGATCGGCAAGATTCCGTTCGAAGGGGTTGACCCGACCATTCTGCGCCAGCGCTACGTGAATGCCATCAAGACCTACGGCGTACCGCTGCTGGAAAACAACCCGCGCCTGGTGGTCAACGAGTTCTCGCTGCGCATGCCGAGCGGCGAAGCGCGGCTCAAGGGTAACCTGACGCTCACCGGCTTCCAGAAGACCGACCTGCAAAACCCGCTGACCTTCCTCAAACGCTTCGAGGCCGAGGCCAGCGTCAACCTGCCGCGCCAGACCCTGGAAGATCTGGTGGTGGCGCAGGCGCGCAACCTGTTCACCGTCGACGCTTCGGCGGAAGACCAGCCGAACCTGAAAGAAGTCGACGATCTGGCGCGCAGCCTGCTCGACAGCCAGCTGGCGCAATGGACCGAGCAGGGCTATCTGAAACAGCAGAACGGTCAGATTTCCACCGATCTGGAATACAAGCATGGCGTGATGACCATCAATCACAAGAAGGTCGATCTGCCATGGGAAGAGAGCGACGCCCCGGACGCCACACCGGCCAGCACCGGCAGCTGATCGCCACAAACCAACAAGGGGGCCTAGGCCCCCTTGTTCCATTACGGTCTTGCGACCGCTCAGTCTTCCATCTGGCTTTGCAGATAATTCTGCAGGCCGACCTTCTCGATCAGGCCCAACTGGGTTTCCAGCCAGTCGACGTGCTCTTCTTCGCCTTCCAGGATGTCTTCGAGCAGATCGCGGGTGACGTAGTCGCTGACGCTCTCGCAATGGGTAATGGCTTCGCGTAGCAGCGGCAGCGCCTCCAGCTCCAGCTTGAGGTCGAGTTCGAGCATTTCCTGCGGTTTTTCACCGATGTACAGCTTGCCCAGATCCTGCAGATTGGGCAGGCCTTCGAGGAACAGGATGCGCTCGATCAGCCGGTCGGCATGCTTCATCTCGTCGATGGATTCGTGATACTCATGCTCGTTGAGCTTTTTCAGACCCCAGTTCTTGTACATGCGGGCATGCAGGAAGTACTGGTTGATGGCGGTGAGTTCGTTCTTGAGGATTTGATTGAGGAATTTTAGGACTTTTTTATCGCCTTGCATGACAAGCTCCTGTGCGCATATCTTGAAATTATTGCACACGGGTTTACCAGCGCAAGGCCGGGTGATGTGACTTGCGGTGAAGTTTGCGCCGGAGGCAGCGCGGCTCAGGCGACTTCGCGAAAGGGCGAGTGGGCTTCGGCGGTGAGCTCGGTCAGGGTGTCTTTGATCAGCTGGTGGGCACAGCTGGCGCAACGGCCGCAGTCGGTCGCGACGCCCAGTTGCTGAGCGACGTCACGCAGGCGGGTTGCCCCGTCCATGACGGCATCGCGAATCTGCGTATCGGTCACACCATGACAAAGACAAACGTACATGTTTTCACCCAGCACGTATAAATGTGAATTATTATCATTATGAGAATAAACAAGAACCATTGTCAACTGGAACCGACCACCCCATGAGAATCTGGAAACCAAATGTCACCGTGGCCGCCGTCATCGAGCGCGAAGGCCGCTTCCTGATGGTGGAAGAAGACACCCCCGAAGGACTGCGCCTGAACCAGCCGGCTGGCCACCTGGAACATGGCGAAACACTGTTCGAGGCGGTGCGCCGCGAAGTGCTGGAAGAAACGGCGTGGCATTTCGAACCGGAAGCGCTGGTGGGCATCTACCTGGCTGACAAGCCGGGCAGCGATATCACCTACCTGCGTTTCACCTTCTGCGGCCGGGCCTTGCGCGAAGAGACGGAGCGCCGCCTGGACGATGGCATCGTCGCCGCCCCCTGGCTCACCGCGGCGGAAATCCGTGCCCGTACCCGCCAGCATCGCAGCCCGGCCGTGGCGCTGAGCCTGGAGGACTGGCTAGCCGGCCAGCGCCTGCCGCTGGCGGTGATCCAGCACCTCAGCAACCGGGACAAGACATGAAGTGGTGGCTCTGGCTCGGAGTGCTGGCCGTCAGCGACGCCCATGCGGACGCCCTCCCCCTCTGTTACCATTATGGCTGCAAACGTGAGGCCCACTTCGAGGTCGGCGCCGATGACAAGCAGCGGCTGGCCCGTCTGCTGTCCAACGACGCCACGGCCGAGGCCGAGCGCGCCGCCATCAAAGCCGCGGTGCGGGAGTTGTACTTGATGGCTGGGCGTAGCACCCCCATCTGGCAGGACAAGGGAGGCAACTTCCCGGACGGTACCGCCGATGGACGCATGGATTGCGTGGATCACAGCCGCAACGTCACCACCTTCCTGAATTATCTGCAGGAGCAGGGATGGCTGCGGTTTCATACTGTCGGCAAGCCGGTGTGGCGTGCGCCATCGATCCTCGACCTGCATTACACCGCCGTGTTGCACGACGGTGGCAACGGTGAGGATTGGGCCGTGGACAGTTGGTTCAAGGATTTCGGGGCACCGCCGGAGGTGGTGCCCCTCGCTATTTGGAAAGAAGGATATTCCCCGTGACGGGTAAGAAACGCATTGTCGTCGGCATGTCCGGCGGCGTGGATTCGTCGGTCACCGCCTGGCTCTTGAAGCAGCAGGGCCACGAGGTGATCGGCGTGTTCATGCAGAACTGGGAAGACGACAACGACGACGAATACTGCTCGATCAAGCAGGATGCACTGGACGCGATGAGCGTGGCCGACATCGTCGGCATCGACATGGAGATCGTCAACTTCGCCAAGGAATACAAGGACCGCGTGTTCTCGTACTTCCTCAAGGAGTACTCGGCCGGCCGCACGCCCAACCCGGACGTGCTGTGCAACGCCGAGATCAAGTTCAAGGCCTTCCTCGACTACGCCATGGCGCTGGGGGCGGATTGCATCGCCACCGGCCACTACGCGCGCAAGGCGGAGCACGACGGCAAACACTACCTGCTGAAGGCGGTGGATCACACCAAGGACCAGAGTTACTTCCTGTATCGGCTCAACCAGGCGCAGTTGTCAAAGGCGATGTTCCCGCTGGGCGACATCCGCAAAACCGAGGTGCGCCAGCTGGCCGAACAGGCCGGTTTGCCGACGGCGGCCAAGAAGGACAGCACCGGCATCTGCTTCATCGGCGAGCGGCCGTTCCGCGAGTTCCTGCAGCGCTACCTGCCGACCCAGCCGGGCGACATGGTAACGCCGGAGGGCAAGCGCGTGGGCCAGCACGAGGGACTGATGTACTACACGCTGGGCCAGCGCAAAGGGTTGAACATCGGCGGCGCCAAAGACGGCAGCGGCGAGCCGTGGTTCGTGGCTGGCAAGGACATCCCAGGCAACCGCCTGATCGTGGTGCAAGGGCACGACCACCCCTTGCTGCTGAAGAGCACGCTGGCGATGGGCGATTTGTCGTGGACGCTGGACGAGGCACCGGCAGCCGGCGACTACGCTGCCAAGAACCGCTACCGCATGGCCGACGCAGCCTGTTCGCTGTCGCCGGTGGTGGATGGCCAGGCCACCCTCACCTTCCGCGACAAGCAGTGGGCGGTGACGCCGGGCCAGTCGGCGGTGCTGTACGATGGGGATGTGTGTCTCGGCGGCGGCATCATCCGCTGAGAGCAGGCGAATAAATCTGCTGCGCCCCTCAAGGCAGCCTCTGCGATGCTCGCCGTACCATTTGTACGGCTGCGCTTCTCAAGCCTGCCTTGAGGCGCTCGCGACGATTTCTTCACCCGCTCTGCCCTCACCTTGCCACTCAATCCAACGGCCACTCGCGACGGATCCTGAACCCGTTCTGAGCCCCACTCTCTCCTCTATCAATACGACTATCAACACGACGGCCGCTCACAGCGGCCGTTTCCTTTTCGTGGCTCAGGGCATGGCCTGCGCGGATGTTTCGCCCGGCACCGGGCCGGGCTGCGGCTCGTCCGACAGCGGATGGCGTGCCGCCAGCCAGTCGTGCAGCAGCTGCGCGGCCTCAGCAGTGCGTCTTGCCGCCGGCAGCGCCAACAGATAGCCGTTGCCAGTGAACAAGGTTTGGGCGAAGGGCGTGATCACCGTGCCACGCTTCAGTTCTTCCTCCAATAGCACCACATCCGCCATCGACACCCCAAAGCCTTGCTGGGCGGCGTTCATCGCCAGGTCCAGGGTGTCGAACAACTGGCCGCTGGCTGGGTTGACGCCCTTGGCCCCGACCGATTTCAGCCACAGCGTCCAGTCGCGCCGGTCTCGCGAGGCGTGCAGCAGCGGGAAGCGAACCAAATCTTCCGGTTCGTTCAGAGAATGGCCGAACGATTCCAGCAGCGCCGGCGCGCAGACAGGCGTGAGCTGCTCACGGAACAGCGCGGTCTGCCGCGGCTGGCGCGCCGGCACCGGCCCAAACACGATGGCGAGATCGAACGGCTCCTTGGCGAAGTCGACATCGTGCTCGTGCACGCTGGTGACTTCGACCTCGATCTCCGGGTGCTCCTTGCGAAACTGCATGATCTCGCGCAGCAGCCAGCGCGAGATGCACGACGGCGCCTTCAGGCGCAGGTGGTCGCGCGCCAGCCGCGCCGCTTCCACACCCTTGCCCAGCGTCGCCAGCGCACGCGTGACATAGGGCAGCAGCGCCTCGCCTTCACTGGTCAACACCAGCCGGCGCACCTGGCGATGGAACAAGGGGTAGCCCAGCTGTTGCTCTAGCTGGGCTATCTGCTTGCTCACGGCGCCTTGCGTGAGACAAAGCTCGTCCGCCGCCAGCGTGAAGCTCATGTGGCGAGCGGCAACCTCGAAAACCTGCAGGCCGTACAGCGGAAGTTGGCGTGGTGTCACGACGTGTCATGCCTGAAAAAAACTCATGCATAACATGCCGATAAATCGTTTGTCGCACAAGCCCCGGCGCCCGTTTAATGGGGTCAAACGCCACCCGATGGCACAGACACAACAACCGGGGGATGATATGACCGACTCCATCACACCACGCTCCAAACTGCCGAACGTGGGCACCACCATCTTCACCGTGATCGGCCAGCTCGCCGCCGAGCACCGGGCGATCAACCTGTCGCAGGGCGCGCCCAACTTTCCCTGCGCGCCGGAGCTGATCGAGCACACTCACCAGGCCATGCGCGACGGCCACAACCAGTACTCGCCGATGGCCGGACTGTACGCGCTGCGCGAGGCGGTCGCCGGCAAGGTGGCGACGCTGTACGGCCATCATTACGACCCGGAGCACGAGGTCACCATCACCGCCAGTGCCAGCGAGGGGCTGTTCGCCAGCATCACTGCGCTGGTCCACCCCGGCGACGAGGTGATCGTGTTCGAGCCCTGCTTCGACAGCTATGCACCGATGATCGAGCTGCAGGGGGCCAAGGTGGTGTCGTTCAAGCTGGCGCCGCCGACGTTCGCCATCCCTTGGGACGAGGTCGCCGCGCGCATCACACCGCGCACCCGCATGATTCTGCTCAACAGCCCGCATAACCCGAGCGGTGCCGTGCTGGGCGACGAGGACATCGCCGCACTCAAGCGCCTCACCGCCGGCACCGACATCGTGCTGCTGTCCGACGAGGTCTACGAACACGTGGTGTTCGACGGCGCGCTGCATCACAGCATGAGTCGCTACCCGGAGCTGGCCGAGCGTGCGGTGGTGGTGGCCTCGTTCGGCAAGACCTTCCATATCACGGGCTGGCGCGTCGGCTACTGCCTGGCGCCGGCGGCCCTGATGGAGGAGATCCGCAAGGTGCACCAGTTCGCCATGTTCGCCGCCGACACGCCGATGCAGTATGGCTTGGCGCGCATCATGCAGACCCCGTCTCATTATCTCGGACTGGCGGATTTCTACCAGCAGAAGCGCGACCTGCTGGTCGACTGCCTGGCCGGCTCGCGCCTGACGCTGCTGCCGTCGGCCGGGAGCTTCTTCATGCTGGCGAGCTACGAAAAGATCAGCGACCAATCCGACAGCGACTTCGTGCAGACGCTGATCCGCGAACACCAGGTGGCGACCATTCCGGTGTCGGCGTTCTATAGCGACGGCACCGACCATCGTCTGATCCGCCTGTCGTTCGCCAAGGACGACGCCACGCTGCGTGCCGGGGCCGAGAGCCTCTGCCGCCTGTAGGAGCCCGATGATGTCAACTGCACAGCAGCTTACCGCCGCCACCGTCCAGATGGTGTCCGGCGATGACCTTTCGGCCAACCTCGAACGCGCCCGCGCCCTGGTGGCTGAGGCCGCCGAGGCTGGAGCCGAACTGGTGGTATTGCCGGAGTATTTCTACCTGATGCCGGAGGATGAGAACGAACGGGTCGCGCTGGCCCGCCCGCTCGGTGACGGCCCAATCTACCACTGTCTGGCCGAACTGGCGGAACGGCACCGGCTGTGGCTGGTGAGCGGGACCATCCCATTAGCGAGCCCGGAGCCGGGCAAGATGTTCAATGCCAGCCTGCTGTTCGGGCCGGACGGCCGCTGCCGGGCGCGTTACGACAAGATTCACCTGTTCGGCTTCGACAACGGCAGCGAGCGCTACGACGAATCGGCCACCATGAGTGCCGGTGAACAGGTGACTAGCGGCGACACGCCGTGGGGACCGCTGAGATTGTCGGTCTGCTACGATCTGCGCTTTCCCGAGCTGTACCGCCAGCGCCCGGAGCCGACGCTGATCACCGCCCCGGCCGCATTCACCCATACCACCGGCGAGGCTCACTGGGAGCTGCTGCTGCGCGCCCGTGCTGTCGATAACCTGGCCTTTGTCATCGGCGCCGGCCAGGGCGGCGTGCACCCCGGCGGCAAGCGCACCTTCGGCCACAGCCTGATCGTGGACCCGTGGGGCACGGTGCTGGCCCGCCACGACGACGGCGAAGGCATCGCTCTGGCCACACTCGATCTGAATCGGCAGGCGCAGTTGCGCCAGCGCCTGCCCGCCTTACAACACCGGCGTCTGGACTAACGCCGGATCCCTTACAACAAGACGGTCCGCATCCCCTCTACAAAGGAAGGCAACACCATGAAGAAGCAAACCACGCTGGCCCTGCTGTCGCTGATCGTTCCACTCGCGGCGCATTCGGCCGATACCCTGCGCATCGCTACCGACGCCACCTACCCGCCGTTCGAATACGTCGACGCCAACGGCAAGGTATCCGGCTTCGAGGTGGACTTCGCCTACGCCGTGTGCAAGGAAATGAAGGTGCAATGCGAGGTGGTCAACCAACCGTGGGACGGCTTGATTCCCGGGCTGCAGGTGAAGAAATACGACGCCATCATGTCATCGATGAACATCACCGACGAGCGGCGCAAGGCGGTGGATTTCAGCAAGGTCTACTACCTGATGCAGAATCGCTTCGTCACGGCCAAAGGCCATAAGGGCGAGATTCAGCCGGCGGCACTCAGCGGCAAGACCATCGCGGTGCAGACCGGAACGCCGCAGGACCGCTTCGTCACCCAGCAGTTCGGCAAGTCCGCCACCATCAAGCGCTACGTCAACGCCCAGGACCCGATGATGGAGCTGACCTCGGGCCGTGCCGACTACACCTTCGGCAACACCGTACAACTGCAGAAAGGCTTCCTGGAAACCGCGCCTGGCAAGGGCTTCGAGTTCGTTGGCCCGGTATTCGACGGCCGCCAGGACAAGGTACTGGGCGAAGGCGTGGCGGTGGCGCTACGCAAGCAGGACAGCGCGCTGAAGGCTCGCTTCAACGCCGCCATCGACGCCGTGAAGAAGAAAGGCGTGTATCACGAGCTGCTGGTGAAACATAAGCTCGACGGCCTGCTAGCCGACTGAAGCCGTGTTCACCCGCCGCCGCCATCCCTCGCGGCGGGCAACAAAAAACCCGCCATCCGGCGGGTTTTCATTGTGCTTCGGCCAACTCACTAACCATTATGGACATGGCCATTAAGACCGCTATGACCATTCAGGGTGTTATGGCCATTGACGTTGCTGCGGCCATTGAGCTTGAGCTTGCCAGTCAGCCAAGTATGGTCGTAGCTAACGACTTCGAAGGCGTTGCCGAACGGGTCGACGAACGACAGCGAACAGAAGAAGTGGTGATCGTACACCGAGTCGCGGGCTATGGTCTGCCCCTCGCGATTGGTGACGCGCTCACCGGCCAGCTGGTCGATCCACTCCATGAACTCCTGGCCGCTCACTACGAAGGCTACGGCACCGACCGCAGTACTGGACTCGGTATCCTCACACAGCGCCAGACGCACGGTGGCACTGGGGTTGGCCACCATGGTAACGCCATGCGGCTCTTCCTGCATGTGCCGGTAGCGCGGATCGGGCGTCAGACCCAGCACGCGCTGGTACCACTCGATTGCCTTGGTGGCATCCGTAACACGAACATGGATATGGTCGATTTTTCCAAGATTTAGCATGCAGTCCTCGTCCTTCGGCCACCTCAGCGTGGCCTGTATTCCCTAGGCAGTATATCGGAAACTAAGTAGTGCCGCACAACTAAGTTGGAATGATTTTTGCTTCTGTTTGCGTATCTCCCTGATGCCGGTTCGACGATGCGTAAACTCACATTGACCTTGAATGAAGCTGAAGTCTGCACTCTTGAACAATTAGCCAAAGCACACCCCAAGGAATATTTCCGCTTGCGCGGCAAGGCGTTGATTGCTGTCAACCAAGGTCAGGACATTGCCACCGTTGCCGCCGTGTTGCGAATCAGCGGCGAGAGCATCAGAACATGGATTCACAACTGGGAACGCCACGGTCTAGTCGGCATCCTGAATGCTCGTGCCGGTGGACGGCCAGCCAAACTG
>NZ_FXAG01000001.1 GCF_900177275.1 Pseudogulbenkiania subflava DSM 22618
GTCCTCGGTCAGTTTGGCTGGCCGTCCACCGGCACGAGCATTCAGGATGCCGACTAGACCGTGGCGTTCCCAGTTGTGAATCCATGTTCTGATGCTCTCGCCGCTGATTCGCAACACGGCGGCAACGGTGGCAATGTCCTGACCTTGGTTGACAGCAATCAACGCCTTGCCGCGCAAGCGGAAATATTCCTTGGGGTGTGCTTTGGCTAATTGTTCAAGAGTGCAGACTTCAGCTTCATTCAAGGTCAATGTGAGTTTACGCATCGTCGAACCGGCATCAGGGAGATACGCAAACAGAAGCAAAAATCATTCCAACTTAGTTGTGCGGCACTACTTATATTTTCCATTTACGTGGCAATGCCCGTACTTCAGGCGAGTTGCGTCGCAAGGAAAAAGACAACGTCTTTGGCATGGGGAGCCGCGCTCCGATTGCTATTTCCCTGCTGGTGAAGAATCCGGCAGCGGCGCAGCACGGCCAGATACTCTGGCACGACATTGGTGATTACCTAGATCGCGAACAGAAGCTGAACATTATATTCAATCTTGGCAGTGTTGCCGGGATTACGGCAGCCAATCTTTGGCAGGAAATTACGCCGGATGAGCATGGCGATTGGGTGAAGCAGCGGGATGAGGGCGCTGCTGACTTTATTGTGATGGGAGCGAAGAAAAGTAACGAGGTAGCACTGTTCGCCAATTACTCTCGTGGCTTACAAACAGGGCGAGATGCTTGGTGTGTCAATTCTAGCCGAACCAAGCTGGTCGGCAATATGCAGCGAATGATTTGCTTTTATAGCAGCGAGGTTGCACGTCTCGAACTGGCCTGCATCGGCCAGGACAAAGCCTCCCGCACAACTGTAGTGAATGGTTTGATAAATACGGACCCGACTCAGATTAGTTGGTCTGCGAATTTGAAGCAGGATTTGGTTAGAGGCAAACGCTTTGATTACGAACAGGTTGCCCTGACCCCCAGCCTGTACCGTCCCTTCACTAAACAGTGGATGTATTATAGCCGTGCGTTCAATGAGCGTGTATACCAGATGCCGCAGCTATTCCCGGACAGCCAGTCATCAAATAAGGTAATTTGTGTATCAGGCAAGGGGGAAAAAGTCGCGTTTAGTACGCTGATTTGCGATGCCATTCCTGGCCTGCACATGGTGGACATTGACGGTTCGCAGTGCTTCCCTCTATACCTCTACGACGATGAAGACAGCAAAACCACCAACCAGCCCCAACAAGACAGCCTGTTCGACAGCCAGGAACAGGAGACCGTGACCATGGTTGGCCGCAAGCGTCGCGATTCGATTACTAATGAAGGCTTGGTGTATTTTTACACTGCCTATCCGGGCGAGGCCATCACTAAGGAAGACGTGTTCTATTACGTCTACGGCCTGCTGCACTCACCCGATTACCGTGAGCGTTTTGCCGACAACCTCAGTAAGGAGTTGCCACGCATCCCGTGCGTAAAGGGGGCCGTCAACTTCTGGCACTTCAGCAAAGCCGGGCGCGACCTATCCGAACTGCACCTCAACTATGAGAGTGTGCCTATGTATACAGGTGCCAAGGTGGATACCGGTGGCAAGACGTTGGCCGGCAGCGATTACCGTGTTGAGAAAATGAAGTATGGCAAGACGAAGGTACAAGACGACAAAACCGGCAAACTGAAATCTGTCGATGACAAATCCGTCCTGATCTACAACGATCGTATTACCGTTACCGGCATCCCACTGGAAGCCTACGATTACGTGGTCAACGGGAAAGCGGCACTGGATTGGGTGGTGGAGCGTCAGTGCGAGAAAACTGAGAAAGACAGCGGCATCGTCAATGATGCCAACGACTGGGCCATCGAAACCATGAACAACCCACGTTACCCACTGGAGTTGTTCTTACGGGTGGTCACGGTGAGTCTAGAAACCATGAAAATTGTGAAGGCACTCCCGGTGCTTGATATTTGAATCCATGGCCAGCGGTTAACCATCGAAAACATGTTGCCGGTGGCAGAAAGAAACGAAAGTAGCTATGCGAGTAATCTCCGCAAATTTGAACGGCATCCGTTCAGCCACGACCAAAGGGTTCCTGGCTTGGCTTGAAGGCCAGGATGCAGACTTCGTGTGTCTACAAGAGCTCAAAGCCCAAGCAGCAGACATGAAGCCCGAAATGTTAAACCCCGCAAGCCTGCAGGGGTACTTTCATTACGCCGAGAAGAAGGGCTACAGTGGGGTCGGTATCTATACGAGGTACCAGCCCGAACAGGTCATTGAAGGTCTTGGAGTGCCGGAAATCGACAGCGAAGGTCGCTATATTGAGCTCGTTTACGGCAATGTATCAGTTGTATCGGTCTACTTACCTTCAGGCTCCAGTGGTGATCACCGGCAAGAAGCGAAATTTGCATTCATGGAGCATTTCTACCAACACCTTGGAGAATTAGCGCAACGCGGACGGGAAGTGGTGATCTGCGGTGATTGGAACATTGCTCACAAAGAAATTGATTTAAAGAATTGGAAGGGCAACCTGAAAAATTCCGGTTTCTTGCCTGAAGAACGGGAGTGGATGGGCAAAGTTCTAAGTGACCTAGAGTGGGTCGATGTGTATCGCAGCTTGCACCCTGACACGACTGACGAAGCGTACACATGGTGGTCGAATCGGGGGCAAGCTTGGGCCAAAAATGTTGGTTGGCGAATCGATTACCAGATTGCTACAAGAGAGTTAGCCCAGACAGCCAAAACCACCTCTGTCTACAAGGAGGAGCGGTTTAGCGACCATGCCCCACTCACCGTTGACTATGAGTGGGTAGTGTAAGAGCAGGCTTGTCTTAACCCTAATTACCGTGTGAGAGGCTAAGGTAATCATGCAGATTGAGCGCGCAGCTCTTATCCCTGGGACAGAACAAAGTCTTGGCGAAGGAAACAGCCAGCCATTCCGGGCTCAAGTCCGTTTATCAACGGGCGGTATCGCAACCGTCATCTGCAAGCGACTAGAACAGCACAAGATAGCCGCAGAGTGTTTCGCAGCGCTCGTATTGCGGGCATGGGGAATTGCAACGCCAGCCCCCTGTATTGTGCTTGCAGGGAATGAAGTCCTGTATGGCTCTCAGGATGCGGCTTACCCTAACCTCAAGCAACGGTTGGGTTGGAGCGATCATCTACCCGACCAGTACAAAGAGAAGCTAATCGTAGCAGCTGCAACCTTGTTAGCCAGCTGGCCCCAAACTGGAGCCGTTATCGCTGCGGATGAGGCTATCCATAATGTGGATCGTCACATTGGCCAAGTCTTGTGGGATGGGGGCGAGCCTGTGTGGGTGGATCACGACCAATCGCTCGGGGTTGCCGATGGCAACCTTCCTGACCTAAATAAGCTGGCATGGCTACTTGGTTCCCTTGGCTTGCACAGCCAAATCCAAACTAGTGCGGTTTCACATGCGCTTATGCTACCTGGTAACGAGCTACTTGAAGCTGCAGAGAGTGCAGCCGAAGCAGGCGCATACCAATTTGCCGAATTTGTAGCCAACAGGCTGCCTGCTCTGGCATCTCGTGTAGTTGCCCGCTTTCCACAACCAAATGACTTGTTTGCGGGGCTGCAATGAACGCAACTATTTCACCCCTATTTTGGGAGCCCGTTGCTGGCACAGGCGAACGGTTAACAGCTGCCGTCATTGTCTCGATAGATGACGAGATCACAGGTCACATTCTTATCCGGGATGATGTACTGAATGCTATGTATGGCGAAGCTGCTGGTAAGCTGAAAACCCTCTTCAATACTGCAATAGAAACTTACTTACAGCTCATTCCTCTTGCAGCCGTCGAACTACCACCACTTATGGGGTTGACTCCTGGGCGAACCATTGAGACCGATGTCAGAGACCGCAGCGAGGCTCTTCGCATCGCTGCACTGATGTATTCGAGCCTGGCGAATCTGGATGCGCTAGATAGCGATAGTGAGGATCTCAGCCCCAACCAGACTGAAGGAAATAAACGGTTTGCAACTCAGGTTCGGGAACAGGTAGTGGTCCGGTACCCTGAGCTTGATACGTATTTCAATCGTACGGCCATCCTGCTGAACGGTGGTGAGCCTGTCCGTTTTGGGTTCTCCTCTCCGAAAGCAATCCTACATTTTGGCATGTTACATCCAGTTCGACAGCCATCAAGTGTCCGTGATGCACGCGCAAAGCTATGGGAACTTGCTCGTGCAAAAGATATTTCTGGAGTTACTCAGGCCGGACTGATTATGGCCGTTCCCCCGGATACTGACCCGACGTTGGGGGATAAGCAACGCACTGCGTTGAAACGCAACCTAGATGAGATCGAGCGTGAGGCGGACAGTGTGTCGATGAGACTATGGCCAGCTTCTAGCACTGAAACTGCAGCAGACAAGCTATGTGAGCTAGTGATTTGAACAAGCGTCTAGGAGCAAACCACTGCGTGGCCAATCTAAGGACGTGTTGAGGGAGGGGGGATTGTTGCAGAGCAAAATGTCGGTTTTTTGTAGGATTGACTAGTCGATGCGCCAACCGACGTCCTTGGCGTAAGCCTGCCCACGGTTGCTCCACCAGGTGTAGCCCGGCACCTCGGGATGGAGGCGGCGCCACACATCGTCCCAGCCACCCCGGCCGAGCAGGTCGGTCATCCAGGCACGCTCCTCGGGCAGGAAGCCCGAGTTCTTCAGGTTGCCCTTCCAGTTCTTCAGGTCGATCTCGTTATGGGCGATGTTCCAGTCGCCGCAGATCACGATGTCGCGGCCTGCGGCACGCAATTCGTTCAGGTGCGGCATGAACACGTCGAGGAAGTCGAACTTGACCTGCTGGCGCTCGTCCGAGCTGGAGCCCGACGGCAGGTACAGCGACACCACCGACAGCTCGCCGAAATCGAGCTGCAGATAACGCCCCTCGGCGTCGATCCAGTCGATGCCCAAGCCTTCCACGACAGCGTCCGGCTGGTGCCGGGAGTAGATGCCGACGCCGCTATACCCCTTCTTCTCGGCGCAGTGGAAATAGCCGGTGAGGCCGTCCGGCGCCTGCATGCGCGGCGACAGATCGCCCGGTTGCGCCTTCAGCTCCTGCACGCACACCAGGTCGGCCTGGCTGCCGGCCAGCCAGTCGAAAAAGCCCTTCTTGTCCGCCGAGCGGACGCCGTTGAGGTTGGCCGAAACGATTCGAAGCAAGACAGTCTCCCGTGTTATCCTTCCCGCCAAAGGCAGGTTTTTCAAATGGTTAATGTTTCAAAGAGGTCGATATG
The DNA here is from genome assembly GCF_900177275.1 of Pseudogulbenkiania subflava DSM 22618. GTDB lineage: Bacteria > Pseudomonadota > Gammaproteobacteria > Burkholderiales > Chromobacteriaceae > Pseudogulbenkiania > Pseudogulbenkiania subflava. The sequence continues at coordinate 5,229 of NZ_FXAG01000001.1, forward strand.
AGCGATTTCCGCCAGGATTTTATTCGTTTTGCGCTGGACAAACAGGTACTGAAGTTCGGCGAATTCACCACCAAGGCGGGTCGGAAATCACCCTATTTCTTCAACGCCGGCCTGTTCAACGATGGCCTGTCCACATTGAACTTGTCGCGATTTTATGCAAAAGCGATAATGAACGGCAAGGTTGAATTCGACATGCTGTTCGGCCCGGCCTACAAGGGCATCATACTGGCCGCCGGCGCCTCGATGGCGCTGGCCGAAGCCGGCCGTAACGTACCCTTCGCCTACAACCGCAAGGAAGCCAAGGACCACGGCGAAGGCGGCGTGCTGGTCGGCGCACCGCTCAAGGGCCGCGTGCTGATCATCGACGACGTCATCTCCGCCGGCACCTCGGTGCGCGAATCGGTCAAGCTGATCCGCGACGCTGGCGCCGAACCGGTCGGGGTCGCCATCGCGCTCGACCGCATGGAACGCGGCAGCGGCGCCCTGTCCGCGGTGCAGGAAGTCGAACAGGCCTACGGCCTGCCGGTGGTCGCCATCGCCACCCTGAAAGACCTGCTGGCCTTCCTCGAAGACAGCCCCGAACTGGCGGCCAACCTGGACGCCGTACGCGCCTATCGCGCCCAATATGGAGTGAACGACTGATCATGCCACGTCTTGCCGGACTACTGCTCGCCCTGCTGCCGCTAACCGCCCTGGCCGGCGGCACGCTTTACAAATGGGTCGACGAATCCGGCAAGGTTCACTACAGCGATGCCCCGCCGTTGCAGACGCCACGCGGCCTGGTCGAGCTCAACCGTCAAGGCAGCGTCACGCACTCGGTGGAAACCCCACAGGAACGCACGGCGCGCGAGGCTCGCGAAGCGGCCAGCCAGGCCGAGGCGGCGCGCCAGCGCTACCAGGCCCGCTACGACAAGGGGCTCGTCGAAAGCTACCAGTCGGCAGACGAACTACGCAGCGAACGGGAAAGACAACTCGCCGTGCAGCAGAGCATGCTCAACGGCCTGCTGGCCGACCGCAAAACGCTGCAGCAGAACATCGCCCAGCAGACGCGCCAGATCGAAGCGCTGCAGAAAGGCGGCAAGCCGCCCCAGCCCACCCTGACGGCCAACATCGGGGTGCTGCGCCAACAAGCCGCCAACCTCGATACTGCCATCAGCAGCCGACAGAGCGAAATCGCCAGCCAGACCAAGAAGATGCAGGCGGATCTGGAACGCTACCGCCAGCTCACCCAGCATTGATCGCAATGAAGGGGGCGCACTGACGCCCCCTTCCCCGTTTTGACGCGCGCCATCAGCGCAAGGCGTCCTTGTGCTGCCAGGCCTGTCTCAGGTGTTGCTCGGAGGCCTGCAACTGGCGCGTCGCGCTCTCCGCCGCAGCCGCCGCCTCGCTCACGTCCTTCTCGCGCCGCTGCAGTTCGTTTTGGGCATCCGCCAGCCGTGCCTCGGCCAGCTTTTTGGCTTGCTGTGCCGCGTCCAGACGCCGCAGCGCCGTGTCGGCGCTGCGACTCGTCTGCTGGTAGGCCATCTGGGCCGACAGCACCTCCTCTTCCGGCGTCTGGGCCCAGACTAGTCCAGACAACAGCAATAACAGGCAGCCGGCAGTGCGCTTCAACATGACAACTCTCTCTCATGGGAATATCGGGGAATTATGCGACAGTAGCCAATGGCATAACAATGGCAAGGCGTCGCATGCCGCCATTGCCCGATAGACCAAACCCGCACCGGGCAAAACGGGGAGTGAGCGCGCTCATGGAAGGTAGAAGGTCGGCGTGCCGCAGCGCAAGGCAGACCGTGCCCCCGCTGCAATCTGCGTGGAAAAGCAAAAAGCCTAGTCGGGTTGACTAGGCTTTTCGTTTACATATTCTGGTGGGTCGTGAAAGGCTCGAACTTTCGACCTACGGATTAAGAGTCCGCTGCTCTACCAACTGAGCTAACGACCCAGAACGGCACTACATAATATAAACTACAGAAACAACTGGTGGGTCGTGCAAGATTCGAACTTGCGACCAACGGATTAAAAGTCCGCTGCTCTACCAGCTGAGCTAACGACCCAACTACCCGGCACTCACCCTATCAGCATCCTGTCAGGGTGGTGGGTCGTGCAAGATTCGAACTTGCGACCAACGGATTAAAAGTCCGCTGCTCTACCAGCTGAGCTAACGACCCCCGAGAGATCAACACTATAACCCCCCCAAACCGACACTGTCAACAATTTTCTCAAAATTCAGCCCAAAAGCCGGACTTTCATTCCGCTGGCAAACCGGCTGGTGGCAACGATCGTGCGCGCCCTGCACCTCAGATTGTTTTCGGGCTTGAAAGAGTCTCCTCTGCCACCCATGTTAAATAGGCGGGCAGGCCGTGGGCGATGTCGCAGGCCACGATTTCCGGCACCTCGTAAGGATGCAGCTCCACGAGCCGACGTTCCAGCCCGGCGTAAGCCTGCTGCGTGGTCTTGACGAGCAGGGGCACCTCGCTGGCCTCTTCGATCCGCCCTTGCCAGCGGTACACCGACTGCACCTCCGGCAGAATGTTGACGCAGGCGGCCAGCCGTTCCTCCACCAGTTGCCTGGCGATCCGGCTGGCGGTTGTACGGTCGGGCGTGTTACATAACACCAGCAAGCATTTATTTTCTGACATAAGTTGAACTCGATGCGCGGACTCTTACTGTTACTACTGTTATACCCCTTCGCGGAAATCGCCACCCTGGTGGCCATGACCGACGCCTGGGGCGGCGGCGTCACCATGCTGTGGATCATCGTTTCCGCGCTCATCGGCATCGCCATGCTGCGCAACCGGCAGCTGGGTGCACTACTGACGCTGGGCTCGTTGATGCACCAGGGCGACCAGGTTTCACTCTATAGCCTGCTGTGGCCCTTGCGCTACCTGCTGGCCGGCGTGCTGTTTCTGATCCCCGGCGTGATCAGCGACATCCTGGCACTCCTGCTGCTGCTGCCGCTGAAGGGCCCCTCGATCAAACGGCCCACCATGCCGCCGTCGGCTGCCGACAACGTGATCGATGGCGAGTACACTCGAGTGGATGACCCGACGGATCGCTCGCGTCACCTGCACTGAGACCCACGGCAATCAGCCCCAGCGACGGCGGCGGGACTACAGACCCAGGCAAGCCAGGACAGCGGCCTCGTCCAGCGCCAGCTTGATCTCGACGATCTTGTGCCGGCTCTTGTCACCGCTCAGCAGTACGACATCGCGTTTGGGCACCTCAAAACGCTCCGCCAACCAGGCCAGCAACATCGCATTCGCCTTACCCTCGACGGGGGGCGCGGCCAATCGCAGTTTGAGCGCCCCGCCGTGCTCGCCGGCCAGATCGGTCTTTTTCGCGCCAGGTTGCACGTGCAGGGTGAGTCGAATCACACTGTCTTTACAGCTCAGCCAGGTTTTCATCACTTCTCTCGGGACATGACGACCGGGCATCATACAGGAGGATCAGCATGGATATCGGCATCAACGAACAAGACCGCCAGGACATCGCCCAAGGACTTTCTCGCCTCTTGGCCGACACCTACACGCTCTACCTGAAAACGCACAATTTCCACTGGAACGTCACCGGCCCGATGTTCCAGACCCTGCACCTGATGTTCGAGCAGCACTACAACGAACTGTCGCTCGCCGTGGACATGATCGCCGAGCGCATCCGCGCCCTCGGCCACTACGCCCCCGGCAGTTACAGCGAATATGCCCGGCTCACCTCGATCGCCGAAGCCAGCGGGGTGCCCCGCGCCCAGGACATGATCACCCAACTGGTCGAAGGTCATGAAACCGTGTGCCGTACCGCGCGCAGCATTTTCGCCGTGGTGGAGCGAGCCAGCGACGAGCCGACTGCCGATCTACTGACCCAGCGCCTGCAAGTGCACGAGAAAACGGCCTGGATGCTGCGCAGCCTGCTGGAAGCCTGATCCTGTCGGGTGCGTACGACAACGCCGTGCAAGGCGAGGCACACAGTCACACCGGCATGCTACACTCGGCCGCAGTGAGAAAATGCCGCCATGCCCCGTAACCTGCGCCACCCACCCAGCCCGCCGGCCAGTTCCTGGCTGTTCACCGTCACCCTGGCCGTGTCGGTGCTGGTGCATGTGCTGCTGTTCGCTGCCGGCCAGGTGTCCTGGATTCGCCCCATCCCGTTGCCGGAAACCAGCACCATCAGCGTCAAGCTGGCGGAAGCGCCCCAGAAAACACCTCCACCCACCCTGCGTCTGGCCGAACAGAACACTGTCGGCGCCGGCAATACCCCGGCCCCCGGCAAACTGGCGAGTCACGTCCCCGAGCGCATAGCACCTGGCACCGCCGGTCCGGCCCGGCATCAACAAGAGGCCGTGGCCGCCGCACCACCGCAACCGCCGGCAGCCAACGAGCGGTTCACGGCGCCCACCAACGACAAACAGGCCCCGGTGCGTACCCCGGCCCCGCCAACACCACCAGCACCCCCGATCACCGCCCAGGCCCTGCTGGCCCAGGCGAGCGTGGTGGCACGACAGCAGGGGGATGACGACACCGTCAACCGTCCGGACGAGAGCGGCCGCACCAAGGGGGTCTACGGCATCACGGCGCGGGGTGTGGAATGGGCCCGCTACGTTGACGACTGGCGCCTCAAGGTGGAGCGTATCGGCAACCTCAACTACCCGGACGAGGCTCGCCGTCAGCAGATTTTCGGCTCGCTGGAGCTGACCGTGGTGGTCAACGCCGACGGCACGCTGCGCTCGGTCACCGTGCGGCGCAGCTCCGGGCACGATGTGCTCGACAACGCCGCCAAGAATATCGTCCGCCTCTCCGCGCCGTTTGCGCCGTTCCCGCCATCGCTGGCGGAAAAATACAGTGCGCTGGAAATCGTGCGGCGCTGGGCGTTCACCCAGGATAGCCGTCTGGCAAGCCCTTAACCCGAACAAGGATCGTCATGTACGAAGTCAACCGCAGCGTCGCCATCATCCGGCCGCGTCCTCCCTTTCTCGACTGGCTCAAGCAACTACCGGGCGAGCTGAACGACAACGTCACGCTGGCATCGTTGACCCGCGACTGCAACGCCCTGCTGATTCCCTGCGCCGATGATTACGACGCGGCCGAACAGGCCGTGCTGGAGCAGTATCAGCAGCTGTTCCAGGCCGAGCTGGCCGACTGGTGCGACGACGACTCGCTGTGGCCGGCTCCGCTGACGCTGGCGCTGTTCCAGGAATGGTTCCAGCTGGAAATCCACTCGGTGCTGTCCGACATCGTCGACGAGCCGCTGGAGCGCGCCGAATTCGTTCCCTTCGACCTCGGCCCGGACGCCTGAAGCGGCCCCGCCGACGCACCCCACGATAAAGGCAAAGCGATGAAGCACATCACCCGCATCAAGGTGCGCGGCTACCATCTCGACCTGTACAGCCATGTCAACAACGCGCGCTACCTCGAGTTCCTCGAGGAAGCGCGCTGGACCTTCTTCGAGGAACGCGGCGATTTGCCGTGGTTTCTGCAGTCGGGACTGGCGCTGGTCGTGGTCAACATCAATATCAACTATCGTCGCGCCGCGACGATGGGCGAAGAGCTGGCCATCGAGACTTCGGTCAAGACGATTGGCCACCGCAGTGCGGTGATGCATCAGGCGGTGAAGCTGGCCGGCACCGAGACCCTCGTGGCCGAGGCGGACGTCACCTTCGTGGTGTACGATGCCAAGCTGGACAAGGCGGTACCGCTGGAAGGCCAGCTCAAGGAACTTCTGGCCGCGATGCAAGACCAATAAGCGCTTTTCGCTTCTATTACCGGAACAGACAAGGCATGAAAAAAGGTTTGATGGCGTTGGCACTGGTGCTGGTGGCCGGCTTGCTGGCCTACAGCATGCTGTTCAACAAGGACCGCGCTCCCGAAGTGCAGTACACCTCGATAGCGGGACAACAGCTCAGCACCAGTTCGCTGAAGGGCAAGGTGGTGCTGGTCAACTTCTGGGCGACCAGTTGCCCCGGCTGCGTCGAAGAGATGCCCGAAATCAAGAAGATGTACCAGCAGTATGCGCCGCGTGGCTTTGAAACCGTGGCGGTGGCGATGAGCTACGATCCCCCCAACTACGTCAAGACCTACGTGGAGAAGAACCAGCTACCATTCTTCGTGGCACTGGACCCCCAAGGCAGCATCGCCAAGGCCTTTGGTGAAATCCAGCTGGCCCCCACCACAATGCTGATCGACAAGCAGGGTCACATCATCAAGCGTTACGTCGGTGTGATGGATTTCAAGGAAGTGCGTCAGCTGATCGAGAAACAGCTCCAGTCCTGAACCACCTGGCCTGTTTCCATGAAAAAACCCGCCTCTCGGCGGGTTTTTTCATTCGGAACGCGCGCTTCGCCCGGAACAGACCGGGCAGGCCGGATCCCGCGGCACCTTCATGCTGCGGAATGAGCTCTCCAACGCATCGTACAGGGTGAGCCGGCCCAAAGCGACGGGAATCCCCGCCAGCAGCTTGATTGCCTCCACCGCCTGCAGGCTGCCGATCACACCGACCAACGGCGCGAGCACGCCAAAGGTCGCGCATGGCCCGTCGTTGGCCTCGCCCTCTTCCGGGAACAGGCAGTGGTAGCACGGGGAGGCCGGCTGGCGGGTATCGAACACGGCAAGCTGGCCGTCGAAGCGCACCGCGGCACCAGACACCAACGGCACCCCCGCTTCCACGCAGGCACTGTTGACGGCGTGACGGGTAGCGAAATTGTCGGAGCAATCGAGCACCACATCGTGGCGCGCCACTTCGTCGGCCAAGGCCTGGCCGGAGAGCCGTTCGCCGATGACGCGCACTGTCACCTCGGGATTGAGGGCCAGCATGCGCTGGGCCGCCGAATCCGCCTTGTTGCGACCGAGACTCGCCATGTCATGGACGATCTGGCGCTGCAAGTTGGTCAGCTCGACCACGTCATCGTCGGCGATAGTGAGCTGCCCGACCCCGGCACTGGCCAGATACAAGGCCACCGGCGACCCCAGCCCGCCGGCGCCGACGATCAGCGCACGGGCGCCAAGCAGGGCCTGTTGCCCGGCGATATCGAGTTCCGGCAACAGGATATGCCGGCTGTAGCGCAACAGCGCCTGGTCACTCAGTTCGGTCATGGGGGGCGATTCTGCCAGGGAAACCGCCGGGAGCACCGGCGGTCGGGGATTACTCTTCTGCAGTCTTGCGCGCGAACTTGATGCCCAACTGCTTCAGCTTGCGATACAGGTGGGTACGCTCGAGGCCGACCTTCTGCGCCACACGGCTCATATTGCCGTTTTCCAGCGAGATATGATACTCGAAGTAGCGACGCTCCAGCTGCTCGCGCAACTCGCGCAACGGCATGTTGAAGTCGAAACCGGTTTCTTCGGCGGCCGGCTTCTCGTGACGGAACTGCGCCAGCACCTTGTTGACCTCGGGGGCATCGATATCGGCCGATTCTGCCGTCAGCGCCAGGCTCTTGATGATGCTCCTGAGCTGCTCGAGATTGCCCGGCCAGTCGTACTGGCGCAGTGCGTTGAGCGCCGCGGTGGTGAGCTTGTGCGCCGACACCTGCTTGGACTCCACCAGCTCGGTGAGAATCTGCTCGGCGATGAAGATGATGTCTTCGGCATGCTCGCGGAGCGGCGGAATCGGCACGATCACGCTGGAGAGCGTGGTCAACAAGCGGTTGTCGCACTCCGGGTCGACCAGCAGTTCCTGCAGCGGGCGGCTGCACGAGCACAGCAGGCGCACGTTGAAACGGTCGAGCTTGGAGAGCAGGAACAGCAGCCCTTGCTGGATGCGGCGGTTGTACTGGCCGATCTCGGGCAGGAACAGCACGCCGTTGTTGGCCTTCTGCAAGAGTTCCAGCGGAGCGTCGGCGAGTTGCTCCGGCTTGGCCGGCGTCACCCACGGCGTGTTGCCCTGGTGGAAGAACCGGGCGACCAGCTCGAAGCCCGATCCGGGCTCGCCAGTCAGGAGCACCGGCGACTTGACCTTGGCCACCCGCTCAAGCTGACGTTTCAACTCCTGGATCGGCTCACTCTTTCCCAGCTTGTCGAGGTTGAGCGAGGTGTTGACCTGCATGTCGCCGTACTTGACGGCACGCTGCACGGTGGTGAGCAGTTTCTGCAGGGCGATCGGTTTCTCGAGAAAATCGAAGGCACCAATGCGGGTGGCCTCGACCGCGGTATCGATGCTGGCATGGCCGGACATCATCACCACCGGCATGTTGAGCTGACCGGACTTGGCCCACTCCTTGAGCAGGGTCACGCCGTCGCAATCGGGCATCCAGATGTCCAGCAGCACCAGCGCCGGACGGGTCTGGTTGCGCAGTTGTCGCGCCACTTCGGCGTTCTCGGCCAAGGCGACGGTGTACCCTTCGTCCTGCAGTATTTCCGAAAGCAGTTCGCGGATGCCGATTTCGTCATCCACAATCAAAATGTCGCTGCTACGCATTAGGCCTCCAGCAATGGCAGGGTGAGAAGTATCCGTGCGCCCTGCTGCCCGGCATTTCCCAGTGCGATCTGACCATGGTGCTCCTCTATGATTTTCTTCACCACTGCCAGCCCAAGGCCTGTACCCTTGGGCTTGTTGGTCACATACGGCTCGAACGCGCGCGGCAGGATGTCGGCCGGGAAGCCGGCTCCGTTGTCCTGCACGCAGACGATCGCGCTTCGTCCTTCTTGTCGGCTGCTAATGTGAATCATCGGGATGTCAACGTCAAGGACCGCATCCTGCGCATTCTGCAGCAGATTATGCAACACTTGGCGCAACAGGGCGGCATCCCCCATGATCATCAATGGTTGTTCAGACAACGTCATCTTAACAGCGGCATTGGATTCGTACAGCGTCATCACCTCGCGTACCAGCTGGTTCAAATCCAGCGCCACCAGCTTGATGCGCGGCGAGCGGGCGTAGTCGCGGAAGGCGTCGACCATGCCCTTGAGCGCGGACACCTGCTTGACGATGGTGTCGGTGGCGCGCCGCAGGAGATCGGCATCGCTGCCTTCCAGCTTGTCGGCCAGCTTCATCGCCAGACGCTCGGCGGCGAGCTGGATCGGCGTCAGCGGGTTGCGGATTTCGTGCGCCAGACGCTTGGCGACCTCGCCCCAAGCGGCATCGCGCTGCGCTCGAGCCAGTTCGGTGATATCGTCGAACACCACCACGTAGCCGCTGCCTGAACCCTCCGGCAAGCGCGCCCCCCGTACCAACAGGATACGCTCCCCTTGCGCGGTCGTGTAATCGAGCTGGGTCTGCCACTCGGGCTGGCGCTCGTTGTCGGCATGCTCGCAGACGTTGTCGACCAGCAGTACCAGTGCCGGTACCAGGCGGGCCCACTCGCGGAACGGCGCTTCGGCCAACTCGGCAAAGTCCACCCCGAGGATGCGCGACGCGCTGGTATTGGCGGCGCGCAGGCGCCAGCCGTCGTCGAACGCCATCACCCCGGCACGCAGGTTGACCAGGATGCTTTCCAGGTAGAGCTTGCCGGACTCCAGCTTGAGTCGGTTCTCGTCAGCCAGTTGGCGCGCCTCGTCGAGCTGCTGGGTCATGCGGTTGAACATGGTAGTGAGGATGCCCAGCTCATCGCGCCGGTACACCGGGTGGCGCCTGGAGAAGTCGCCCTGCGCCACCGCACGGGTCCCCGCCGCAAGTTCGGACAGCGGCGCCGATAGCCGTTCCGACAACCACAGCGCGAACGCCAGCGCGGCGGTCAGCGCCAAGAGACAGGCCAGCGTCAAGGTCAGGGTATAGAAGGTGCGCAGGCCGTCGCGCGAGAGCAGGAGCTGGCGATAGTCGGCACGGGCGGTGTCGATCAGCTCGGCATCGTGGGCGATGCTCTCCGGCGCCGCCTGGATCACCTGCATCACGCGGGTTTCATCATGCCGGTCGTGGTAGGCCATCAGCACCTTGAGCGCAAGCTGGTTGCGCCGATCGTTCTCGATGGTCTGTACCGGCTGGCGCGGCTGCAACGTGCGCAAGGCCTCGCGCGAGGGGGTTTGCGGCAGCCCGGCCAGATCGCCGCTGGCGAACGCCAGCAACTGCCCCTGGCGGTTGAAGATGGCAACCTCGTTGAGGCCAAGCTGCTCGCGCAACCGCTCCAGCCGGGCCGGCAGGCCGCTGTCCGGCAGCGCGTCGATATCGTCCTGCACCACCCGCGCCTTGCGCCCAACGTCCTGCAACACATAGCCCAACGCGTTGCGCCCGAGCTCCAGCCCGCGATCCAGCGCCGACTCCACACGCACGTCGAACCAGCTCTCGATGCTGCGCGAGAGGAACTGGGTCGAGATGGTATACACCAGCAGGCCGGGCACCAACGCCACCACGGCGAACATCATCACCAGGCGCTGGGTCAGCTTGGCACCGAAGACGCGGCCCTTGACCCGGCGCCGCAGGCGGACCAGCTGGCGCCCGACCACGCCCAGCAGCGCCACCAAGAGCAGCGCGTTGATGCCGAACACCCACCAGTAGTACTCGGCCAGCTTGGAGGTATTGCCGGTAGCGAGCGCCAGCAGGTAGAGCAGGATGGCGGCGAAGGTGGCCATGGCGATCATGGCGTAGCGCATCAGCCGCCTTCCTTCACGTTCAGATCGATCCAGCCCGAGCCCAGCGACCAGTCGGCGCTACCCAGCGCGTTGAGCTGGAACGGCTTGGGCAGCTGGCCGATGTCGAGCATCAGCCGCACCCGCCCCTTGACCTTGTCGGCCGGCACACCACTCAGCGTCCCCGCTTCAAGCACGCGCCAGCCGTGGATCGCGCCGAGTGCGCTCAGGGCCTCGGCCTGCGTCGCGTAATAGCGCGACAGACTGCCGATGCTGACACGGTAACGGCTGGTCAGCGACTGGTAGGCGATCTTGAAGTGCAGCTCGGCGTGCGGCTCGAACCATTCCTTGACGTCGAGCAGGTAAGCGGTGCTGCGCGGCCGGGTCAGCTCGAACTCCAGACGGAACGGCAGCGCCACCCCCTGGGTCAGCGCATCACTGAGGCCGGGGGTGAGCTTGATGTCGAAGCGGGTGCTGACGGCGAGCTGGCCATCGAGGAGTTCGGCCTCGGAGCGGGTGGCCGAAATGGAATCGGCCCATGCCGGCAGTGCGGCACAGGCGATCAGCCAGATAAGCAGGCTAGCGCTTCGCAAGCAGCGCGTAATAGAAGCCGTCATGTTGCTCGCTGGGGAGCAGTTGTTGGTCGTCGAGGCATACCGCATCCGCATGTCGCGCGAGGAAGGCCGCGAGCTGTTCGCGGTTCTCCTCGGGAAAAATCGAGCAGGTAGCGTATAGCATTTTGCCGCCGCTGGCGAGCAGCGGCCAGAGCGCGTCGACCAGGGCGGATTGCTGCCGCGCCAGCTCGGCGAAATCGCCCGGCCGGCGCAGCCATTTGATGTCCGGATGGCGCCGCACCACGCCGCTGGCGGAACATGGCACGTCGGCCAGGATACGGTCGAACGGCACGCCGTCCCACCATGCCGCGGTATTGCCGGCGTCGGCGGCGACGAGGCGTGCCGAGAGCTTGAGGCGGGCAAGGTTGTCGGCGACCCGTCCCAGCCGGGTTTCGTCGACGTCGAGCGCGGTGACGTCGAGATCGGCCAGTTCCAGCATGTGGCAGGTCTTGCCGCCCGGCGCGGCGCAGGCGTCGAGCACGCGCAGGCCGTTGCGCAGGTCGAGCCGGTGCGCTGCCTGCTGCGCGCCCTGGTCCTGCACCGAGACGTCGCCCTCAGCAAAGCCGGGCAGTTCTCGCACGCCGACCGGGCGGGCGAGCTGGATCGCCTCGTCGCCCAGCGCTTCCGCCTCGATACCGGCCTCACGCAGGCGCTGCAGGTAGGCCGTCGGTTCGCCATGGCGACGGTTGACGCGCAGGGTCATCGGTGGATGTTGGTTGTCCATCTCGAGAATGGCTTGCCAGTCTTGCGGGTAGTGGCGCCGCAGGGCCTTGATCCACCAGCGCGGGTGGTTGTAGCGGGCCTCGTCGTCGGCAGCCACCACGGCCCTCAACTCGTCGCGCTGCCGCAGGTAGTTGCGCAATACCGCGTTGACCAGCCCCTTGAAACGCCCGCGCGCCAGCCGCCCGGCCAGCGTCACCGCTTCGTTGACCACGGCGTACTGGGCGGCGCGGGTGTACTCGAGCTGGTGCAGGGCAACGATCAGCACACGTTCCAGCAACGGTTCGGGCAGCGGCTTGGGCAGCAGCCGGCGCAGCACGCAACGCCATTCGGCGAGGTGGCGCAGTACGCCATAACCGATGTCCTGCAGCGCGCCGCGCTCGGCCGGCGTGAGATCGGGCGCCTGGCGCTGAGCGTCGGCCAGGGCCTCGGTCAGGGTACGGCCCCCTTCCACTTTTTCGAGCAGGCCGGCGGCCAGTTGCTGGATTCGATGCATGCGGTCAGTTCCAAAAAAAACCGGCCACAGCCGCGTATCACGGCTGTGGCCCGGGGTAGATCGGTTTGCGCGGAATGATACGGCTAGACGCCGCCGCGCGCCATCTCGTTGAGGCGCGCGATGCGCTCCTCGGTATGCGGGTGGGTGCGGAACAGCGAGTCCATGCCGCCGCCGGAGAGCGGATTGATGATCATCATCTGCGCGGTCTCCGGGTGCGCCTCGGCGGCGGGCATCGGCAGTCCCTGGGCGTAGTACTCGATCTTGCGCAGCGCCGCGGCCAGCGCCAGCGGTTCGCCGGAGATCTCGGCACCTCCACGGTCGGCTTCGAATTCGCGCGCGCGCGAGATCGCCATCTGGATCAGGCTGGCGGCCAGGGGCGCCAGCAGCGCCACCAGGATGCCGGCGATCGGGTTGACCGGGCGCCCCTCTTCGTCGCGCCCGCCGAAGAACATGGCGAAGTTGGCCAGCGCCGAGATGGCGCCGGCCATGGTGGCCGAGATGGTCGAGATCAGGGTGTCGCGGTGCTGCACGTGTGCCAGCTCGTGCGCCATCACGCCGCGCAGCTCGCGGTACTCCAGCATGCGCATGATGCCGGTGGTAGCCGCTACCGCCGCGTGCTCGGGGTCGCGCCCAGTGGCGAAGGCGTTGGGCTGGTCCTCGTGGATGACGTAGACGCGCGGCATCGGCAGCCCGGCGCGGCCGGCCAGCTCGGCCACCATGCCGTACAGCTCGGGGGCGCTGCGGGCGTCGACTTCCTGCGCGTTGTACATGCGCAACACCATCTTGTCCGAGTTCCAGTAGGCGAAGACGTTCATCGCGCCACCGAACAGCAGCGCCAGCAGCATACCGCTCTTGCCGCCGATCATGGCCCCGATGACGCCGAACAGGGCCACGATGGCGGCCATCAGCAACGTCGTCTTGAACCAGTTGAATGTCATGGCCACAGCCTCCTTGAGTTATCCATCACCCTAGATATGGTCCAGCGGACCGGAATATCAAGCCCCGAGCCGGGTTCCCGTCAGATCCGGCCGGCCGGCGACGAAGTCGCGCGCCGCCAGGCGCTTGCCGCCGGCGGCCTGCAGCTGGGTGAGCCGCACTACGCCACGGCCCGCTGCCACGCACACACCGTCGGCGCCGGCCGACAGTACCGTGCCCGGTTCGCCATGACCTTCCTCGGCCTCGGCCAGCCACAGCTTGAGCGGTTCGCCGGCGAGGCGGGTGAAGGCGCCGGGCACCGGGTTGTAGGCACGGATGGCGCGGGCGATGTCCGTCGCCGGCTGGCTCCAGTCGACCTCGGCCTCGGCCTTGCTGAGCTTCTGGGCGTAGGTCACGCCCTGTTCCGGCTGCGCCACCGGGGTGATGGCGTCGAGCCGCGCCAGGGTGTCGACGATGGCGCGGGCGCCGGCTCCGGCCAACCTGTCGTGCAGCGTGGCGGCGGTTTCGTCCGCGGCGATCGGCAGCGGGTGCACCGACAGCATGGCGCCGGTATCGAGGCCGACGTCCATCTGCATGATGGTGATGCCGGTTTCGGCGTCGCCCGCCAGCAGCGCACGCTGGATCGGCGCCGCGCCGCGCCAGCGCGGCAGCAGCGAGGCGTGGATGTTGAGGCAGCCTTTTGCTGGCAGCTCGAGCACCGCCTGCGGCAGCAGCAGGCCGTAGGCGGCCACTACCATGACCTCGGCGCCGACCTCGGCGATCAGCGCCTGCGCTTCCGGGGTCTTCAGCGTCAGCGGCTGCTCGACGCGCAGGCCATGTTCCAACGCCAGCGCCTTGACCGGGCTCGGCTTGAGTTTCATGCCACGCCCGGCGGGGCGGTCGGGCTGGGTCAGCACCAGCGGGATGTCGTGCCCGGCATCGAGCAGGGCCTGCAAGGCGGCGGCGGCGAATTCCGGGGTGCCGGCAAAAATCAGTTTCATGGCATTCCTGCAAAAACGAGGGGACACGGCGTGCGTGTCCCCGGGGTTAGGCCAACGCGGATCGGGCCTGGAATCTGTTCACGATCTGTCGCGAGCGGCCCTCAGCGGGGTGAAGAGCAGCACAGAAACCGGAATGGACATGAAGTCCATGAGGATTTCGCATCGCTGAGTGAATCCCTGCGTGCAAATCTCTCGCTGAGCCTATCGAAGATTGGCACGCAGGGATTTGCTCAGCGAGAGATTCGCACGCAGTGCCCATGAGCCCCGGTCAGGGACCGCGCAGCAAGATCGGGACAGATTCTTACAGCGTGTGCTTCTCGCGCTTCTTCATCTTGGCCTTGATGCGGCTCTGCTTGAGCTGGGACAGGTAGTCGACGAACACCTTGCCGTCGAGATGGTCGATTTCGTGCTGGATGCAGATCGCCAAGAGGCCATCGGTCTCGATCTCGAACGGCTCACCGTTGCGGTCGAGCGCGCGCACCCGCACCCACTCCGAGCGGTGCACCTTGTCGTAGATACCGGGCACCGACAGGCAGCCTTCTTCGTACACGGTGTCGCCACGACGCTCGAGGATTTCCGGGTTGACGAAAGCGGTCAGGGCCGACTTCTCTTCGCTGACGTCGATCACCACCACGCGCTCATGCACGTTGACCTGGGTGGCCGCCAAGCCGATGCCACTGCATTCGTACATGGTCTCGGCCATGTCGTCGATCAGTTGGCGGATGCGCTCGTCCACCGCGCCGACCGGACGCGCGACTTTGTGCAGACGCTCGTCCGGGTAATGCAGAATAGTTAGCAGCGCCATCTAATTCCGTTACTCCAGATTGTAGTTTTGCCATCAGCATGTCGATAATAGACCTGTCTGACGCAGATTTCGTTACTTCGAGGGCGCCGGGAATGGCGCGCCCGTCCATGAATATTGGGGCATTTTCCATGCGCAAAAGCATTATATCGCTAGTCTTGGCTCTGGGCCTTGCGGCACCGGCCTTTTCCGACACGCTGACGCTGCGCCCTGACGCCCCGACGCGCTACGTGGTGGTCAAAGGCGACACGCTGTGGGGCATCTCCGGCCGCTACCTGAAAAAACCGTGGAACTGGCCCCGCCTGTGGCAGATGAACCGCGACGAGGTGAAGAACCCACACCTGATCTATCCCGGCGACGTGCTGGTGCTGACCTGGGTCAACGGCCAGCCGCGCCTCGGCCTGGAGCGCAACCGCCGCGAGGTGAAGCTGTCGCCTCAGGTGCGCATCGAGGACCAGGACCGCGCCCTGGCGAGCATCCCGGCCAAGGCCATCGAACCCTTCCTGTCGCGCCCGCTGATCGTCGATATCGACAGCTTCTCGCGCGCACCGCGCCTGGTCGCCGGCAGCGACGAACACGTGGCGATGAGCAGCGGCGACCGCGCCTACGCCATGGGGCTGGACCAGGGCGGCAGCTGGCAGTCGTACCGCCCCAACAAGCCGCTGCGCGATCCGGACAGCGGCGAGACGCTGGGCTACGAGGTGACCTACGGCGGCGATCTGGCGGTCGAGAAGATGGGCGACGAGGTGCAGTCGTTGCGGGTGCGCAAGGTGGCCGAGGAAATCCTGGTCGGCGACCGCCTGGTCAAGGCGCCGCGCGACTATTTCGTCAGCTACGTGCCGCATCCGCCCGAAAAGATGGTGCAGGGCAAGATCATCTCCACCCCCAACGGCGTCGCCGGCGCGGCCCAGTATTACAACGTGGCGATCAACCTGGGGCAACGTGACGGCCTGGAAACCGGCCACGTCCTCGACATCCTCAAGAACGGCAGCCTGGTCAAGGTCACGACGCCGGACAACCGCGAGACCAAGGTGCTGCTGCCGACCGAGAAAGCCGGCTCGCTGTTCGTCTACCGCGTGTTCAACCGCGTCGCCTACGGCCTGGTGATGGAAAGCGCGGTGCCGATCGGCGTGGGCGACGTGGTGCGCACGCCGGACGAGGAATGAGCCGCGAGCGCGCCGACTGGGCGCTGCTGGCACTGACACCGGGCATCGGCCCGGTCGGGGTGCTGCGCCTGATCGATACCTTCGGCAGCGCCGCCGCCGCGGCTTCGGCCAACCTTTCGCAGTTGCAGCGTTGCCTCGGCGACGAGGCGGCGCGCGCCCTGGCGGGACGCGTGGCGACAGCCGACGTGGAGGCGGCGCTGACCTGGGCCGACGCGCCCGGCTGTTTCCTGCTGACGCTGGCCGATCACGACTACCCCACCGCGCTGGCCGAGGCCGGCCACGCCCCGCCGCTGCTGTTCGGCCGGGGCCGGCGCGAATTGCTGGCGCGCCCGATGCTAGCCATGGTCGGCAGCCGTCACGCCACGCCGCAGGGCCGGCAGACCGCCGAGGAGTTCGCGCACGGTCTGGCCGAGGCCGGCTACACCATCGTCAGCGGGCTCGCCAGCGGCATCGACGGCGCCGCCCACCGTGGCGCGCTGGGCACGGCCGCATCGACCATCGCGGTGATCGGCACCGGCATCGACCGGGTCTACCCGGCCAGCCACCGCCAGCTCGCCCACCAGTTGGCCGAAGACGGCCTGATCCTGTCGGAATTCCCGCTCGGCACCGCGCCGCTGGCACACAACTTTCCGCGCCGGAACCGCATCATCGCCGGGCTCAGCCGCGGCTGCCTGGTGGTCGAGGCCAACGTCAACTCCGGCTCGCTGATCACCGCGCGCCTCGCCGCCGAGGTCGGGCGCGAGGTGCTGGCGATTCCCGGCTCGATCCACAACCCGCAGGCGCGCGGCTGCCACCGCCTGATCAAGGACGGCGCCAAACTGGTGGAAACGGTGGACGACGTGCTGGACGAAATCGGCCGCCCTGCCGCCGACGCGCCCGTGGCGGCCAGCGCTAGCCCCCCTGCGGCGGAAAGTACGGCAACGGCCATGGCGGAGACGCCGTTGCTGGTCCAGCTGGGCCACGATCCGGTCGACGTCGACAGCCTGGCGGCGCGGCTTGAGTTGACGGCGGGGGAGGTTTACGCGATGCTTCTCGAGCTGGAACTGGAAGGCCGGGTGGCAAGCCTGCCGGGCGGTCGTTTCCAGCGCCTGTCCTGAAGCGGGACGCGCCCTGCCAGCATCCATAAAAGTCTCTGCACCATGTTTGACGTTCTTGCCTATCTGTTTGAAGAATACCAGGACCCCGAAGCCTGCAACGACCGCGAAGGCGTGATGCGCACGCTCGCCGCCGCCGGCTTCGAGGACGCCGACATCAACGACGCCCTCGACTGGCTCGACATCCTCTGCAACATCAACGAGGGTGCCTTCGCCGCGATGGACGAGTCCTACGGCCTGCGCGTCTACAGCGACAGCGAACAGAAACGCCTGCCGACCGAAGTGCGCGGCCTGCTGCAGTTCCTCGAGCACCACGGCGCCCTCTCCCCGGCACAGCGCGAAATGGTGATCGACCGCCTGCTGGCGATGCCCGACGACGAGGTCAACGTCGCCTCGGCCAAACTGGTCACGCTGTTGGTGCTGTGGGTACAGAAGGCCGAGCTGCCGATCCTGCTCGGCGAAGAACTGCTCGACGTGGTAAACGGCGAACCCACCATGCAGTAAGAGCCGCTGACAAAACCTAGTACAGCGGTATTGGCTAGGTGTGCGGCTGCAGAAAACGAGGCATAGCCGAAGCTGCATGCGGGTAGTACGGCCCATCTGCACCACGACACCAAGAGGGGTTTGCAAGCGGATTCAAGCTTGTCAGGGCGTCGCGACAGGCTTACCATCCCGCCCTTTCCGACGCCTTAACGACACGTCCGACAAGAGCGCCCCCTTGCGCTCTTGTTTTATTTGATAGATACACAAGATGTCAGCCCGGGACTGCCGGGTTCACGATTGAACAAAACATGCCCTCGAGCCTATTGATCGTTGAGTCGCCGTCCAAGGCCAAAACGCTGAAAAAATACCTGGGTCAGGACTTCGAAGTCCTCGCCTCCTACGGCCACGTCCGCGACCTGGTGCCGAAAAGCGGCGCGGTCGACCCGGACAAGAACTTCGCCATGAAGTACCAGCTGATCCCGCGCAACGCCAAGCACGTCGACGCCATCACCCAGGCGGTGGCGGCGGCTGAGCACGTCTATCTGGCGACTGACCCGGACCGCGAAGGTGAAGCCATCTCCTGGCACCTGGTACAGATCCTCAACAACAAGAAGCTGCTGAAGGGCAAGACCGCCCAGCGCGTGGTGTTCCACGAGATCACCAAGAACGCGGTGCTCGACGCCATCGCCAACCCGCGCGACATCTCGCAAGAGCTGGTCGACGCGCAGCAGGCGCGCCGCGCGCTCGACTACCTGGTCGGCTTCAACCTGTCGCCGATGCTGTGGAAGAAGATCCGCCGCGGCCTGTCCGCCGGCCGCGTGCAGAGCCCGGCGCTGCGCCTGATCTGCGAACGCGAGAACGAGATTCGCGCCTTCACCGAACAGGAATACTGGTCGATCCACCTCGACAGCCACAAGGGCCGGCAGAAGTTCGGCGCCAAGCTGTTCGAGCTCGGCGGCAACAAGCTGGACCAGTTCGACATCCCGAGCGAAGCCATCCAGGCCGACACGCTAGCGCGGCTCGCCGGCCATCCGGCCACCGTCAGCAACGTCGACAAGAAGAAGAAAACCCGCAACCCGGCCGCGCCGTTCACCACCTCGACGCTGCAGCAGGAGGCGGTGCGCAAGCTCGGCATGACCACCGACCGCACCATGCGTACCGCGCAGCAGCTGTACGAGGGCGTCGACATCGGCCAGGGCACGGTCGGTCTGATCACCTACATGCGTACCGACGCCGTGGTGCTGTCCAACGATGCGTTGACCGAGATCCGCAGCTACATCGAGCAGCAGTTCGAGCCGGCCTTCCTCCCGAAGACGCCGGTGACCTTCAAGAACAAGTCAAAGAACGCCCAGGAAGCCCACGAGGCGATCCGCCCGACCTCGATCGAGCGCACCCCGGCGGCGATGAAACCGTTCTTGACCACCGACCAGTTCAAGCTCTACGAGATGATCTGGAAGCGCACCCTGGCCTGCCAGATGGCGCCGGCCAAGTTCGACACCACCAGCGTCGACATCACCGTCGGCGAGGGCGTGTTCCGCGCTACCGGCCAGGTGCAGACCTTCGCCGGCTTCCTTGCGGTGTACGAGGAGGACGTCGACGACGCCGAGGACGAAGACAACGCCAAGCTGCCGGCGCTAGAGGTGGGCGACGTGCTGCCGGTGGACAAGCTCTACGGCGAACAGCACTTCACCCAGCCGCCGCCGCGCTTCTCCGAAGCCAGCCTGGTCAAGGCGCTGGAAGAATTCGGCATCGGCCGCCCGTCCACCTACGCCAGCATCATCTCGACGCTGAAGGACCGCGAGTACGTGGTGCTCGACAAGAAGCGCTTCCTGCCCACCGACACCGGCGAGATCGTCAACAAGTTCCTCACCGAGCACTTCGGCCAGTACGTCGACTACAACTTCACCGCCAAGCTGGAAGACCAGCTCGACGAGATCGCCAACGGCCGGCGCGAGTGGGTGCCGGTGATGGAGACCTTCTGGAAGGGACTGGCCAAGCAGCTGAGCGAGAAGGAAGGCCTGTCGCGCGCCGAGGTCACCACCGAGAGCCTGGACGAGGCCTGCCCGAAGTGCAGCAAGCCGCTGCAGATCAAGTTCGGCAAGCGCGGCCGCTTCATCGCCTGCACCGGCTACCCCGAGTGCGACTACACCCGCGACATCGGCGAGACCGCCGAGAGCGCGGCAGCGGCGGCGGAAGAGCCGACGGTGATCGAGGGGCGCACCTGCCCGGAATGCGGCGGCGCGCTGCACATCAAGAAGGGCCGCTACGGCAAGTTCATCGGCTGTGCCAACTACCCCAAGTGCAAGCACATCGAACCGCTGGAGAAGCCGCGCGACACCGGCGTGACCTGCCCGGAATGCAAGACCGGCAGCCTGATCGAGCGCAAGAGCCGCTACGGTAAGCTGTTTTACAGCTGCAATACCTATCCCAAGTGCAAGTACGCCACCTGGAACCCGCCGGTGGCCGAGCCTTGCCCGAAGTGCCACTGGCCGATCCTGACTATCAAGACCACCAAGCGGCGCGGCACCGAGAAGGTCTGCCCGCAGAAGGAGTGCGGTTACAGCGAGGTGATCGCGCCGCCGGAAGCCAAGGAAGCCTGAGCCACCTCTGCCCTCACCCCCGACGCCACCGCCAGGTGGCGTTTTTCATGCCCGATCGGCCTGCCAGAACGCCCGTTCGTCATAACCCGGCACCGGCTTTTATTCAGCATTTCCCGACACAATGCTTATACTTTGAGTCAAGGGCGAAGTCAGCCCGATTTCACTGCCAGATTCGTTCTGGCGAGTACGGTACCTGCGACGGACCGGAATGCCCTCCGGGGCAAAACGCCGCCTGCCCTCAGGCGGCGTTTCCATTGGGCCAGAACGCCGCGTTCATTCCAACCGACAGACGCAGCGCCTCGGGCAGCAGCCAGCAAGCTGCGCTGGAATCCGCTTGCCGACGGCGCAGGCGACGCCTTCCGTTGCGTCTGGGGGTGGGCGTCGTGCCGCAGTGGCCTGCAAGGCGGGCTGGATGTAAAGGGCGGATCATGAAAGCCGACAGCAGCTTCTACTTCACCGGCAGCGCCGTGCTGACCTTGCTGGCTTTCGCCTCCACGACCTGGCCGCTGCTGGCCGTCGCCTTGCTCGTCACGTTCTGCGGCATGATGGTGGCGGACCGCGAGCAACTGGCGGCGCTGGACAGCCACGCGCTGGCGATGTTCCTGATGCAGCACGAACGCCCGCTGCTGCCGCTGGACGCCTTTCGCGGCCGCGAGCTGCTGTTCTACTGCGCCGGCCAGCCGGTGTACCGCTACCTGATCGCGCGCGACTCGCGCTGGCTCCTGGTCGGCAAGCAAGGCGAGGTCAAGGAAGGGCCGGGCATGATCCGGGTGACGCCGGGCTATCTGTATCGCCGCCTCGATGACTAAGCGCCTCTTTCCCCAGAATGCTGTACCTTGAGGCAAGATGAAGCCCAACGATGAACCGCCATGCGCCAGTTCTTGTTGGGCTGCTCTACGTTCAGCCCAACCTACGTCTGAGGGAAGTGGACAAAATCACGAAGCGGGGATGGTGGGTACGGAACCATGGCCTTTGCCCGCCGTACAAAACAGCGTTCTACCAAGTCAAAGCTTGCGAAAGAAATCGTTGCGAGCGCGCTGAGGCCGGCTTGAGAAGCACAGCCGTACAAGTGGTACGGCGAGCATCGCAGGGCCGGGATCGGGGCGCGCAGCAGATTTATTCGCAAGCTTTCAGCCGAACAGCACCAGCCCCCACACTACTGCCAGGTTGACGAGGCCGATCAGCTGCGCTGCGCTGCCCATGTCCTTGGCGCGCTTGGCGAGCGGATGGTGCTCCAGCGAGGTGTGGTCGACCGCCGCCTCCACCGCCGAATTGAGCAGCTCGATGACCAGCGTGGCGAGCGAGCTCGCCACCAGCAGGGCGCGCTCGAGCGCGCTGGCGTGGATGACGAAGGCCAGCGGGATCAGGATCACGGCCAGCAGCAGCAGCATGCGGAACGCGTCCTCGTGGCGGAAGGCGGCCTTGAGGCCGTCCAGCGAATACCCGAAGGCGTTGATCAGCCGGGTGATCCCGGTCTTGCCCTTGAACGGGCTTTCCTGCAGCTTCATGCGGCTCCCAGAAGATGGATACGTGGCGCTTCGCCCAGCCAGTGCAGGCGTGCCTGCATCGAACGCGACAGCCAGACCTCGCCGTGGCCATCGACCAGCAGCACGTCGCGGATGCCGAAGCGGCTGGCATAGTAAGGAGCACGTGCGGTGTCGGCAAGATAAATCGGCTTGGTGGCGACGTCGGAGCGCAGCCCGGCGTCGGCGGCCGGCGCCACCACCACGGTGGCGGCCTGGGCGCGGCAGTCGCTGCTGCCGTCGCGCGGGTCGATCAGGTGGCAATGGCGCCGCCCGTTCAGCTCGAAGTAGCGCTGGTAATCGCCCGAGGTGCCCACCGCCTCGCCGTCGGCCAGTTCCACCACCGCCATCGCCTCGTTGTGGCGCGGGTGCTGGATGCCGACCTTCCAGGGCGTGCCGTCCGGTTTTTTGCCCAGCGCGATGACGTTGCCGCCAATGTTGATCAGCGCGGAGCGGACACCGGCGGCCTTGAGCTGGTTGCGCACGCGGTCGAGCGCCCAGCCCTTGGCGATGCCGCCCAGATCGAGCTGCACCGCCGGGTTGCGGCTGGCGATGCGGCCGTCGGCGAAGCTGAGGTCGGCCAGGCGCGGGCGGGCCTCGACCAGCCGCCGCAGCGCGGCGGGGTCGGGAGTGACCGGGGCGAAGCTGTCAGCGTGGAAGCCCCACAGCGCCACCATGCCGCCCAGCGCCGGCGAGAACAGGCCGTCAGAGAGCGCCTCGTCGCGCTGGGCGGCGCGCAGCAGCTCGGCGAGGTCGGGCGCCAGCGGCGCCGATTCGCCGCGCGCCAGGGCGCGGTTGATGGCGACCAGTTCGCCGTTGCCCTTCCAGGCGTGCAGGCGCAGATGCAGGCGATCGAGTTCGGCCATGGCCTGCGCCACCGCGGCCTGGGCGTGGGCCTCCGACTCGCCCAGCACGGTGACCTCGACGCGCGTGCCGAACACGTAGCTTTCCTGGCGGAACGGTTCGGGCTCGCGGCCGCACGCCGCGAGCCCGATGAGCAGGCACAAGGCCAGACAGGTTGGCCGAAGCCGCAGGATCAGTGCGCGCACCGCCGCTCCAGCGCGTCGATGTACAGCCCGGCAACGTTGATGCCGGTCTGGTCCATGATCTCGCGGAAGCAGGTGGGGCTGGTGACGTTGACTTCGGTGAGGTAGTCGCCGATGACGTCGAGGCCGGCGAACAGGATGCCGCGCCGCTGCAGCTCCGGCCCCACCGCCGCCACGATCTCGCGGTCGCGCGCGGTGAGCGGGCGCGCCTCGCCGCGACCACCGGCGGCCAGGTTGCCGCGCGTCTCGCCGGCCATCGGGATGCGTGCCAGGCAGTAATCCACCGGCTCGCCGTCGATCACCAGGATGCGCTTGTCGCCGTCGCGGATTTCCGGGATGAAACGCTGCGCCATCACGGTGCGGGTCTCGCGCTGGGTGATGGTTTCCAGGATCACCGACAGGTTGGGGTCGTCCGGGGTGACGCGGAAGATGCTGTCGCCGCCCATGCTGTCGAGCGGCTTCAGGATGACGTCCTGATGCTGGCGCACAAAGGCGCGCAGGCGTGCCGACTCGCCGGAGATCAGGGTCGGCGCGATGCAGTCGGGGAAGTGCAGGATCGCCAGCTTCTCGTTGTAGTCGCGCAGTGCCTGGCCGCTGCTGAACACCTTGACGCCCTGGGCTTCGGCCAGGGTGAACAGTTGCGAGGCGTACAGGTACTCCATGTCGAACGGCGGGTCCTTGCGCATGATCACCGCGCTGAACGCGGTGAGCGGCTGGCGCTGCACCTCGGCCAGGCGGTACCAGTCGTGCTTGTCGCCGGTCAGGGTCAGGCCGCGCGCGTCCACCAGCAGCCGGCCGCCTTCCACCGATAGCTGGCGCGCTTCGGCCACCGCCAAGGCGTGGCCGCGTCGCGCCGCCTCCTCCATCATGGCGAAGGTGGTGTCCTTGTAGATCTTGAAGTGGTCCAGAGGATCGGCGATGAACAGGATTTTCATGGGCGAGGTCCAGTGCGCTCAGGCGTTGTCGGGGTCGGTGGCTTCCAGTTCCAGCGAGGCCGCCAGGAGCGCCAGGCGGGAGATCACGCCGTAGGAGTAGAAACGGTTGGGCGGACAGTCCGGGTTGCCGTTCTTGTCCGGCAGGCAGGCCGACTCGAACGACAGCGGGACGAAGTGCATGCCCGGCGCATTGAGGTTCTCGTCGACACCGCGCCCGGTGTGCACGCGGTAGAAGCCGCCGATGACGAAGCGGTCCATCATGTAGACCACTGGCTCGGCCACCGCGGCGTTGACCGTCTCGAAGGTGTACACGCCTTCCTGCACGATCACCTCGGAGACTTCCAGCCCTTCCTTGACCACCGCCATCTTGTTGCGCGCCTTGCGGTTGAGGCCGACCACCTCATCCGGCGACTTCACGCTCATCACGCCCATGCCGTAGGTGCCGGCGTCGGCCTTGACGATCACGAACGGATCATGGGTGATGCCGTACTCGCGGTACTTGATGCGGATCTTGTCGAGCAGACCGGACACGCTGTCGGCCAGCGCTTCTTCGCCCTGGCGGCTCTGGAAATCCAGCCCCTTGGTGGCGTTGAAGTAAGGGTTGATCAGCCACGGATCGATCGAGATCAGCCGCGCGAAGTCGTCGGCGACCTGGTCGTAGGCCTTGAAATGATGGGTCTTGCGCCGCACCGCCCAACCGGCGTGCAGCGGCGGCAGCAGGGTCTGCTCCAGGTTCTGCAGGATGTCCGGCACGCCACCCGACAGGTCGTTGTTGAGCAGCACCACGCACGGGCTGAAGCCGTCGGCCAGCACCAAGCGGTTGCCGCGGCGCTCGATCGGTTCCAGCCGCACCGTGGCGCCGTTGGCGGCGGTCAGTTCGGTCGGTTCGGTGATCTCCGGGTTGAGCGAGCCCAACCGGACCTTGAGGCCGGCCTGCTCGAAGATGTGCACCAGCGCCGCCACGTTCTGCAGGTAGAAGGTGTTGCGGGTATGGTTCTCCGGGATCAGCAGGATGTTCTTGGCTTCCGGACACACCTTCTCCACCGCGCTGGTGGCGGCCTGTACCGCGAGCGGGGTGAACTCCGGATTGAGGTTGTTGAAACCGCCGGGGAACAGGTTCATGTCCACCGGGGCCAGCTTGAAGCCGCTGTTGCGCAGGTCGACCGAGCCGTAGAACGGTACCTGGTGGGCGTGCCACTGGCTGCGGAACCAGTGCTCGATATGGGGCTGGGCGCCGAGAATGCGGCTTTCCAGCTCCAGCAACGGGCCCTTCAGGGCGGTGGACAGGTAAGGAACGGTCATGTCTTCCCCTTTGGGATGATCTGGGTCGAATTGCACAATGGTGGGGATGACAGTTGCCTTATTCAACCCTGGGTGGCGGTCCGGTGCGGGCCTAGGGCGTGTCATCCATTGTTTCCCACGCTGCGCCGGAGCCTGTTTTTGCGCGCAACAAGGCGCGAGGCGCGACGTTTGGTTATTCCAAACGAGCGCCAAGCAACGCCGTGGCGCACAAAAAGAGGCCCGGCCCGATGGGTTGCGCCGCGAAAGCGGCCATGCGGCGTTGCCGGTCTTGGCAAGGGGGTCGCCATTGCCTGCGCCCGGCGCCTTGCCTGGCCACTTTCACGGCAGCAACGCAGCGGGGAAACAATGGATGACACGCCCTAGTCCGGCCATGCTTCGTTATAGGCCGCCTGGTAGCGCTCTTTCAGCCCGGCCCAGTCGAAGGCATGATTCTGCGCGCCGCGGCTGACCACCTTGATGGCGCCCAGCAGATTGGCCAGGCGGCCGGTCAGCAGCCAGTCGAGACCGTGCCGGATGCCGTACAGCAAGCCGGCGCGGAAGGCGTCGCCGCAGCCGGAGGGGTCGAGCGCGGGGCCGTCCAGCGGCACCGCCGGGATGTGGAGCGACGTGTCGCCGACGTGGATCTCCGCCCCCTCGGCACCACGCGTGATGATCAGCGCGCGCACCTGGCGGCGCATGTCGTCCAGCGTCAGGCCGGCGCGCTCGCGCATCAGTTCGGTTTCGTAGTCGTTGAGCGTGATGTAGCTGGCCATTTCGACCAGCGTGCGCAGCTCGGTGCGCGAGAACAGCGGCAGCTCCTGGCCGGGATCGAACACGAACGGAATGCCGGCCTCGGCCAGCTCGCGGCAGTGCTGCAGGCAGCCGAGGTAGCCCGACGGTGCCACGATGGCGAGTTCCACCGGGCCCTCGACCTCGCTAAGGTGGTTGGCGGTGGCGTGCTCCATCGAGCCGGGATGGAACGCCATCAGCTGGTTGCCGCCGCTATCGCTGATGATGAAGCATTGCGCGGTATACTGGCCGGGCACGGTGCGGATATGGCGGTCCGCCACGCCGAGGCGGGCCAGATGCTCACGGTAGGGGTCGAAGTCCTCGCCCACCGTGCCCATCACCAGCGGCCGCTCGCCCAACAGCGCGAGGTTGTAGGCGATGTTGCCGGAGCAGCCGCCGAACTCGCGACGCATCGTCGGCACGCGGAAGGTGGTGGAAATCTTGTGCAGCTGGTCCGCCAGGATGTGCTGGTCGAAGCGGTCTTCGAAGGTCAGCAGGGTATCGTAGGCGAGCGATCCGCAGACGAGGATGGACATGCCGGCTCCGCTATGAAATCAAGCGCTTAAGTGTAGCACGAAACGCCGCCCTCCCCGCGCTCCGAACCCTGGCCGCGCCGCCCGCTCCAAGCCGTTGCCACGTTTTTTACAGGATGACCCGATGACCCCGACCACTCTGCGCCGCGGCGTGCTGCCGCTACTGTGCGCCGTCCTGTTGACGGCACTGCCGGCCGCCGCCAGCCCGGCGCTGGAACGCGCCCGCTTCATCGACCTGGCCGGCAGGAACGCCGCGCTCACCCAGTACAAGGGCAAGGTGACCGTGGTGAATTTCTGGGCCACCTGGTGTTCGCCGTGCCGCGAGGAGATGCCGATGCTCAACGCCGTGCGCACGCGCCTGGCGCCAAGGGGTGTCGAGGTGGTCGGCGTGGCACTCGACGACAAGGTCTCGGTCGGCAACTACCTGCGCAGCACCAGGGTGAGCTACCCGATCGTGCTGGGCGACGGCAATACGCTCGACCTGATGCGCGCCATCGGCAACCCGGCCGGCGGCCTGCCCTACACTGTGGTGCTGGACCGTTCCGGCAAGCAGGTGGCCACGCTGATCGGCAAGCTGTCGGAGCAGACCCTGCTGCAGGCGGTCGAGCCACATCTCTAAATCCCTTGGCCCCCTTGCCGGGCCTCGTCACCCGACCCGCCGCCACGGCGAAAAAAGCCCGGCCTAGGCCGGGCGCAAGCTGACAACAACAGGGAAAATCTCAGAAGGTCACCTTGACCGGCGCCCACTTGGCCTGGCGCACCTGATAGACGGTGATCGGCGCCTGGATCAGGTCGCCACGGCTATCGAAGCGGTAGGAGGCGTTCACCCCCTCGTAGCTGATCTTCTTCAGCGCCGCCGTAACCTTGCCGGGCTCGGTGCTGTTGGCCTGCTGCATGGCTTTCGCGACCAGCATCACCGCGTCGTAATGCTGCGGGCCGTAGGACAGCGGCGCCTTGCCGTACTTGGCCTGATAGCGCTTGATGAAGTCCTGGCCCTGGCTGCGCTTTTCCAGCACGTTGCCGGCCACCGCCGCCATGAAGCCTTCGCTGTTGCCGCCGGAGAGCTTGATGAAGTTATCGGTCTGGATCATGTCGCCGCTGAGCACCTTGGTGGACAGGCCGAGCTGCTTCATCTGCAGCGCCAGGGGTGCCGCCTGGCTGTCGGACATGGCAACGAACAGCAGGTCCGGCTTGGCGGCACGGATCGTGGTCAGGATCGGACTGAAGTTGTTCTGCCCCGGCGTGGTGTATTCGCGGCGAATCACCTGCGCCCCCAGGCGCTTGGCCTCGGCCTCGAACTTGTCGGCCAGGCCCTGGCTATAGGCGGTGCGGTCGTCGATCATGGCGATGCGCTTGGCCTTCAATTCGCTCAGCGCGTATTGGGCGATAGCCGGTCCCATGCGGGTGTCCACCGCGCTCAGGCGGAAGGCATTGCCGTAGCCCTGGTTGGTGTAGGTGGCGTTGACCGCCACCGAGAACTGCGGCAGACCAGCCTGGTTAATGATGCGCGCGGCGGGAATGGTGGTGCCCGAAGTGAACGGGCCGACCACCGCCTTCACTTCTTCATCCAGCAGTTTTTGCGCGGCCAGGGTGGACTGCTTGGGGTCTTCCTGGTCGTCCTGCGATACCAGTTCGAACTGCACCGGCTGGCCGTTGATCCTCAGCGCACTGCGGTTGAGGGTGTCGACGGCGAGCTGGGCACAGTTCTGGTTGTCCTTGCCCCAGTGGGCGTCCGGCCCGGTCAAGGGGCCGATGAAACCGATTTTCACCACCTCGGCGGCAGAAGCGGCGCTGATGCCCCCCAGGGCCAGCAGGGTAACGAGCAGGGTGTGTTTCATGTTTTGCATCCTGATGAAGTTGTTGAATCGACAAGAGGCACAGCAACAGCTTGATTGCGGCAACGTTGGCACCGACCGGAACGCTAACGGAACCGGCCGGGCCAGAACTCTGGCGGAATGGCCGCCACCCCGGTGAGGTGGTCGCGCAGCAGCGCGCCGGTGGTGGCGGCGAGGGTCAGGCCGAGATGGCCATGACCGCAGGCGAAGAACAGTTGCCGAAGGCGCGAGGACGGGCCAATCACCGGCACGGTATCCGGCACCGATGGGCGGTTGCCCATCCAGGCGCTCATGCCGTCGGTACCGAGCTCGCCCAGCATGGCCTGCGCCTTGTCCAGCAGCAGGTGGGCGCGACGGTAGTCCGGCGGCGCGTCGCGGTGCGCCAGTTCCACCGTACCGGCCAGGCGCAGGCCACCGTCGGCCATCGGCAGGATGACGAAGCTTTCACTGGCGTTGAGCAGGAAATGGCGCAGCGGACGACCGGCCTTGGGCAGAGTCAGGTGGTAGCCGCGCTCGCTCTCCAGCGGCAGCGCCTGGCCAGCCTGGCGTGCGAAACGATCGCTCCACACGCCGCTCGCCACCACCACCTGCCCCGCGCTCAGCGCGCGGCCGTCGGCCAGGGTGACGCCGCTGGCGACGCCGTGCTGCTGACACAGCGCCGTCACCGGCTGCTGCAGGAAGCGGCCGCCTTCGCGCAGGAACTGCTGGAACAGGCCGAGGCTGAACAGGTAGGGATCGTCCACGTGCGACCAGTCCGGAATCAGCACCCCCTGCTGCCACGGCGCACGCAAGGCCGGCTCCAGCCGTGCCAGTTCGTCTTGGTCGCAGCGCCGCCAGCGCACACCCTGCTCGCCGCGCCGCTGCCAGCGTGGCAGATCGGCCTGCAAGGCTTTCTGGTCAGAATAGAGCGCCAGTGCACCGTGGCGACGCCAGCTCCCTTCCAGACCGCAGCGGGCGATGAGCGGGGCATAGTCCTGGTTCACCCGGGCCAGCAGCTGCCCCAGCTGCCGGCTCAGCGCCGCCACCCGCGATGGCCGGCTCGCCAGCACGAAGCGGCCGAGCCACGGCATCAGGCCGGGCAGATGGCGCCAGCGCACCGCCAACGGGCCGAGCGGATTGAGCAGCCAACGTGGCACCTGACGCAGCACACCTGGCTCGGCGAGCGGGAGCACCTCGCTCACCGCCAGCGCCCCGGCGTTACCGGACGAGGTGCCGGACGCCGGCGGGTCGCGGTCGAGCAGCAGCACGTCGAGCCCGGCCAGGCGCAGTTGCAGCGCGCTGGCGATGCCGACCACGCCGGCGCCGACCACGATGACGTCGGCGCGGCTCATGCGCCCTCGCCCACGCCGCGGCGCCAGTTGGCCAGCGCGCAACGCGCCGCCGCCAGATCCCAGGCGGCGGTACCGACGCTCTTGAACAGGCGCGGGCGGGCCGCGTCGAAGCGCCCGGCCACGGCGTCGGCCAGCGACGCCACGGTGGACCAGTCGATCCCGGCCTGGATCAAATCGCCGGCCTCGTGGCGCGCGCCGACCGGGTCGTCGGAAAACAGCTGGCTGCCGGCGATGGCTTGCGGCCCCAGCTCGGCCATGTCGGGACGGAAGGCGCCGACCCCGATCAGCAGACGATCGAGACGCGCCGGCTGGTCGTACACCGGAACCTTGCTGGTGGTCAGCATGATCACCACTTGCACCGCCTCGGCCACGCCCCCCGTGGCCGGCTGCAGGTCCAGGCCGAGCGCATCGTGCTCGCGGCAGAACGCCTCGGCGGCCGCCATATGGTGGCCATGCACGTCGACGCGCAGTCCCGGGTACAGCGCCGCCAGCGCCTCGGCATGGCCGGCCGCCTGCTTGCCGGTGCCGATCAGCGCGACGTGGCGCGGAGGCGACGCTTGCAGCGAGCGCATCGCCAGCATCGAGACCGCCGCGGTGCGCCGGGCCGTGACGGTAGGCCCGTCCAGGATCAGCCGCGGCGCGCCGCTGGCGGCGTCGTAAACGCTGACCACGCCGTGGATGGTGGGCAGGCCGCTACGGCTGTTGTGCGGGCAGACGTTGACCAGCTTGTGCATGCCGATATCGTGGGCAGTGGCCGGCATCGACAGCAGCACGCCCTCCCCCGGTAACGGCAGCACCTGGCGCTCCGGGCTGCTGATGCGCCCGGCCTGGTACTCTTCGGCGGCCTGCGCCAGCACTTGGCACAAGGAATCGAAGGGCAGCAGTTCGGCGGTTTGGCGGGCGGAGAAAACCGGTAGCGGTGTCGACATGCTCATGGGGTGTCAGGCCTCCAAATTGGTAGAATTTCAACCAGATATCGGCCACTGCTGCGCTAGCCACCGTAAACTGGCCAGACAACGGACAACAACCGCTCTGTTCATGTCAAAAAAATTACCAATTAGGCGAGCCGGGCACAACCATATCGCGCCATCACCGGATGATTTGGTAAACTTTGTCACCAATACGCAACACTCATGTCTATTTTGAGACCAATTTGAGTGACCATCATGCAAGAAACCAACCACTTTCAGCCGCGCCCGATCTACCAGCAGGTGGCCGAGCAAATCCAGCACAGCATCACCAACGGCGAATTCCTGCCGGAATCCCGCCTGCCGTCGGAGCGCGAGCTGGCGGCACGCTTCCGCGTCAGCCGCCCCGCCGTACGCGAGGCCATCGGGTCGCTGCAGAACCAGCAGCTGGTGATCACGCGCCGCGGCTCGGGCACCTATGTCTGTGCCGATGCCCTGCAGCGGCTGCAGCAGGCCCAGCTCGCGGACACCGACGGACGCGCCGACGACAGCCCGCTGTCGACGCTGGAGGTACGGCTGCTGCTGGAGCCCGCCATCGCACGGCTGGCGGCACGACGTGGCCAACGCGACGACAAGGCCGAGCAGTATTTGGCGCTGATGAAGAACGTCAAGAACATCGACATCCAGGCGCAGCAGGCGCTGTGGAGCGAGTGCGACCGGCTGTTCCATCGCCAGCTGGCCGTGATGACGGGCGATGCGCTGATGGTGCGCATCGCCGACGAGATCGCGAAGACCATGGAGCAACCGCTGTGGCAGCGGCTGCGTGACGACGGCATCTACGACGAGGAGCGCATCAGCCTGTATGTGGCGGAACACCAGCTGATCTACGAGGCGATCGTCAGCGGCGACGAGCAGGCGGCGGCGTTCTACGTCGAACAGCACCTGCGCCGGGTGGGCCGGGACATTTCCACCGGCGACGCCTCGCCGCCGAAAACGCCGGCGTAGCCGGCGGCACGCCCACCAGCCAAGCCGCTGCCTGCAGACGGCCCCCTCACTGGGGGAAAGGATGCCTCCGCTAGGAGGCTCCGAGAGGCGGAGGCGGCACGTCTAAGAGCCTGTTCAAGGTCTTTTTGTGGCGGCGGCCGAGCACTGCCGGATGCAGCGCTAGAAGAGAGTCCCTGGCAGTGTCATTCACTGCCAGGGACGAACGACAACGCGATGCGCCGGCAGTACCCGGCCCCGAAGGGCTGGCCCGGCAAACGGCCATCTGCGTCGTTGGCCGACTTGGCCTTGGAATGCCAAGGCCAGCGTCGTCCGCCTCGTTTCTGGCCATTTGCCGGACCAGCGCAGCCGGAAAAAGACCTTGAACAGGCTCTAAGCACTACTCACCCGCTGCGCCAGCCGCAGCGCGGCGATGCGGCCGATCTCGCCGAGACAGCGGGCGAATTCCTGTTGCGGGGGGTCGTGCAGGCGCTGCTCGAGCTGGGCGAGGATGTCGTCCCGGCCGAGCCCGGCCACGGCGACGATGAAGGGATGGCCGAAGCGTGCGCGGTAGTGGGCGTTGAGTTCGGCCAGCCGCGGGGTGTCGGCGCCCTCCTGGCGCAGGCCGGCGGCCTGCTGCTCTCCGCCCGAGGCCGCGCTCAGCGGGGCACGCGTGCCCAGTTCGGGGTGGGCGCGGATCAGCGCCAGCTGTTCCTCATGGGATGCCGCCAGCATGGCGGACACCAGCGCCTGCCACAGCGCAAAGCGCGTGGTGAACGGGCGTTGTTCCCAGGCGCGCTCGGCCACCCACGCCGTCTGTTCGAACACGCCGTCGAGCGCGGCGACGAAAGCGTCGCGCTCCAGGGCCGACAAATCCGCCGGCGTCCAGCACCGGTTGTCAGGGCTATCCATGGCGTCCTCTCCTGCCGCCAACGCGGCGAATCATCACCATGCGGTTATAACCATAATAGAAGCTGGCCACTGCGCTGCTTTCCCGACAGCATCGTCATGACTGACAGAAAGGCCACACCATGGGCCGTCTCACCACGCATGTGCTCGATACCGCGCGCGGCTGCCCGGCCGCCGGGCTGGTCGTGAGCCTGTACCGCATCGACGGCCTGCAACCGCGCCGGCTGCTGGTTACCCGCACCAACGCCGACGGCCGCTGCGACGCGCCGCTGCTGGAGGGGGCGATGCTGCTGCCGGGGGTGTACGAGCTGCACTTCGCCGCTGGCGACTACCTGCGCGCGCAGGGCCACGCCCTGAGCGATCCGCCCTTCCTCGACGTGGTGCCGATCCGCTTCGGCATCAGCGACGCAGCGGCGCATTACCACGTGCCGCTACTGCTGTCGCCCTACGGCTACAGCAGCTACCGCGGGAGTTGAGCGTGGCGGACTACCTGCTCGACTGGCTGGCGCTGCTGCTGCGCTGGCTGCATTTCGTGGCCGGCGTGGCGTGGATCGGCGCGTCGTTCTACTTCGTCTGGCTCGACAACCACCTGACCCCGCCGACCGATCCCGAATTGCAACGGCGCGGTGTCGGCGGCGAGCTGTGGGCGGTGCACGGCGGCGGCTTCTACAACCCGCAGAAGTACCTGGTTGCCCCGCCCGTGCTGCCGCCCAGGCTGCACTGGTTCAAGTGGGAGGCCTACACCACCTGGCTGTCGGGCTTTGCGCTGCTGGCACTGCTGTATTTGGCGCGCGCCGAGGTGATGCTGGTCGACACGGCCGTGGCGCGCTTGAGCCCGGCGCTGGCGGTGGCCGTGGCGTTGCTGACGCTGGCCGGGGCCTGGCTGGTCTACCATGGTCTGTGTCGCAGCCCGCTCGGACGGCGTGACGGCTGGCTCGGTCTGAGCGTCTACCTGCTGTTGGTGCTACTGGCCTGGGGGCTGTCGCAGCTGTTCGCGGCGCGCGCGGTGTATCTGCTCTGCGGCGCGGTGATCGGCACGCTGATGGCCGGCAACGTGTTCTTCGTCATCATCCCCGGCCAGCGGGCCATGGTGGCGGCCCTGACACGCGGCGAGACGCCGGACCCGGAGCCGGGGCGGCGCGGCAAGCAGCGCTCGGTGCACAACAACTACTTCACGCTGCCGGTGCTGTTCATCATGATCAGCCCGCACTTCGCCTTCACCTACGGCCACCGGTACGGCTGGGCGCTGCTGGCCGGCATCGGCGCCGCCGGGGTGCTGATCCGCCACTTCTTCAACCTGCGCCATCGCGGCATCGTCGACTGGCGCTTTCCCGCCGCCGGCGCGGCGCTGTTGCTGCTGGTGGCGCTGGCCGGCGCGCCGTCCGGCGTGCTGCCGGCGGGGGCGAAACGGTCTTCGGCCAACCTGGAGCAGGTGCGCGCCATCCTGGCGCAGCGCTGCGTCGCCTGCCATGCCGCACGGCCGAGCTTTGCCGGGTTTTCGGCACCGCCGGCCGGGGTGCGGCTGGACGAACCGGCCGAGATCAAGCGCAACGCCGCGCGCCTGGCCGCGCAAGTGCAAAGCAGGACCATGCCGCTCGGCAACCTGACGCACATGACCGACGCCGAACGCCGCCTTGTCGTCGAATGGGCCGCCGCCGGGGCGCCGGACTGAACCCCGGCCCAGTATCCCGGACCCCGGATAACCCGGCCGCAGCGGCTTCGGCCAACCTGGGCCAGCGGGACTGACAAGCGGCACGGCATGGCCGGAGCGCGGGCTCCACCGCGGCGACCTCGGCGCGGGGGAGGCGGAGAGGGATGGACGGAGGGGTGGTGGCGCCAGCGGCGGCAAGCGGGCCGTCCGCCGAAGCGGACGCCGGCGCGCTGGTTACACTCAGGACGCCTCGGCTGCGTCGATGATGCCCCACCAGCGCAGCGTCTGGCGGAAATGGTTGCGCACCTGGCCGGCCGCCTCCTGCTCGTCGCCGCCGGCGATCGCATCCATGATCGCCAGGTGCTCCTCCATCGCCGGCACGATACGGTCGGGAAGCAGCGGACGGGAATGCTGCATCACCAGGATGCGGTCGCGGTTGCGCGCGTAGATCTCCCGGATGCTGGCGTTGTCGAGGACATTGGACAGGGCGCTGTGCAAGGCCCAGTCCACCGCCATCGCCTCGCGCTGCAGCGAGGGCGTGATGCCGGCGCGCGCGGCGTCGAGCACCTGCTGATGCTTTTGCCGCAGCTCGGCGAGCGTGTCCGCGGCGTGCCGGCGCACCAGCAGCCGGGCGCCCTCCTGATCGAAGAGGGTGCGCAGGTGGAAGCACTCGCGCACCAGCTCCGGCGTCGCCTCCATCACGGCCACGCCGCGCTTGGGCAGGACGCGGACGTAACCGGCCGACTCGGCGCGCTTGACCGCTTCGCGCACCGGCGCCAGCGGCAGCCCGATCACCCCGACCAGATCCGACATCGAGACGAACTGCCCTGCCCGCAGGCCACCGCCGGTCAGCAGTTCCCGCAGCGCCAGGAAGGCCTTGTCGGCCAAGAGCAAACCTTCAGGCTCCTGCATGTTTCTCGTCCCCATCCGTTTTCGTCGAGCGGCAATTGTCACATCAGGCTTTGCCGGCAGCAAATTCCACCTACCACGCCAGGCAAGCCCATAAAGACATTTTTGTTGCAAAACTCGAAAAATTCAAACTAACATGTCAGAAAGAATATAACACCACACCCCCGGCACCGCGTCACTCCGCCCGGCGGGTAAAGGTGAGCCGTCCAGCGCGGAGCCCGCCCCTCTTCGGCGACGCGTCGGCACGCGCCAGCTTGCGCGCAGCCCCTCCTTCCGGCCGGCTCGGGAAGGGGGTCTTCAGGCCGGGAGTCGATAGCAAAACTATCGACAGTACCGAGGCCGGAGGGAATTCAAGCACTTGCGCTTTATCCCTAAGCTGTCCCAACCAAGCTAATAATTATTTACACCAAGGAGAAGCAGATGGCCCGAACAAGAGCAGCGCATGCCGCCACCGCGGCGTTGCGCAACAACCCCGTGAGCATGGAACTCACCCCCTCCCGTCATCCCTTCGACAAGACCCCGGTTGCGCACGGCAACCGTCTTTCGATCCGGTTTGCGAGGTGAACCATGTACAAACGCTTCCATAAGACCCTGTTCGGGCAAGTCGTCATCGCCCTGATTCTCGGCGTGATCATCGGCATCATCTGGCCCGATTTCGCCACCAAGCTCAAGCCCATGGGCGACGGCTTCATCAAGCTCATCAAGATGCTGGTCGCGCCCCTGGTGTTCTGCGTCGTGGTGCACGGCATCTGCAGCACCGGCGACCTGAAGAAGGTCGGCCGCGTCGGCGTCAAGGCCCTGCTGTACTTCGAGATCGTCACCACCTTCGCCCTGGCGCTGGGCGTGCTGCTGGCCGAGACCCTGCGGCCGGGCGCGGGCATGAACATCAATCCCCACACCCTCGATGGCTCGGCGCTGGCCGACTACTCCGAGCGGGTGTCGCAGGTGGGGCACCTGACGGCGGTGGACTTCATCATGAAGCTCATTCCCGCCACCTTCGGGGACGCCTTCGCCAAGGGCGACATCCTGCAGGTGCTGCTGATCGCCATCCTGTTCGGCTGCGCCGTCGCGGCGCTCGGCGAACGCGGCCGCCCGGTGACCAGCGCCATCGACCACCTCGGCCAGGTGTTCTTCAAGCTGATCGGCTTCATCGTCAAGCTCGCCCCCTTGGGCGTGATGGGCGCCATCGCCTTCACCGTCGGCAAGTACGGCATCGGCTCGCTCAAGCAGCTCGGCCTCCTGGTGGCGCTGTTCTACCTGACCTGCAGCATCTTCGTGGTCGGCATCCTGGGCATCATCCTGCGCCTGGCCGGCTTCAACATCTTCAAGCTGCTGGGCTACCTGCGCGAGGAACTGCTGATCGTGCTGGGCACCGCCTCGTCCGACGCCGTGCTGCCCCAGGTGATGCGCAAGCTCGAACTGATGGGGGTGAAGGATTCGACCGTGGGCCTGGTGATCCCCACCGGCTACTCCTTCAACCTCGACGGCTTCTCGATCTACCTGACGCTGGCGGCGGTGTTCATCGCCCAGGCCACCAAC
Source organism: Pseudogulbenkiania subflava DSM 22618 (assembly GCF_900177275.1). Lineage (GTDB taxonomy): Bacteria > Pseudomonadota > Gammaproteobacteria > Burkholderiales > Chromobacteriaceae > Pseudogulbenkiania > Pseudogulbenkiania subflava. The sequence continues at coordinate 41,771 of NZ_FXAG01000001.1, forward strand.
ACGCCGCTGTCGCTGACCGACCTCCTCACCATCCTCGCCATTTCGCTGGTGACCTCGAAAGGCGCCCACGGCGTGCCGGGCTCGGCCATCGTGATTCTCGCCGCCACCTTGAGTGCCGTGCCGGCCATCCCCGCCATCGGCCTGGTGCTGGTACTGTCGGTGGACTGGTTCATGGGCATGGCGCGCGCGCTGACCAACATGATCGGCAACTGCGTGGCGACCGTGGTGGTCGGCGTGTGGGAGAAGGATATCGACCGCGAGCGCGCCACCCAGGTGCTCAACGGCGACATCACGGTCGATCTGCGCGCCCCGGCCCGCGCCGAAATGCTGGCCGACGCCGCGCCCCAGACACGCATCTGATCGCACGATCGACACCCCCGAGGGACGCGCCAAGCCGGCGCGTCCCTCACGAATTTTCACTGAACACTGCAAGGAGAACCCATCATGGCCCATGCCACCGGACCTACCATCATCGCCCCCGCCGCCGAGCTGCCCGATTGGGCGCGCCGCTCGGTCGATCTCGCCAACCCGCGCCTGGGCGCCCAGGCCCTGTACGCGTCCGACGACTTCTTCGCCGAAGTCTCGCGCATGCTCAACCCGGAGCCGGCCCAGTTCGTGCCCGGCAAGTTCGACGAGAACGGCAAGTGGATGGACGGCTGGGAGTCGCGCCGCAAGCGCGTGGCCGGCCACGACTGGGCGCTGGTGAAGCTCGGCGTGAAGGGCGTGATCCGCGGCTTCGACGTCGACACCAGCCACTTCACCGGCAACTACCCGCCGGCAGTGTCGATCGAGGCCACCGTGTCCGCGACCGACGACGTGGAGGCCCTGAAGGCCGCCGCCTGGACCGAGATTCTGCCCGCGACTGCCCTTGGTCCCAACAGCCATCACCTGCTCGAATGCGCCAATGGCGAGGTCTGGACCCACCTGCGCGTCAACATCTATCCGGACGGCGGCATCGCCCGCCTGCGCGTCTATGGCCAACCGGTAGGCGGCCTGGAGAGCGCCGGCCCGGACCAGCTGGTCGATCTCGTCGCCCTGGAAAACGGCGGCCGCCCGGTGGCCTGGAACGACGCCAGCTTCGGCTCCTCCGCCAGCAATATGCTGCTGCCGGGACGCGGCCTGAACATGGGCGACGGCTGGGAAACCCGCCGCCGCCGCGAACCGGGCAACGACTGGTGCGTGGTGCAGTTGGGCGCACCCGGCATCATCGAGAAGATCGAGGTGGATACCGCCTTCTACAAAGGCAACTACCCGGACGCCTGCTCGCTGCAGGCCGCCTTCGTCAGCGGCGGCACCGACCAGTCCGCCACCACCCAGAGCATGTTCTGGCCGGTGCTGCTGCCGGAGCAGAAGCTGTCGATGGACGCGCTGCACACCTTCACCGACCTGGCCAAGCTCGGCCCGGTGACGCACGTGCGCCTCAACATCTTCCCCGACGGCGGCGTCTCGCGCCTGCGCCTGTGGGGGCGGGTGGTCAAATGAAGACCCTCGAACTCGCGGTGGAGCCGCTCAGCCGGGAAGCCTTCGCCCCCTTCGGCGACGTCATCGAGGCGTCGGAGGCGGTGCGCCACTTCCCGATCAACGGCGGCAACACCGAGCGCTACCACGATCTGGCCAGCATCGAGCCGGGCCCGGAAGGGCGGGCCATCGTCTCCATCTTTCGCGGCCAGCCGCGTGCGCTGCCGTTCCGGGTGGAGATGATGGAGCGCCACCCGCTGGGCAGCCAGGCCTTCATTCCGCTGTCCGGCCGTCCCTACCTGGTGGTGGTGGCCCCGGCGGGCGCACCTCCAGCGGCGACGGACCTGCGGGTCTTCCTCGCCCGCGCCGACCAGGGCGTCAACTACCGCACCGGGGTGTGGCACCACCCCTTGCTGGCCCTCGACGCGGTGTGCGACTTCCTGGTGGTGGACCGCAGTGGCCCCGGCCACAACTGCGACGAAGTCCAGCTCGACGCCGTCGCGGTGATTCCCACCGTGGCCTGAGCAGCGGGAGCACCGATCATGCCTGATATCGTTGCCGACCACGCCCGAGTCAGCCCCGCCCGCCGAGGCGGGGCCGCTCCGGGCGCAGCTTGGCCGAACCGCGAAAGGTAGCGCGCCATGTTGCTCGGTCTGGCGCTCCTCTACGTAGGAGCCGTGCTGATTCTCAACGGGTTGTGGATGCTGGGCCGCATCGGCGACAGGGAGATCCCGGTGATCAACCTGTTCGCCGGCGGCCTCACTCTGCTGGTGGCCCTCAAGCTCGCGTTCGGCGAGGGGGCCGACGCCGCGTCGATCAAGGCGGGCGCCCTCTCCCTGCTGTTTTCCTTCACCTACCTGTGGGTCGCCATCAACCGCCACAACGGTGCCGACGGCCGCGGACTGGGCTGGTTCAGCCTGTTCGTGGCGATCACCGCACTGCCGGTGGCGGTGGATACCCTGCGCCTTGCCGTGTCCACCTGGGACTGGTGGTTCGGCCTGTCCTGGCTGGCGTGGGCCGTGCTGTGGCTGTTGTTTTTCCTGCTGCTGGCGCTGAAGAAGCCGGTGGCCAGGCTCACCGCCTGCATGGCCATCGGCCAGGGCGTGCTGACCGGCTGGCTGCCGGGCTACCTGCTCCTGACCGGGGCAATGCGCTAAGAGCCTGTTCAAGGTCTGTTGGCGGCGGCCGGGTACTGCCGGATGTCCCGCCAGAAGAGCGTCCCTGGCCGTGACATTCACGGTCAGGGACGAACGGCACGACCCACAAGCCAAAAGAAAGCCGGCCCGTCTCGCGACGGCCGGCTCAGGCTGCAGGCGAAGTGCTTCGATGCGTTTTACAGGCCCCGGCAAAGCCGGGCCTCTCCACCTAAGTATCTAAATTCCGCAGCCTTCCCATCTATTCCCAATCCTCCGCTGAGCCAATCGAAGATTGGCACGCAGTCCGCCCTTGCCCTGCAAGGGAGCCTCGCTACGCTCGAGAAGAAGGTCGTCAATAATCTAGCCCTGCGGTGCGTAGGGATGATGCTGGTGCCAGTGGCGGGCGATGTCGACGCGGCGGCACACCCACACCCGGTCGTGCTTCTCGATGTGGTCGAGGAAGCGCTGCAGGGCGCGGAAGCGGCCCGGGCGGCCGAGCAGCCGGCAATGCATGCCGACCGACATCATTGCCGGGCGCTCGTCGCCTTCGGCGTACATCACGTCGAAGGCATCGCGCAGGTAGTCGAGGAACTCGTCGCCGTGCGAGAAGCCCTGCGGCAGCGAGAAGCGCATGTCGTTGGTGTCGAGGGTGTAGGGCACGATCAGCTGCGGCACCGTCGCGCCGTCGGTCTTCTGCACCTCCATCCAGAACGGCAGGTCGTCGCCGTAGTAGTCCGAGTCGTACAGGAAGCCGCCGTAGTCCGCCACCAGGCGGCGGGTGTTGGGAGAATCGCGCCCGGTGTACCAGCCCAGCGCACGCTCGCCGGTGAGGCGTTCGATGATCTCCATGCCGATGCGCAAGTGCTCGCGCTCGGTCGCCTCGTCGATGTTCTGGTAGTGGATCCAGCGCCAGCCGTGGCCGGCGATCTCGTGCCCCAGCTCGCGGAAGGCCGCGGTGACCTCGGGGTGGCGTTCCAGCGCCATGGCGACCCCGAACACGGTCAGGGGCAGGCCGCGCCGCTCGAATTCGCGCAGGAAGCGCCACACCCCGACCCGCGAGCCGTATTCGTAGACGCCTTCCATCGACATGTGACGGCCCGGGAAGGCCGGCGGGCTGAAGAGTTCGGACAGGAACTGCTCGCTCCCCGGGTCGCCGTGCAGCACGCAGTTCTCGCCGCCCTCCTCGTAGTTCAGCACGAACTGGACGGCGACGCGGGCGCGGCCGGGCCAGTTGGCGTACGGCGGGTTGCGGCCGTAGCCGACCAGGTCGCGGGGGTAATCCTTGGTGATGGCCATGTGTTTCTCCTGCTACGTTGCGTGCCCGGCACCGTGGGTGCCCGGCGTCATGATTGCCGTTGCCTCAGGTGCGCCGCGCGGCGCGCATCGCCGCCAGGTAGATCGCCGCGCCGGCCAGCGCGCCGATCACCCAGCCGAAGTTGTTCTCGGGCAACAGATGGAAAAATTGGGTCGCCAGCTCCCAGCCGATCGACAGCGTGCCCGACAGCGCAAGCGCCGCCAGGCCGACCTTGTTCCAGCCGCCGTCGTAGTGATAGCGCCCGGTGGGCGCCATCGTGTACAGCTCGGCCTCCTGCACGACCTGCTTCTTGACGAGGTAGAAGTCGGCCATCATCACACCGTACAGCGGGGCGAGGATGGAACCGAACACGCTGACGAAGACCGTGATCGCCTTCGGGCTGTCGACGAAGATCCACGGGCACACCAGCACCGCGAGGATCGACGCGATCAGGCCACCGCGCTTGAAGTCGACGTGGCGGGGGAACAGGTTGGCAATGTCGTAGGCCGGCGAGACGAAGTTGGCGACGATGTTGATCCCCATCGTGGCGACGACGAAGGTCAGGCTGCCGATCACGACCGCCAGCTTGTTGTCGATGCGGGAAACGATCTCGACCGGGTCCATGATCATCGCGCCGAACACCCTCGAGCTGCCGGCGGTCACGATCACGGTGATGATCGAGAACACGATGAAGTTCACCGGCAGGCCGAGGAAATTGCCGATCCGCATCTGGCGCTCGTTCTTGCCGAAGCGCGAGAAATCCCCGAAGTTGAGCAGCAGCGCGGCGAAGTAGCTGACCACCAGCAGCACCGCGCTGCCCATCGCGGTGACGGACTCGCTGCCCGTGAGCACCTTGTCGCCGAGCGTCAGGTCGAGCGCGCCGAGGCCGGCCTGCGACAGGATCCAGCCCATCAGCACGAACATCACGACATACACCGCCGGGCCGCAGAAATCGACGAATTGGCGGATCGTTTCCATGCCGCGCTGGAAGATCACCAGCTGGAAGAACCACATGAACATGAAGCAGGCCCAGCCGAGCAGGTCGAGCCGCAGAAAGCTCGCGTCGCGCAGCGCCACGGCGCCGGGGAAGAACAGCAGCACCAGCGTCGCCACCGCCTTGGAGGCGAAGTAGGTCTGCACGCCGTACCACACGATGCCGACCACGCCGCGGATGACCGCGGCGAGGTTCGCTCCCATCACGCCCATGCTCACGCGCGCCATCACCGGGAAGGGGATGCCGTGCACCAGACTGGGTTTGCCGACCCAGTTCATCAACAGGTTGACGAGCAGGATGCCGAGCGTCAGCGCCGCCAGCACCTGCCAGCCCGACAGCCCGAGCAGGAACAGGCTCGCGGCAAAGGTATAGCCGCCCACGCTGTGCACGTCGGACATCCACATCGCGAAGATGCTGTAGCCGTTCCAGGTGCGCGCGTTCTGCGGCACCGGCGCGAGGTCGTCGTTGTAAAGGCGCGGGTCGGCGCCGGCGATGACCGGTTCCGGAACGTGCTGGGTGGCGCGGTGGGCGGTGCTGGTCATGACGGGTTCCTCCTCGCGATGCGTCGTCGCGGTGCCGGGCCCTGCACGCGCCAGCGCGCAGGCTCATACCGTTGTTAATAGACGGCGGAGGCTGCAAATGCAGGTCCGGTTGACGACAGCCTCGGCGAGAGATGCTCAGGAACCCGGCTGGGCGCTCAGGTGTTCGAACTGCCCGGTGAAGCGCTTCGCAGGCGGGAAGGCCAGATCGCCGTGCTTGCTGGTGCCGAGCCGGAGGCTGGCGAGCGTTTCGGCGAGCTTCACCGCGGCGGTGACGCCTTCGACGATCGGCAGGCCGACCGCCTCGCGAATCTCGTCGGCGAGATCGGCCATGCCACCGCAGCCCAGCACGATCGCGCCGATGCCGTCCTCGGCCTTGGCGCGGCGGCATTCCGCGACGATGCGGTCGAGCGCGCAGGCGCCGTCGTCCTCGAGATCGAGCACCGGAATCTCGGCCGCCCGCACGCGCCGGCAGTGGTGTGCGAAGCCGTAAGACTGCAGCAGGTGCTCGGCGATAATGCCGGTGCGCCCGAGCGTGGTGACCACCGAGAAGCGCGTCGCGATCATCGTCGCCAGGTGAAAGGCGGCCTCGGCGATGCCGATCACCGGGGCGCGCGTCAGCTCGCGCGCGGCGAGCAGGCCCGGATCGCCGAAACAGGCGATGACGTAGGCGTCGGCCCCTTCGCGCTCGCCCTTGCGCACCTCCTCGGCAACGCCGACGGCGCTGATCGCCTCGTCGAAATGGCTTTCGATCGAGACCGGACCGCTGTCCGGGTTCACCGCGACGATGCGTGTGCCGGGCGCGGCCACGCGCCGGGCAGACACACCGATCTTTTCGGTCATGCTGCGGGTGGTGTTGGGGTTGATGACGCGTATCAGCATGGTTGTCTCCTTCGTATGTAGGCGGGAGCCCGTCCTCGGTCGGCGAAAGCGCGTTTTCCCATCTTCAGCCTCCTGGTGGGACAAGCTCGGACGGCCCATCGTTGCCAACAGTCTAGAATTGCCTTGTACACAATTCAATGACTTTTTGTGTACACACAATAGTTACATACGATACACGTTGCCAGTATGCACATCCTGTCCTGCGCTTTGCGCGAGGCCAGCCCGCAATGGACACGCTGCAAGTCCCCTTCCCGGCACTGGGCAAAAACAATTTCAGGCTGATATGTATACAATTCATGAACACGTTTCCACCCGTCCACAGCGGTGACAGCGCTCGACCACAACACGCGCTGGAGCGGCATCGCCAGCAAGGGCGGTCGCCCCACATCGCGGGGCACCTCCCGCCTGGGGACGACGCCTGCGGCGGCAAGGCGGCGGCGCGGCACTCACGGTACGCGGCAGCAGCACCTGCGTTTTCAGCGACAAGGAGAGGCGCGGCCGAACGAGTAGATACTAAAAGTATCGACAGAACCGAGACCCCCGGCAATTCAACCACTTAGTCTTTCTCCCTATGCTGTGACCATCAGTGAAGCAGACCCACCCCAGGAGGAATACAAATGGCCCGAATGAGAGCAGTGGATGCCGCCGCGGCGGTATTGCGCAAGGAAGGCGTGAGCACCGTGTTCGGCGTGCCGGGCGCCGCCATCAATCCCCTTTATTCGGCCATGAAGAAGGATGGCCGCTTCCAGCACGTGCTGGCGCGCCATGTGGAAGGCGCCTCCCACATGGCGGAGGGCTATACCCGCGCGCGCGCCGGCAACGTCGGGGTGTGCATCGGCACTTCCGGCCCGGCCGGCACCGACATGATCACCGGCCTGTATTCGGCGTCGGCGGATTCGATACCTATCCTCTGCATTACCGGCCAGGCGCCGCGCGCCCGCCTGTACAAGGAGGATTTCCAGGCGGTGGACATCGAAGCCATCGCCAAGCCGGTCACCAAGTGGGCGGTGACGGTACGTGAGCCGGCGCTGGTGCCGCGCGTGTTCCAGCAGGCCTTCCACATCATGCGTTCCGGCCGTCCCGGCCCGGTGCTGATCGACCTGCCCTTCGACGTGCAGATGGCCGAAATCGAATTCGACATCGAAACCTACGAGCCCCTGCCCTTGCACAAGCCGGCCGCCACGCGCGCCCAGGCCGAGAAGGCGATGGCCATGCTCAATGCCGCCCAACGCCCGCTGATCGTCGCCGGCGGCGGCGTGATCAATGCCGATGCGGCCGCCCGCCTGCAGGAGTTCGCCGAGCTGACCGGCGTACCGGTGATCCCGACCCTGATGGGCTGGGGCAGCCTGCCCGACGACCATCCGCTGATGGCCGGCATGGTGGGCCTGCAAACCTCGCACCGCTACGGCAACGCGACGATGCTGGCGTCGGACTTCGTGATCGGCATCGGCAACCGCTGGGCCAACCGCCATACCGGATCGGTCGAGGTCTATACCGAAGGCCGCACCTTCGTGCATATCGACATCGAGCCGACCCAGATCGGCCGGGTGTTCGGCCCCGACTACGGCATCGTCTCGGACGCCGGCGCGGCGCTCGACCAATTGCTGGAAGTGGCGCGGGGGATGAAGCTGGCCGGCTGGCTCCCCGACCGCAGCGCCTGGGTCGCCGAGTGCCAGGAGCGCAAACGCACCCTGCAGCGCAAGACCCACTTCGACGCCGTCCCGATGAAGCCGCAACGGGTGTACGAGGAGATGAACCACGCCTTCGGCCGCGACACCTGCTACGTCAGCACCATCGGCCTGTCCCAGATCGCCGCCGCCCAGTTCCTCCACGTCTACAAGCCGCGCCACTGGATCAACTGCGGCCAGGCCGGCCCGCTGGGCTGGACCATCCCGGCCGCGCTGGGTGTCTGCGCCGCCGACCCCGAGCGCAAGGTGGTGGCGATCTCCGGCGACTACGACTTCCAGTTCATGATCGAGGAGCTGGCCGTCGGCGCCCAGTTCAAGCTGCCCTACCTGCACGTAGTGGTGAACAACGCCTACCTGGGGCTGATCCGCCAGGCGCAGCGCGGCTTCGACATGGACTTCTGCGTGCAGCTCGCCTTCGAGAACATCAACGCCCCGGAGACCGAAGGCTACGGCGTGGACCATGTGGCGGTGGTCGAGGGACTGGGCTGCAAGGCGATCCGCGTGCGCCGGCCGGAGGAAATCCAGCCCGCCTTCGCCCAGGCCCGCGCCTGGATGGAAGAGTTCCGCGTGCCAGTGGTGGTGGAGATCATCCTGGAACGCGTCACCAACATCTCGATGGGCACCGAGATCAACGCCGTCAACGAGTTCGAGGAGCTGGCCGCCCACGGCGCCGACGCCCCAACCGCCATCGCGCTGCTCGACTGACCCGCGCCCAGACATCAGGAGGACACCATGCCGAAATTCGCCGCCAACCTCACCATGCTCTTCACCGAGCTGCCGTTCCTCGAGCGCTTCCAGGCCGCCGCCGAGGCCGGTTTCCAGGGGGTCGAGTATCTCTTCCCCTACGCCTTCGCCAAGGACGTCCTGGCCGAACAGCTGGAGCGTCACGGCCTGGTGCAGGTGCTGCACAACCTGCCCGCCGGCGACTGGGAAGCAGGCGAGCGCGGCATCGCCTGCCATCCGGACCGGGTCGACGAGTTCCAGGACGGCGTCGGCCGCGCCATCGACTACGCCCGGGCCCTGGGCTGCACCCAGCTCAACTGCCTGGCCGGCATCGCCCCGGCCGGGGTGCCGCAGGACACGCTGCACGAGACCTTCGTCGCCAACCTGCGCTTTGCCGCCGCGCAGTTGCAGCGGGCGGGCATCCGCCTGCTGATCGAGCCGATCAACACCTTCGACATCCCCGGCTTCTACCTCAACCGCACCGCCCAGGCGGCGGCGATCCTCGACGCGGTAGGCTCGGATAACCTGTTCATCCAGTACGACATCTACCACGCCCAGCGCATGGAGGGCGAGCTGGCGGGCACGATCGCCAAACACCTGCCGCGCATCGCCCACATCCAGCTCGCCGACAACCCCGGCCGCCACGAGCCGGGCAGCGGCGAGATCAATTACCCGTGGCTGCTGCGCCACATTGACGGACTCGGCTACGACGGCTGGATCGGCTGCGAGTACAAGCCCGCCACCACCACCCGCGAGGGGCTGGGCTGGATCAAGGCCCTGACACGCTAAGAGCCGCTAACAAAACCCTCTTGGCGTTGTTGCGCTCGCGTGCGGATCTCTCGCAGAGATTCGCTCAGCAAGCACTGGCCGTACTCCTTGCATGTAGCTTCGCAGAAACTTCGGCTACGCCTCGTTTTCTGCGGCCGCGCGCCTAGCCAAGACCGTTGCACTGGGTTTTGGTAACGGCTCCAGAACTCAATCTCACAAAACGGAGACAAGATCATGGCAAACATCGGTTTCATCGGCCTCGGCATCATGGGCGCCCCCATGGCTGGCCACCTCATCGCCGGCGGCCACACCGTCTTTACCTACACCCGCGGCAACACCCCGGGGGCCATCCTCGAGGCCGGCGCCAGGGTCTGCGCCACCGGCGCCGAGGTGGCGCGCCAGGCGGACATCATCATCACCATGGTGCCGGACACCCCGCACGTGGAAGACGCCCTGTTCAGCGCCAACGGCGTCGCCGCCGGCCTCAGCGCCGGCAAGATCGTGGTGGACATGAGCTCCATCTCGCCGGTCGCCACCAAGGATTTCGCCCGCCACATCAACGAGCTCGGCTGCGAGTATCTGGATGCGCCGGTATCGGGTGGCGAAGTCGGCGCCAAGGCAGCGACGCTGACCATCATGGTGGGCGGCTCGGAAGCCGCCTTCGCCAAGGTCAAGTCGCTGTTCGAGCTGATGGGCAAGAACATCACCCTGGTCGGCGGCAACGGCGACGGCCAGATCACCAAGGTGGCCAACCAGATCATCGTGGCGCTCACCATCGAGGCGGTGGGCGAGGCGCTGCTGCTCGCGGCCAAGGCCGGCGCCGACCCGGCCAAGGTGCGCCAAGCGCTGATGGGCGGCTTCGCCAACTCGCGCATTCTGGAAGTGCACGGCGAGCGCATGGTCAAGCGCACCTTCGACCCGGGCTTCCGCATCGAGCTGCATCAGAAGGACCTCAACCTGGCGCTGACCACCGGCCGCCAGCTCGGCGTATCCCTGCCCAACACCGCCACCGCCCAGGAGCTGTTCAACGCCTGCGCGGCGCATGGCGGCGCCGGCTGGGATCATTCGGCGATGGTGCGCGCGCTGGAGAAGATGGCCAACTTCGAGATCGGCCAATAAGCGTTGTACGAGCCTGTTCACGATCTGTCGCGAGCAGCCCTCAGCGGGGTGAAGAGCAGCACAGGAACCGGAATGTACTGGAGTACATGAGGATTCCGAGCAGCACATGAGCCCCGATCAGGGATGCGCAGCAAGATCGTGAACTGGTTCTCAGAAGGGCCGGCCTCGACCGGCCCCACTCTAAGAAGGAGGCTCCATGCGTTACCTGTCCATCGATGTCGGTTCCTACCATTTCGTCGCCCGTCTGGAAGAAGAGGCCGCGCCGCGCACCTGCGCCGCCTTCCTGAAGCTGCTGCCCTTCTCCAACCAGGTGATCCATTCGCGCTGGAGCGGCGAGGCGGTGTGGGTGCCGCTCGGCGACTTCGACACCGGGCTCGGCTTCGAGAACCATACCAACCACCCGTCGCGCGGCGACCTGCTGCTCTACCCGGGCGGTTTTTCCGAAACCGAGATCCTGTTCGCCTACGGCAGCAGCCAGTTCGCCAGCAAGATGGGGCAGCTGGCGGGCAACCACTTCCTGACCGTGGTCGAAGGCAGCGATCAGTTGATGGACATGGGACGCACCGTGCTGTGGAAGGGCGCGCAGCCGATCCGTTTCACCGACCTCGGTGAGCTCTGAAACCAAAGGACGCCTGACGATGAACACGCCTCCCCGTGATCTGCTTGCCAAGATGTTCGCCGCCGCCGTCAACGCCGCCCAGCCGGAGCACTGCATCCCGCCGTTCCTGCCGGAGCCGCCACGCGGCCGCACCGTCGTCATCGGTGCCGGCAAGGCGTCCGCCGCCATGGCCCAGGCGCTGGAACGCCACTGGCCGGGTGAGCTTACCGGCCTGGTGGTGACCCGCTACGGCTACGCCGTGCCGTGTGAACGCATCGAGATCGTCGAAGCCGCCCACCCGGTGCCGGACGACGCCGGGCTGGCCGCGGCGGGCCGCCTGCTGGACACGGTGCGCGGCCTGACGCCCGACGACCTGGTGATCTGCCTGATCTCGGGCGGCGGCTCCGCGCTGCTGCCGCTGCCGGGCCGCGGCGTCAGCCTGGAGGACAAGCAGGCCATCAACCGCGCGCTGCTGACCTCCGGCGCCACCATCGCCGAGATGAACTGCGTGCGCCGCCACCTCTCGGCGATCAAGGGCGGACGGCTCGCCGCCGCCTGCCATCCGGCGCGTGTGGTGAACCTGCTGATCTCGGACGTACCCGGTGACAATCCGATGGACATCGCCTCCGGCCCGACGGTAGCGGACCCCACCACCTGCGCCGACGCGCTGGAGATCGTCCGCCGCTACGGCATCGAACTGCCCGACGGCGCACGCCGACTGCTGGAATCCGGCGCCGGCGAAACCATCAAGCCGGGCGACCAACGCCTGGAGCGAGTCACCACCCACCTGGTGGCGACGCCGCAGATGGCACTGGAAGCGGCTGCCGCGGTCGCCGCCGAAGCCGGGCTGCCGGCGCTGATCCTCGGCGACAGCATCGAAGGCGAAGCACGCGACGTCGGCAAGGTCATGGCCGGTATCGCGCTGCAGATCAAGAACCGCAGCCAGCCGGTGGCGCCGCCCTGCGTGCTGCTGTCCGGCGGCGAGACCACGGTCACCGTACGCGGCCAGGGCCGCGGCGGCCGCAACGTGGAGTTCCTGCTGTCACTCGCGGTGGCACTGAACGGCGCGCCGGGCATCCATGCGGTGGCCGGCGATACCGACGGCGTCGACGGGCAGGAGGAAATCGCCGGCGCCTTCATCGCTCCCGATACCCTCTCCCGCGCCTGGGCCGCCGGCATCCGCCCGCGCGACCGGCTCGACGACAACGACGGCCACGGCTTCTTCGAAGCGCTGGGCGACGCCCTGATCACCGGCCCGACATTGACCAACGTGAACGACTTCCGCGCCATCCTGCTCACCTGAGCGGCAAGCCATTATTCATTCAAAGTCCATTCCGACAGGCGCGCGAGTGTGAAGGCGCCGCCGCCCGACAAGATGGGCTCCAAGAGGAGACAGAGATGAGAGACACCAAGGCACTGACCCTGGACGAGGTCAAGCGTATCGCCGCCGCCGCCGAAGCCGAAGCGGAGGCACAAGGCTGGGCGGTCAGCATCGCGGTGTGCGATGCCGGCGGCCACGCCCTGTGGCTGCAGCGCATGGACGGCGCGCCGCTGATGAGCGCCGCCGTGGCGCCGGAAAAGGCGCGCACCTGCGTGCTCAGCGGCAAGCCGAGCAAGGCGTTCGAGGAGATGGTGAACAACGGCCGCTTCGCCGCGCTGGCGATGCCGGTGGTGCCGCTGGAAGGCGGCGAGCCAATCGTCGTCGACGGCCTGGTGATCGGTGCGGTCGGGGTCTCCGGGGTCAAGGCCGGCGAGGACGCCCAGGTCGCCCGCGCCGGGGTGGCCGCCGTTATCGGCCAGTGGGAGGTCGCATGAGACGCCAGCGTCGGGCCCGCATCCTCGCCACGCTCGGGCCGGCGAGCTCCACCCTTGAGCGCATCCGCGCGTTGGCCGAAGCCGGTGCCGACGTGTTCCGGCTCAATTTCAGCCACGGCAGCCACGAGGACCACGCCGCTCGCCTGCGCCTGATCCGCGCGGTCGAACACGAACTCGGCCGCCCGATCGGCGTGCTGCTGGACCTGCAAGGCCCCAAGCTGCGCATCGGCCGCATGGCCGGCGGCAAGGTGCTGCTCCAGCCCGGCGCCCGCTTCCGTCTCGATCTCGACCCTGCCGAGGGCGATGCCGGCCGCGCCAACCTGCCGCACCCGGAAATCTTCGCCGCGCTCGAGACCGGCACCGAACTGCTGCTCGACGACGGCAAGCTGCGCCTGCGCGTCGAGGCCTTCGGCCCCGACTTCGCCGACACCACGGTGCTGGTGGGCGGCACGCTGTCCGACCGCAAGGGGGTGAACGTCCCCGGCGTGGTGCTGCCGATCTCGCCGCTGACGGCGAAGGACCGGGCCGATCTCGCCTTCGGCCTGGAGCTGGGGGTCGACTGGGTGGCGCTGTCCTTCGTGCAGCGCCCCGAGGACATCGCCGAGGCGCGCGCGCTGATCGGCGAGCGCGCCTGGATCATGGCCAAGCTGGAGAAGCCTGCCGCCATCGAGCATCTCGACGAAATCGTGGCGCTGGCCGACGGCGTCATGGTGGCGCGCGGCGACCTCGGGGTGGAACTGCCGCCGCAGCAGGTGCCGGTGCTGCAGCGGCGCATCGTGCGCGCCGCTCGCGCCGCCGGCCGGCCGGTGGTGGTGGCCACCCAGATGCTGGAGTCGATGATCGTGGCCCCGGTGCCGACCCGCGCCGAGGCGTCCGACGTCGCCACCGCGGTGTACGAAGGGGCCGACGCGGTGATGCTCTCGGCGGAATCCGCCTCCGGCCAGTACCCGGTGGAGGCGGTCGCCATCATGGACCGCATCATCGCCGAGGTGGAGCACGACCCGGCCTGGCGCCACGAACTGGCGGCCGGCCACACCCCCGCCCAGCCCAACACCCCGGACGCCATCTGCTGCGCCCTGCGCCGCGTCGCCGAGCTGCTGCAGCCCGCCGCCACGGTGGCCTTCACCTCCTCCGGCTTCAGCGCGCTGCGCGCCAGCCGTGAGCGGCCGGTGGCGCCGATCCTGGCGCTGACCCCGCAGCTCGCCACCGCGCGCCGCCTGGCCCTGGTCTGGGGGGTCCATCCGGTGCCGTTCGACGAGGTGCAGGACGTGGGCGAGATGATCGCCCACGCCACGGACGCCGCGCAGCGGGAGCAGGTCGCCAGTCCCGGCGATACCGTGGTGGTGATCGCCGGCATTCCCTTCGGCCAACGTGGCAGCACCAACCTGCTGCACGTGGTGCACCTGCCCGACGCGGGCTGATCCGCCGGCCAAGCACGGAAAACACCGAGGAATAGACATGCTGGAGATATCGATGAATGGCCGCACGGTGCGGTGCCCCGCGCATCGCTCGTTGCAGGACTTGCTGGCGAGCCAAGGCCTGGCGGGCAAGCGTGTGGCGGTGGAGTGCAACGGCGCCATCGTGCCGAGGAGCGCCTATGCCGAGACCGCCATCGCCAGCGGCGACCGGCTGGAGATCGTGATCGCGGTGGGGGGAGGCTGAGATGGCGCACACCGAACAGGCCGTGACGCCGCTCGTCATCGCCGGCCGGGCCTACGCCTCGCGCCTGCTGGTGGGCACCGGCAAGTACCGCGACCTGGAGGAGACGCGGCAGGCGGTGGCGGCCTCGGGGGCAGAGATCGTCACCGTCGCCGTGCGCCGCACCAACCTCGGCCAGGACCCGGCGGCCCCCAGCCTGCTGGACGTGCTGCCGCCCGAGCGCTACACCTACCTGCCCAACAGCGCCGGCTGCTATACCGCAGAGGACGCGGTGCGCACCCTGCGCCTGGCGCGGGAGCTGCTGGACGGCCACGCGCTGGTGAAGCTGGAGGTGCTGGGCGACGAGCGCACCCTCTACCCCAACATGCCGGAAACCTTGCGCGCCGCCGAGGTGCTGGTCCGTGACGGCTTTCAGGTGATGGTGTATTGTGCCGACGACCCCATCCAGGCCCGGCGCCTGCAAGACATCGGCTGCGTGGCGGTGATGCCGCTGGCCAGCCTGATCGGTTCCGGCATGGGCATCCTCAACCCCTGGAACGTGCGCCTCGTGATCGACGCCGTCTCCATCCCGGTGCTGGTGGATGCCGGGGTGGGCACGGCCTCCGATGCCGCCATCGCCATGGAGCTGGGCTGCGACGGCGTGCTGATGAACACCGCCATCGCCCAGGCCCGCGACCCGGTCGCCATGGCACGGGCAATGCGCCTGGCCGTGGCGTCGGGGCGGCTCGCCCACGAGGCGGGACGCATGCCGATGAAGCATTACGCGGCCTCGCCCAGTTCGCCCGGCGACGGCCTGATCGCGGTTGGCCGAAGCCGCTAGCCCCCGAGGAGAGGTGAGGATGGACCGATACACGGAACTCAAGAGCTTCGTGCTGGTGGCCGAAAAGGGCAGCTTCGCCGCCGCCGCGCAGGCCGAGCGGGTGACGCCGGTGGTGATGGGGCGCCGCCTCGACAGCCTGGAAGACCGCCTCGGCGTCAAGCTGATGCACCGCTCCACGCGCGGCCTGCACCTCACCGACCTGGGCGAGCAGTTCCTCGACCAGGCGCGCCAGCTGCTCAAGGACTTTGACGAGATCGAGTCCTCGCTGCTGGCCGGACGCAACCTGGTGCGCGGCCACCTGGTGGTGTCGGCGCCTGCGGCGTTCGGGCGCCGTCACGTGGCGCCGCTCGGCCAGACCTTCCAGACCCTCTACCCCGACCTGAAGCTCTCGTTCAACCTTACCGACAGCGTGGTCGACCTGGTGCGCGAGGGCTACGACATGGCCATCCGCATCGGCGAGGTCACCGACCCCAACTACGTCGCGGTGAAACTGGCCAGCAACCGCCGCGTGGTGTGCGGCACGCCGGCGTACTTCGCGCGGCATGGCGTCCCGCGCTGCCTGGAGGATCTGGCCCAGCACAACTGCCTGGCCTTCAACCTGCAGGGCGGCCAGCCGCGCGGCTGGTCCTTCCTGAAGGACGGCCGGCTGGTGGCGGTGAAGGCCGGCGGCAACCTGGACTGCAACGATGGCGAGCTGCTCTACAACTGGGTGAAGCAGGGGCTGGGCATCGGCTGGCGCTCCACCTGGGAGATCGAGGGCGAGCTGAAGCGCGGCGAGCTGGTCACCGTACTCGACGAGTTCGCGGTGCCGGCCTACGACATCCAGGCGGTCTACCCGCAACAGCGCTACCTGCCGGCCAAGGTGCGCTTCTTCATCGACTATCTGAAAAAGACCTACAACACCCCCGGATACTGGGAAAGATAGACGGCGCGATGCGGCGCCCCGCGGCGGCTATAGTGAGGGTAACCACACTGCGGATGTCCCCGCCATGGCCCTCTCCCGCCGCCCCCTGCCGCTCTTTTGCCGCCTGCTGCTGGCGCTGTGGGTGTTTGCCTGCGCAGCAGGCAGTATCGAGGGCTGCCTGGCCGAGGCACCGTCCACGGCGGGTACTGCCGTCCTGAGCGCCGACCCGTCAGACGCGCCCGCTCCGGCGCAGCCCTCGCACCACGCCAGCTGCCAGTCCTTCTGCGCCAGCCTGGGCAGCGCGACGAGCACCTCCCCGCCGCCAGAGGCCGCGCCTTTGCCGACACCTCTGCTGATGCTGTGGTTGCTGCTGCCCGTGATCATCGCACCCCTCTGCCGCCACGGCCGGGCCTCTCGGCCACACCAGGCGGTGTGGCCGGCCACGCTGCGCCCTCCCTTCCTGCTGTTCCAGCGTTTCAACGATTAGCGCCAGCTCCGTCCGGATTGCCGGACCGCGAGCCGTTTTGCCGTCGGCGGCAAGCTCATGCCGCGACGGTGCGTGGCGCCGGCCGGCCTTTTGCAGCACTCACCATGCAAGGAGCCTGTCATGACCCTGTCCCCCCCTTGGAAAACCGGCCTCGCGCTGGCCCTCACCATGGCGTTCAGCTATATCGTGTGCGCCCTCCTCTACCGGCAGTGGCCCGCGCAGGGGATCGACTTCCTCAACGCCCTGTTCCACGGCCTCGATTTTCACAAGCTGGCCAGCCCGGCACCGTTCACGCTCGCCGTCTTTCTCTACCCGCTGGTCGTGCTGGCGCTATGGGGCTTCGTGGTCGGCACGGTGTTCGCATGGCTGCACACGCTGCTGCACGGCCGCCGCTAGCGGCGCAACGAAGGAGAACGACGATGGCACGCGTCAGCGACCCGGTCTGCGGCATGCAGATCGACCCGGCCACGGCCCAGTCCAGCCTGGAGCACCACGGACAGCGCTACTGGTTCTGCTCGGCGCACTGCCAGCAGCAATTCGCCGCCGCGCCGGAGCGCTACATCCACGTCCACGACGCCCGCAACACCAGCTCGCCCCCGCCCGCAGCCGCGACCATGCGGCCGGCCGGCGCGAGCGGTGCCAGCGGCCGCGCCAAGGATCCGATCTGCGGCATGCTGGTGGACAAGGCCAGCGCGCTGACGGCACAACGCGGCGGCCGCACCTATTACTTCTGCAGCGACAGCTGCCTGCGCACCTTCGAATCGCCCGAGCACGAACTGAAGGCGATGAAGACGCGGGTCACCATCGCGCTGACCGGCGTGCTGGCGCTGGCCATGCTGCGCGCCGGCGCCTTCCTGGCGCTCGCCGCCGGCGCCACGCTGCTGTCGTGGGCGCCGATTCCGGCCCTGCCCTGGCTGACCTGGGGGATGTGGCTGTTCCTGCTGGTGACGCCGGTGCAGTTCGTCGGCGGCTGGAGCTTCTACAAGGGCGCCTGGAACGCCATCCGCACCCGCAACATCAACATGGATTTCCTGATCGCGCTGGGCACCTCGGTGGCTTATTTCTACAGCGTGGCGGTGCTGTTCTTCCCGGCCATCCTGCCGGTCAAGGTGGCCGAGCGCGACGTCTATTTCGAAGTGTCGGCGGTGATCATCGCCTTCGTGCTGCTCGGGCGCTACATGGAGGAGATCATCAAGAAGAAATCGTCGGCGGCGGTGCGCCATCTGCTCGACCTCAAGCCGGCCACGGCGCACGTGCGGCGCGACGGCGTGGAAACGGACATTCCGGCCGAAAGCATCATGGTGGGCGAAACGGTGCTGGTGAAGCCGGGCGAGAAGGTGCCGACCGACGGCGAGGTGATCGAAGGGCAGTCCAACGTGGACGAGTCGATGCTCACCGGCGAATCGATGCCGGTGGCGAAGCAGCCCGGCGCACCGGTGATCGGCGGCACCCTGAACGGCGCCGGCGTGTTCGCCTTCCGCGCCACCCGCATCGGCGCCGACACCGCGCTGGCGCAGATCATCCGCATGGTGGAAGAGGCCCAGGCCAGCACCGCGCAGATCCAGCGCCTGGCCGACACCGTCACGGGCTATTTCGTGCCGGCGGTGGTCGGGGTCGCCGTGCTCGCCTTCTTGGGCTGGTGGCTGGCCGGCCACTTCCCGCAAGGGCTGCTGGCCTTCATCGCGGTACTGATCATTTCCTGCCCGTGCGCGCTGGGCATCGCCACGCCGGCGGCGCTGATGGTCGGCGTCGGCAAGGGGGCGGACGGCGGCATCCTGATCCGTGGCGGCGAGGTGCTGGAGCGGGCGGAGAAGCTCACCACCATCGTGTTCGATAAGACCGGCACCCTGACGCGCGGCGAGCCGAACGTCACCGATGTCGTGCCGTTCGGCACCCACGACGCAGCGCAGGTGCTGGGGCTGGCCGCCGCGGTGGAAGCCGGCTCGGAGCACCCGCTGGGGCAAGCCATGGTGAGGGCGGCACGGCAGCGCGGCCTGCCGCTGGCGCCGGCCGGCGCCATCACCGGCATTGCCGGCCACGGCATCCAGGGCGTGGTGGAGGGGCGCCCGGTGCTGCTGGGCAACCGCCGCCTGTTCACCCGGGAAAACATCGCGATCGATGCCGCGGCAGAGACCCTGGCGCGCCTGGAAGCGGACGGCAAGACCGCCATGCTGGTGGGGGAGAGCGGCCGCCTGATCGGCGTGATCGCCGTGGCGGACACGCTGAAGCCGGAGGCCGCCCAGGCCGTGGCCGCCCTCGCGGCGCGGCAGATCAAGGTCGTGCTGCTGACCGGCGATAACCGGCGCACCGCCGAGGCGATCGCCCGGCAGATCGGCATCGAGCAGGTAATCGCCGAGGTGCTGCCGGAGGACAAGGCCAGGGTGATCCGCCAGCTGCGCGACGCGGGCGAGGTGGTGGCGATGGTGGGCGACGGCGTCAACGATGCCCCGGCCCTGGCAACCGCCGACATCGGCATCGCCATCGGCTCCGGTTCCGACGTGGCCAAGGAGACCGGCGGCATCATCCTGATCAAGAACGATGTGCGCGACGTGGTGGCGTCCATCCAGCTGTCGCGCGCCACCATGGGCAAGATCAAGCAGAACCTGTTCTGGGCCTTCATCTACAACAGCATCGGGATTCCCGTCGCGGCGCTGGGCCTGCTCAACCCCATCCTGGCGGCGGCGGCGATGGCGCTCAGTTCGCTGTCGGTGATCGTCAACTCGGCGCTGCTCAAGCGGGCGCGGATCGGGCTCTGAGCGCAGGAGGGCATGAAGATGAAACGGCTGGCGTACCAGGGGTGTGCCGTGATCTCGATCGCGGTGGCAGGCGGGGCGATCGGCGTCTACGGCGTCTCGCCGGCGACGCTGGCCATGGCCCTGGTGCTGGTGCTGTGTCCCGTGCTGGTGGTGTGGCTTACCGTCTGCCCGGCCCGGCGCACGACACTCGCCCGAGGCGCCGCACCGCGCTGACCCGCCGCCCCCGGCGGCCAGGCCGGACGGCGCCCCAAGCTGGCAAGCCACGCCTGCCCGACTATCTTTATAGAAACCGGGCAGCCGCCCGGCAGCCCAGCGGACAGCACAGCATGCAACAGCGGCCGATCCAGTTCTACTACCGAGGCGACATCGTGCGGGTGCAGCAGCAGCCCCCCACCCGCACCGTGCTGCAGTACCTGCGCGAGGACCTGCACGCCTGCGGCACCAAGGAAGGCTGTGCCGAAGGCGACTGCGGCGCCTGTACCGTGGCCGTCGGCGAGCTGCGTCATGGCGAACTGGTCTGGCACGCGGTGAACGCCTGCCTCATGCTGCTGCCGGCGCTGGACGGCAAGGCGCTGTTGACGGTGGAGGACCTCGCCGCGCTGGCGCCGGACGGGCTGCACCCGGTGCAGCAGGCGCTGATCGAGCAGCACGGCTCGCAATGCGGCTTCTGCACCCCAGGCTTCGTGATGTCGCTGTTCGCACTCGCCAGCCAGCACCCCGGTGCCGGACGCGCAGAGGTGATCGACGCGCTGTCCGGCAACCTGTGCCGCTGCACCGGCTACCGCCCCATCGTCGATGCCGGCGTCGCCGCCTGCGCCGCCCCGCCCTGCCTGCCCAACCCGGAGCCGATCGTCGCCGCCTTGCAGGCGATGGCCACGGCCCCGGCGCTCGATTACCGTGCCGGCGGCGCCCGTTTGCGCAGCCCCCGCACCCTGGCCGAGCTGGCGGAACTGTACGCCGCCGTCCCCGAGGCGCGGCTGCTGGCGGGCGGCACCGATCTCGGGCTGTGGGTCACCAAACAGCTGCACGAGCTGCCCGAGCTGATTGCGCTGGCGCACGTGGACGAGCTGAAAACCATCGAGCACGATCCAGAGTGGCTGCGCATCGGCGCCGCGGTGACGCTGACCGACGCCTTCGCCGCCTTGCTGGCCGAGTACCCGGAGCTGGCCGAGCTGGCACGGCGCTTCGCCTCGCCGCCGATCCGCAACGCCGCCACCCTGGCCGGCAATATCGCCAACGGCTCGCCGATCGGCGACTCGATGCCGGCGCTGATCGCGCTGGGGGCGCGGCTGCGGCTGCACCGGCTCGGCGCCGAACGCGAGCTGGCGCTGGAGCAGTTCTACCTCGGCTACCAGCACAACGCCCTGGCGCCGGGCGAATTCGTGCGCGCGGTGCTGGTGCCGCGCCGCCTTCCCTCCAACGCCGCTGGGCCAGCCCCGTTCATCCGCGCCTACAAGGCGTCCAAACGCTACGAACAGGATATCGCCACTGTATTCCTGGCGCTCGCCATCACGCGCGACGACAGCGGCGTGGTGCAGGACGCCCGGCTGGCCCTGGGCGGCATGGCGGCGGTGCCGGCACGCGCGCCCCAGGCCGAGGCCGCGCTGATCGGGCGGCCGTGGAACGCGGTGGCGGTGGAGGCGGCGATGAACGAACTGCAGCAGGACTTTTCGCCGCTGTCGGACCTGCGCGGCCGCGCCGACCACCGCCAGCGCCTGGCACGCCGGCTGCTGTGGCGAGCCTGGCTCGACAGCCAGGGGATGACGCCGCTGCAGCTCGATGAGCTGGAGCCGATCGCGCGGCCCGCGCCCGAGGAAACCCTATGAGCACGCCTCCACCCCCCGTGCACGACCACGTCGGCCTGCCCTATGCGCACGACAGCGCCCCGCTGCACGTCACCGGCCGTGCCCGCTACACCGACGACCTGCCCGAACTGCCCGGCACACTCCACGCCGCGCTCGGCTGCGCCGAGGTCGCCCATGGCCGGCTCATCGCGCTCGAGCTCGACACGGTGCGGCAGCTGCCGGGGGTGCGCGCCGTGCTCACCGCCGCCGACTTGTGCCACGGCACCAGCTGCGGCCCGATCCTGCCGGACGACCCGATCCTGTGCGCGGGCGAGATACAGTTCTTCGGCCAACCTTTGTTCGCCGTCGCCGCCGACAACGTCGAGACGGCGCGGCGCGCGGTACGGCTGGCGTGGGCCGAATACGAGACGCAGCCGGCGCACCTCGACATCGCCAGCGCGCAAGCCGCCGCCGACTACGTGCTGCCGCCGGTGGACATGCAACGTGGCGACGCCGCGGCCGCCCTGCAACAGGCACCGCACCGCCTGCAGGGACAGCTGAGCGTGGGCGGCCAGGAACACTTCTATCTCGAGGGGCAGGTCAGCTACGCCGTGCCGCGCGACGACGGCGGCCTGCAGCTCTACTGCTCCACCCAGCACCCGAGCGAGATGCAGCAACTGGTGGCGGAGGCGCTCGGGCTGCCGGCGCACGCGGTGACGGTCGAGTGCCGCCGCATCGGCGGCGGCTTCGGCGGCAAGGAAACGCAGTCGGCGCAGTGGGCTTGCCTGGCGGCGCTGCTGGCGCAGCGCACCGGCCGCCCGGTCAAGCTGCGCCTGGACCGCGACGTCGACATCACCGTCACCGGCAAGCGCCACGACTTTGCCTACGACTACGACGTCGGCTTCGACGACAGCGGCCGCCTGCACGGCCTCGAGCTGACCCTGGCGGCGCGCTGCGGCCATTCCGCCGACCTGTCCGGCCCGGTCAACGACCGCGCCCTGTTCCACGTCGACAACGCCTACTACCTGGACGCGGTGGCGCTGCACAATCTGCGCCTCAGGACCCACACCGTGTCGAATACCGCCTTCCGCGGCTTCGGCGGGCCGCAGGGCATGTTCGCCATCGAGAGCGTGCTCGACGACATCGCGCGCGAACTCCGGCTCGATCCGCTCGCGGTGCGGCGCGCCAACTTCTACGGCGCGGCGCCGCGCGACACCACCCACTACGGCATGACCGTGGCGGACAACGTGCTGCCGGAACTGGTGGACCAGCTGGAGCGCGACAGCCACTACCCGGAGCGCCGCCACGCCATCGCCGCCTTCAATGCCGCGAGCCCGGTGCTCAAGCGCGGCCTGGCGCTGACCCCGGTCAAGTTCGGCATCGCCTTCACCGCCACCCACTACAACCAGGCCGGCGCGCTGGTGCACGTCTACCTCGACGGCAGCGTGCTGGTCAGCCACGGCGGCATCGAGATGGGCCAGGGCCTGCACATCAAGGTGCAGCAGGTGGTGGCCGAGGAACTGGGGCTGCCGCTGGAGCGGGTGCGCATCGGCGCCACCGACACCGCCAAGGTGCCCAACACCTCGGCCAGCGCCGCCTCCTCCAGCGCCGACCTCAACGGCCAGGCCGCGCGCCAGGCGGCCGGGGCGATCAGCACCCGGCTGGCCGCCCTGTTCGCCGTGCTCTACGGCTGCCACGCCGCCACGGTCGAGTTCAAAGGGGGCCAGGTCTTCTCCGGCGAGCACCGGCTCGACTTCACCGAACTGGTGACGCTGGCCTACCGCCGCCGCCTGCCGTTGTGGGAGGCCGGCTTCTACCGCACGCCCAAGATCCACTACGACGCCGACACGCGCCAGGGGAGGCCGTTCTACTACTTCGCCTACGGCGCGGCGGTGAGCGAGGTGGCGGTCGACACGCTGTCGGGCGCGACGCGGCTCATGGCGGTGGACATCCTGCACGATGTCGGCCGCTCGCTGAACCCGGCCATCGACCGCGGCCAGATCGAGGGCGGCTTCGTGCAGGGCATGGGCTGGCTCACCAGCGAGGAGCTCTACTGGCAGCCGGACGGACGGCTGGCCACGCACGCGCCGTCCACCTACAAGATTCCCACCGCCTACGACGTGCCGGAGCACTTCACGGTCACGCTGTTCGACAACGCCAACGTCGAGGAAGGACTGCACCACTCCAAGGCGGTGGGCGAACCGCCGCTGATGCTGGCGTTGTCGGTGTTCTTCGCCATCCGCGACGCCTTGGCTTACTGCGCCGCACCAGGCCAGCGCGTGCCGCTCGCCGCCCCGGCCACGCCACAGGCGGTGCTCGATGCGCTCGACGCCATCGGCTATCGCCCGGGAGCCTGACATGTCCCCCTGGCTCGCCGCCCTGCCCGCCCTGCTCGCCCACGGCGACGCCGAGCTGGTCAGCGTGCTCAAGGTGGCCGGCTCGGCCCCGCGCGAAGCCGGCGCCACGCTGGCGGTGAGCCTGACGCACAACACCGACACCCTGGGCGGCGGCCATCTGGAGTGGGAAGCCATCGCCCACGCCCGCGCCCGCCTGCTGAGCGGCCAAGCGCCGCCGCAAGTCCTGCGCTTTGCCCTCGGACCGAGCCTGGGACAGTGCTGCGGCGGCGTGGTGTGGCTGCTGTTCGAACGCGTGGCGGCACATGAACGCGACGCCTGGTGCCGGCGTGCCGAGGCACTGCGCCAGGGCGCCACGCTGGCGCGCACGCTGGCCGCCGGCGCGGCGGGGTCGAACTGGACAGTGGAAACGGAAGGCGACAGCGCCACGGAGCTGTCTGGCGGTGCTGACGACTGGCGCTGGCAGCAGCGCTATCGTGCTTGGCGCCGGGAGCTGCTGCTGTTCGGCGCCGGCCATGTCGGCCAGGCGCTGGTGCGGGTGCTGGCCGGCAGCGACCTGCGCATCCGCTGGATAGACCCGCGCGAGGACGCCTTCACCGGCCCGCTACCGGACAACGTAGTCGCCGTGCTCAGCGACGAGCCGGAACAGGAAGTGGCGCATGCCGCCCCCGGCAGCGCCTACCTGGTGATGACGCACCGCCACGACCTCGATCTGGAACTGGCCTGGCACATCCTGCGCCGCGGCGACGCCGGCTTCTTCGGCCTGATCGGCTCGAAAAGCAAACGCGCCCGCTTCGAACACCGCCTCGCCGCACGCGGCATCGCCCCGGAACGGCTCGCCGCCATGATCTGCCCGATCGGTCTGCCCGGCATCAGCGCCAAGGACCCCACCTCGATCGCCATCGCGGTGGCGGCGCAGTTGCTGAGTTGGCGTGATGGTGCGCAAGCCGCGGACTCAGTAGGCAGGGTGAAGGTGGCAACGCCGTAGCCCTAACGCTTGGAGAACAACCCAGTGCGTGGCCTTGAGAAATTTCTCCCGAACGATGCAAACCGCAGAATGTTTCCGGGGCTTGTTGCTTTCTGTGTAACCGCCATAGGGGTGGTGCTTGGCTTCGTCTCCTCAGCGCTGTCACTTCGCTGGATCAGCCTAATTGCATTTGCCATCACTGCCTTTGGTGTTGCTGGCGGGTTCATTTTTATCTTGCACGAATGGTGGCGCCTCTTTCTCCGCGTGCGACGACGGTACATGAAAAATCCAAAGGGGCCATAAATGCGTAGCTTGGACTGAACACCATGAAGCCCAACGGTGAGCCGGCTTGTTGGGCTTCGCTCCGCTCAACCCGACCTACCCAAGTACTCGCTGACGGCAGCCAGCCGGAGCTTGCGCAAAAAATCGTCCCACAGGGATTCCCTGCGGTCATAGCCTCAGCCCCGAAGCCGACCCGAGAAGCACAGCCGTACAAGTGGTACGGCGAGCATCACAGGGCCGGGATCGGAGCGCGCAGACTCTCTCAAATCACTGCCGCCAGCCGCACCCCCTGGTCGATCGCGCGCTTGGCATCGAGCTCGGCCGCCACGTCGGCGCCGCCGATCAGGTGCACCGGCTTGCCCAACGCCGCGAGCGGCGCCTGCAACTCGCGCAACGGGTCCTGCCCGGCGCAGATCACCACGTGGTCGACCGCAAGAACTTGCGATTCACCCTTGATCGTCACGTGCAGCCCGGCGTCGTCGATCCTGTCGTAGCTCACACCGGACACCATGTTCACCCGCTTCATCTTCAGGCTCTCGCGGTGGATCCAGCCGGTGGTCTTGCCCAAGCCCTCACCCACCTTGCTGGTCTTGCGCTGCAGCAGGTACACCTCGCGCGGGCTCGGGTGCGGTTGCGGCCCCTGCGGCGCGAGTCCGCCGGCCGTCTCGCCCGACATGTCCACGCCCCACTCGCGCATGAACGCCGCGGCATCGAGCGAGGTCGACGTGCCCTCGTGGGTGAGGAACTCGGCGGTATCGAACCCGATGCCGCCGGCGCCGATGATCGCCACGCTACGGCCAACCGGTTTGCCGTGTTTCAGCACGTCGAGGTAGCTCAACACCTTCGGGTGCTCGATACCGGGGATGGCCGGCAGGCGCGGTGCAATGCCGGTAGCGAGGACCACCTCGTCGAAGTCCTTGAGGTCGTCCGCCTGCACGCGGATGTTGAGGCGCAAGGTCACGCCGGTCGTCTCGAGGCGGCGCGCGAAGTAGCGCAGCGTCTCGTGGAACTCCTCCTTGCCTGGGATCTTCTTGGCGACGTTGAACTGGCCACCGATCTCGCCGGCGGCGTCGAACAGCGTCACGGCGTGGCCGCGCTCGGCGGCGGCGGTGGCGCAGGCCAGCCCGGCCGGGCCGGCGCCGACCACCGCCAGCCGCTTCGGCGCCGTGGCCGGAGCGAGGTTCAACTCGGTCTCGCGACAGGCGCGCGGGTTGACCAGGCAGGACGTCAGCTTGCCCTGGAAAATGTGGTCGAGACAGGCCTGGTTGCAGCCGATACAAGTGTTGATCTCGTCGGCGCGCCCTGCCGCCGCCTTGTTGACGAACTCCGGGTCGGCCAGGAACGGCCGCGCCATCGACACCATGTCGGCGCAGCCGCTGGCGAGAATCGCTTCCGCCACCGCAGGGGTATTGATGCGGTTGGTGGTGATCAGCGGGATGCCCACCTCGCCCATCAGCTTTTTGGTCACCCAGGCAAAGCCGCCGCGCGGCACCATGGTGGCGATGGTCGGCACGCGCGCCTCGTGCCAGCCGATGCCGGTGTTGATGATGGTTGCGCCGGCTTTTTCGATCGCCTTGGCCAACTGCACCACCTCGTCCCAGCTGCTGCCGTCCTTGACCAGGTCCAGCATCGACAGCCGGTAGATGATGATGAAGTTGGGGCCGGTCGCGGCGCGTACCGCCTTGACGGTCTCGATGGCAAAGCGGATGCGGTTCTCGAAACTGCCGCCCCAGCCGTCGCTGCGCTGGTTGGTGGCGCGGGCGATGAACTGGTTGATCAGGTAGCCCTCCGAACCCATCACCTCGACGCCATCGTAGCCGGCCTGCTGCGCCAGACGGGCACAGCGGGCGAAGTCGGCGATGGTGCGCCAGATGTCATCGTCACTCAGTTCACGCGGCGGGTAGAAGTTGATCGGCGCGATTAGCGGCGAGGCCGACACGCATTTTTCCTGAAAGCTGTAGCGGCCGGAATGCAGGATCTGCAGGCAGATCTTGCCGCCCTCGGCGTGCACCGCCTCGGTGACCAGGCGGTGCCGCGGCACCTCGGCCTCGTCCGCCAGCATCGCCGCGCCCTCGGCCACGCAGCCTTCGGCATTCGGGCCGACGCCGCCGGTGACGATCAGCCCCACGCCCCCTCTCGCCCGCTCGGCGTAGAACGCCGCCATCTTCTCGAAGCCGTGCGGCGCCTCTTCCAGCCCGGTGTGCATCGAGCCCATCAGCACGCGGTTCTTCAACGTGGTGAAGCCGAGATCGAGCGGGGCCAAGAGCTGCGGGTAAGCCGTCATGGGAAATTCCTCGTGTTGGTGTGGCGGTTTTTTATCGTGTTAGCCTGCGCCACGACAATACTTACTAGTAAGTAAGTTGTCAAACCACCTCCCGTTCGGGTTTGCTGTGCCAGGGGAAATGACTGGACACGGGATAGCGCGACGGCGGGGGCGCCTCAGCGGGCTGTCGGCGGCGGGGAAATGGCGCCGGACCGCGCGGGCGGCAGGTCGCGCAGGTCTTGCAACACCAGCACGGCGCCGATGACGCTGCCGTTGCCGGCCCGCACCGGGGCGGCCGAATCGAGCACCGGCACCGCCCGGCCATTGCGCCCGATCAGGACCGCGCCGGACTGGAGAAACACCGGCTGGCCCTGGCGCAGGCAGGCCTCCACCGGATCGGCCAGCGGCTGGCCGCTGGCCTGATCGCGCAACACCAGCACCGTGCTCAGCGGCCACCCCTGCGCCTCGGCCTGGCGCCAGCCGGTCAGGCGCTCCGCCACCGGGTTCATGTAATTGATGACGAGCGCGGTATCGGTGGCGATCACGGCGTCGCCGATGGAGTGCAGCGTGACGCGCCACAGCTCCTTCTCCTCGGCCAGGGCATCGGCCAGCCGGCGCTGCTCGGTGATGTCCCAGTTGGTGCCGGTCATCGCCACCGGCACGCCGTATTCGTCGCAGCGCACCGTCGCCAGAGCGCGGATGTGACGCACCTGGCCGTCCGGCCACAGCACGCGAAACTCGGTATCGAGCGGCTTCTTGCCTTGTTGCGCCAGCACCACATCCTGCAGCGCCCGCTCGCTGTCGTCCGGGTGCAGGCTGTTGTACCAGTACTCCAGCGGCGGATCGCCGTCGCCGGGCTGGCGCCCGTACAGCTCGTACATGCGCTCGTCCCAGATCAGGGTGTTGCTGCCGATGTGCCACTCCCAGATGCCCACCCGCGCCGCCGCCACCGCCAGCGCCATACGCTCGCTCTGGCGCCGGCGCTCGGCCTCGTCGCGCTTCCTGGCACTGATGTCGGTGTGGGTGCCGATCAGCCGCCGCGGCTGGCCGGCGGCATCGCGCTCGATCACCATGCCGCGATCGTGAATCCACAGCGCGTTGTGGCGCTTGTCGAGCAGGCGGTACTCGATGGCGTAACGGCTATCGCGCCCCTGTGCGATGCGCTGCAGCACCACCCGCACCCACTCCTCGTCCTGCGGGTGAATGCGCGACCACCACTCCTCGATGTCCTGGCCGATCTCGCCCGGGGCAAAGCCCAGCATGCCCTTCCAGGTATCGGAGAAGAACACCGTGCCGCTCGCCAGATCCCAGTCCCACACCCCCTGGCCGCTGCCGGACAGCGCGAAGTTCCAGCGCGCCTCGCTCTCGCGCAGCGCTTCCTGGGCCCGCTTCAACTGGTCGATGTCCTCCACCTGCGCCACGAAGTAAAGCGGCCGCCCATCGCGGTCGCGCACGATCGACACCGCCAGCTGCGCCCACAATTCCCGGCCATCCTGGCGCAGGTAGCGCTTTTCCATGCGATAGGTGTCGGCGCGCCCCTCCAGCAGCGCCTGGACGTTGGCCAGGTCCAGCTCCAGGTCATCGGGATGGGTGACGTCCTGGAACGTCAGCGGCAGCAGCTCCTCTTCGCGGTAGCCCAACAGCTGGCACAACGCCGGGTTGACCTTGATCCAGTGGCCGCTGGTCGACACCAGCGCCATGCCGATCGCCGCTGCCTGCATGGTATCGCTGAGTTCCTTGCGGCTGAGCTCCAACGCGCTCTGCTGACGTTCAAGCGCATCCATCAGCGCCCCCACCATCACCGGCAGCGATACCGTCACCGCCAACGGCAGGTTGAACCCGGCCGGGCCCCAGCGTTGCAGACCGGCCAGCACCATCTCCGGGGCATCCAGCGTCGCGGCCACGATCAGCGCCGCCGCGAGCAGGGTCAGCAGGGTCGCGGGGAACAGGCCCAGCAGCATGGCGCTGGCGATCAGCGGAATCTCGGCAAAAATGAACGGGTACGGCAGGTAGCGCACGCCCACGTAGCAGGTCAGCGCCACCAGCAGCGCCAGCGGCAGCACGCGCAGCTGCTTCGCCGGTGCCAGCAGCTGGCGCCAGCGCGAGCGGTCGCTCAGCAGCAGCAGGGGCACCAGCACCAGCGCGCCCATGCCGTCGGCGAACCACCAGCTCGGCCAGATGGTGCCGAACGGCACGCCCAGCTCCAGCGCCACCACCAGCGCGCCGGCACTGGCCCCCACCACGGCGGCGCACGGACCGACCGCCAGCAGGCTCAGCGCCGTCAGGCGCAATGACGACAGGAAGGGTTCGCCACGATGGATGAGGCGCAGCAACAGCGCCCCCAGCGCCACCTCGGCCAGGTTGGCGAGGCCCAGCCCGAGCGCCAGCAGCGGCGTGTTGTCGGCCAGCACATTGGCCAGCCCCACCCCGACGAGAAAGGCCAGCGCCAAGGGCAGACGCGCCGTCGCCGGAGCCCGCGCCAGCACCGCCATGGCAAAGCCGTTGACCAGCCAGATCGCGGCCACGTCGCCCGGCCCGCGCAGCAGCCAGATGCCGAGCCAGGCCAGGCCCAGGCTGGCCAGCCCCATCGCCAGCGCACACAGCCCCATGCCCCGGCGCGGGAGCGGCACAAAGGTGGAAACGGAGGGTGGCGACAGCGTAGACAAGTCGACTCTCCCGGCGCACGCGAACCCGCACGGCCGGAAGCAGGCTGTGCCATGGTGGGCGTAATGATGAATACCGGCATACCCGGTAGCTATTATGAAGAATAGATGAGGCGGAACGAGAACACCAAGCGGCCCCGCGGGCGCGCTAGCCGGTCCGTCCGGCCACGCCGACGCGCGCCATCCAGGCCAGGATGTCGGCGGTCACCGCCTCGCGATTGATCTCGTTGAGCATCTCGTGACGCCCGCCGGGGTAGACCCGCAGCGTGATGTCGTCGAGCCCGGCGCGACGGTAGCGGCGCGCCAGTTGCCGCAGCGCATAGCGCCCTAGGCTGACCGGATCGCGGCTGCCGGTCATCAACAGCACCGGGCAATGCGGCAGATCACGGCCACGCTTCTCGCCGGCCTCCAGCGCGATGATGCCGCCAAACAAGTCCTGCCACAGCGCCGGAGTGAAATCGAAACCGCACAAGGGATCGGCCAGGTAGCGGTCGACCTCGGCCGGATCGCGAGTGAGCCAGTCCACCGTGGTACGTGCCGGCAGGAAGGACAGATTGAAACTGCCGAACACCAGCCGGCTCATGCCACGGCTGGGCGTGGTCATCCCACCCCGCCTGCCCGCCAAGCCGGCGACGCGGCGCATCAGCCGCGCCAGCCAGGCCTGACGGTAGCCGGTGGCCGACAACACCAGCCCGGCCAAGCCCTGGCCGTGCCGCAGCAGGTAGGCGCGCGACACGAAGCTGCCCATGCTGTGGCCGAACAGCAGCAGCGGCACCCCGGGGTGCCGCGCCGCGGCGTGGGCGCGCACCGTATCGACGTCGTCCACCACCTTGTTCCAGCCCTCTTCGGCGGCGAACCAGCCGCGCCGCCGCGGCCGCTCGCCATGGCCGCGCTGATCGTGCGCATACACCGCGTAACCGGCTTCGGCCAACCTGTCGGCAAAACGCCGGTAACGGGCCGCGTGCTCTCCCATGCCGTGCACGATCAGCACCACCGCACGCGGCGCCGTGACGGGCAGCCAGCACCAGCCGCGGAGGATTTCGCCGTCGGCGGCGTCGAGGGTAAAGGCTTGCATCGTCCGGGCTCCAGAACGGCAAAGGCGCGCTGCCGGCTCAGGCCAGCATGCGCGCCGGGTCGAAATCGGGGTTGGTCAGCGCCGTCAGCACGTGATCGCGCCAGGCGCCGTCGAGAAACAGGTAATCCTTGGCCCGGCCCTCGACGACGAAGCCGAGGCGGCGCAGCACCGCCGCGCTGCGCACGTTGTCCGGCTGGTAATTGGCCTGGATGCGGTGCAGCTGCAGTGTCTCGAAAGCACAGGCGATGACCGCCTGCAGCGCCTCGTGCATCAGTCCGCGCCCCTGCTCGGCCTGGTCCAGGTTGTAGCCCAGGTGGCAGGCCTGGAAGCTGCCGCGCACGATATTGGACAGGGTCACGGTGCCGGCCACGCGCCCCGGCGTGCCTTCGCGCACCAGCAGAAAGGTCGCGCCGCGCCCGTCCTGCCAGTCACGGCAGCGCTGGCGCAGGCGCATGGTCCAGTACAGCTCGCTGTAGAACATGTCTCCGCCACGCGGCTCCCAGCGCGCCAGATGCTCGCGGTTGCGGTGCTGGTAGTCGAGCAGCGCCAACGCCCACGAGGGGTCGGCCGGGATCAGCAAGAGGCGCGCAGTGGACAGGGCGGGTTGCGGCACGGTCATCGGGTTTCCGTCGGAAAGCGGCACACACCAGTATGACAGACGCCCGACATCGGCGGCAGCCTGTCGTACCGACCATGAAAAAACCCGCCGGGTGGCGGGTTGGCGGGTTGGCGGGTTGGCGGGTTGGCGGGCATAAAGTACTCGGCACCGAGGAGAAATCTGCTGCTGCAGGCCGGCGCGCCAAAGCAGGTCGAGTGCCGCCGAAGCACAGGAACCGGAATGGACACGGAGTCCATGAGGATTCCGCATCGCCGAGCGCATCACTGTGTGCAAATCTCTCACTGAGCCAATCGAAGATTGGCACGCGGGATTGGCTCAGCGGTAGATGCGCACGCAGTCCGCCGACGCTCAAGATGCGCAGGCGCAGCCTAATGCAGTCGATTCAGCGCGTCAGACGTTCCAGCGCCTCGCGGTACTTGTCCGCGGTCTTCTCGCGCACGTCCAGCGGCACCGCCGGGGCCGGCGCCTGCTTGTTCCAGCCCGAGGCTTCCAGCCAGTCGCGCACGAACTGCTTGTCGAACGACGGCGGGTTGCTGCCGGCAACGTAGCTGTCGGCCGGCCAGAAGCGGCTGGAATCCGGCGTCAGCGCCTCGTCCATCAGCGTCAGCGTGCCGTCCTCGTCCAGACCGAACTCGAACTTGGTGTCGCAGATGATGATGCCGCGGGTGGCCGCATAGAATGCCGCCGCCTTGTACAGCGTGATGGCGGTGTCGCGCACCTTCTCGGCCAGCTCGGCACCGATGATCTCGACGCAGCGCTCGTAGCTGATGTTCTCGTCGTGGTCGCCGACAGCGGCCTTGGTCGACGGGGTGAAGATCGGCTCCGGCAACTGGCTGGCCTCCTGCAGGCCCTCCGGCAGCGTGATGCCACACACGGTGCCGGACTGCTGGTATTCCTTCCAGCCGGAACCGGCCAGGTAGCCGCGCACCACCGCCTCGATCGGCACCGCCTTCAGGCGCTTGGCCACCACGGCGCGGCCTTCCACCTGCGGCAGGTCTTCCGCGCTCACCACGTCTTCCGGCTTGTCGCCGGTGAGGTGGTTGGGCACCAGATCCTTCAGGCGCTCGAACCAGAAGTTGGAGATGGCGGTGAGGATCTGGCCCTTGCCCGGGATCGGGTCGTCGAGAATCACGTCGAACGCCGACAGGCGATCGGTGGCGATCATCAGCATGCGCTTGTCGTCGATCTGGTACAGGTCGCGCACCTTGCCCGAGTAGATCTTCTTCAGGCTGGTGAGGTTGGTGGTGGTGATGCCGGTCATGTTGCTTCCTTGAAAACAAACCGGGCGCCCGCAGCGGTGCGCCCGAAATCCGATGATTACAGCGTGTCCTTGAGCGCCTCGGCCTGCTCCAGCGCGGCGTCGGCGTCGGCCGACAGCACGGTGTAGTGGCCCATCTTGCGGCCGGCACGCGCCTGCTGCTTGCCGTACAGGTGCAGGTGGACGTTGGGCGCCTCGGCCAGCACCGCCCAGTTGGGCTCGCCGCCGTCCTCGCGCCAGCTGTCGCCCAGCAGGTTGACCATCACCGCCGGACTCAACAGGTCGGTGCGGCCCGGCAGCAGATCGCACATGGCGCGCACCTGCTGCTGGAACTGGTCGGTGAGGCAAGCATCCAGCGTGTAGTGGCCGGAGTTGTGCGGGCGCGGCGCGATCTCGTTGACCACCAGCGTGTCGTCGGCGAGCACGAAGAACTCCACCGCCAGCACGCCGACGTAGTCGAGCGCTTCGGCCAACGTCTTGGCCATCTGCTGCGCCTGCGCCGCCAGTGCCGGGGCGATGCGCGCCGGCACGATGGAGACGTCGAGAATGCCCCCGGCGTGACGGTTCTCCGCCACCGGAAACACCGCCACCTGCGCCGGCGAGGTGCGGGTCACGATGGCCGACACCTCGAGCTGGAGGTCGAGCATCTTTTCCAGCACGCAGGCCTGGCCACCCAGGTCGGCGTAGGCAGCGCGCGCCTCGTCGGCGGTCTTCACGCGCACCTGGCCCTTGCCGTCGTAGCCCAGGCGAGCGGTCTTGAGGATGCCCGGCAGGTACGGGGTCAGGTCGACCTGGATCTCCTCGACCGACTCGATCGCAAGATACGGTGCGGTCGGCAGGCCGGCCTTGTTGATCCAGCCCTTCTCGACGATGCGGTCCTGCGCGATCGCCACGCAGTCGCCGGACGGCGACACGCGGGTCTTCTGCGCCAGCGTGCGCATGGCGTCGGCGTTGACGTTCTCGAATTCGGTGGTGACCGCCGCGCAGGTCTCGGCCAGCGTCTTCAGCGCCTCCGCATCGTTGTACGGCGCGCACAGGTGCACGTCGGCGAAGCGCGCCGCCGGGGCGTTGGCGTCCGGATCGAGCACGGTGACGCGGTAGCCCATGGTCTTGGCGGCCACGGTGAACATGCTGCCCAGCTGGCCACCGCCAAGAATGCCCAGCATCGCCGGGGGGAGAATCGCCGCCATTATTCGACCTCCGGCAGCGTCATCGCCAGCACGGTGTCTTCCTGCTTCTTGCGGAACGCCTTGAGCTGGTCGGCCAGGGCGGGGTTGCCGTTGGCCAGCATCGCCACGGCGAACAACGCGGCATTGGCGGCCCCCGCCTCGCCGATGGCGAAGGTGGCCACCGGGATGCCCTTGGGCATCTGCACGATGGACAGCAGCGAATCCTCGCCGCGCAGGTACTTGGACGGCACCGGCACGCCCAGCACCGGCACGTGGGTTTTGGCGGCCAGCATGCCCGGCAGGTGGGCGGCGCCGCCGGCACCGGCGATGATCGCCTTGAGCCCGCGCGCTTCGGCGCTGGCGGCGTAGTCGAACAGCAGGTCAGGAGTGCGGTGGGCGGAGACGACGCGGGTTTCGAACGCGACGCCAAAGTCCTTGAGAACGCGGGCGGCGTTCTGCATGACGTCCCAGTCGCTGTTGCTACCCATCACGATACCGACTTCGATCATGGCGGAAGAGCCTGTAAGGTATGGAAAAAACGGGATTTTACCCGAATGCCGCGTCAGGCCGGAACCTTTTCTCGCTTTCGGCCGGAACAACCGGAGCCAAGACAGACACGACCCGTCCCACCCCCCGTTGGCCCGTGCCGCTTGGGCTGGGTGGGGCAAGGTTTTAAGCCGCCGCTTGTTTGAGCGATTTGACGTTAGCAAATACGTCCGCTGAGCAAATCTCCGCGTGCCAATCCATCGCTGAGCAAATCAAAGATTTGCACGCAGAGATTGGCCCAGCGATGGATTTGCACGCATGGAGTTCGGCGGCGCCTTGCCCCATCCGGACCACGCGGGAACTCACGGGCCGTCGGGGTCGCCTGGGGTTGCAAGGGGGCTGGGACGCAGCCCCCTTGCCTGCCGGCGGTCAGCACCGCGGCTAAAACATCGTCCGCACAGCGGACACAAACCCCGACCTCATACAGAAGATCTGTGGGCAAATTCTCGGAGCTTGTGAAAGAAATCGTCCCACAGGGATTTCCAGCGGTCATCGCCGCGCATGAGACAGGTTCGACCCCAGGAAGTTGGAATGACACAGCCGTACAAATAGTACGGCGAGCATCACAGGACCGGGATCGGGGCGCCCAGCAGATTTAGAGCCGCTAGCAAAACCCAGTGCAACGGTCTTGGCTAGGCGCGCGGCCGCAGACAGTACAACTAGTACGGCAAGGCCGCACAACAACGCCAAGAGGGTTTTGCTAGCGGCTCGTATTCACAAGCTCGCTTACATCTGCGCCAACTGCTCCTTGGCCTTGGCCGCCGCCGCGCTCTTCGGATAGAGCTTGATCAGGCGGCGCAAGGTCGCCTTGGCCACGTCGACCTGGCCCAGGTCGCGCTGGCAGTTGGCGATGTTGCGCAAGGCGTCCGGTGCCTTGGGATGATTCGGATTGCGCTCGACGAAACGGCGATGGATGTCGATGGCGGCATCGTACTGGCGCTGCGCGGCATGCGCCACGCCGAGCCAGTACATGGCGTCGACCGCCTCCACCGCGCCGGGGTTCTGGTCGATGAAGCGCTTCAGGGCCTCGGTGGCGTGCGGGAAGTCGCGGTTGCGCAGCAGGGCGATGGCCTTGTCGTAGTCGGCGCTGGCCGGCGCCGCCGCTGGCGCCGATGAGCTCGGCGCGCTGCCGTCGGTAGCGCCCGACGGAGCCGACGAGGCCGGTGCGCCGCCTTCCAGCTTGGCGAGGCGGGCGTCCAGGTCGGCGTAGAGATCGTTCTGGCGCTTCTGCGTGTTCTGCAGGTTGTAGCCCTGCACTTCCAGCTCGCCGCGCAGGCGCGCCTGCTCGGCCTTGAGGCTTTCCAGCTCGCTGATCATCGCCAGCAACTTGTCGTTGGACAGCTTGGTTTCGACGTCGGTCAGGCGGGTGTTGGCCTGGCGATTGACCTGATCCAGCTGGCGCCGGGTATCTTCCAGGCGGCCGCGGGTTTCGTCCAGCTCGGTGGTGGTGGCGCAGCCAGCCAGCAGGGTCAGCAACAGCGCACCGAGGGCAAGCCGTTTCATGATCGTGTTCCTTGAAGACAATCGGGCCGCTCAGGATACGTCATCCGGAACGGCCCGGGGGCACAACGTGGCCCCCTTCCAGTATGACGGCCAGGCCATCGGCTCGCCCGCCAACTGAATACAGGCGGTTACTCGCCGTCGTAGGCGATGTCGGCACGGCGGTTCTGCGCGTAATCGGCCTCGGTGTTGCCGGTCGCCTTCGGCTTTTCCTTGCCGAAGCTGACGGCTTCCAGCTGGTTTTCCTTGACGCCGATAACCTGCATGGCGTTCTTCACGCTCTCGGCGCGACGTTGGCCCAGGCCCAGGTTGTACTCGCGGCTGCCGCGCGCGTCGGTGTTACCCTGGATCACCACCTTGCGGTTCGGGTGCCCCTTCAGGTATTCGGCGTGGTTGGCCACGGTCTGCTGTTCACTCTGCTTGACGGCGGAGGAGTCGAAGTCGAAGTACACACTGCGCTTGGACAGCGGGCTGTTCGGATCCTTCAGCGGGTCGACGGCCACGGTGCCTTGACCGGCGGCGCCGGTGTCGGCCGGCAGGGTGGCGCTCTGACCGGCGCCGGCGCTGCCGTTCTCGGTCGGGGCGGCAGTTTCCAGAGGCTTGGTACTGGAGCAGGCGGCCAGCAGGGCGACGGTGGCGGTACCGATCAGCAGGTGTTTCAGGTTCATGCATTGACTCCTAAGGTATTGGTCAAAGTGGGCAAGCGACTGCGCAAAAGGCAATCCGCTAACTGATAGCGGACAGGGAGAACCGTTCAGGGTTCCCCCCGTCATCGCGATATCCGGAAAAATCCTCAGGGACGGTTGAACGGCCCCCACGCCGGGTCCTGCACGTCGCCGTTGATCACGGCGAGGCGCACCTTGCTGCTGCCGTCCGGGGTGGCGGCGTACAGCACGCTCTTGCCCCCCTCGTCGCTGGCGAACAGCACCATGCGGCTGTTCGGGGCGAAGCTCGGCCGCTCGTTGTAGGCGCCGCTGGACAGCACGCGGTTGTCGCCGCTGGCCAGGTCCTGCACCACCACGCGGAACTGCCCGGCGGCACGGCGAATGTAGCTCAGGGTGCGGCCGTCCGGCGACACCTTGGGCGAGACGTTGTAGCTGCCGTCCCAGCTCAGGCGGCGCGCGCTGCCGCCAGCCACCGGCTGCACGTAGATCTGCGGACCGCCGGCACGGTCGGAGACGAAGTAGAGCTGGCTGCCGTCCGGGCTCCACGCCGGCTCGGTATCGATGGCGTTGCTGTGCGTGACGCGCCGCGCGCCGCCGCCGTTGGCGTCGATCACATAGATCTGCGAGGTGCCGCTGGTGGTGAGCACCACGGCTAGCTGGCGCCCGTCCGGACTCCACGCCGGGGCGGAGTTGCTGCCCTTGAAGTTGGCGACGATGTGGCGCTGGCCGGTAACGAGGTTCTGTACCCACACCACCGGTTTCTTGGCCTCGAACGAGACGTAGGCGATCTTGCCGCCGTCCGGGCTCCACGCCGGCGAGATGATCGGTTCCTTGGAGCGCAGGATGGTCTGGGCGCCGCGGCCGTCCATGTCGGCCACCTGCAGCAGGTAGTCGCGGCCGGACTTGAGCACGTAGCTGATGCGGGTGTTGAAGATGCCCTTCTGCCCGGTGATCGCCTCGTAGATCATGTCGGCGATGGTGTGCGCCACTTCGCGCGAGCGCTCCGGCGTCACGGTGAATTCACCCGAGGTCAGCTGCTTCTGCTGGGCGGCGTCGAACAGGCGGAAGCTGATCTTCACCTGGCCGCCCGCCGCCTCGACCTTGCCGATGGCGAGCGACTGGGCGCCGGCGCCCCGCCACGCCGGATAGTTGATCTGCGCCGGCTCGAAGGCCGGGTTGGCGGCGCTGGCCGGGTCGACCATGCGGAACGCCCCGGTGAGCAGCAGATCGTTGCGGATGATCGGGGTCAGCGCCTCGCGCACCTGCGTGGTTTCGTTCTGGAACGGCAGGACCGCGATGGCGTGGCGGTTGGCGCCGCCGCCGACGATCTCGATGGTCATGTCGGCGCGGGCCACGCCGGCGGCAGCCAGACACAGCAGCAACATTGCTCGGATCAGCGTTTTGACGATGGGCATCGGCTTCCTCGGTGGTGCGATGGGGGTCTCAATGGGGACGGAATTCCAGCTTGAGCTGGCGGAAATCGGTAAAGCTGGCGCCGGCCGGCAGCGACGGGAAGACTTTCGCCTCCCAGATCGCGCGCTGCACCGCCTCGTCGTAGGCGGAGTTGCCGCTCGACGCCAACAGGCGCACCGCGCGCACTTCCAGCGACGGCAGCAGCGTCACCTGCACCACCGCCTTGGGGTTGCCCGACAGCTCGGGCGGGATCTGCACCAGCGGCTTCACCTTGGCCTGGACCTTGCTGGCGTAGCCGTCCAGGTTCAGCGACGTGCCGTTGGCCGAACCGCCCACCACGCCGGTTTTCTGACCGGCCTGGTCGCTGCGGGCGTTGCCCTTCCTGGTGGTGTTGCTGCTGCCAAGATCGGCCAGCAGGTCGTCGGCTTCCGGGTTGTAGCGCGGCGCCGGCTTGCTGCCCTTGCCCGGCGGCAGCTCAGCCGCCTTCTTCTCGGCATGCTTGTCGGGCACGCTGTCGGCCTTGGCGGTTTTCACCGGCGGGGCCTTCTCGACCGGCTTGGCTGCCGGCTGCGGCTTGGCCTGCTTCACCACCTCCGGCTTGGCTTCGCGCTTCGGCTCCGGCTTCGGTTCAGGTTTCGGCTTGGGTTCCGGTTTCGGCTCCGGCTTGGGTTCCGGCTTCTGCGCGGGCGGCAGCGGCTTGCGTTTCTCGCCGAGATTGACCTCGGCGCGCGGCGGCTCGACCGGCGCCGGCGCGACCTTGGGCGGTTCCGGCTGCGGACGGGGAGCAGGTTGCGGCACGGCAACGCTCGGCGCCTGCGGCGGCGGCGGTGCGCTGCTCCACAGCTCGACGGCGACCGGGGCGTCTTGCGGCTTGTCGTTCGAGCTCAGTCCGCCCAGCACCAGGAGCAGCACCACCGTGGCGTGCAGCAGCAGCGACAGGATGACCGGCCACGGTGAATTGCGTTGTTCGGCCACGGCGATCATTTGCCCTGTTTCACCGTCAGCGCCACACGCTTGATGCCGGCCTTGTGCAGGTCGTCGGCGATCTCCACCACCTCGGCGTACTTCAGGTCGCGGTCGGCGGTGATGGCGACCGGGCGCTCGGTGGCGTTGAGCTCGCGCAAACGCGCGATCAGCTCGTCCTTGCCGGCCAACGGCGTTTCCTTGCCGTCGGCCTTGAGCTGCATCGCCTTGTCCGCCTCGACGATCACCTCCAGCGGCTGCTCGTTGAGCGCGGCGGCGTGCGACACGCTCGGCACGTCGATCACGCCGGGGGTGAACAGCGGCGTGGTGACCATGAAAATCACCAGCAGTACCAGCATGACGTCGATGTAAGGCACAACGTTCATCTGGTTCATCTGGCGGCGGGGGCGTCGATTGAGCATGGCAGCGTAGCGAATAACGGCGTCTGGCCGGATGATACCATCGCGGCCACAGGGGTTTGATGACAGAAACAGTAAAGACCGGCCGGCGCGGCGGAAAGTTCAGCCGGGACGCCGGTCGGCATTACAAGCGGGTGGCCAGCGTCAGGCCGTCGCCCACCGGCAGCACCGTGAGCTTGATGCGGGGATCGTGCTTCAGGCCGGCGTTGAAGGCGTGCATGATGTGCACCCCGGGCGGGTCTTCCGGGCGTGGCGCGATCACGCGGCCGCTGAGGAAGATGTTGTCGATGGCGATCACCCCGCCCGGCCGCACCAGCTGGAGGCAAGCCTCGAAGTAGTCTGGGTAGGACGGCTTGTCGGCGTCGATGAAGGCCAGGTCGAAGCTGCCGGCGCGCCCTTCGGCCAACAACGCCTCAAGCGTAACGAGCGCCGGCTGCAGCACCAGCCGGATGCGCCCGGCCACGCCGGCCTTCTGCCAGTACTCGCGGGCGATGGCGGTGAAGGTGTCGCTGACGTCGCAGGCCACCACCTCGCTGTCATCCGGCATCGCCAGCGCCACCGCCAGCGCGCTGTAGCCGGTGAACACCCCGATTTCCAGGTAGCGCCGCGCGCCGATCAGCTGCGCCAGCCAGGCCATGAACTGGCCCTGCTCCGGGGCGATCTGCATCTTGGCCAGGCGATGGCCGGCGGTGAAGGCGCGCAGCTCGGCCATCACCGGGTGTTCGGTGACGCCGATGGCCATCAGGTAGTCGTGCAAGGGTGTATCGAGCGGCACGGTACGGCTGGTCATGATTCCAATTCGCCTTAGATAACGATCACTTTGTCGGCGGCACTTCGCAGCCTGCGTGCGAATCTATCGCTGGGCAAATCCCTGCGTGCCAATCTTCGATTGGCTCTGCGATGGATTTGCACGCAGAGATTCGTTCAGCGAGCACTTGCCGTACTAGTTGTACTGTCTGCGGCCCCGCTCGCTTGCCTTCGCGTGCTCGTTCCTGATGCTTTCTGGAATGACCAAACTTCAAAACGACAAAACGCCCGCGAAAACGGGCGTGTGGGGCCAAACGGAGCGAACTTACTCCGGCTGGTAGACGTAGGGCTTTTGCGGCACGCGCGCCGCTTTCCAGCGGCGCTGATCGTCGAGATCGACCTTGCGGTCCCACCAGGTCAGGCGCAGCTCGCGGCGCTCGCTGTCCACTTGCGGGTTCTTGTCGAGAAATTCGGTCATGAAATCGGTGAATTCGGACTGGTACATGCGGGCTTTCCTCGGGTCGTTGGCGGGCATTGTACTGCAAAACCCGGCCTGTGGATAAGTGTCTGTTTATATAGGCGGCGACGCCTTCACATCTTGAGCGCCGGCGGTGCTCGGAATCCTCATGGACTCCGTGTACATTCCGGTTCCTGTGCTCCGGCGGCACTCAACCTGCTTTGGCTCGCCTGCCTACTGAAATAGGCACGGGTACTGACAGTTAGGAATTTCTAACGCGCTGCCGCCCGTTGCTTGGCGCTGTACATGGTGCGGTCGGCCACCGCCAGCAGCGCCTCGATCGCGTCGCCGTCGTCCGGATAAAACGCGGTGCCGATGCTGACGCCCAGCGTCACCGTGTCGCCGTCGATTTGGTACGGTTCCTGCAGGGCCAGCTGCAGCCGTTCGCACACCTGCGCCACGTCGGCGTCGGCATCGACGTCCTCGAGCAGCACCACGAACTCGTCCCCGCCCAGCCGCGCCACGGTGTCCTCGCCGCGCAGCACCACGTTGAGACGCGCGGCGATCAGCTGCAGCACACGGTCGCCGGCGGCGTGGCCATAGGTATCGTTGACCGGCTTGAAGCGGTCCATGTCGAGCAGCAGCAGCGCCAGGCGCTTGCCGTTGCGCCGCACCCGGCGGATGGCGTGCTGCAACCGGTCCTCGAACAGGTTGCGGTTGGCCAGCCCGGTCAGGGCGTCGTGGTTGGCGAGGTGGAACAGCTCCTGCTCACGCGCGACCCGGTCGACGTGGCAGCGCAGCAGGGTGTTGACGCCGAACAACAACACCGCCAGCAACACCAGCGCCAACAGAGCCATGACCAGCCACTCGAACAGCCCGATCTGCGCCCAGCCCAGCTGCCAGCTGACCTTGAGCATCAGGCTCGGGGCCGAACCTCCGGTACTGCGGCTCAACGCCAGGCTCGGAAACAGCAGCGTCTCGAATGGCCCCCGCGCCACGCGGCCGGTATCGAGGAAGCGCCCTTGCGGGTCCTGCTGGCCGTAGCGCTGATGCCACAGTTGCACCCGCATCCCCGGGGGGAGATCCAGGGCCCGCGGCAGCAGATCGTCGACGCGCAGCACCAGCGCCACGAACTGACGGTCGGGCAACAGCGCCGGCGCCGGCTGCAGCACGAACTCGTCGGCGGGGCGGATGATCAGGTAGCCCAGACGACCGTCGCCCAGCGCGAACGGACGCGACAACGCCGGCAGCTCGCGCCGCTGCGACTGGTGCAGGGCGTCGTAGAGGAAATCAACGCGGCTGACGTCCATGCCCAAGGCCGGCGAGAACGGTGGCGGCAACGCGCCGGCCGGCACCATCGACACCACCGGGTAATGGCTGCCGCCCCCCTCCAGTGGGTAGCGTGGCGGCTGGCGTGCCGGGTCGTAGCCGTGGATGACGACGGGGCGCCCCCGGCGGGCGCTCGACTCGCGCTCGAAGGCGGCGCGTTCGCCCTCGTTCACGCGCCGCACGCGCAGCCCCAGCACAATCGAGGGATGGCGCTTGAACTGGCGCAGCAGCAGGCTGTGCTCGGTCAGCTCCCCGTGATGTTGGCCGAAGGTCGAGAAGCCGGCGTAACTGTCGAGCTGAGCTTCGGTGGCGTTCAGGCGCTGCGCGATGTCCTCGGCGAGCCGTCCGGTGACGCGCTCCAGTTCGCTTTCGACCTGATGAACGGCACGGCTGGCGAACGCCACCCCGATCAGTGCGCACAGCACCAACCAGAGTAGCAAGGCAGCCGGATACAACCATTTCATCTTCATCGTGTCGGCAACAAGAGAACGGGGCAGAGTCGGAAAACAGGAGGAACGGCAGGCGGGAAAACCATAGGGCTCCCCGTGGGAAGCCCTGTTCAGAACGCCGCGGACCGTCCCGCGAGCGCCAACATGCTACCGGACTCCCCGGGCGCCGTCACGGCTTCCGGCACGCAAACGGCGCAGTTAAAGACAACGACATGATCAAGCCGGAACTTTGCCTGCACGTCATGAAAGCGTGCCAGGCCGGGTCAGGCGCCGTCGGTGCAGCGGCTCACCAGCCCGCGCCACTTTGCCGAGACCACGGTGCCGTTTTCATCCAGATTGGCCTCGGTGTGGCGGCCATCCGGCGTCAACTCGATGCTCAGGCCGCGCTTGCCGGAATACGGATTGACCAGCGTCAGCACAATGCCGCCATCGGCGCGGGTCTGCCGCGTCAGGTAATCGGCGGGAATGCCCCATTTCTGCGCCCCACCCTGGATGCAGTCGGCCGCCGCGGCCAGGCGCGACGCGGGCGGGGAGCTCGGCACCGGCGGGACGGCGGCGGTCTTGGCGGCGGGCGCCGGGGCCTGGGCCTGGCTGGCGACACGCTTGCCGCCCGCTGTCTGGGGCGTGGCGCAGGCGGCGAGCGTCAGCGCCAGCACGACGGCGCAGAGAGGGGTCAAGCGGGGTGGATTCATGGACTCACTCCTGTGGAACCGGTTCAC
Organism: Pseudogulbenkiania subflava DSM 22618; assembly: GCF_900177275.1. Taxonomy (GTDB): domain Bacteria; phylum Pseudomonadota; class Gammaproteobacteria; order Burkholderiales; family Chromobacteriaceae; genus Pseudogulbenkiania; species Pseudogulbenkiania subflava. Next base: position 85,052 of record NZ_FXAG01000001.1, read on the forward strand.
GATCTTGCTCCGCGCAAGCGGACAACAGGCAACAGACCGCCACGCGCACCAATCGTTCATCACGGTGCTACCATGCACCCCGTTCTTTCCCACCGCCCCGGACGCTGGAGCACGAGCATGGAAACACGATGGCTGGAGGATTTTCTGGTGCTGGCGGAAACCGCCAGCTTCACCCGTTCGGCACAGGCGCGCCACCTGACCCAGCCGGCGTTCTCGCGCCGCATCCGCGCCCTGGAAGGCTGGATCGGCACCGAGCTGATCGACCGCACATCGTACCCGACGCGGCTGACGCCGGCCGGCGAGGTATTCCGCGAACACGCCGCCGCCATGCTCAACCAGATCCACGCCACCCGGGCGCTGCTGCAGGGCATGCGCCCGCTGCCGGAAGACACGCTGGAGTTCGCCGTGCCCCACACGCTGTCGTTCTCGTTCTTCCCCAAGTGGCTGAGCCGGGTGGAACAGGGCTTCGGCCAACTGTCGTGCCGGCTGCAGGCGAGTAACGTGCATGATGCGCTGCTGGCCTTCGTCGAAGGCGGCAGCGACCTGCTGATGTGCTACCACCACCCCAAGCAGCCGGTGGAACTGGAGGACGGCCGCTACCTCGGGCTCCGGCTCGGCGTGGAACGGCTGCGCCCCTACGCCCGCGCCGACCGCCAGCGCCAGCCGCGCTTCGTCCTGCCCGGCAGCGCGGCCGCCCCCGTCCCCTTCCTCGGCTACGCCGCCAGCGCCTACTTCCGGCTGATGACCGAGCAGATTCTGGCCGATGCGCCGGAGCCCTGCCACCTGCACCTGCGCTACGAGACCGACATGGCCGAGGGGCTGAAGAACATGGTGCTGGAGGGGCATGGCGTGGCGTTCCTGCCACAAAGCGCGGTGGCGCGCGAAGTGCGCTACGGCCAGCTCGCCCCGGCCGCCGACGAGCGCTGGGGAGTGGACATGGAGCTGCGCCTCTATCGCAGCAAGAAGCGCAGCCGGCCGGTGCTGGAAGCATTCTGGCAGTACCTCGCCGCCGAGTACCCTGCGATCTGAGAGCGGGTTCACCATCTGAGGTGCCCGCTACGCGGACGATGTCTTGGAGACGGTGCTGACCGCCAGCAGGCAAGGGAACGGTCTCACCAGCCCTCTTGCAGAGCCTGCCCCCCGTGAATTCCCGCTTGGCCAACGTTGGGCAAGGCGCCGCCGAGTTCCCTGCGTGCCAATCCATCGCTGGGCCAATCTCTGCGTGCAAATCATTGATTTGCTCAGCGATCGATTGGCACGCGGAGATTGGCTCAGCGGACGTATCGGCTAACGTCAAATCGCTCAAACAAGCGGCGGCTTAAAACCTCGCCCAACCCTGCCCAAACGGCACGAGCCGGGCGAATCGTCGCCATCGTGGCGTTGAACCCTGGTTTTGAAGTTGCTGGAATGCTCCGGACCATGCACGCCATAAAAAACGTGCACCGACCCTATTCCCTTCTGGCTCGATCCGACATCGGCCAGGTTATGCAAAAAAAGCATGGCACCATCGGCATTCGGAATTGGCCAGCCGGCACCGCCCTCGCCTACAGTGCGCCCTGTCCCTTACCACAACACGACAACGACAAAACCCATGATTACTCGTAGCGAACACGACTTGCTCGGCGACCGCGACGTACCGGCCGATGCTTACTGGGGCGTGCATACCCTGCGCGCCATCGAGAACTTCCCGATCACCGGCCAGACCATCGCCGGCTACGCCAACCTGATCACGGCGCTGGCCGCCATCAAGCAGGCCGCCGCGCTGAGCAACCGCGAGCTGGGCCTGCTGGAAGCAAACCGCGCCGACGCCATCGTCGCCGCCTGCGAGGAAATCCGCGCCGGCAAGCTGCACGAGCAGTTCGTGGTGGACGTGATCCAGGGCGGTGCCGGCACCTCGACCAACATGAACGCCAACGAGGTGATCGCCAACCGCGCGCTGGAGCTGATGGGCCACGCCAAGGGCGAGTACCGTCACCTGCACCCCAACGAGCACGTCAACCTGTGCCAGAGCACCAACGACGTCTACCCGACCTCGCTGCGCCTGGCCACCTACTGGGGCGTGCAGCAGTTGCTGGCCGCAATGGCCGAGCTGCGCCAGGCGTTTGCCGCCAAGGCCGAGGAATTCGGCGACGTGCTGAAGATGGGGCGTACCCAGCTGCAGGACGCGGTGCCGATGACGCTGGGCCAGGAATTCCAAACCTACGCGGTGATGCTGGGCGAGGACGAACTGCGCCTGCAGGAAGCGTCGCGCCTGATGCTCGAGATCAACCTCGGCGCCACCGCCATCGGCACCGGCATCTGCGCCCACCCGGAATACGTCCCCCTGGTGTGCCGCCAGCTGTCGGCGCTGACCGGCCTGGAGCTGATCACCTCGCCCAACCTGATCGAAGCCACCCAGGATTGCGGCGCCTTCGTGCAGCTCTCGGGCGTGCTCAAGCGCGTGGCGGTCAAGCTCTCCAAGACCTGCAACGACTTGCGCCTGCTGTCGTCCGGCCCGCGCGCCGGCTTGGGCGAAATCAACCTGCCGGCACGCCAGGCCGGCTCGTCGATCATGCCGGGCAAGGTCAACCCGGTGATTCCGGAAGTGGTGACCCAGGTCGCCTACGAAGTGATCGGCAACGACCTCACCGTGACCATGGCGGCCGAAGCCGGCCAGCTGCAATTGAATGCGTTCGAGCCGGTCATCGCCTACAGCCTGTTCCGTAGCGTGAACCACCTGACCCAGGCCTGCCGCACGCTGTCCGACAACTGCGTCAAGGGCATCACCGCCAACCGCGACTACCTGCGCAGCCAGGTGGAAAACTCGATCGGCCTGGTCACCGCGCTCAACCCCTACATCGGCTACGCCGCGGCCACCGAAGTGGCGGCCGAAGCGCATGCCAGCGGCGGCGGCGTCTACGACATCGTGCTGAAACGCGGCCTGATGAGCCGCGACCAGCTCGACGCCGTGCTCAACCCGGCCGCGCTGACCCAACCGCGCTGGGTCACGCTGTAACCAACATCTCCTTGGATGGAGTGTGAAGCGACCTGCCTCCATGGCAGAAACTTGCAGGGTTGCCCTCGGGGGCAACCCTTTTTTTTTTATCCGGCGGATGGCACAGACGCGGCAGCCCCAGCCAGCGGACAGAAAGAACCCAGGCCGATGGTTACAGCAGCACGCCGCTGGCGTCCGGCTGCGGCGCGGTGGTCAAGGGCTCGTCCAGCAGCATCAGCAGGTTGCTTTCGATGGTGTGGCACAGCGCGTTGAGCGGCAGGTCGTTGGGCAGGGTATCGAACGGGTCCTCGATCTGGTCGCCCAGCGTGTCGAGGCCGAAGAAGGTGTATGACACGATGCCCACCACCAGCGGCGTCATCACCCCGACGCTGTCCACCAGGCCGAACGGCAACAGGTAGCAGTACAGGTGCACGGTGCGGTGCAGCAGCAGGATGTAGGCGTAGGGAATCGGGGTGTGGCGGATGCGCTCGCAGCCGCCGAAGGCGTGCGACAGCAGCGAGATCTGCTCGTCGATGTTGGCCAGCAGCTGCGGCGACAACCGTCCTGCACGGCCCAGCGCGGCGTAGGCGGCACCGATGCGCTCCAGCAGCATGTTGGGGCGGTTGGGCTGCGCCAGCACCGCGGCGCACTCCGCGGCCGGCAGCAGCCGGGCCAGGTCGGCCGACGGATCGCTGCCGCGCAGCTGGTGGCGCAGGACATGGGCGAACGCCGCCAGCCGGTACAGCAGGACTTTCTTCTCTTCCGCCTCGATATGGTCGACCAGCGTCAGCGTCTGGCGGCCGAGGTTGCGCGTCACCACCAGCACTTCGCCCCACAGCTTGCGCGCTTCCCAGAAGCGGTCGTAGCTGACGTGGTTGCGAAAGCCGAGGAAGATCGCCAAGGTCAGGCCAATCAGCGAAAACGGCGTTGGCGTCAGCGTGACCTTGAGCGGCCCCAGCGTGCCGTGCACCACCGTCACCAGCAGCGCGACACAGACGGTGAACAGCACGCGGCGCCACACCACCGGCACCACCGAACCGCGCATCGAAAATAACAGGGAGAACGTGGAGGGCGAAGCAGGGCGGACGATCATGGCGGGTTCGGTGGGCAAAGCGCCATTCTAGCCCCTGATCGCCTTTTCGTGCAGTGCAACATTGGTCGCATTGACCATCCACCGCCGCTCCACAGCTTACCCTCAGGCCATCCACAGAGTTGTCCACAGCCTAGGGCTGGGGCATTCAGGTTGGCCGAAGACGCAGGGCAACGCGCTTCGGCCAACCTGGCGAGACAGCCGTTACTGCGCGCTCCAGCCGCCGTCGATCGGCAGCGCCACCCCGGTCAGGTTGTGCGCCCAGTCGGCGCAGAGCATCGCCACCGCCTCACCGATGTCGGACGGCTGGCTCATGCGCCCGGACGGCTGCTTGTCCAGTACCAGCGCCTTGAGGCCGGCGTCGCGGTCGCCGCCGAAGGCGGCCGCGCGCGCCTGGATCTGCGGCTCGATCAGCGCGGTCTCCACCCAGCCCGGGCAGATCGCGTTCACCGTCACCCCGCTCTGCGCGTACTCCAGCGCCGCCACCTTGGTCAGCCCGACCAGACCGAACTTGCTCGCCACGTACGGCGCCTTGTTGACCGAGGCCACCAGCCCGTGCACCGAGGCGATGTTGACCACGCGCCCCCAGCCGCGCCCCGCCATACCGGGCAGCAGCGCCTGCATCAGGAAGAACGCGGCGGACAGGTTGACGGCGAGGATGGCCTGCCACACCTCAGCCGGCATCGCCGCCACGCTCGCGGTGTGCTGCATGCCGGCGTTGTTGACCAGCACGTCGACGGGACGCCAGCGCTGCACGGCTTCGGCCAACCCCTGCACCGCGGCGGGGTCGCGCAGGTCGCCGCCGAAGAACGCGGCCTCGGCCGCCCCGGCCTGGCGCACCACCGCCAGCGCCTCGTCACGCAGCTCGGGAGTGGCCAGGCCATGCAGGCCGATGGCCCAGCCGTTGGCGGCGAGCCGGCTGGCGACGGCCAGGCCGATGCCGGAAGTGGAACCGGTGATGAAGGCGGTGCGGGTCATGGACGATCTCCTCTCGTGGCTATGGCTCAAGCTTAGCCGCTATCGCGCCAGTGGCTAAGCGGGGGCCGCGCCATGGCTGCATGGCGCGGCCGGACGGCGCCGGCCAAGGCAAGAAAAAACGCGCCCGATGCAGCATCGGGCGCGTTGTTGTGGCGCTCAGGTCAAGCCCGCTGACTCGGCGGTGACCGGCCTCTCAGGCCAGCCGGCCGTGGCACTGCTTGTACTTCTGGCCGCTGCCGCACGGGCACGGATCGTTGCGGCCGATGCGCAGGCCCTGCGCCGCCAGTGCCGCCGGCGCGTACGGGTTGTTCTCGTCGTCCGTCGCGGCCAGTGCCGAACCCGGTTCGGCGTGCTGCAGTTCGAGGTCCGACGGCTCGTGCGGCTCGACCGCGTCCATGTCTTCCTGGGTGCGGATCTGCACCGTCATCAGCACGCTGACCACGCTCTTCTTGATGCGCTCCAGCATGTCGGCAAACAGCTCGAAGGCCTCGCGCTTGTACTCCTGCTTGGGGTTCTTCTGGGCGTAGCCGCGCAGGTGGATGCCCTGGCGCAGGTGGTCCATCGACGACAGGTGCTCGCGCCAGTGGTTGTCCAGCATCTGCAGCACCAGCGAGCGCTCGAACTGACGCATCGCCGACTCGCCGGCCAGCTCGACCTTGGCCTGGTAGATCGCCTCGGCCTGCTTGATGATGCGTTCGCGGATCTCCGGGATGTCGAGGTTCGGCTCGGCCTTGAGCCAGTCCGCCACCGAGGCCTCGAGCTGGTACTCGCTCTCCAGGGTCTTTTCCAGCCCCGGCAGGTCCCACTGCTCTTCCATCGATTCCGGCGGCAGGTGCAGGTCGACCAGGTCGGACAGCACGCCCTCGCGCATATTGGTGACGATGGCGCTGACGTCTTCCTCGTCGAGGATTTCGTTGCGCTGCTGGTAGATCACCTTGCGCTGGTCGTTGGCGACGTCGTCGTACTCCAGCAACTGCTTGCGGATGTCGAAGTTGCGGCCTTCCACCTTGCGCTGGGCGTTCTCGATGGAACGGCTCACCCAGGGGTGTTCGATGGCTTCGCCCACCGGCATCTTCAGGCGCTCCATGATCGCCGACACGCGGTCGGAGGCGAAGATGCGCAGCAACGGGTCTTCCAGGCTGAGGTAGAAGCGCGAGGAACCCGGGTCGCCCTGGCGGCCGGAACGGCCGCGCAGCTGGTTGTCGATGCGGCGCGATTCGTGGCGTTCAGTGCCGACGATGTGCAGGCCGCCGGCGCCCAGCACCTGTTCGTGGCGCAGCGACCATTCGCTGCGGATGGCGGCGATGCGCGCGGTCCGGTCCTGCTCGGACAGGCTCTCGTCGTTCTCGACCGCGCGGATTTCCGGTTCCGGATTGCCGCCCAGCACGATGTCGGTACCGCGACCGGCCATGTTGGTGGCGACGGTGATCACGCCGGGACGGCCGGCCTGCACCACGATGTCGGCTTCGCGCGCGTGTTCCTTGGCGTTCAGCACGTTGTGCGGCAGCTTGGCCTGGGTCAGCAGGGCGGCGATCAGTTCCGAGTTTTCAATGGATGTCGTGCCGACCAGCGCCGGCTGGCCGCGCTCGTGGCAGTCCTTGATGTCGGCCAGGATGGCGTCGTACTTCTCCTGCGCGGTGCGGTAGACCTTGTCGTGCGCGTCCAGGCGGACCATCGGCTTGTTGGTCGGAATCACCACGGTTTCCAGGTTGTAGATGCTCTGGAACTCGAACGCCTCGGTGTCGGCGGTGCCGGTCATGCCGGACAGCTTGCCGTACAGGCGGAAGTAATTCTGGAAGGTGATCGAGGCCAGCGTCTGGTTCTCGCGGTTCACCGTCACGCCTTCCTTGGCTTCGACGGCCTGGTGCAGGCCCTCGGACCAGCGGCGGCCCGGCATCAGGCGGCCGGTGAATTCGTCGACGATGATGATCTCGCCGTCCTGCACCACGTAGTGCTGGTCGCGGTGATACAGCGCGTGGCCGCGCAGCGCGGCCATCAGGTGGTGCATCAGCGTGATGTTGGTGGCCGAGTACAGGCTATCGCCTTCCTTCAACAGGCCCATCTGGGTCAGGATCTCTTCGGAACGCTCGTGACCGCGCTCGGACAGCAACACCGAATGCGCCTTCTCGTCCACCCAGTAGTCGCCCTCGCCCTCTTCTTCCTGCTGGCGCTCGAGGAGCGGCGGCACCGCGTTCATGCGCTGGTACATCTCGACGTTGTCTTCGGCCGGGCCGGAGATGATCAGCGGCGTGCGCGCCTCGTCGATCAGGATCGAGTCGACCTCGTCGACCACGGCGAAGGCCAGCTTCTTCTGCACCTTCTCCTCGGTGCTGAACACCATGTTGTCGCGCAGGTAGTCGAAGCCGAATTCGTTGTTGGTACCGTAGGTGATGTCGGCGGCGTAGGCTTCCTGCTTCAGATGGTGCGGCATCTGCGACAGGTTCACGCCCACGGTCAGGCCGAGGAAGTTGTACAGCTTGGCCATGATGCCGGCATCGCGGCTGGCCAGGTAGTCGTTGACCGTCACCACGTGCACGCCGTTGCCGGTGAGCGCGTTGAGGTAGGACGGCAGCGTGGCGACCAGGGTCTTGCCCTCGCCGGTGCGCATCTCGGCGATCTTGCCGTCGTTGAGCACCATGCCGCCGATCAGCTGCACGTCGAAGTGGCGCATGCCCAGCACGCGGCGCGAGGCCTCGCGGCACACCGCGAAGGCTTCCGGCAGCAGCGCGTCGAGGCCTTCCCCGCCGGCGAGGCGCTGGCGGAAGTGCGGGGTCTTGCCGGCGAGGTCTTCGTCCGACAGCGCGCGCAGGCCGTCTTCCAGCGCGTTGATACGGGCCACTACCTGGCGGTATTGCTTCAGCAGCCGGTCGTTACGGCTACCGAACACTTTCTTGAGAAGCGTGGAAATCATCGGTTTTCGAATCCAGAGGCCAAGCGGGCCGGAAAAATGGGGAAAAGTGTAGCACAAGCACTGACCACGTAATGGGGGCAAAGTTGTGGCGCGTCAAGGGAACCCCGGAAAAACCGGCCGGGCGCGCCGCGAATCGCCCATCATGGCGGCAATCGGCTAGAATTCGCGCCATGAGCAGTCTTTCTTTCCGCGATATCGCCCGCCAGGACAGCCGCCTGTCGCGCCTGGCCAGCGAGGCCAAGGCGCTGATGGCGCTGGACACGGCGTTTCGCCGCCTGCTGCCGGCGCCCCTCTCCGACTACTGCCGCGCGGTGCGCATCCGCGACGGCGAGCTGGTGGTGTACGCCGACAACGGCGTGGTGGCGGCGCGGCTGAAGATGATCGGCCCGGGCCTGCTGCCGGCGCTGACCGACCGCGGCTACCCGGCGAGCCGGATTCGCGTCAAGGTCGACATCCGCTTCAAGCCGCCGGTCAAGCCGGTCAAGACGCTGGCGATCAGCCCGGCGGCGCTCGAGCGCATCGAGGAAGCTGCCGCCAGCGTCAGCAACCCGCTGGTGAGCGCGGCGCTGTCGCGACTGCTGGCGCACCACCGCCGCGGCTGAGTCCTTCCGCCCCTCGCCGCCTTCCCGCCGACCAGACCGCCCCCTTGACCTGCGTCAACCGGCACGTCGCCCGCGCATGCCAAAATCATTTTCTTTATTTGCTTTAGGCTGCTTCAAGAAAATGAACCATCTCCGTATCGGCCAACGGCTGGCGCTCGGCTTCGGCGGCATGACGCTGCTGGTGGCCCTGCTGCTGGCAGTCCAGCTCACCGGCCTGAGCCGGCTGCGCGACCATCTCGACGAGGTGGCGCTCGACCACAACCGTACCGTCGAGCTGACCACCCGCCTTACCTACAACCTGCAAAGCCAGCGCACCGTCTACCGCGACGCCGTGATGTTCCCGGATGCCGCCAGTAAGCGCCAGGCCGTCGGCAAGATGGCCACGGCGCGCCGCGATTACGATGCCACGCTGCAGCAGCTGGAACAGCACTGGCAGCGCTACGTCCCCGGCGCCGCGGAGCGGGCACTGCTGGAGCAGGCGGCCCGCCAGCGCCGCCAGGCCGAACCGGTGATCGACCGCATGATGCAGCTCGGGCTCGCCAACGACGTGCCCGGCGCCATCGCGGTGATGAACGCGCAGCTGATCCCCGCCGTGCGCCCGTGGCGCGAGGCGCTGGAAGCGCTGATCGCCGCGGAACAGGCCAGGACACGCGCCGCGCTGGACGATGCCGCCCGGGCCTACGCCCAGGCCAAATGGATCGGCCTTGGCGCCGGCGGCGGCATCATCCTGCTGAGCCTGCTGGCCGGCTGGCTGATCACCCGCGGCATCACGGTGCCGATGCGGCGCATGGTCGGCGCGGTACGCGCCATCGCCGGCGGCGACCTCAGTGTCACGCTGCCGCCCGGAGGACGCGACGAGACCGGCCAGGTGCTGGGCGCCATGCAGCAGATGAGCGGCAACCTCGCCAGCAGCGTGGCGACGGTGCAACACAGCGCCGGCGAGCTGGAACGGCTGGCCGAGACGCTGGCGCAGATGTCGGCGCAGCTCCTGGGCGCGGCACGCGAGCAGTCGCGCGCCTCAGCCGAGTCGGCCGGTTCCATCGAGGAACTGTCGGTCAGTGTGGCCTCGGTGGCCGACGTCAGCGACGCCATGCACCAGGCGGCGGACCACGCGCTGGCGAGCAGCCGTCAGGGCACGGCGCAGCTCGCCACGCTGGTGGACGAGGTGGGGCGGGTGGAAGCGGTGGTGGGCCGCACCGCCGAGCTGGTCGGCGCCTTCCTCGCCAAGAGCCGCGACATCGCCGGCATGACCAGCGAGGTGCGCGACATCGCCGACCAGACCAACCTGCTGGCGCTCAACGCCGCGATCGAGGCGGCGCGCGCCGGCGAGCAGGGGCGCGGCTTCGCCGTGGTGGCCGACGAGGTGCGCAAGCTGGCGGAAAAGTCGGCGGCGTCGGCCAACGAAATCGACCGCGTCACGCTGCTGCTCGACAGCCAGTCGCACACCCTGGAAGCATCCATCGCCGAAGGCCTGGCGGCGCTGGCGAACAGCCGCCGTTACGTCGAGAGCGTGGGCGACGGCCTCAAGAGCAGCGAGACCGCGGCGCAAGCCTCGCTCGACCAGGCGCAGGGCATCGCTAGCGCGATGCAGCAACAGCACGTCGCCAGCCGCGACATCGCCGGCAGCATGGAGTGCGTGGCCGGTGCCGCCGAGCAGAGCGCGGCGGTGGCGGAAAACCTCGCCGGCGGCGTCACGCAGCTGGTCGAACTGGCGCACCAGCTCGGCCACAGCGTACGGCGCTTCCGCGTCTGAGCCTTTCCCTTCCCCCGCCTCCCGCCCCCGGTCACGCCGGGGGTTTTTTCTTGGCGCCGCGCCGCCGGCCACCGGCAAGCCGGCCCGACGGCGGAGTAATACGGAAGTGGTGGACAGCCGGGCGCGCGCTTGAGGTATGCTGTACGGCAAGCGGTTTTAAACATGCGGCACGCATCTTTAAAACCGTTTGCCTATTGGACCCACCATGCTCACCCTCACCCCGCACCCGCTGCGCCGCGTGCTCAACGACGAGGCGCACGCCCGCCCGTACGCCTCGATTCCGTCGCCGGCACGGCTCACCTCGCTGACCCTGTACTACGACTACGACGACGCCAGCCAGCGCGAGGCACTGGCCGAGCTGGCCCAGATGCTGGCCCTGCCGGCCCCGCTCGGCCACGCCGCGCACTACACCGCGAATGCCGGCGACCTGACGGTGCGCTGGTCGCTGCACGCCGAGTTCGCGCGCTACACCTTCATCCTCTCCGGCGATTTTTCCGAGCCCTTCGACCGCACCGCGCTCGACCGCCTGCCCTCGAGCTGGCTCGACCGCCTGCCCGGCACGGTGCTGGTGGCGCTGCACGCGGTGCTGCTCAAGGGCGCGTCGGCCAGCACCCCGGACGAGATCGCGGCGCGCTGGTTTGGCGGCGGCGAGCTGATCGGTTCGCGCATCGGCGACGGCAACGGCATCGCCTACACCGACCTGCAGCTGCACCCCGACCCGCGCCTGCCGGAGGGTTTCTCGCGCTACGTGGTGCTGGACGAGGAGATGGGGCCGAACCAGTCCGGACGCATGCTGCAGCGCCTGTTCGAGATCGAGACCTACCGCATGCTGGCGCTTTTGGCGCTGCCCATCGCCAAGGAGCAGATGCGCGAACTCGACCGGCTCGACGTGGTGTTGCGCTCGCTGACCGAGCGCATGGGCAAGCCGGACAGCCGCGACGCCCAGCTGCTGACCGAGCTGGAAGACCTCTCCACCCGCGCCGAGCAGCTGATCTCGGAGAGTCAGTACCGCATTTCCGCCACGCGCGCCTACTACTCGCTGGTGGAGCGCCGCATCGGCGAGCTGCGCGAGAGCCGCCTGCCCGGCATGCAGCCGTTCCACGAATTCATGGAACGGCGCATGGCGCCGGCGATGGGCACCTGCGACACCGTGGTGAAGCGCCAGGACCGCCTCACCGACCGCCTGCAGCGCAGCACCGCGCTGCTGCGCACCCGCGTCGAGGTGCTGCACGAGGAACAGAACCGCGCCTTGCTCGCCAGCATGGACCGCCGCGCCGCGATGCAGCTGCGCCTGCAGGAAACGGTGGAAGGGCTGTCGGTGGGGGTGCTGACCTACTACATCGTGAGCCTGCTGTCTTACCTGCTCAAGGCCATCAAGGCCGCCGGCGTGCACCTCAACACCGAATTGGCCACCGGCATCGCCATCCCCATCGTGGCGGCGGCGGTGTGGTACGGCGTGCGCAAGGTGCGCGACGGGCTGGGGCACTGAGGCGCCGCTGGCGCCACAAAACCTGCCCTGATGCCAGCGGCGGAGCGGCCCTCGCTGCGCCACCCGCCACCGGCTCCCCACCGAGGTTGGCCGAAGCCTTCGGCCAACCCCGCCCGGCCCCGGCCGCCGTCATCGTGCTGCAACAGCGGCACTCTACACTCGCCGACTTCACCCCCTGCCGCGAGACCGTCCGATGCTGTCACCCGCCCTGCCCGTCGCCCGTCCCGACTTCTACCTGGCCCCCGGCGCCGCTACGCCGGAAGTCGATTTCCGCTTCCACAGCGGCCGCCTGCTGCTGCGCGGGGTGAGCTGCCCGGAAGACGCCGCCGTCTTCTACGACCGGCTGTTCCGGCCGCTGACCCCGTACCTGGCCAACCTCGACCACGGTGAGGTGGCCTTGACGCTGGCGCTGACCCGGCTCGACGCCGACAGCGCCAACCAGCTCCTGACTCTGGCCGACCTGCTCAACAATGCCCAGGCCAAGGGCAGCCGCGTACACTGCCACGTGTTTCACGACGAGGACGACGCCCGGCTGCAGGCGTTCCACCGCGTGCTGGCGCACGAGTTTCCCGGCCTGCTGGCCGCGCCGCTGGCGCAGGTGGCGTAGGCATAAAAAACGGCCGTCGGCCCGAAGGCGGACGGCCCAGTGGTGACGCACACGCCACCCTCGAAAGGGCTCAGGCTCTGGTGATGGCCTGACGCACTTGTTCCAGACTCGCCGGATCGTCCAGCGTGGTCAGATCGCCCGGATCGCGCCCCTCGGCAATGGCCTGGATCGAGCGGCGCAGCACCTTGCCGGAGCGGGTCTTGGGCAACTGGTTGACGAAGAACACCCGCGCCGGGTTGGCGATCGCGCCCAACTCGTGCGCGACACGGGCGATCACTTCCTTCTCCAGCGCGCTGCGGCGCACCGGGTCGGCCAGCATGCTCGGGTCGCGCACCACGGCAAAGGCCTGCGGCACCTGCCCCTTGAGCGCGTCGGCCACCCCCACCACCGCCACCTCGGCGATGGCGCCGTGACCGGATACCGCCTCCTCGATCTCGCGCGTGCCGAGACGATGGCCGGCGACGTTGATCACGTCGTCGGTGCGGCCGAGGATGGTGATGTAGCCGTCGGCGTCGCGCACCCCCCAGTCGAACGAGGAATACAGCAGCCGATCGGCGAAGCCGCCGAAGTAGGTGTTGAGGAAGCGCTCGTCCTGCCCCCACACCGTGCTCAGGCAACCCGGCGGCAGCGGCGGCATGATGGCGATCACGCCCTTCTCGCCGACCCCGACCTCCTCGCCGCTGGCCTCGTCGACCAGCTTGAGGTTGTAGCCGTACACCGGCAGGCCGGGGCTGCCGACCTTGACCGCCTGCGGCGCCACGCCGTTGCACACGGAGAGCATCGGCCAGCCGGTCTCGGTCTGCCAGTAGTTGTCGATCACCGGCACCTTGAGCTCGCCGGCGATCCAGTTGGCGGTCGGCTCGTCCAGCGGCTCGCCGGCGAGGAACAGCGCCTTGAGGCTGGAGAGGTCGTGGCGGTGCAGGTAGGCCGGGTCCTGCTTCTTCAGCACGCGGATCGCCGTCGGCGCCGAGAACATCACCGAGACGCGGTACTTTTCCACGAGCTGCCACCAGATCGCCGGATCGGGGTTGGTCGGCAGACCCTCGTACACCAGCGTCGCCATGCCGGCGATGAGCGGGCCGTAGACGATGTAGGAATGCCCCACCACCCAGCCGATGTCCGAGGTAGAGAAGAAGGTCTCGCCGGCCGCGCCGCCGTAGATGTAGTCCATGCTCGCCGCCAGCGCCACGGCGTAGCCGCCGGTGTCGCGCTCGACCCCCTTCGGCTTGCCGGTGGTGCCGGAGGTATAGAGGATGTAGCTAGGATGGCTCGATTCCACCCACGTCACCTCGGCGCGGTCGTCCAGGTGCCGGGCGCGCAGCGTGGCGTAGTCGAGGTCGCGCCCCGGCTTCATCATCGGCGCTTCGGCCAGGCCGCGGTTGACCAGGATCACCTTGCCCGGCGCCGCCGCCCCGGCCAGCTCCAGCGCCTCGTCCACCAGCGGCTTGTAGGCGATCACCTTGCCGCCGCGCATGCCGGCGTCGGCGGTCACCATCACCTTGGGCTGGGCATCCTCGATGCGCGCCGCCAGGCTGGCCGAGGCGAAACCGCCAAACACCACCGAATGCACCGCCCCCAGCCGCACCGTGGCCAGCATCGCGAATACCGCCTCGGCGATCATCGGCATGTAGATCAGCACGCGGTCGCCCTTGCCCACCCCTTGCGCCTGCAGGATGGCGGCAAAGCGCGCCACTTCCTCTTGCAGTTCGGCGAAGCTGTAAACCCGTTCCTCTCCGGTCTCGCTCGAGACGTAGATCAAGGCCGCCTGATCGCCCCGCCCGGCCACGTGCCGGTCCACCGCGTTGTGACAGAGGTTGGTCTCGCCACCGACGAACCAGCGCCGAAACGGCGGCTTGTCGTAAGCCAGCACCTTGTCGTAGGGACGGTGCCAGTCGATGCGAGCCGCCTCGCGCCCCCAGAAAACCTCGGGCTGATCGATGGACTGGCGATGAAAATCGCGGTATGCGGTCATGCGGTCTCTCCTCCGTGCCGGCGTCTGGCGCGCCGTTGTGCGTAATGACGACAAATTCAACCAAGCGGTTGCTCGAATATCACCTTACCCCACACTCACAGCAGGGTCAAACGATTCCGCAAGACGCTGTTTTTCCGCCGCAACAGCCACCCTCGCCCTTGCCGCACTGGCACGGCCTTGCCGCTTTGCGGTAATCTCGACGCATTCCCATCAAGATTTCGCAGGACCCCGAACCATGGACGTCAAGGACTACATGCAACGCGTCGGCCGTGCCGCCCGCGCCGCCAGCCGCGCCATCGCCCGCGCCGACACCCTCCAGAAAAACAAGGCCTTGCTGGCCATGGCCGACGCCGTCGAACGCGACAGCGAGCAGCTCATCGCCGCCAACATGCTCGACCTCGAAGCCGCGCGCCAGAACGGCCTGGAAGAGGCCTTCATCGACCGCCTGACGCTGTCGGACAAGACCATCCACGGCATGGCCGAGGGCCTGCGCCAGATCGCCGCGCTGCCCGACCCGGTGGGCGAGATGGACGACTTCACCTATCGCCCGTCCGGCATCCAGCTGGGCAAGATGCGCGTGCCGCTGGGCGTTATCGGCATCATCTATGAGGCCCGCCCCAACGTCACCGCCGACGCAGCCGGGCTGTGCCTGAAATCGGGCAACGCCACCATCCTGCGCGGCGGCTCGGAAGCCTTCCACAGCAACCAGGCCATCGCCCGCTGCGTGCACGAAGGGCTGCGCCTGGCCGGCCTGCCGGCCGAGGCGGTGCAGGTGATCGAAACCACCGACCGCGCCGCGGTGGGCGAACTCATCACCATGCCCGAGTACGTCGACGTGATCGTGCCGCGCGGCGGCAAGGGGCTGATCGCGCGCATCAGCCAGGACGCGCGCGTGCCGGTGATCAAGCACCTGGACGGCAACTGCCACGTCTACGTCGACGACACCGCCAACCCGGACAAGGCCGTGGCCATCGTGGTCAACGCCAAGACCCAGCGTTACGCGCCGTGCAACACCATGGAGACGCTGCTGGTGCACGAGGCGTCCGCCGCATTCATGCTGCCGAAGCTGGCCGCCCCGCTGTGGGAAAAAGGCGTGGAGCTGCGCGGCTGCGAACGCACCCGCATCATCCTCGGCGACCAGGTGGTGCCGGCGACCGAGGACGACTGGTACGCCGAATACTCGGCGCCGATCCTGGCGGTCAAGGTGGTGAAGGACCTCGACGAGGCGATCCAGCACATCAACGACTACGGCAGCCACCACACCGACGCCATCGTCAGCGAGGACTACAGCCGCACCCGCCGCTTCCTGCGCGAGGTGGATTCGGCCAGCGTCATGGTCAACGCCAGCACACGCTTCGCCGACGGCTTCGAGTACGGGCTGGGCGCCGAGATCGGCATCTCCACCGACAAGATCCACGCGCGCGGCCCGGTCGGCCTGCACGGCCTGACCAGCCAGAAGTGGGTAGTGCTGGGCGACGGCCAGGTGCGCAGCTGAGGGTTGGTTTAAGTGGGAAACGAGAAAGCGGGCTGCGGCCCGCTTTTTTGTTGTGACCGCTAACAGCGGCTAACCAATGACATTCATCCTTTCAATGGCACCATTGCTGTTCGCAGGGCACGCCGTCGTTGTTGCCGTCCATCTTCACGCCAGGACAATTTTTCAGGAAGAACGTGGCTTCCTCGCAGGAGGTCATTTGTGAACAATGGGTCCGGCCATCGCAGGTAAACCTTGACGCTGTCGTCGATGGGCCTTTCCACAAGGTACCGTCCTGCCTGGACTCGCTCGCTTCGGCAACGACGGCTCCGTTGGCGGCTAGGGTATATGCCTGATACTTGCCATACCCTTTCCAGCCGAGAAAGCCGATCAACAGCAGGACAATGAGTTTTTTCATGAGCAATTCCCAAATGGGATAACCCGATCATCATATATCAAATACAGCAATCCTCTACCCAGATCAAGTTGGCCGAAGCCTCGGAAAGCCGGCCGTCAGCCCATCTCTTGGCTTTCGCTCATCCACTCACGCTAAGTAAGAGATACTCCTGCCTAACCGCTTTGCCGTGGCCAGTGCCGCGCCGAAAAACACGAATGTTGCGCCACCGACTGTGTTGATCGCGCGACCGCCTCTTTCGGAAGTGAGCCAGCTCTTTGCGCGTCGAGCAAAGAAGGCGTAGAGACAATGAATGATCACGACCAGCGAGCTATACGTGAGCACCAACGCAAAGAACTGCGCGGCGTAGTGATTGGACAGGTCGATGAATTGCGGGAACACCGAAAGAAAGAAAAAGATGGCCTTGGGGTTGGTGAGTTGCAAGAACAGCCCCTCGGCAAAACGCTACCGGAAACAGGGTAACCGCCCCATGAGGAGTCTGTCGATGCCGCCTACTGCTTCTGCCGTACCCGCGCTGGAGACAGTGCCGTTCGCCCTGCCCTATGCTGGCCGCCAACTGATTGGCGAGCGCCTGGCGCCGGCCACACCCCGCCGCGAGCTATTGATCCTGCACGGCGCGGGACAGGCGCGGCGCTCGCACCATGCCGGCTTACGCGCCTGCCTGGCGGCGGACGGCGTGGCCTCGACCGCATTCGACTTCGTCGGCCACGGCGAGACCGGTGGCGCGTTGGCCGGTTCCAGCCTGGCCTCCCGGGTGGAGCAGGCCAGCCAGGTGGCGGCAATGCTGCCGGACGGCCCGCTGGCCCTGCTCGGCAGCAGCATGGGAGCGTACGTCGCGCTACGCTTGCTGGAGCGGGTGGATTGTTCACACCTGGCGCTGGTGGTGCCCGGCGTCTACACCCCGCAGGCATTCGAGGTGCCGTTCGGCCCGGCCTTCAGCGCCTTGCTGCGGCAGCCCAGCAGTTGGCACGACAGCGATGCCTGGGAGCGGCTGGTCGCTTTTCGCGGCCATCTGCTGATCGTGATGGCGGAACAGGACGAGGTAATTCCCGCCGAGATTCCGCAGCGCCTGCTGGACGCGGCGGTCAACGCCGCCAGCCGCACCGTGCATGTCGTCCCTGCCGCGCCACACCGGCTGAGCGGCTTCTTCTCCGAGCAGCCGGTGGCAGCTGATGCGTTTCATGCCGAGATGCGCCGGCTGCTCCGGCGTGAGGCGGTGTAGGCGAGCCAAGCGCCCTCCTGCCCGATCAACCACGTACCTGATCTATTTCCATCAACACTTTGGCCAAAAGCCTGGAACCCGGATTGTCGGTCGACCTCATGCACGACACCGCTTCCTTACTCTACTTCACTATCAAATCCACCATTGTGCTGTGGGTCAGACTACCGCTCTTACCCTCAATCATCAGCTTGTAGGGCGCCGTTCCACTGAGTGGCGTCGTCTTCTTAGTCCATACCGTCATGGTGGACGAACCGGCACCGGCCACCGGGTTGGGGCTGAAACTGAACGTTGCCCCGCTCGGCAGTCCGGTCGCGCTGAGCGTGACAGCACCGTTGAAGCCGTTCAATGCGCCAACCGTGGTTGTATAGGTGGTACGCCCGCCGCGTTTGACGGTGCGGCTCGGCGGCGAGGCAGAGAGCGAAAAATCGGCGTTGGGCACACTCACCACCAGCGTGACCGAGCTGCCATGCGACAGGCTGCCGCTGGTGCCGGTCACGGTAAGCGGGTAGCTGCCGGCCGGGGTCGTGCTGGACGTGGTCACGCTCAGCGTCGAGCTGCCGGCACCGCCCGTGATCGGGTTGGGACTGAGGCTCGCGCCGGCACCGGCCGGCAGGCCACTCGCGCTCAGGTTGACTGGACCGCTAAAGCCGCCCGCTGGCGTAACCGTCGTCGTGTAACTGGTGCCGGTGCCACTCACCACGCTCAGGCTAGCCGGCAAGGTCGTCAAGGCAAAATCTGGCGGGACGACCACACCAGTGAGGGGGCCTTGCGACAGGTCTACTGAAAAGCTGCCGCCCTTGCCCTGGTTGACGCTGTCCTGCGCACCCCAGACCTCGACGCGGTATTGCCCGGGGGTGGCCGGCATGGCATGCAGCGTTTCTTGACGGCCGAGCGCCACCAATGGCGGATTCGGTGAGGCGCATTCGTCGCTCATGCCGTAGCCGGTATTGAGACCGCCCCCCATGCACAGGCTCTCGGACAGCACCGTGCCGTCGGGTGCGATCAGCCGGGCGTCGAGGTCGGGAAGCCAGGCGTAGGCGAAGCAGAAATTGAACAGTTTCTGGATGCAGACCGGCCCGCCGCTGGTGATGGTCACGATGGCGCCGATCGGCTTGTTGGTATCGCTGACGTAGAAGCTGTAGCTCTTGACGACGTTATCGCCAACGCTGCTGTCGACATGCGTGGTGCCAGGAAACAGCGTCGCCACTGTTGACGACGGGTTCTGTGCGCGCGCGACGAAGGCGTAAGCGTCGAGCACGCCGGCGCCCCATTCATTGTCCTTGCCGGGCGTGCCACGATCCTGAGCCGTCCCTTCCAGCAGGCTGCGCACCTGCGTCGGGTTACCCTTGAGTGCCGCGTTGGCCTCCAGTGCCAGCGCCACGCTGCCAGCGACGAACGGCGTGGCCATCGAGGTGCCGCTGTAGGTGACGTAGCCGCTGGCCGTACCGGCCTGGGCTGCGGTGATGGTGTGGCCCGGCGCGCAGATGTCGGGCTTGATGCGCAGCACTTTATTATTGCTGTCGGTGATCGGTCCGCGGCTGGAGAAGGCAGTCAGGTAGACGCCGTCGGAATGGTTGGCGGCACCAAGTGCAGCCGACCACTCGGCGCAGGCCGCCACCGTCATCGCCTCCGCCGCCGCGCCGGGCGAGCCGACCGTGCCCGGCTCGTCGCCGTCATTGCCGGCCGCTACCGTCACCACCTTGGGCGTATTGCTCGATCCGACTGGCGGCTTGACCGCGGCATTCACCGCCTGACTCATGGCATCGTTGCCGTCGGCCGGCGGCGTCGCCGCCAGGCTCATCGAGATGACATGCACTCCTGCTTGGCTGGCGCACCATTCGATACCGGCCACGACATTGCTCTCGGCCCCCGAACCGCTGCTGTTGAGCACCTTGGCAACGTAGAGCGCCGCTCCCGGCGCAACGCCCTGGTAGCGGTCTGCAACGGCACCGCTCGGGCCGACCCCGTCGCCGGCCGCGATCGAGGAAACGTGGGTGCCGTGGCCCTGATCATCGTAGGGCGTGGTTTTGCTGTTGACGTAATCGATGAAGCCCGCCACCTTCCCATTGTCCAACTGCTCGTGATTGGGATCGACGCCGGTGTCGACCACACAGATGCCAACGCCGCGCCCAGTTACCCCGCCGACCGCCAGCCCGCGCGCCGCGTCCACGCCGAAGTCGGGACGTGCGGCGTTGAGCTGGGTATGTACCTTGGCGTCTTCCTCGATGCGCACCAGACCGGGGGCGTGGGACAGCGCGCGAATCTGGGCTGCACTCAGGCGGCCGGCAAAACCGGGGATGATCTTGAATTCGCGGCGCGGCACAAAGTTGCCGAGCGTCTGGCGCGCGGCGGCGGCATGACTATGCTCGCGGAACGTCACCACCACGTCGAAACGGTCTTCCGGCTGCGCTTGGGCAAGCCTTATTTGCAGGCCATCGGAGATGCCGACACCGTTGCGGTCGGTCAGTTGGCCCTGCGCCGCGGCGGCGGGTGCCACCGGCTGGGAGGCTGCGGCACCGGGGGTAACGGCGGCACAGAAGGAAGACAGCAGAACCAGGGTCAGCGACCCGATGACGATGGCCCGGCGCATGGCAATCCCTCCCCGCCGGGCCGCTGCCCCTATGCGGAAGGCTCCTCGGCATCGCGGCGTCCTGTTCCTGTTGGTTATGACCCGCATCTAAACGAGGCCCGCTCCGAACAGGGTCGCCATGCCGCTCGACTCGCCGAATCGCAAGAGGGATATCGTTTAAATTGTTATAAGCCTTTATAGGGCAGCCGGAACCGCTTTTCAATTCGCCACAGGCCGCGTTTCCGGGTAATCAACCGTCCCTGCTGACAAGGGTTTACCGCCGCAGCAGGCGGTCCATCTTGGAGGCCGGCAGCGCGCCTGTTCAGGCCGCGCCGTCGGCCGACCACACCACCGGGAACCAGTCCTCGCGCAGGCGCTCCCCGTCTTGCTGGTTGATGCCGGGGAACGGCGGCGAGGTGCGGCCGGGGCGCGCGACGTAGCGCACGTCGTCGCCGAGGAAGCGCGCCGAGAAGGCGCGGCGGCGGTTGCCGCCCGGGTTGCCGGCGGCACCGTGCACGGTGTGGAAGTCGAACAGCACCGCGTCGCCCGGCTCCAGCTCCGGCGCCAGCAGGGTGTAGCTGCCGTCCTCGACGTCGGGCATTTCCATGAAGTCGTCGGCGCCGGCGAAGAAGTTCTCGTTGGTGGCCCAGCGCTTGGGGCGCACCAGCTTGGGCCAGCGGTGCGAGCCCAGCACCACGCGCAGCGTGTTGTCGCGCGTCACCGGGTCGAGCGGAATCCAGTAGCTGGCGGTCTGCAGGCCGCTGACGCAGTAATAGGGGATGTCCTGGTGCCAGGGCGTGGGCTTGGCGGTGCCGGGCTCCTTGACCAGGATGTGCTCGTGGAAGATCTGCACCCGCTGCGCGCCCATCAGCCGCCCCGCCAGCGCGGCCGCCGGCGAATGGCGGATGAAGCGCGCAAACGGTTCAATGCGCTGCCAGTTGCAGTAATCCTCGAAGAAACGCCCGGTTTCGCCCGGCCGCACGTTCTCGATGGCGTACGGGCCAGGTGCGGCCAGCACCTGCTCGAAACCGTCGCGCAACGGTTCGACCCAGTCGCGGAACACCCCGCGCAGCACGATCGCGCCGTCGCGCTGGAAGGCCTCGATCTGATCCTGTCCTACTGTCGTCGCCTGCATCGGCTTCTCCTTGGGTGGTGGTGGGTAAGACGGCTTGTGGCGACAGTATCGCGGGGCGCTTATGATAATAAAAATATATATTTCCTATTTTTCATTATTGAAAAACATGATCGATTTCTCGTTGCGCCAGCTCGAATACTTCGTCGCCACCGCCGAGCACGGCGGCGTCAGTGCCGCAGCGCGAGCGCGCCACGTGTCGCAGCCCTCGGTGTCGCTCGCCATCGCCCAGCTCGAGGCCGCGCTCGGCACCGCCCTGTTCCGCCGTCAGGCCAGCCGCGGCGTTGAGCTGACGCCGGCCGGGCTGCGCGTGCTGGGCCAGGCGCGCGACATCCTGGCGCTGGCGGCGGGCCTCGGCAGCGGCGAGGAGCCGGGCGAACTACGCGGTCAACTGTCGCTGATCTGTTTCCAGGATCTGGGGCCCTATTTCGCCCCGCGCCTGCTGGCGGGGTTTCGTGCACGCCACCCGCAGGTCGCGGTGACGCTGCTGGAAGGCGACCTGGCGACGGTGCAGCGCGCGCTGCGCGCCGGCAAGGCCGAGCTGGCGCTGACCTACGAACTCGCCACCGACGCGCAGATGGCATGCCGCACGCTGGCGGAACTGGCGCCCTACGCGCTGCTGCCGGGCGACCATCCGCTGGCGGCGCAGCCCGCCGTGTCGCTGGACGAGCTGGCCGCGCAGCCGCTGGTGCTGGAGGACATTCCGCACACCCGCGACTACCTGCTGTCACTGTTCTGGAATCTGGGGCTGACGCCGCACATCGCGCAGACGGTGCAGAGCTTCGAAATGCAGCGCGGCCTGGTCGCGCACGGCGCCGGCGTGGCGCTGTCGTGCACGCGCCCGGCCGGCGACCTGAGCTACGACGGCACGCCCATCGCCTGCCGCCCGCTGCGCGACGATCCGCCACCGCAGCGCGTGGTGCTGGCGCGCTCGGCGACAGCGCACCCCTCTCCGGTGGTCGACGCCTTCCTGCACTGGGCCGTCACCCGGGAATGACGATCCGTCCGTACCGGTGGCTCGCCGCGCTGGCACCGCATGACTGCCGCTTGATGCTAAAGTGCTACTTCATTGTCATTACGGAGCCTGTCATGTCCCTGACGTCGCCTCGCCTCGCCCGCCACCTGCTGTCCTGCCTGGCGCTCGCCGCCGCCCTGCTGCCGCTGGCGCCGGGCCTTGCCCACGCCGCGCCGCCACAACAACTGAAGACCCAGGTGCCGGGCTACTACCGCATGGCGCTGGGCGAGTTCCAGGTGACCGCGCTCTACGACGGCTACGTCGACCTCGACCAGAAGCTGCTGAAGAATGCCCGCGCCAGGGACGTGCAGAGCCTGCTGGCGCGCATGTTCATCGACACCACGCGCGGCGTGCAGACTGCGGTCAACGGCTACCTGGTGCACACCGGCACGCGCCTGGTGCTGGTCGATACCGGTTCGGCCCGCTGCTTCGGCCCGACCCTGGGCAACCTGATCAACAACCTGCGCGCCGCCGGCTACGAACCGGCCGACGTCGACGCCGTGCTGCTGACCCACCTGCACCCGGACCATGCCTGCGGCCTGGTCACGGCCGAGGGCAAGGCGGCGTTCCCCAACGCCGACGTCTACGTGGCACGGGCCGAGGCGCGCTACTGGCTCGACGAGGCCAGCGCGGCCAAGGCGCCGCAGGACAGCCAGCCCTTCTTCAAGATGGCGCGCGAGTCGGTCGCACCCTACCTGGCCGCCAACCGGCTCAAGACTTACGGCAAAGGCGAGACGCTGCTGCCGGGCGTCACCACCGTGCCGACACCGGGCCACACGCCGGGACACAGCGGCTACCTGTTCAGCTCCAAGGGACAGAGCCTGCTGCTGTGGGGCGACATCGTGCACAGCTACGCGACGCAGTTCGCCCGGCCCGACATCGCGATCGAGTTCGACGTCGATAGCCAGCAGGCGGTGGCAACGCGCAAGAAGCTGCTCGCCGACGCCGCGCGCGACAAGTTGTGGGTGGGCGGCGCCCACCTGCCGTTCCCGGGGCTGGGGCACGTGCGCGCCGAGCGCAGCCGCTACGCCTGGGTGCCGGTCGAGTACGGCCCGCTGCGCAGCGACCGCTGATCTCCATGTTGTCTCCCCCGAACCCGGCCCTCATGGACCGGGTTTTTTCATTGCGGCGCGAGTCGCCGCGAGGACCGGGTGCCGCGCCGGGTCCCGCTCCGTCGGGGTTGGCCGAAGTCCCCCATGCTGCCGATAGTATGGAGAGAGGGCCTCTGGTACCCTTGCAGGCAGTCCAAGAATAAAACCCTGACGGCAACCCCATGAGCACCAACGACACCCTGATCTACCTGGCCTCGGCCAGTCCGCGCCGGCGCGAGCTGCTACAGCAGCTGGGCGTGCGCACCGAACGCATCCACGCCGATATCGACGAGGCGGCCCTGCCCGGCGAAAACGCCGTAGCCTATACCGAGCGCCTGGCACGCGACAAGGCCGCCGCCGGCTGGCACCTGGTGGAAAGCTGCGGCCTGCCGTCGCGCCCGCTGCTGGCCGCCGACACCACGGTGGTGCTGGACGGCGAGATCTTCGGCAAGCCGGCCGACGCCGCCGACGCGCGCCGCATGCTCGAGGCCTTTTCTGGCCGCAGCCACCAGGTGGTGACCTCGGTGGCGGTACGCGAGGGCGAGCGCACCCTGCTCAAGACCTCGGTCACTGACGTCGCCTTCCGCCCGCTCACCGCACTCGACATCGCGCGCTACATCGACACCGGCGAGCCGTTCGACAAGGCCGGCGCCTACGGCATCCAGGGCCGCGCCGCGGTGTTCATCGAGCGCATCGAGGGCAGCTACACCGGCGTGGTCGGGCTGCCGGTGTTCGAGACCGCCGCGCTGTTGTCCGAATTCGGCCTGGTCTTCCCCTAAGGAGCGTCGCATGCTGCATCAATCCATTCCGCTGCCACGCGACCTGCCGCGCCCCAACGAGCAGATCCTGGTCAACATTACGCCGCAGGAAACCCGCGTCGCGGTGCTGGAAGACGCCATCGTGCAGGAATTGCACGTGGAACGCGCCGCCAGCCGCGGCATCGTCGGCAATATCTATCTCGGCCAGGTCAAGCGCGTGCTGCCCGGCATGCAGAGCGCCTTCATCGAGATCGGCCTGGAGCGTGCCGCCTTCCTGCACATCGCCGACGTGCTGGAGCAGCGTCAGCACCCGTCCGAGCCGCAGCGCATCGAGAAGATGCTGTTCGAGGGCCAGACCGTGCTGGTCCAGGTAATCAAGGACCCGATCGGCACCAAGGGCGCGCGCCTGTCGACACAGATTTCGCTGGCCGGGCGTTTCCTGGTGCACCTGCCGCAGGAAGAGCACATCGGCATCTCGCAGAAGATCGAGAACGAGGAGGACCGCCTCAGCCTCAAGGCGCGGCTGGAGCGGCTGCTGCCCGACGGCACGCCCAAGGGCTACATCATCCGCACCAGCGCCGAGACCGCCAGCGACGAGGAACTGGCCGCCGACATCGGCTACCTCGGCAAGCTGTGGACCGACATCCGCCAGCGCTCGCTCACCGAACCGCCGCAGAGCCTGCTCTACGAAGACCTGCCGCTGGCGGTGCGCGTGTTGCGCGACATGGTGAGCGAATCGACCGAGCACGTCATCGTCGACTCCACCGAGAACTACAGCCGCATGGTGGAGTTCGCCGAGCAGTACGTCACCACCGCGGTGGACAAGATCGCGCGCTACAGCGGCGAGCGCCCGCTGTTCGAGCTGCACGGCATCGAGGCCGAGATCGACCGCGCCCTGGCGCGCCGCGTCAACCTGAAGTTCGGCGGCTACCTGATCATCGACCAGACCGAGGCGATGACCACCATCGACGTCAACACCGGCGGCTTCGTCGGCAACCGCAACTTCGACGAGACCATCTTCAAGACCAACCTCGAGGCCACCCACGCCATCGCGCGCCAATTGCGCCTGCGCAACCTGGGCGGCATCATCATCGTCGACTTCATCGACATGGATAACGAGGAGCACCGCAGCCAGGTGCTCAACGAGCTGGCCAAGGCGATGGCGCGCGACCGCACCCGGGTGACGCTGAACGGCTTCACCAGCCTGGGTCTGGTCGAGATCACCCGCAAGCGCACGCGCGAGAGCCTGGCGCACGTGCTGTGCGAACCGTGCCCGACCTGCCAGGGGCGCGGCGAGATCAAGACCGCGCAGACGGTGTGCTACGAGATCCAGCGCGAGATCGTGCGCGAGGCGCGCCAGTTCGACGCCAAGGGCTTCCGCATCCTGGCCTCGCAGCCGGTGATCGACATGTTCCTCGACGAGGAATCGCAGAGCCTGGCGATGCTGGTGGACTTCATCGGCAAGCCGATCTCGCTGTCGGTGGAAACCACTTATCCGCAGGAGCAGTTCGACGTGGTGCTGCTGTGATTCCAAATGCGCCTTGGAAACGATAACTTTGTTGGCAGCGTTGCTGCGGACTGCATGCGAATCTTAAGATTCGCTCAGCGAGCCCTTGCTGTACTCGCTGTACTGTCTGCGGCCCCGCTCACTTGCCTTCGCGTTCTCGTTCCCAATGCTTTTTGGAATGCCGCCGCAAACACTGTAACGAGACAAGCATGAGCAAAAACTACGACGACCCGATCTGGCTTGCCGTCTTCAAGGAGGCCGAAGCCGCGGCGCAGGCCGAGCCTCTGCTGGCGAGCTTCCTGCACATGACGGTGCTGCGCCACGACACGCTGGAAGACGTGCTGGCGTTCCACCTGTCGAGCAAGCTCTCGAGCCCGGTGATGGACGCGCGCGCCCTGATGGAGCTGTTCCGCGAGGCGCTCGAGGCCGACCCCGGCATCGGCCAGAAGATGCGCGCCGACATCGTGGCCTGCTACGACCGCGACCCGGCCTGCGAGGGCTATTCCACCCCGCTGTTGTACTTCAAGGGCTTTCACGCCATCCAGAGCCAGCGCGTGACGCACTGGCTCTGGCAGCAGGGACGACAGACGCTGGCGCTGTTCCTGCAGAACCGCATCTCCGAGGTGACCGGCGCCGACATCCACCCGGCGGCGCGCATCGGCCAGGGCGTGATGCTGGACCACGGCACCGGCGTGGTGGTGGGCGAAACCGCGGTGATCGGCGACAACGTCTCGATCCTGCACGGCGTGACGCTGGGCGGCTCCGGCAAGGAGCGCGGCGACCGCCACCCCAAGATCGGCGACGGCGTGCTGATCGGCACCGGCGCGGCGATCCTCGGCAACATCCACGTCGGCGAGTGCGCCAAGGTCGGCGCCGGCAGCGTGGTGCTGGACGACGTGCCGCCGCACAGCACCGTGGCCGGGGTGCCGGCCAAGGTGGTGGGCTCGCCCGGGCCGGGCACGCCGGGGCTGGACATGGACCAGCGGGTGTAATCGTCAGGCGGCGGCGCCTTCTGGGCGCCGGCGGCGCTCTGAGCGAGCGAATCCATCGCTGGGCAAATAGCAGATTGGCAGGGATTCGCTCGGCGATGTGGAGTCCTCATGGACCTCATGTCCACTCCGGTGCCTGTGCTCCGGCGGCACTCACGCTGCCTTGGCTCGCTCGACTACTGAAGTAGGCTTTACCACAGGGACATCGCATGAACGTCCAGCAAGTCGATTACCGCGCCGCCGACGCCGCCGAACGCTTCACCCGCTCGCTGCACGAGACCGGTTTCGCCGTGCTCAGCCATCACCCGATCCCGGAGGCGCGGGTGACGGAGCTGTACCGGCGCTGGCTGGCCTTTTTCGACGGCGACGCCAAGCACGCCTACGCCTTCTCGCCCGAGACGCAGGATGGCTGGTTCTCGACGGCGGTGTCCGAGACCGCCAAGGGCCATACCCAGAAGGACCTCAAGGAGTACTACCACGTCTACCCCTGGGGACGCATTCCGCCCGAGCTGCGCGACGACACCCTGCGCTACTACGCCGTGGCCAGCGCGCTGGCGGCGGAGCTCTTGGGCTGGGTGGAGCGCCACACCCCACCCGACATCGCCGCGCACTACAGCCAGCCGCTGTCGACAATGATCGCGAACAGCCGCGGCACGCTGCTGCGCGTGCTGCGCTATCCGCCGCTGACCGGCAACGAGCCGGCTGGCGCCCTGCGCGCCGCCGCACACGGCGACATCAACCTGTTGACCATCCTGCCCGCCGCCAATGCGCCGGGGCTACAGGTGCAAGGACGCGACGGCCACTGGCAGGACGTGCCATGCGATTTCGGCACGCTGGTGATCAACACCGGCGACATGCTCCAGGAGGCCTCGCGCGGTTATTTTCCGTCCACGCTGCACCGCGTGATCAACCCGACAGGCCCCGCCGCGCGTCAAAACCGCGTCTCGCTGCCCTTGTTCCTGCACCCGCGCGACGAAGTGGTGCTGTCGGAGCGCTACAGCGCCGGCAGCTATCTGGCCGAGCGGCTGCGCGAACTGGGGGTGAAGGGCTAGGGCGTCACGATGCCCCAAGGTTGGCCGAAGCCGGGCTTCGGCCAACCTTTCTTGTCCGCAACCGCCACCGTGGCGAGGCGTTTCGATCCGTCCGTACGGGCGGCGGCGCGCTGGGGTAAAATCGGCGTTTTAGATGATTGCCGCCCCCCATGTCCGATCTGCTCACCGGTCTCAATCCCGAACAACTCTCCGCCGTCACCTGGCCCGCCAAGAGCGCGCTGGTGCTGGCCGGCGCCGGCAGCGGCAAGACGCGGGTGCTGACCACGCGCATCGCCTGGCTGATCCAGACCGGCCAGGTCAGCCCGGCCGGCGTGCTCGCCGTCACCTTCACCAACAAGGCGGCGCGCGAGATGCAGACGCGCCTGGGCGCGATGATCCCGGTCAACGTCAAGAGCATGTGGATCGGCACCTTCCACGGCCTGTGCAACCGCTTCCTGCGCGCCCACTACCGCGACGCCGGCCTGCCCAGCACCTTCCAGATCCTCGACTCGGCCGACCAGCAGGCGGCGATCAAGCGCCTGCTGAAAAGCCTCGACGTCTCGGACGAAAAATTCCCGCCGCGCGCAGTGCAGAACTTCATCAACGGCAACAAGGAATCCGGCGTGCGCGCCGACACGCTGTCGGCTCACGATGCCTACACCAAGAAGCTGATCGAGCTCTACGCCGCCTACGACGCGCAGTGCCAGCGCGAGGGCGTGGTGGATTTCGCCGAGCTGCTGCTCAGAAGCTACGAGGTGCTGTCGCGCAACGCCGCGCTGGCCGAGCACTACAAGAGCCGCTTCCGCTTCATCCTGGTCGACGAGTTTCAGGATACCAACCGCCTGCAGTACGCCTGGCTCAAGCTGCTGGCCGGGCGCGACAACGCACTGTTCGCGGTGGGCGACGACGACCAGAGCATCTACGCCTTCCGCGGCGCCGAGGTCGGCAATATGCGCTCGCTGCTGGCCGATTTCGGCATCGACGGCCCGGTGCGGCTGGAGCAGAACTACCGCTCGGCCGGCAACATCCTGACCGCCGCCAACGCGCTGATCGAGAAGAACGACGGCCGGCTCGGCAAGAACCTGTGGACCGAGGCCGGCGAGGGCGAACCGATCCGCCTCTACGACGCCTATTCCGACGGCGACGAGGCCGAGTTCATCTGCGACGAGGTCAAGGCGCTCCAGCGCGACGGCTGGAACCTGGCCGACATCGCCGTGCTGTACCGCTCCAACGCGCAGAGCCGCGCGCTCGAGCACGCCTTGGTCAACGCCAAGCTGCCGTACCGCGTCTACGGCGGCCTGCGCTTCTTCGAACGCCAGGAGATCAAGCACGCGCTGGCCTATCTGCGACTGATCGCCAACCCGGACGACGACAACGCGCTGCTGCGCGTGATCAACATCCCGGCGCGCGGCATCGGCGCACGTACCGTGGAAGGGCTCCAGGCCGCCAGCCGCGAGCAGG
Source organism: Pseudogulbenkiania subflava DSM 22618 (assembly GCF_900177275.1). GTDB lineage: Bacteria > Pseudomonadota > Gammaproteobacteria > Burkholderiales > Chromobacteriaceae > Pseudogulbenkiania > Pseudogulbenkiania subflava. The sequence continues at coordinate 114,089 of NZ_FXAG01000001.1, forward strand.
GCGTCAGCCTGTGGCAGGCCGCCTGCGCCTCCGGCAGCGGCCGCGCCGCCGCCAGCCTCGGCAAGTTCGTGCTCTTGATCGACCAGCTGCGCGCACGCTCGTCCAATCTGAACCTGGCCGAGACCGTCAGCCTGCTGCTCGACGACTCCGGCCTCAAGGCGATGTACGAGGCCGACAAGAAGGAGAGCGAGGAACGCCTCGCCAACCTCGATGAACTGATCAACGCCGCCGCCGGCTTCTTCCCGCAGGACCCGGAACAGGCGGTGGTGGAATTTCTCAGCGCCGCCAGCCTGGAAGCCGGCGAGCACCAGGCCGAAGCCGGTCAGGACGCGCTGCAGCTGATGACGGTGCACGCCGCCAAGGGGCTGGAATTCGACGCGGTGTTCGTGTCCGGGCTGGAGGAAGGGCTGTTCCCACACGAGAACAGCTTCAACGACCCAAAGGGCCTGGAAGAGGAGCGGCGCCTGATGTACGTCGCAGTGACGCGCGCGCGCAAGCGGCTCTACCTCAGCTCGGCGCAGAGCCGCATGCTGCACGGCCTGAGCCGCTACCCGATCCGCTCGCGCTTCGTCGACGAGGTGCCGGGCCAGCTGCTGCACGTGCTGTCTGCTACAGTGAAACCGTTACCGGTCTCGCATAACACGCGTGCGCCCTGGCTGGACCAGCCGCCACCGAGCCGCCCTTCGGCCAACCTCAAGGGCTTCGCCATCGGCCAGTCGGTGACGCACGCCAAGTTCGGGCTGGGGGTGGTGATCGACGCCGAAGGCGGCGGCGACGACGTGCGGCTGCACATCAACTTCGCCGAACACGGCCTGAAATGGCTGGACCTGCGTTACGCCAAGCTCAGCGCGGCCTGATGGCCGCTGTGCACCGTTGCCGGAAGATACCCCGATGAGCGATCCCAAGCCGCAGTCCACCTCGTTCCACAGCATCGCCTCGGCGTACAAGGGCGCGCGCCCGGCCGAGCAGCCCATGGCCGATCCCTACGCCAAACGGCTGTTCCTGATCATCGACAGCGTGCCGGAAATGCAGCGCGCACTGGCGATGACGCTGTCCTCGTTCGGCGCCGAGAAGGTCGAATACGCCAGCAAGGCGGGCGACGCGCTGGCCAAACTCGCCAAGTACGAGTTCGACGTGGTGTTGTGCGACTACGACCTCGGCAACGGCTACGACGGCCTCTACCTGTTCGAAGAGGTCAAGGAACGCAACCTGATCAAGCAGTCGTGCGTGTTCATGATCGTCACCGGCGAGCGCCGCGCCCAGCGCGTGATCTCGGCCGCCGAACAGGCGCCCGACGACTACCTGCTCAAGCCCTTCACCGGCGAGGTGCTGGCGCAGCGTCTGGAGCGCGCCATGCGCCGGCGCGAGGCGTTCCGCATCGTCGACGAGGCGGTGATGCGCCACGAATACCTCGCCGCCATCGATGCCTGCAGCCGCAAGATCGGCGAGAAGAGCGAGTTCGCGCTCGACTTCATGAAGCTCAAGGGCTCGCTGTCGCTCAAGATCGGCGACTACGACACCGCGCGCACGCTCTACATGGACGTGCTGCGCATCAAGACCGTGCCGTGGGCCAAGCTCGGCCTGGCCAAGGCGCTGACCGGACAGAAGGCCTACGACGAGGCGCGGCTCTTGTTCGAAGAGGTGCTACGCGAGAACGACCGGGTGATGGAAGCCTACGACTGGCTCGCCCGGCTGCACCAGACCAACCACGAACTGGACAAGGCGCAGCAGATGCTGGCCAGCGCCACGCGGCTGTCGCCGGTGGTGATCCGGCGCCAGAAAGAACTCGCCCAGGTGGCGCTGAAGAACCACGACCTCGCCACCGCCGAGGCCGCCAGCCGCGAGACGCTGGAAATCGCCAAGTACACCTGGCACCGCCACCCCACCCACTACGCCATGCTGGCGCGCGTCCAGATGGCGCAGGGCGAGCACGGCGCCGCCGCGCGCACCGTCGCCAGCCTGCGCCGCGACTACCGCTACAACGAAGTGGGCGAATGGATGGCGGACGTCTGCGACAGCCAGCTGCAGCTCAAGAGCGGCAACCGCCAGCGCGCCGCCCAGCTGCTGAGCGAGGCACAGGAGCGCTTCGCCACGCTCGGCGCCGGGCTGCCGCCCGAGGCACAGATGGAGTTCGCCCGCGCCTGCTATGCCCAGGGACGGCAGGACGCCGGCGACGCCGCGATGCAGGCGCTGGTGCGCAACCACCACGACGACGAGACCCTGCTGGGCCAGATCGGCGACCTGTTCGAGGACGTCGGCCGACGGGAGGCCGGCCACCAGCTCATCGCCAGCAACGTGCAGTCGGTGATCGAACTCAACAACGAGGCGGTGCGCGCCGCCCAGGCCGGCCAGTTCGAGCAGGCCATCGAGCGCTTCGCCAAGGCGCACGAAGACATGCCGGGCAACCTGCAGGTGATGCTCAACCTGGTCAACGCCACGCTGGCCTACGTGCACCGCCACGGCTGGCACGAAAGCCACATGCGCCGTGCCCACGAGCTGTTGAAGAAGGCGCGCGAGCTGGCCCCGGCCAACAACAAGTTCCAGAAGCTGCTGCAGGCCTGGCGCATCCTGGTGGAGAAGCTGGGCAAGCCGCAGTGGGTGCTGTGACCCCGGTGCGTGCCGCCCGCTAGCGGCGCGACGCGGTGGCGACGGAAACCCGGCCACCGCCCCCACAAGGGACGAATCATGTCCGCTACCGCCCTGCCGGCCGCCCAGGCCGAATGGCTGCGCGCCGAAGGCGTGTGCGAGGTCGAACTGGTGTTCGCCGACCTCACCGGCTTCCCGCGCGGCAAGACCCTGCCCGCCCCCGCCTTCGCCCACGGCCAGGAAGTCCGCATTCCCCGCGCCGTGGCGGTGCAGGCCTGCACCGGCGCCTATCCCGACTACCGCTTCTACGGCGAACAGGACCCGGACGTTGCGCTGCGCCCGGATCTGGCCACACTGCGCCGTGCCCCGTGGAGCGACACACCGCGCGCCGTGGTGATCTGCGACAACGTCGACCACGGAGGAGCCTTGTCGCCGCTGGCGCCACGCAGCGCGCTGCGGCACGTGCTGGCCGACTACGCCGCGCGCGGCCTCACCCCGGTGGTGGCGCCGGAGCTGGAGTTCTACCTGTTCGCCGCGCACGACGGCGACGCCGCCCCGTTCCAGTCACCGCCGCTGCGCGGCGGGCGGCGCGAGGCCGGCGGCGACGCCTTCAGCCTGTCGGCACGCAACGACCTCGCGCCGTTCTTCGACGAGGTCTATCGCGGCTGCGAGCGGCTCGGCATCGCCACCGACACCTTCCTGCACGAGATGGGACCGAGCCAGTTCGAGATCAACCTGCGCCACGGCGACGCGCTGCGCCTGGCCGACCAGATGTTCTTGTTCAAGTACCTGCTGAAGGAAACCGCGCACCGCCACGACCTGTCGGCGGTGTGCATGGCCAAGCCGCTGGCGGGCGAGCCGGGCAGCTCGATGCATCTGCACCAGAGCCTGGTCGACAAGCACGGCCACAACCTGTTCGGTCGCGCCGACGGCGGCAACAGCGCGTTGCTGCTGCACTTCATCGCCGGCCTGCAGCGTTACCTGCCGGCACTGCTGCCGCTGTTCTGCCCCAACCCCAACTCCTACCGCCGCTTCGTCAAGGGACTGGCCGCCCCCGTCAACCTGGCCTGGGGCGAGGACAATCGCTCGGTCGGGCTGCGCGTGCCGCGCTGCGGCGCGGAGGCGCGCCGTGTCGAGAACCGCCTGCCCGGCGCCGACGCCAACCCCTACCTGGCGCTGGCGACCAGCCTGGGCGCCGGGTTGTTGGGCATCGCCGAGCACCTGACGCCGGATTCGCCGGTGAGCGGCAACGTGTTCAGGCAGGGCGAAGCCAGCCTGCCCGCCACACTCGACGCCGCGCTCGCCGCCATGCGCGCTTCGCCCTGCGCGGAGCAGCTGTTCGGCAGCGAGTTCGTGCAGGCCTACCTGGCGGTGAAGGAGCTGGAACTGCTCGACTTCCAGCACCAGATCACGCCGTGGGAGCGGCGCCACCTCGGGCTGCTGGCCTGAGAACCTGTTCCCGATCTTGCTGCGCATCCCCTGATCGGGGCTCATGGGCACTGCGTGCCAATCTATCGCTGAGACAATCTCTGCGATCAGAAATCCTCATGTACTCCAGTCCATTCCGGTTCCTGCGCTGCTCTTCACCCCGCTGAGGGCTGCTCGCGACAGACCGTGAACAGGTTCTGAGCCGTACTGCGGCGGCCCCTACCTTTGATCGCGCATCCTCCGGAAACGACACGGCCCCGCCGAAGCGGGGCCGTGTCGTGTCGGACCGTGAAAAGGCTCAGCTGCGCGACAGGCGCAGCCTTTCGGCCAGGCGCTCGATCGCTTCGTCGCGGCTGAGCGGCGACGTGGCGCGCTGCTGCTCGGCCAGCACCCAGGTTTCCAGTTGGCTACGGTCGCCGTGCGCGGCGCGCAGCAGGATGCCGTAGTCGCGCCCGGTCATCTGCGACGGCGGATCGATCGCGCGAGTCTGGGTATGACGCGCGTAGGACGGCCCCTCGTCCGGCACGCGCCGTACCGGCGGACGGCGTGAACGGGCCACCCAGGCGATCAGGGCCAGCAGCACGACCGCCATTATCGACAGAAATTGGGCCATCAGTCGGCGTCTCCTTTCGAACAATCGTTTGCCATTATGCCATAAGCTTAAAGCAGGCGCGAATCGGTGCCGCAGCGAGGTTCAGCGCGCTACATGGCGCGGCCGGCGCGCGAAGATGAAGAACTCGCGGTTGCCGTCGCCGCCCTTGATCGGGCTGTCGAACCACTTCAGCACCTCGAAGCCGAGCTGTTCTACCAGCGTGGTGATGGTCTGACGCACCCCGTCGTACAGCCCTTCGTCCTTGACGATGCCACCGCGGCCGATGCCGGAGCGCCCCACTTCGAACTGCGGCTTGACCAGCGACAGCAGGTAGCCACCGGGGCCGATCAGGGGCAGCGCCGAGGGCAGCACCAGGGTCAGCGAGATGAACGACACGTCGCACACCATCAGCTCGAACGGCACCCCCTGGTTGGCCACCAACAGCGCGGCGTGGTCCAGGGCACGGGCGTTGACGCCCTCGAAGAAGGTGACGCGCGGGTCTTCGGCCAACCTGGCGGCGAGCTGGCCGTGCCCCACGTCCACCCCCACCACGCGGCTCGCCCCGGACTGCAACAGACAGTCGGTGAAGCCGCCGGTGGACTGGCCGACGTCGAGCGCGCTCATGCCGCTCACGTCGAGCCCGGCTGCCGCCAGCGCACCCTGCATCTTGAGGCCGCCGCGCGAGACGAAACGGTCGGCCTCGTCCGGCGTCACCAGCAAGCGCGCCGTGGGTGCGAGCTTCAGGCTCGGCTTGGCGACGACGACGCAGCGTCCGTCGTCGTCGACGCTCACCCGCCCGGCCGCGATCAGGTTCTGGGCAGCGGTGCGCGAGGCGGCAAGGCCCTGTTCCACCAGGAGAAGGTCGGCTCGAATCATGATGTGCTTATGGACGCTGAAAAAAAGAGCACAGGGTGGCGTCGCTGCCGCCTGCTGTCAAGCCGCCGGATTCCGGCCGATATTACCGCCTGCGACGTTGCGCTTCCTTGCGCCCGCTCAAACAAATCGCCCGCCGTTCGCCCGGACTGAGGGTTGGCTGGGCGACGGCTTGGTGCGATCATCCTTGGCATAAACGACAACAAGGGAGCACCGCCATGGACACTCACCAACTCGAGCCGGCAGAAGTGCGCGTGCTGGGCGCGCTGATCGAAAAGCAGGCGCTCACCCCGGACGCCTACCCGATGACGCTCAACGGACTGTTGACCGCCTGCAATCAGCTGACCAGCCGCGAACCGGTGATGCAGTTGTCCGAGGCCGAACTGAGCCAGGCTCTGGCGAGTCTGATGGAGCAAAAGCTGGTCGGGGAGCGGCTGCCCGCCGGCAGCCGCGTCGCCAAGTACGAGCACCGCCTGCCCTACGCCTGGAACATCGACGGCGCCCGCGTGGCGGCGCTGTGCGTGCTGCTGTTGCGCGGCCCGCAGACCTCGGCCGAGATCCGCAGCAAGGCCGGCCGCATCTACGCCTTCTCCGGCGTCGACGAAGTCGACACCGCGCTGGCGACGCTGGCCGACAAGTACCCGCCGCTGGTGGTCAAGCTGGAGCGCCAGCCGGGCGAGCGCGAGGCACGCTGGGCGCACCTGTTGAGCGGCGAGCCGGAACTCGTCCCGGCCGGGACCGCGGCGCCGATCGAGGTCGGCCTGGCCGGCCGTGTCGCGGCGCTGGAAGCCGAAGTGGCGGCGCTGAAAACGCGGCTGGCCGAACTGCTGGATCTGCTCGGCGGTTGAACCCGGGGGAGCGAGCGTGGTCTACTCCCTTCCCCGCAGCAACTTCCCTTTCGGAGAGCACATGAAAAAGACCACCCTCCTCCTTGGCCTCGTGGCCATCAGCGGGCTGGCACAGGCCGGCAACCTGTCGCTCGGCGCCGGCGACGACTTCGTGACGCTGTCGCGCACGCCGAACGGCCTCGGCCTCGGCTTCACCGCCGACTACCTGAACAACAAGCACGGCGACGACAGTGCCAGCGTCGGTCTGGAGTTCGCCGTTCCGGCCGGCCCGCTGACCGTCGCCGCCGGTGCCAAGGCGATCTACGTCGATGCCGACGGCTACGGCTCCGCCGCGGCGCTCGGCGGCCGCGCTGCGCTCGATCTCGGCTCCAACTTCAGCCTGTTCGGCCAGGGCTATTTCGCCCCGTCCGGCGCCTCCAGCGGCAGCATCCGCGAGGTCAACGACGTCAACGCCGGCGTGCGCTGGAACCCGGTGCCGCTGTTCACCGTGGAAGCCGGCTACCGCTACTTCGACGTCAAGCGCGAAGACTCGCAGCGCAACCGCACCCTGGCCGACGGCCCCTATGTCGGCGTCGGGCTGCAGTTCTGAGCGCAGACCACTCCGTCAGCATGAAAAACGCCCCGGCAAGCCGGGGCGTTTTGCTGTCCGTCCGTGGTCTCAGAAACCCAGCGACAGGTTCAGGCCGAATTCCTTGGTGGTGTTGTTGGGCTCGTAGTTCTCGTAGATCAGGCCGCCATTGAGGGTATAGATGCTCTCGCTCTTCTTGATGTCCCAGTAACGGAAGAACGGCGTCACCGACAAGGTGCTGCGCGCGCCGAGATTGATCGGGCGGCTGAAGCTCATCGCCAGTTCGAAGCCGTGCCCCTTGTTCTGATCGTTCTGCAGCTCTCCGCTCGACAGGTAGCTATGCTGCTTGCCCTGCAGCAGGTAGTTGTAGGCCACGCGCGGCGTCGCCTGCCAGTAGGAGGTGCCGAGGAAGAACGACGACTCGAACGCCAGGGTGGCGTACCAGTACTCCGATTCGCGCTTGTAGCCGCCAGGCCCGCCCTGGTCCAGACGATCGGTCAGGTTGCGGTAGCCGAGGCCGAGCGACGAGATCACCGGGTGGTCTTCCCACGGCGACGTGTATTCGTAGGCGCCGTGCAGTTCGTAGACGTAGCGGTCGAGCCCATTGATACGCAGCGAACCGTAGCCCGGACCGCCGTTATAGTCGCCGGTATAGTCCGATTCGCCCTGAGCGTAGCGGCCCTTGAACTTGACGGCGTGATTGTCGGCCAGAAAGAAGCGGGCAGAACCGTTGAGGCCGGCCATCCAGGCTTCTTCCTGCATGAACTTGGCTCCGCCGACCTCCTCCTCGTACTTCTCGTGGTAGAGCTCGGTGCCGAGGGTGAAATCCGGTTGCGGGGCGGCAAAGGCGAAGCTGGCCGGGACCAGGGCCAGGACGGCCACTAGGGTGAAAAGCGGTTTGGACATGGCGTGCGATGACGTTGCGTTAAAACGCGTCATTATGCCTTTTGGGTAAAATTTAATCCATCCCGCTGACGCCAGCTCGACAACGACAACGCCCCGGGATCGGCCAGGGCGTTCGATTTGATGATATCTACTCCTTAGTCACCTTCTCGGAGCTTGTGAAAGAAATCGTCGCGAGCGCCATGAGGCTGGTTCGAGAAGCACAGCCGTACAAATGGTACGGCGAGCATCGCAGGGCCGGGATCAGGGCGCGCAGCAGATTTATTCACAAGCTCTCAATCCATCAGCTGACGGTAGAGATACACCAGCACCCGCGCCAGTTCGGCCGCGGTCTGCTGCTGGCCGGTGTTGCCGCTATGGCCGCCGGCGTCGGTCTCGATGAACAGCGCGTCGTGGCCGTGCTCGGCCAGGCGCGCCACCATCTTGCGCGCGTGCGCCGGGTGCACCCGGTCGTCCTTGGCGCTGGTGGTGAACAGCGCCAGCGGGTAGCGCGCCTCGGGGCTGATCTGGTGGTAGGGCGAGTAGGCGGCCAGATGCACACGCGTTTCCGGGTCTTCCGGGTCGCCGTATTCGTCGATCCAGCTGGCGCCTGCCAACAACTCGGTGTAGCGCAGCATGTCCAAAAGCGGCACCTCGCACACCACGGCGTTGAACAGATCGGGACGGCGCGTCATGGCGGCGCCGACCAGCAGGCCGCCGTTACTACCGCCCTCGATGCCGAGCCGGCGCGGGCTGGTGACACCGCGCGCGATCAGGTCTTCGGCCACCGCGACGAAGTCGTCGAAGCTCACCGCCCGCTTCACGCCCTGCGCCGCCTGATGCCAGGCCGGTCCGAATTCGCCGCCGCCACGGATGTTGGCCACCGCGAACACACCGCCCTTGGCCAGCCACTGCGGGCCGAAGTTATCCATGTAATACGGCATCATCGGTACTTCGAAGCCACCGTAGCCGTACAGCAAGGTCGGTGCGCTGCCATCGAACGGCAGCTCGCGCGGGCGCACCACAAAGTAGGGAATGGCGGTACCGTCCGGCGCGTTGGCATGCCACTGCTCGGCGACGTAGCCACTGGCATCGAACGCCGCCGGCTGCTGACGCAGCACTTCGGGCTCTGTATCGCGGGCGAGGTCGATGCGGTACAGCCCGGCCGGGGTGAGGAAGTCGCTGTAGCTGTAGTAGAGCAGATCGCTCTGCCATGGCTGGTCGGCAAACTCGATCACGCCGTCCTGCGGCAGCGGGTTGGCGAATTCCTGCCACTCTCCCCCGGCGCGGCGCAACGTGACGAGCCGGCTCTTGACGTTGTCGAGCACGATGACGGCGAGCAGGTTGAGCGTGGCCTCGACCATTTCCACCGACTGCCGCTCACCCGGCTCGAACAGCGCGACGATGCGGCCCAGTTGCCCACTGGCGGCATCGCAGGCGACGGCGAGCAAGGTGCCGGCGGCGTAGCTATGGCCCTGCACGTTCCAGTCGTCGGCCAGTTTGACGATCAGATCGCCGTGGCTGTAGGCCTCGATCTCGCTTTTCGGCGGCAGCGGCAAGGCGGTCAGCGTGTGGTCGGCGGCAAGATGGTAGTAGGTCTTGCTGTAGAAGGAGTCGGAGGCTTCGACGATGTCGAACGGCGTGGGTTCAGCCTGTTGCGCCGGGCGATGACCGCGTTGGGCGGTGCTCGCTCCCTCGCCGTACTCTGTGTACTGTCTCGGTCGCTGCGCGCCGTCCGCCTTGTCCTCCCCTGGCTCACGACGGCTGCACGACGTCCCGGCATCGAGGAAGCGCCAGGCGGCGGCCATCATCGCGTCTTCGGGTAGCTTGAGCAGCGGCACGGCGGCGTCCCAGGCCTGGCCGCGCTCGAGCAGCCACACCTCGCGCGGATAGCCGGCACGGCTCAGCTGTTCGTCCTCCCAGGCCGGGCAGACGAACACGCTGTCGAGATCGCGCCAGGCGATGTGGTTCTTGCCGTAGGGGAAGGAGAAGCCGCCGGCGACGAAGGCCTGCGCCTCGAGATCGTACTCGCGCGTCACGGTGGCGTCGGAGCCGCCCGGGGTCAGGCTCAGCAGCACACGCGTCGGTTGCAGCGTGTAGTGCGACACGCCGTCGAGGTACCAGTCGACCTCCTCCGCCGCGGCCAATGCGTCGAGATCGAGCACGGTGTGCCAGTCCTGCGCGTTGGCGCGGTAGGCGTCGAGCGTGGTGCGGCGGTAGATGCCGCGCGGGTGGGTTTCGTCCTGGTGGAAGTTGTACAGCCAGCCGGCGTGTTCGGCGAAGAACGGAATCTGGCGCGTATCACGCAGCGTGGCGAGGATGTCCTCCGCGAGCGGAACAAAGCGCGGGTCGGCGTCGAGCTGCGCCTGAGTGCGCGCGTTCTGCTCGTCCACCCAGCGGGCGACGTCGGGGCTGTCGAGGCTTTCCAGCCAGCGATGGGGATCGTGGTCAGGCATGTCAGGTTGGCCGAAGGTTGCAATGGGGCCGAGGGTAGCACCCCACGCTCTTGCCGCCAAATACCGCTACCGGGCCAGATGCCCCTTGATCCAGGCGCTGGCCCGGGACACCACCTGGTCCTCGATGCCGTTGTAACCATGCCAGGCCCAGGGCTGGCACGGGTCGCCGCGGTTATTACCACCGTCCATCACGATCAGTTCCTTGGCCTGGGTAGCCGTCAGCTTGTCCACCACCGGCTGCAGGTTGTCCAGCCGGCTTTCCTGGCACTCGTCGCGCTGGTGCTGCACCAGCAAGACCGGCTGGGTCACCCGCTGCAAATTGAAGTCCGCCAGATTGCCGCGGCCATGGTCGATACTGGAGGTCAGTACCAGGCCATCCACCTTGTCCCGTTGCTTGATCGCGACCGAGGCTGCCGAGGTCGTGCCGCGGCTGGTGCCAACCAGCCAGACTGGTACGTCGGCCTGCCGACGCAGAAAGTCGATCACGGCCGCCATATCCTTGGCGTGCTCCGGCGAGCCACGGAAATCCCCTGCCATCCCCTCTGCCGCATGATCGGACGGGGCATCCACCACCGCGACCGTGAAGCCCTGCTCCACCCAGCGGGCACGGGTGCGCACCAGGAAGTTGCCGGCACCGCTGCCGAGCCGGCCATCGTCCGACAGCTTGAGATTGCCATCGCCCCCGGTGAACAGAATCAGGCTGGCCAGTGGTGGCCCCTCCGGCTTGAGCAGCAGGAAGCGCTGGGAGACCCCGTCACGGGGCGCAACGCTTTCCAGGGTCTCGGCCGCAGCAGCCAGCGAGGCGCTCGCCATCAGGACCAGACCGACAAGAACAGGGCGCATGACACACTCCGGAAACGGTTCGGGCAGACGGCAAAGCGGCCTTCCCGATGATTTATAGAGGCTCTTGCTCTATCGCCAAAGCCTCCCGGCCAGCGAGGAGCGGCGGACCACTCAGCCCGCCAGGATCTGCTGCAGCACCGCCAGCACCCGCTCGACCTCGGCGCGGCCGACCTGCCAGTGCGTCACGATGCGCATCATGCCGGCTTCGGGCGGATTGGCCTTGATGCCGGCCTCGGTCAGCGCCGCCATCAGGCGCGCCACGTCGACCGAGTCGGCAAGGCGGAACCACACCATGTTGATCTCTACGCTGGCGAGATCGACCGTCACCTCCGGCAGCGTTGCCAGCCGCTCCGCCAGGTAGCGCGCGTTGGCGTGGTCTTCGGCCAACCTCTGGCTCATCTCGGTGAGCGCGATCAGTCCCGGCGCCGCCAGCACGCCGGCCTGGCGCCAGCCGCCGCCCATCAGCTTGCGGCTCTTGCGCGCACGGGCGATGAACTCGGCGGAACCGGCCAGGATCGAGCCCACCGGCGCCGCCAGCCCCTTGGACAGGCACACCATCACGGTGTCGGCGTGGCGCGTGATGTCGCGCACGTCGCAGCCCAGCGCGGTGGCCGCATTGAACACGCGCGCGCCGTCCAGGTGCACCGGCACGCCATGGGCCCGGGCCACCTCGGCCACCGCCTGCATCGCCGCGAGCGGGATGACCCGGCCATTGCTGTGGGCGTTTTCCAGGCAGATCAGACCGGTGTGCGGATGGTGGATGTCGTCGCCGACGCGGATGCGCTTCGCCACCTCGGCGGCGGTGAGCACCCCGTCCGGACTGGCGATGGTACGCAGCTGCACCCCGGCGATCACCGCCGCGCCGCCGGTCTCGTGCCAGACGATATGGCAGTCGTCGCCCAGGATCACCTCGTCGCCGCGCCGACAGTGCGTCAGCAGCGCGAGCTGGTTGCCGAAGTTGCCGCTGGGCACGAACAGCGCCGCTTCCTTGCCCAGCCGCTCGGCGGCCACGCGCTCCAGTTCCTGCACCGTCGGGTCGTCGCCATAGACGTCATCGCCCACCACGGCATCGAACATCGCCTGGCGCATCGCCGGCGTCGGTTGGGTCACGGTGTCGCTGCGTACATCAATCCACTGCATGGTATCCCCTCTGAGCCGAGGCCATGAGACGACCACCCCTCGCATCGGGAGGGCGCGCAGGATGGGTGAAGGCACGCTTGCTCCGTCGGTGCCGGCACCCATCGCCATCGACCGCCGGGTTGCGCGTTGCGCCCCATCCTACACCGTCGACGGCGCGCCTCCTGCAGGGGCTCGCTCGCTACTGGAATCGGCTCGTGAAATGACCGACGGCGACTCGTGGCCGCCGTCGAAACGAATTCTCAGTCAGGCTCTTGCCTGATTGTGCCAGCATCGCATGCCGGCTGTCAGAACCGGAAGGTTCTCGATGCTTACTGGGTTGGCTGGTCCTTCTAATGGATACGGTAGGATTGCTTGATGTCGGCCGCCAGGCGGCGCGCCTTGTCCAGCGCGGAGCTGTCCAGCGAAATGTCGGCACCGCAGTCGCAACGCAAGGCGGCGGCCTGGTCCGGCGCCAGGGTATCGAGATGCTGGCGCGTTTCATGGCCACACTGGGTGCAGGCGATAACCACGGTGGGGTTGTAGTGTTTGTCGAGGTCGATGTCGAAACTCGGCTGCTGCTTCATGGGTCTGTCTCCACGTTGAGAACGGAGGGACGAGCCGCCAGCGGAACGTCGGTGCCGTTCATGACAGGCTCACCTAGAAGGATAGCAGCCGAGCCGGCGAGCGCCAGCCGCAATCCCTACTGCCCGGCCGCGCGCCGCTGCGTCACCGTCTCACCGCCGATGCCCCAGTTGTCGGTATCGACCTCGTCGATCACCACCACCGTGGTGGCCGGGTTCTTGCCCAGCACGTCGACCAGCAGCTGGGTGGCGCCGCGGATCAGTTCGGCCTTCTGCTCGGCCGTGGCTCCCTCGCGGGTAATCTTGATATTGACGTAAGGCATGCAAAGCTCCTTGTGGATAAAAACGACGGGGGACGGACCGCCAGCCAAGCGCCGGCGCTGCTCAGCACCAGGCCGGCCAACAGCCAGCCGGACAACGGTTCCGCCAGCAGCCACAGCGCCAGCACGCCGGACAGGGCCGGCACCAGCGCCATCATCGCCCCCATGCGCGCCGCGCCGATGTGCTCCACGGCATAAAGATAGAGCAGCATGGTCACCACCACCGCCAACGCGCCCTGGTAGAACGCCTGCAGCAGGATGGCACCCCAGGGTGCGGCGGCGAGGCCAGACGGCAGCAACAACCAATAGACAGGCATGAAGCACAGTGCCGCCCACAGTGCACTGCCGATGGTGGCGTCGAGCGGATGGATGGCGTAACGCTTCACCGTCACACTGTACCAGGCCCAGCACAGCGCCGAGCCGACCAAGAGCACATCGCCCCAGCCGCTCGCCGCACCAGCGAAGTTCTCCACCGCCACGCAGCCCACGCCAGCAGCGATCAGCGCCAAACCGACCAACTTGGCCGGTGCCGGCAGCTCGCCCAGCAGCCACCACAGCAGCAGCGGCACCAGGAACGGCAGCAAGCCCGGTAGCAGCACCGCTGCGTGCAGCGCCGACGACAGGCGGAAGCCCCAGTACGCCAGCAGTGCGTAGCCCAGCGCCCCGATCAGCCCCAGGCGCAGCAGCCGCCCATCCAGCAGCCGGGTGCGGCGCCACGCCCACAACGGCAGCAGCAGCACGGCGCCGACGCCGAAGCGCAGCGCCACCATGTCGTACGGCGTCAGCGCGCTCTTGCCGCCCAGCCGCGACACCACGATGAAGCCGCTCCAGATCAACACGGCCAATATGGCAAACAGCATTCCGCGACGCATCTCCCCCTCCTGCACCCTGTTCATGCACGACAAGGTAGCGCGACGGCAGCCATGCGGTAAAATGAATAATTACTTCTTAACCGTTCTCGTATCGAGATGGATCTTTCCGACCTCACCGTGTTCTGCACCGTGGTGGAAGCCGGCGGCGTCACCCGCGCCGCCGAGCGGCTGCACCGCGTGCAGTCCAACATCACCACCCGCATCCGCAAGCTGGAACAGGACCTGGGTGTCGACCTGTTCGAGCGCGAGGGGCGCCAACTGGTGCTCACCGCCGACGGCGAACGCCTGCTGGGCTACGCCCGTCAGCTGCTCGGGCTGGCCGCCGCCGCGCGCGACGACCTGGCCGGGCAGCGCCTGGCCGGGCGCTTCCGCCTGGGCTCGATGGAAAACACCGCAGCCACCCGACTGCCGCTGCCGCTGAGCCGCTTCCACCGCGACTACCCCGAGGTCGAGCTGGAACTCTCTACCGGCCCCTCGCTGCCGATGTGCCAGCGCGTGCTGCGCGGCGAGGTGGACGCGGCGCTGGTGGCCGAGCCGGTGGGCGGCGGGCTCGATCCCCGGCTCGACAGCCGCGTCATCGGGGTGGAAGAGCTGGTGCTGGTGACGGCACTCGACCATCCGCCGGTGCGCGATGCCCGCGATGTCGCCCAGGACACGCTACTGGCGTTCCAGCCCGGCTGCGGCTATCGCCAGCGGCTGGAAGACTGGTTCGCCAGCGCCGGCCGCCTGCCGCAACGCCAGGTCGAGCTGTCCTCCTACCACGCCATGCTGGGCTGCGCCGCCGCCGGCATGGGCGTGGCGCTGGTGCCGGAAAAGCTGCTCGACCAGTACGCCGGCCAGGCCGCGCTGGCACGCCACCGCCTCCCACTCGCGACGGCGCGCGCGCCCACGCTGCTGGTCTGGAAGCGCAGCCAGCCGCGCGCGGTGATCGCGCGCTTCGCCGAGTATCTGCTCGAGGATGAAACCGCGCCGTCCTGAACTGTCGGCGCCATGCCACGCCAAGAGCCTGGTTCAGTAGGCATGCAAGCCAAGACAGGTTGAGTGCCGCCAGCGCACAGGCACCGGAATGGACACGGAGTACATGAGGATTCCGAGCACTACCGGCGTTCAAGATGTAAAGGCCCAGCCGCCTAATGAAATCGGCTCCAGCGGCTGGCCCGCCAACTCCACATGCAGTATCCTTCGCCGCTTTGACGCCTGCCCCGGAGATGTTGATGAACCCGTCCGATGCCGATCTCGACCGCCGCTTTGGCGGCATCGCCCGCCTCTACGGCGAGGCGGCGCTGGAACGCTTCCGCCATGCCCACGTCTGCGTGATCGGCGTCGGCGGCGTCGGCTCGTGGGCCGTCGAGGCGCTGGCGCGCAGCGCCGTCGGCAAGCTCACCCTGATCGATCTCGACAACGTCGCGGAATCCAACACCAACCGCCAGCTGCCGGCGCTCGATCCCCACTACGGCCGCGCCAAGGTCAGCGTGCTGGCGGAACGGGTGCGCGCCATCAACCCGGCGTGCGAGGTGGAGGAAATCGAGGATTTCGTCGAGGAAGGCAATCTGGAGGCGATGCTGGGGCGCGGCTACGACTTCGTCATCGACGCCATCGACAACCTGCGCGTGAAGACCGCCATGGCGGCCTGGTGTGTGAAACGGCGCCAGCCCTTCATCGTCTCCGGCGGCGCCGGCGGCCAGATGGACCCGACGCTGATCCGCGTGGCCGACCTGGGCGAGGTCACCTACGATCCGCTCCTCTCCAAGCTGCGCTACAACCTGCGCCGCCACCACGGCTTCCCGCGCGAGGCGGGCAAGAAGCTCCATGTGCCCTGCGTGTTCTCCACCGAACAGCTGGTCTACCCTGATGCGCCCAGCTGCGACGTCGGCGAGCGCGGCCCGCAGGGGCTGTCGTGCGCCGGCTTCGGCGCCAGCATGGCGGTCACCGCCAGCTTCGGCCTCGCCGCCGCCGCCCACGCGCTGAAGGCACTGGCCAAGTCGGCGCGCAAAGCCTGAGCCGCTTCGGCCAACCATGAAAAACGCCCTGCACAGCAGGGCGTTGAGATTGTTGTGTAAACAGGAAGGCTGCGGATTCAATAACTTGTCAGGAGCGGCCCGGCTTTGCCGGGTCCGGCAGAATCTGAACAAGGTACGTTGTCAGCAGCCTGAACGCCCTGCACTGGCAGGGCGTTTTGCTTGGCTCAGAGCCCGATTCACAGGGCCTGCAGCTGCTTGTCCAGTTTCGCGGCGCGGTCGCCCGGGGCCGGATGGCTGGACAGCAGGCTGCTGTCGTTGCCGTACAGCTCGGCCAGCTTGCGCAGCGCGGCCGGGCCGCCTTGCACATTGTAGTTGTGGCGCTTGAGGAAGCCGATGGCGTAGCTGTCGGCATCGCTTTCCTGCGACTGCGAGAACTGGGCGTTGGCCACGGCCTCGGCAAACGCACCCAACTCGGAGGAGGACAATTCGGCCGCCACCGCGTTGCCGCTGCCGGCCGCCGCCTTGCGCGCCGCCGAGGAGGCGTAGGCCAGCTGCATCGCCTTCTTGGTATGGCCGAGCTTGACGTGGCCGATCTCATGACCGATGACGAAGCGCACTTCGTCGTCGCTCATCTTGTCCATCAGGCCGCTGTAGACGCGCACGGTGCCGTCAGCCATGGCGAAGGCGTTGACGTCCTTGGTCAGGTAGACCTTGAAGTTGAGCTTGGTGCCGTCCTCGCTGTCCAGCCCCTTGACCATCTTGGCCAGGCGCTTGGTGTAAGCGCTGGAGGCCGGCGCCACCTGGTTCTTCTTGTCCAGTGCCACGCTGGATTCGCTGGCCAGCGCCTTCACGTCGGCGTCGCTGAGGGTGGCCGATTTCATCAGGTCGGTGCCGGCGCTGATCATGGAGCCGAGGTCGAAGGCCTGTGCCTGGGCCGACAGTACGGTGGCGGCAAGCACCGCCAGTGCGAGTTTCTTCATTCCCAAAAAACCATTTGTCATTTAAAAGCAGCCGAATACTACGCTTGCGGCCACCCCAGGTAAAGACCTTGTCATAAATTGAGCGCGATCACGGCCGTAGGGAACATCGAGCGATAGGAGGGCGCAGGTGGGCCGCACGCCGGACAGGCTGATGCTGCCCAGCCGCGCGGTGCGGCTCAATCGAAACCGTAGGCGGCGCGGTAACGCGCCACGATGCGCGCCACCTCGCCACTGCGCTGCAGCGTCTTCAGTGCACGATCGAAGGCGTCGCGCTGCTCCTGCCTCAGGAAGCCGACCGAGCGCGGCGACGGCGGGAAGAGATCGAACTCGACCAGCTCCGCCGAGGTGTCGAGATGCTTCCCCAGCGCGCGATTATTCTGATGAAACACCAGGCTGTCGCCCACCACCACCTCGACCCGGTGCAGGTAGAGCAGGCGGTTCTGGATTTGCTGATCGGCCAGTTCGGTGTAACGCGGATGATCAGCGGTCACCGCGGTGAAATCCGGCCCCAGCACCAGCCGGGCGTTCTGGAAGCCGGCCACGCTGTGGCGTACCAGGTCGGCCACGCTGTTGAGCCGGATCCCGGATGACTTGAGCACGATGGCGCGGTTGCGGTAATACAACACCGGCGCCGAACGGAAGGCGTCGACCGGAGAATCCGGCGCCAGCGTCAACATGGCGTCGATATGGCCGCTTTGCAGCAGCATCAGCCCGCGCGCCTGCGGGTAGACCTCGAACACCGGCTTGAAACCGGCCTGTTGCAACGCCGCGCGCACGATCTCCACCTCCATCCCGCCCTGCCCGCCTTCTTCCACATACGGCGGCTTGGCCAGACCGACCGCGACGTGCAGCTCGGCCGCCGCCACGACGTGGCCGCTCGCCAGTAGCCACAACGGCAGCGACAGCATCCAACAGAACACTCTCATGGTCCGACGTTCTCCAAGGAGGGATTCGAACCCCTCATCATGCCAGCATCTGGAAACGATTTCAGATGAAATTCACGTGAAATTTATAAGCATATGACAAAAAATGCCCCGCGCCGATGCGTGGGGCATTGTGTCGTTGGCCGAAGCCCGGTTCAGGCCAACAGGCAGGCACTCTGCGCCGCCGCGTCGAACCGGCGTAGCGTCGGCACCTCGGCGAGCGCGCCGCGTTGCGCGCCATCGACGCGGCACTTGGCGAGATGTGGCACGCCGCGATCAGCGATGGCAAGGACCCACAGTGGCAAATGCCGGTGGATGGTAGTCCACGCGGTGCCGACCGCTTCCACAAGGCCATGGAGTTCCTGGATCAGGCCCGGCGCGATGCCACCCATCAAGAAGACGATCCATGGGTGTGCGATTTGCAGCGGCACATACACCACATCGACGAAGCCAGGCGCGCCACAGTGCAGGCTTACAACGACGCGCGGCAATAAAGGCAGCGCCCCTCAGCCGCTGCCCGAAACGGCAGCAGCACCGGCCCCTTGTCCCGGGAACGTCTCGATATCGTCGAAGAGCCTCATGGTGCCCACCGAAATCAGTTCGACCGGTCCATCTCCGGCATTAGCCACGCTATGCGGCCGATGCGCGTCGAAATGCAAGGAATCCCCGGTCGCCAGCCGATATTCCTGCCCTTCCACCACATAGCATGCCACGCCAGTCAACACATAGACGAACTCGTCGCCCTCGTGCGATACCACTTCCGAGCAGTAGCCGACCGGCATGATCATCTTCACCGCGTTGAGCATGCTGCCGGGAAACGAGGTGGACAGGCGCTCGTATCGTTGCGGTTGATTTTCGATCGTGTAGGCCTCGCGCTGGCCCTGGTGCGAATCGGGCGCGGGCTGCGCCGGCTGCTCGAACAGCGCGCTCAGCGGCACGTCGAGCGCCTTGGCGATATTGGCGAGCGAAGAGATCGACACGCCGGTGAGGTTGCGCTCGGCCTGCGACAAAAAGCCGACCGAAACGCCCGCCGCACTGGCCACTTCGAGCAAAGTCTTGTTGGCCTCGCGCCGGTAGCGGCGCAGGCGCTGCCCAAGAAGCTGGTTGGTCATGCGGATCTTTCGCTGCGATGTCGATACAGCTGATTGTACCGCGCCGCAGACCTGCCCGCTGCCGAACCCGGCCCAGCCGGGCTCGGCACACGCAGGCTCAGTTCGCCAGCAGCGGGCACGGTGTCACCGCGGTACCGCGGCTCTGGCACTCCTGCTCGTAGGCCGTCAGATACTCGCGCTCGTCCGGCGTGAGCAACGCCAAGTCCACCAGGTCCCAGTCGTAGCCGACGAACACGATGCTCTCGAAATAACGCTGCTCGGGTGCCTCCGGCTGCGGCTGCACGATCACCACGTTCTCGATGCGCACGCCGCCCTGGCCGTTCAGATAAATGCCCGGCTCGATCGAGGCCACCGCCTTGGCCGTCAACGTGTACTCCACGCACGGACGGAAGCGGATACCCTCCTCGTGCACGTGGATGCCGATGCCGTGGCCGGTGCCGTGCGCGAAGTCGTAGCCGTAGTTTTTCACCACATCGCGCACCAGCTTGTCCACCTCATGCCCGGTGGTGCTCGCCGGCAACCGCGCGCGCATCCCGGCCACGCAGGCTTTGAGCGTGACCGTATAGATCTCCTTCTGCCACGCCTGCACCTGGGTGTCTTTGACGGTGGAGCGAAGCACCACGCGCGTGCAGTCGGTGGCAAAGCCTTCGGCGTAATAGGCGCCGCTGTCGAGCAGGATCATCTCACCCTCTTTCAACTCGCGTTCCCGGCTCGCCTTGCCGTAGTGCATCACCGCGCCCATCTCGCCGCTCGCTGCGATTGAGGTGAAGCTGAGCCCGAGCGCGCCCTGCTCGATGTAAGCCTCGCTGATCTTCACCGCCAGGTCGTGCTCGGTATGGCGCTGTCCGGCCTCGCCGTACTTGGCCCAGCGCATGGTCTGGGCGATGGCGAGCGAACTCTTGGCGAAGGCAGAGCGAATGGCCGCCAGTTCCGCATCGGTCTTGGCCGTGCGCAGGCGCTCAACCGCATCGAAAGAGCCGTCCTGCTCCGCCTGCGGCCATACGCGCTGCGTCAGCGCCGCCAGAGCGCAGTTGACGCGACTGGCCTGATAGCACACCTGGGTGACCGGGAAACGGGCGAGGAAGCGCTCGAGCGCGGGTAGGTCGTTGCGGATCACCGTGAACGGGCTGGCCGGGTCCTCTTCCACCTCGCAGCGTTCGCAGCCCTCGGGCAGGAACAGTGCCACCTGTTCGCCGATGGCGAACAGATAGCCGAGCTGCGAGGACGAATTGGGCAGATGGTAGCCGCGCGTGTTGAGCAAGTAGCTCAAGTCATCGGCGCCGCCGCTCACGAAACACGTGGTGGCGCTGCCGTAACGTGCCACCGCTTCGGCACCGAGGCGGGCGAAGTTGTCCGCCACGCTGCGCCCGGTGGCACTCTGCGGAACACGGCGGATCGGCCGGTCGATCTGCCAGCCCGGCAGGCGGATGGCACAGTCCACTTCTCCGCTCTCCAGACTCACCCAGGCGAAGCCGCAATCGGCCAGATCGCGCGTGAGACCGACACGCTGCGCCACGCTGAGGCGCTGTGCGTCGAACCCAAGCTGGCGGATCGCCGAACGGTGGTTCTGCAGCCAGCTAGCGATGCCTACCCAAATACCGATGCCGAGCGACAGCTTCTCCACTTGCACCTGCTCCGGGTGGGTCTGCTGGTCGGCCTGCAGATGGTAACGGCCGTCGACGAACAGCACGAACGGCGCCTTGAGGCCCAGTTGTTCGGCCACCGCGCGGCGCAGGAAGATGCCGTCGCCGGCCGAACCGTCGAAGCCGGTCAGCGCATAGCGCGGGTTGTTCGGCGTCGGCGTGTATTCCGAGATGTAGCGGTCTTGCGAGGTGATCAGCAGGGCGTCGAGGCCGTGTTCGATCATCAGCGCTTCGAGCGCGGCCTGGTTGGCGGCCACGTCGGCTTGGTAGGGCGTTTCGTTGGCAAAGCTGTACTGCAGGCGGGTGGGCATGGTGGCTCCTCGAATGGCGTATTGGTGCTCGTGGCGTCAATCCGCGGTCAAAAATTTAAGTCACAGTTAAATTTAGCCTCGCCTGAAATTTAAGTACCACTAAAATTTTTGTCAAGTGAGCAAGGGCGGGCAACGGCCGCCACCTAGGCAGAACTAGCGCTTGCCGCCGTTTTCGCCAGCCCACGCAGCACCTCGGCCACCGCGAACAGGCCGAGCTGGCGGCCTCCACCATGCAGGCGCCGAAGCCGGCGCATGACAACCCCTGCGGGCCATGCATGACATCGACGTCGCAGCCCGCGCCGGATGGCGGATAGGTGAGCTGTTCGGTGGAATACACGCACTGTACGCGCAACTTCTTACCCGGTGCGCACGTAAATGCGGAGAACCTCAAGCAGGGGCAGCAGGTTGCGCTACAGGTGTTGCCGGCAGCTAACCAGCCGTTGGCAATGGTCTGCGTGCTTAAAGATGCGCTCAAGACGGCCTGGTACGCGCCAAGCGTGCATGAAGGCTGGCGCCGCTGGCGAGCCTGGTACCGACAAGCCTGTGAGAATGGATTGGCTCCGCTGATGCGGTTTGCCAGGAACCTGCGGCGCGACTTGCGTGGCATCCTGGCCAGCGCATACTTCCCAATGCATGCCAGCCTGCTTGAAGGGGTGAACAACCGCATCAAGGTCATTAAGCGAATGGCCTACGGCTACCGCGACAATGCCTACTCCTTCCTCAAAATCAAGGCCGCCTTCCCCGGAAAGGCGCGATGAGCCCAAAAAATGCCCCGCGCCGATGCGTGGGGCATTGTGTCGTTGGCCGAAGCCCGGTTCAGGCCAACAGGCAGGCACTCTGCGTCGCCGCGTCGAGCCGGCGTAGCGTCGGCACCTCGCTGGCGCAGCGCGCCTCGGCGAGCGGGCAGCGGGTGCGGAACACGCAGCCGGACGGCGGGTTGAGCGGGCTCGGCAGGTCGCCGCCCAGCAGCTGAATCTGCTTGGCGCGCTCCAGCGCCGGATCGGGGATCGGGATCGCCGACAGCAGCGCACGAGTGTAGGGATGGCTTGGCTTGGCGTACAGCGCCTGCTTGCCCGCCAGCTCCATCTCGCGGCCCAGATACATCACCAGGATGCGGTCGGAGATGTGCTTGACCACCGCCAAATCGTGCGCGATGAAGATCAGCGCCAGCCCCATCTCGCGCTGCAGCTCCTTCAGCAGGTTGATGATCTGGGCCTGGATCGACACGTCGAGCGCCGACACCGGCTCGTCGCAGATGATCAGCTTGGGCTCGAGGATCAATGCGCGGGCGATGCCGATGCGCTGGCACTGGCCGCCGGAGAACTCGTGCGGATAGCGGTTGATCATCTGCTCGCGCAGGCCGACCTTGGCCATCATCGCCTTGACGCGCTTGAGCACCTCGTCGCCCGACAGCTCGGGGCGATGCACGCGCAGCGGCTCGCCGATGATCTGGGCGATGGTCATGCGCGGGTTCAGCGAGGCCAGCGGATCCTGGAAGATCATCTGAATGTCGCGGCGCACCGCGTGCCAGTCACGCTCGGAGCCCTTGCGCAGGTCCTTGCCCATCCACACGATCTCGCCGCCGGTAGCAGGAATGAGATTGAGGATGGCGCGCGATAGCGTCGATTTGCCGCAGCCGGACTCGCCGACCACGCCCAGGGTCTCGCCGGCGTACAAATCGAAGCTGACGCCGTCGACCGCCTTCAACACTTTCTTCGGGGTCCACGGCCAGGCCTTGTCGCCGCCCTTGACCTGGAAATGGACTTTGACGTCGCGCACCGACAGGATCGGCTGCTTTGCGATGGACTCAGGCACGGGCCACCTCCTTGTGCATCGTCGGGATCAGTTGTTCGGCCGGCTTGTGGCAGGCTCGCAGCACGTCCGCCCGGTGGCCGCCCGGGATCAGCGCCGGCAGCTCACTGGCGCAGCGCTCGCTGGCATGGCCGCAGCGCTCGGAGAACGGACAGCCCTTGGGCATATTGGCCATATTGGGCGGGTTGCCCGGAATGCTCATCAGCTCGTCGCCATCGTGGTCGAGACGCGGCAGCGCACCGAGCAGGCCGATGGTGTACGGGTGCGATGGCTGGTAGAAGATGCTGTCGGCCGGCCCCTGTTCCATCACGCGGCCGCCGTACATCACCATCACGCGGTCGCACAGCCCCGCCACCACGCCCAGGTCGTGGGTGATCATGATGATGGCAGTGCCGAAATCGCGCTGCAGGTCCTTGAGCAGCGCCAGTATCTGCGCCTGCACCGTGACGTCGAGCGCGGTGGTCGGCTCGTCGGCGATCAGCACCTCGGGCTCGCACAGCAACGCCATGGCGATCATCACGCGCTGGCGCATGCCGCCGGAGAACTCGTGCGGGTACATGTCGATGCGTCGCGCCGCGTCGGGGATGCGTACTGCCTCCAAGAGTTCGATGGCGCGCTTCTTGGCCTCCTTGCGGCTCATGCCCTTGTGCAGCTGCAGCACCTCGGTCATCTGCCGCTCCACCGTCAGGTAGGGGTTGAGCGAGGTCATCGGGTCCTGGAAGATCATCGACACGCGGTCGCCGCGAATGCGGTTGAGTTCGCGCGGCGTCATCGTCAGCAGGTTCTTGCCCTGGTACAGCGCCTCGCCGCTGGCCTGGCCGTTCTTGGCCAAGAGCCCCATCATCGCCAGCACCGACTGGCTCTTGCCGGAACCGGATTCGCCGACAATCCCCAGGGTCTGCCCGCGCGCGAGGTCGAAGCTGACGCCGTTGACCGCCTGCACCTGACCGTCCAGCGTGGCGAAGCGCACGCCGAGGTCCTTCACTTGCAAAATTGACATCTCGTTCTCCGGCTCAGCGGTCTTTCGGGTCCAGCGCGTCGCGCAGGCCGTCCCCGACGTAGTTGGCGCAGTACAGCGTGAGCGACAGCAGCCCGGCCGGGAACAGCAGGATCCACGGCGTGGTCTCCATCACCCCGGCACCGTCCTCGATCAGCACGCCCCAGCTGGTCATCGGCTCCTGCACCCCGAGGCCGAGGAAGGACAGCACCGACTCGGTCAGGATCACGCCCGGCACCGTCACCGTGGTGTAGATCACCACGATGCCCAGCAGATTGGGTACCACATGGCGGAAGATCAGCTGGCGCGTCGGCACGCCGATGGCGCGCGCCGCCTCGATGAACTCCTTGGAACGGATCGACAGCGTCTGGCCGCGTACCACGCGCGCCATGTCCATCCACGAAAACACCGTGATGGTCAGCACCACCAGGTAGAACTCGCGCCCCAGCAACGTCACCATCAGGATGGCGATCAAGAGGTAGGGCACGGCGTACATCATGTCGACCAGGCGCATCATCAGCGAGTCGACCTTGCCGCCGAAGAAGCCGGCGGTGGCGCCCCAGACGATGCCGATGGTGACCGAGGCGATGGTCGCCATCAGCCCCACCATCAGCGAGATGCGCCCGCCGATCAGGCTGCGCACCAAGAGGTCGCGCCCCAGCTCGTCGGTGCCGAACCAGTGCCCGCCCTTCAGCGTCGGCGCCACGCTCATGGCGTCCCAGTCGGTGCCGTCGAAGGCGTTGGGCAGGACCAGCGGCCCGACGATACAGGCCAGCGTGATCAGGGTCAGAATCACCAGGCTCGCCACGGCGGCCTTGTTGCGCAGGAAGCGGTGGCGGGCGTCGACCCAGGGGCTGCGCCCCTCGACCGGTGCCGCGGCGACGGCGCCGTCGAGTACCGCGGCCAGCGCCGATTGTTTGCGTTGGAACAGCATCACGATTCCTCGATCAGTAACGGATTTTCGGGTCGAGCAGCGCGTAGGCCAGGTCGACCAGCAGGTTCAGCACGACGGCAACCACGGTCACCAGCACTACCAGCCCTAGCACCAGGGTGTAGTCGCGGTTGGCGGCGCCATTGACGATCAGCTTGCCGATGCCGGGAATCGAGAACACCGACTCGGTCACCACGGCGGCGGTGATCGACGAGATTGCCAGCGGCCCCAGCACCGACACCACCGGCAGCAGCGCCGGCTTCAGTGCGTGGCGGAACACGATGGTGGAGAGCGGCAGGCCCTTGGCGCGCGCGGTGCGAATGAAGTTGCTGTTCAGCACCTCGATCAGGCTGCCGCGCATCACGCGGCCAATGGTCGAGACGTTAATGAAGGTCAAGAGCGCCATCGGCAGCAGCATGTAGCGCACGTCGAAATCGTTCCAGCCGCCGGCCGGCGCCACGCCGAGCCAGATCGCGAACACCATGATCAGCACCGGGCCGATCACGAACGACGGGAAGGCGCTGCCGATGTTGCCGATCAGCATCACCAGGTAATCGACCAGGCTGTTCTGGCGCAGCGCGGAGACGATGCCGAGACCGACGCCGATCACCAGCGAGATCAGCAGCGAGCCGCCGCCGATCGTGGCCGACACCGGCAGGGCCTTGGCCACCAGGTCGTTCACGCTCCAGTCGGCGTAGCGGAACGAGGCGCCCAGATCGCCCGAGAGCAGGCTCTTCAGGTAGTACAGGTATTGCTGCCACAGGGGCATGTCGAGGTGGTACTTGGCCTGCAGGTTGGCCAGCACGGCCTCCGATACCTTGCGTTCGCCGTCGAACGGCCCGCCAGGGGTGGCGTGCAGCATCAGATAACAGACGGTGATGACGACGAGCAGAGTCGGGATCGTCATCAGCACGCGGCGGAAAGCGTAAGACCACATGGGGCAAATCTCCTTGAGAACCTGTTCATGATCCTGCTACGCGTCCCTGATCGGGGCTCATGCGCTGCTCGACATCCTCATTGACCTTATGTCAACTCCGGTGTCTGCGCTGCTGTTCGCCCCGCTGAGGACCGCTCGCGACAGATCCTGAACAGTTTCTAAATACACGCGTCGCGCGCCCCTGCCCCACGTCCGCCCGGCACCCGGCCGTGACCGGCCGCGTCGTGGGGGAGGAACGAAGGAAAGGGGGAATCGCGTCGACGGAAACCGGCCACCACCCCGTCAGACGGGGCGGCAAGCCGGTCGGGAGGCTTGGAAGCCCCCCTGAACCTCATCTCAAGCGTAGAACCCATCAGCAGGACCGTTGCCTGATGAAGCGGGCTCGCAGAGCTTGTGAAAGAAATCGTTGCGAGCGCCATGAGGCCGGTTCGAGAAGCACAGCCGTACAAATGGTACGGCGAGCATCGCAGGGCCGGGATCGGGGCGCGCAGCAGATTTATTCACAAGCTCAGTGCTTGATGATGTACAGGTCCTTGCTGCGATAACGGTCCATCGGGTTCTTGGTGGAGTAGCCGCCAACGTAGGACTTGACCAGGCGCGGCACGGTGTACTGCAGCAGAGGCAGCGCCGGGTAGTCGTCCATGATCAGTTTGGTGGCCTGGGTCAGGAACTGCTTGCGCTTGGCCGGGTCGAGCGACTGGTTGCCCTGCTTGATCAGCTCTTCAGCCTTCGGGTTGCAGTTGAAGTTGTCGTTCTGGTCATTGCCGCACTGCACCAGGGCGAGGAAGGTGGTGGCGTCGTTGTAATCGGCCACCCAGCCGTTACGGCCGATCTGGTACTCGCCGTCATGACGCTTCTTCAGCAGCACCTTGAATTCCATGCTCTCCATGTCGGTGTTCAGGCCGAGCTTGGTCTTCCACTCCGAGGCGGCGAAGATCGCCATCTTCTTGTGGTATTCACTGGTGTTGTAGGCGAACTTGACCTTGGCGCCCGGCTGCACGCCGGCTTCGGCCAACAGCTTCTTGGCTTCGGCCACGCGCTTGGCCATCGGCCAGCCAGCCCAGTCGTAGCTGGTCACGTCGGCGCCGGCGGTGCCCTTGACGATCACGCTGTAAGCCGGGGCCTGACCGTCGGCAGTGATCTTCTTGGACAGGATGTCGCGGTCGATCACCATCGACAGCGCCTTGCGCACGCGCACGTCCTTCAGCAGCGGGTCCTTGTTGTTGAAGCCGTAGTAGCGCAGGCCGAGCATCGGCGCGTTGCGGATGTCCTTCGGGTATTCGGCCTTGTACTTGTCGTAGGTACCCGGCGGCAGCTGGTACACCCAGTCGTTCTCGCCGGACTGGAACAGCTTCACGTCGGCGAAGCCGTCTTCCACCGGCAGATAGGTCACCTTGTTCAACTGGACGTTCTTGACGTCCCAGTATTGCGGGTTCTTTTCCAGCACGATCTTGCTGTTGACCTGCCAGTCCTTCAGCATGAAGGCGCCGTTGCTGACCAGCTTGCCCGGCTTGGTCCAGTCCTTGCCGAACTTCTCGATGGCGGCCTTGGGCTGCGGGCCGAGCTGGTTGTTGGACACCAGCTCCGCCATGAAGGCCACCGGGTACGGTGTCTTGATCTCGAGGGTGTACTTGTCCAGCGCCTTCACGCCGACCTCGCTGGTCGGCTTCTTGCCCTCGGCAGCTTCCTTGCCGTTGAGCAGGAAGATGCCGTAGGTGGTGGCGTACGGGGAGGCGGTCTTGGGATCGAGGAAACGACGGATGCCATACACGAAGTCGTCAGCGGTCACTGGGGAGCCGTCTGACCATTTGGCGTTCTTGCGCAGGCTGAACACCCAGGTGGTCGGGTCCTTCTGCTTCCACGATTCGGCCACGCCCGGCATCACCTTGCCATCGGCGTCGGTAGCGGTCAGGCCCTCGAACAGGTCGCGGGTCAGGTTATTGGCACCGACCGATTCGGCCAGCGCCGGGTCCAGCGACTCGGTCTCGGAACCGTTGTTGCGCACCAGTTCCTGTTTGGCGTCCAGTTGCACCCCAGCCGGCACCTTGGCCGCCAGCGCCACACCCGATACACCGACCAGTGCCAGCGATACCGATACCGACATGGCGTGAAGCATCATCGTTTTTCTCATGCACTATTTCTCCTGTTGTCGCCCCGTAACGAGCGGGCTGTGGATCGCGTTGCCGTTTATCGCACTGCATGCGAATGGCCGGCTATTACGCCCCGGGGTGCTGGAATATCGAACCCACCCTCGAATTGGTTGCCGGAGTATTTCACAGATTTTTCATCACATCTACTCAGAAAAAAGCAATTTCTATGTTCATTTGTTATAAGCAAAAATACGCCGATTTCCTTCAATTTAAATTGAATAGCTCATTCAATATCAACTGTTTGCATGATCAATCGGGGAGGGGAAGCGAGCTTGATGGGCAACTTCAATGGCGCAGCCCGTGCCGCTCCAGCAACAGGTAGCCGCAGGGAATGATCAACAGCGTCAGGACCGTGGAGAAGATCAGCCCGCCGATCACCGCCACCGCCAGCGGACCGTTGGTTTCCGCCCCGGCGGAGAGGCCGAACGCGGCAGGCAGCATCGCCAGGATCACGGTAAGCGTGGTCATCAGCACCGGGCGCAGCCGGATCGGACAGCTCACGCGCAGGGCCTCGTCCACGGTCAGCCCCTGCACGTGGTACTGGTTGGTGATGTCCACCAGCAGGATGCCGTTCTTGGCCACCAGTCCGATCAGCAGCACCAGCCCGATCACCGAGTAGACGTTGAGGGTCTGCCCCGTCAGCCACAGCGCCAAGAGGCCGCCCACCAGCGCCAGCGGCTCGGCCAGCATGATCAAGGCGGGCTGGCGGAAGCTGTTGAACTGGGCGGCGAGGACCAGGTAGAGCATCAGCGACGCCAGCACGAACACCGCCACCAGCTCGCCGCCGGTGCGGTCGAGTTCGCGCGCCTCGTCGAGGAACTCGATGCGGTAGCCCGGCGGCAGAAACCTTGCCGCCTCGCGCCGCACCACTTGCATGGCGTCGGCCAGCGGCAGATCGGGCGAGCTGGTCAGCCCCACCGAGTACATTTGTCCCATGCGGCTGATCTGGGTCGGGCCGAGACGGTGCTGCACCTGCGCCACGCTGGAGAGCGGCACCAGCGTGCCGCTGGCGTTGCGCAGATACACCGCCTCCAGATCCTGCGGTCGGCTCAAGGCATAGTCCGCGGCCTGCAGCCGCACCTCGTAGCGCTCGCCGTCGCCATCGGAGAAATTGCCGATCTTGGCACTGCTGGTGAGCAGGTTGAGCGCATCCAGCAGGTCGGCCGTAGACAGCCCGGCGCGCGCCGCCGCCTCGCGCCGCACCGCCAGCGTCAGCTTCGGCAGGCGGTTTTCGGCACGGCGGTCGAAGCTGCCGAGCGCCGGGTAGCGCGCCAGGTGGTTGGCGAAGTCGTCCGCCAGCCGCCCGACCTGGTCCAGGTTCGGCCCCACCACGTTGAACTTGAACTGGCCGCCGCTGCTCTCGCCGGCGCGCGGGTAGGGATAGGCGGTGACCTTGACCCCCGGCACACTGCGCGCCGTCTTGCGCGCCGCCTTCATCACCGCGTCCTGGCTGCGCCGCCGTTCGGCGCGCGGCTTGAGCCTGACCACCATGCGCGTATCGTAGGCGTTGCGCCCGCTGAAGCCGCCGACCACCGCCAGCACCGCGTCCACTTCGGGAATCTGGGCCAGTTTTTTCTCGATCAGGCGGGTACGGTCGTCGTTGTACGCCAGGCTCGCGCCGACCGGGACCTTCACCGACATCTGGAAGCGCCCTTCATCCTCCTTGGGGTAGAACTCGACCTTGAGCTGGCTCAGCGAGGTCAGCCCGGCCACCACCAGCAGCATGGCGGCGACGAGCACGCTCCAGGGGTGATGCAGCGTCCACGACAGCATCACCTTGTAGACCCGCTCCAGGCTCTCGAACACCTGCTCGAAACCGCGGAAGACCCGACC
Organism: Pseudogulbenkiania subflava DSM 22618; assembly: GCF_900177275.1. Lineage (GTDB taxonomy): Bacteria > Pseudomonadota > Gammaproteobacteria > Burkholderiales > Chromobacteriaceae > Pseudogulbenkiania > Pseudogulbenkiania subflava. Next base: position 143,647 of record NZ_FXAG01000001.1, read on the forward strand.
GTGGCGCGGCTGGGCCTTGAGAAAGCGCGAACACAACATCGGCGTCAGCGTCACCGCCACCAGCAGCGACACCAGCACCCCGCACGACACCACCACGGCGAAGGTATTGAACAGGCGGCCGACGGTGCTCGACAGGAACACCACCGGCAGAAAGATCGCCACCAGCGCCAGGGTTGCCGCCACCACCGCGAACACCACCTCGCGCGCGCCATGGATCGCCGCCGGCACCGGGTCCTCGCCGTTTTCCTCGCGGCGGTGGATCGCCTCCAGCACGACGATGGCGTCGTCCACCACCACCCCGATCAGGAGCAGCAGCGCCAGCAGCGAAATGGCGTTGAAGGTATAGCCGAGGAAATACATCACCGCGGCGGCGCCCAGCAGCGACACCGGGATCGCCAGCGCCACGATCAGCGTGGCGCGCCAGTTGCGCAGGAACATCCACACCACCAGCGCCGCCAGCAGCGTGCCTTCCAGCAGGTGCTCCTGCAGCGCGCGCACCATCTCGCGGATGAAGTCGGCCGAGTTGCCGGCGATATCGAGCCGCAGCCCGGGCGGCAGCGTCGGCCGGATCTGGGTGTCGAGCCGCTTCAGCACCGCATCGACGATGGCCACGGTATTGGTGTTGGGGATGCGCACGATGCCGATGGTGACGCAAGGTTGCCCCTTGAAACGGCTCAGGGCCCGCACGTCGGCCTCGCCGTCGATCACCCGCGCCACCTCGCCCAGCTTGACCGGCGCCTGGCCGTACCAGCCGATCACCAGCCCCTTGAGCGCCGACACGCTGTGAAACTCCTGGTCGAGGTCGACCAGGTATTCGCGCGGGCCGTCGGTGAGGTAGCCGCCGGCTTCCTGGCGGTGCTCACGCGCGAAGGCGGTCTGCACCTCCTTGGCGGTCAGCTTGTAGGCGGCCAGCTGCACCGGGTCGAGCTCGACCCGGATCACCCGCTCGCCCCGCCCGCGGATGCCGACCTCGCCGACGCCGTCGATGGTTTCCAGTTGCTTCTTCAGCACGTTGTTGGCGAACAGATAGAGCTCGCGCTCGGTGCGGTTGCCGGTCAGCGCCAGGAACAGGATCGGCGAGGCGTTGTCGTCGGTCTTGCTGATCACCGGCGATTCCGCCTGTTCGGGCAGGCTGCGCCGCACCTGCTCGATCTTGCTCTGCACCTCGGCGAAGGCGACGTTGATGTCCTTGTCGAGATCGAACAGGATGGTCACCGAGGAACGCCCGGTGTAGGACGTGGAATCGAGAATATCGACCCCCGGTATGCCGTTGACTGCGGCCTCGATGACCTGGGTCACGCTCTGATCGATCACCTCCGGCGAGGCACCGGGCAGGCGGGTGCTCACGGTCAGCACCGGCTGCTCGATCGCCGGGTAGCGGTCCACCCCGATGCGCTGGTAGGCCACCACGCCGAACAGCACTACCACTGCCGACAGCACGAAGGCCAGCACATGGCGCCGCACGAACAGTTCGATCAGACGCACCTGGCTTACCCTCCGCCCGAGGCCGGCGCTTGGCCGTCAGCCGTGCCCGTCGGCTTGACGCGGGCCTTGTCGCTCAGGAAGCCGGCGCCGTCCACCGCCACCGTCTCCCCCGCTTTGAGGCCGGAGACGATCTCGACCCAGTCGCCGGCTTGCAGCCCGGTGGCGACGGCCCGTTCACGCGCCTTGCCCTTCTGCACCACGTACACCACCGACCCCTTGGGGCGCTCGACCAGCGCCGGCAGCGGCACCGCCAGCGCGGTTTTTTCGGCCAACGTCAGCTCGCCGTCGAGGGCATCGCCGACACGCCACGCGGTGTCGCTCGGCAAGGGCGCGTACGCGACGCGGGCCCGGCTGGCGACGTCGAAGCCGGCGCGCACCTCGCTCAGCCTGACCTCGCGCTGCCGCGTGCCATCGCTCAGGCGCAATGCCTGCCCGGGCTGCAAGCGCTGGCCGGCTTCGCCGCCGACCGCCAGCCGGACGCGGCGTGCGCCGCTGGCATTGATGCGGAACAAGACCTTGCCGACGCCGACAAAATCGCCGACGTTGACCAGGCGCGCCTCCAGTTGCCCGGAGAGCGGCGCCACGATCACCGCCTTGCCGGCATCGCGCGCCTTGATCGCGGCGGCCGCCTCGGCCGCGGCCAGCTGCTGCTGCAGCGCCGCCAGCGCCGACGACGACGACTCCATCGCCGACGGCGAGATGAAGCCGCGCTCGACCAGCATGCTGTCGCGCTTGACCTGCGACATCTGCTGCATCACCAGCGCCTGCAGGCGTTCGACCTCGGCATTGGCCATGCGCCGGGCATCGACGAGATTGGCGGCATCGAGCCGCGCCAGCGGCTGGCCGGCCGTCACCGCCTGCCCTTCCTCCACCAGCACCGCGGTGACCTGCCCGCTGACCTCGGCCGCCACTTCCGGCGCCACCGCGGCCTCGACTTCGGCATACACGCGCAGCGTCTCGTCCAGTTCGCGCGGCACCACCGTCAGCGTACTAATGTTGAGCGCCGGTTTGTCGCCGTCGCCCGCTGCCTTGCCCGCCGGCTCCCGACCGCATGCAGCGGCCAGCAGCAAGGCCAGCGCCATATAAACCCGAACGCGCATCGTGAATGCTCACCCCGCGTGATTTGCCGGTATTGATAAGCACAGTATGGTTCATTTCGGCCGCACTCGTGACAGGCATAAAAAAAACCCGGACAAGTCCGGGTTTCAGGCTGCTGACAAAGGGCTTTGATGCGTTGTTACAGGACCCGGCAAAGCCGGGCCTCTCCATCACGGTTGTTGATTCCGCAGCCTCCCAATCCATTCCCAATCCCTCGCTGAGCCAATCGAAGATTGGCACGCAGTCCGCCCTTGCCCTGCAAGGGAGCCTCGCTACGCTCAAAAGGGACTATCAACAGGGGACAAACGCTCAGAGCAGCTTCCAGCCGATGCTCTCGCCGGCACGCAGCGGCACCAGCTCCTGATCGCCGTAAGGCAGGGTGGCGGGCACGGTCCAGCTCTCCTTCACCAGCGTGATGGTGCCGGCGTTGCGCGGCAGGCCGTAGAACGCCGGGCCGTGGAAGCTGGCGAAGCCCTCCAGCTTGTCCAGCGCATCGGCTGCCTCGAAGGCCTCGGCGTAGAGCTCGATGGCGGCGTTGGCGGTGTACATGCCGGCGCAGCCGCAGCTGTTCTCCTTGGTGTGGCGGGCGTGCGGCGCGCTGTCGGTGCCGAGGAAGAACTTGGTGCTGCCCGAGGTCGCCGCCTTGACCAGCGCCTGGCGATGCAGCTCGCGCTTCAGTACCGGCAGACAGTAGTGATGCGGACGGATGCCGCCAACGAAAATGGCGTTGCGGTTCATCAGCAGATGATGCGCGGTGATGGTGGCGGCGACGTTGGCCGGCGCGGCGGCGACGTACTCGGCGGCGTCCTGGGTGGTGATGTGCTCGAACACCACCTTCAGTTCAGGCAGGCGCGCCAACAGCGGCTGGAACACGCGCTCGATGAACACCGCCTCGCGGTCGAACACGTCCACCGCCGGGTCGGTGACTTCACCGTGCACCAAAAGCGGCAGGCCGATCTCGGCCATCGCCTCGAGCGCCGGCATGGCCTTGTCGATGCTGGTGACGCCGGCATCGGAGTTGGTGGTGGCGCCGGCCGGGTACAGCTTGACGCCGTGCACGAAACCGCTGGCCTTGGCCTTCTTCACTTCCTCGGCCGAGGTGTTGTCGGTCAGGTACAGCGTCATCAGCGGCTCGAAGGCGCTGCCGGCCGGGCGCGCGGCAAGCACGCGCTCGCGGTAGGCGGCGGCGGCCTCCACCGTGGTCACCGGCGGCTTGAGGTTGGGCATGATGATGGCGCGGCCCATCTGGCGACAGGTATCGGGCAGCACCGCCGCCAGCGCGGCGTCGTCGCGTACGTGCAGGTGCCAGTCATCGGGGCGGGTCAGGGTCAGCTTCACGGGCAGGTCTTTCTCGGTCGGGTCCGGCCTTCTCGGGCACCGGACGCGGGTGGTTCAGGGTGTCGACTTGGCGTTATGGTATGACACTTACGCCAGACACGCTTACTTGCGGCGGATCACCATGCGGAACTTGCCTTCCGCCGTGGTTTCCGAAGCCAGCAGCGCATTGCCGGTCTGGCGACAGAACGCCTCGAAGTCCTTCGGCGCCCCGGGATCGGTGGCGATCACTTCCAGCACCGTACCGCTGTCCATCTCGGCCAGGGCTTTCTTCGAGCGCAGGATGGGGAGCGGACAATTCAGTCCGGAAAGGTCGATCAGTCTGTCTGGCTGCATAGCGGCTTCTCCGCGCCATTCACGTTACAATAATCCGCTTATTTTACGCCGTGTTGGGCACGGCCCCAAGCCTGGTTCCGCCTTGAGCCAGCGCTTCGGCCCCGCGCCCGCCGCTCCGGATTCTCGCCATGTGCCTGATCGCCTTCGCCTACAAGACCGCCGCCCTCGGCCCGCTGGTGCTGCTCGCCAACCGTGACGAATACTACGCGCGCCCGTCCGCGCCGCTCGACTGGTGGGCACCGGAACATCCGGACACGCTGGGCGGACGCGATCTGCAGGCGGGAGGCAGCTGGCTGGCGCTCGACAAGCGCGGCCGCTTCGCCGCCATCACCAATATCCGCGAGGGCCTGGCACGCCGCGGCGAGCGTACGCGGGGTGAGCTGGTAGCACGCTTCGTCACCGGCGAGGACAGCGCGCTGGCGTTCGCCGCCTGGCTCAAGGCCGAGCACGGCCGCTACGCCCCGTTCAACTTGCTGTTCGGCCAGCTCGACGACCTCTACCATTTCCACAGCCGCGGCGCGCGCCTCACCCGTCTCACCCCGGGCATCCACACCCTGTCCAACGCCACGCTGGACACGCCATGGCCCAAGGCGCAAAGGTTGGCCGAAGCCCTGCGCGGCCTGGCCCGCCCGCCATCCGAGGCCGAGGCCTTCCACTGGCTGGCCGACGACCATATGCCGCCGGTGGAGCAGTTGCCCAACAGCGGGGTCGGGCTGGCCATGGAAAAGCGGCTCGCCCCGATCTTCATCCATGGCCGCGACTACGGCACGCGCAGCTCCATGCTGTTGACCGTGGCAGGGCGCGGCGATGTACACTTTTCGGAATTGACCTGGAGCATGGCCGGCCGCGAGGCCGGACGACGGCACTACAGCCTGCGCCCGCTCCAGTCCCCCAGGAGACCCCTTTGAAACGATTGATCACGTTGCTGGCGCTGAGCGCCGGCACGCTCGCTGCCAGCGCTCATGCCGGCGACAACAAACGCTCGTATTCCACCTACGCCTTCGACGACGAAAAACCGTGGGAGGAAGGGAGCTACACCCTGCCCGCCTACCCGGCCGACGCCGACTGGGTCGGTTTCTTCGTGCACCACACGCTGCAAAACCAGTACTTCGTCGATGCCAAGAGCGTGAGCGTGGCGGATGGGCAACTGGTGCGCTACGTCGTCAAGGTGGTGAGCCCATCCGGCGCAGTCAACCTCAGCGCGGAAGGCCTGCAATGCCGGCAGAAGCAGGTTCGCAGCTACGCCTTCGGCGACACCATCAACAAGCGCTGGATCGAATCGATGAAACCGGTATGGCGCAACATCGAATACGGCGACTTGCTGCACCGCCGCCTGCACGAAAACCTGTGCCAGGACAACTGGGCGCCCAAAACGACCGAGGAAGCGGTGGCCTTGATGCGCAAGGCGCCGTGGCGTTGAGACGGCCAACCACATGACAGCACGCTGAAAAACCGGCAGCATGGCAGGATCGTCGTTTCCCCATGCTGCCCTGATGCCTCCCTCGCTGATCGGCCTGATTCAGGTCCTGCTTTCCGCCGTCGCCTTCGGCACCATGGCCATCCTGGCCCGTTTCGCCTACGCCGACGGCACCACCACCACCACCCTGCTGCTGCTGCGCTTCGTCATCGCCGGCCTGGTGCTGCTGCCCTGGGTGGCGCTGCAACGCCTGCCTTGGCCAACCGGCCGTGCGCTGCTGGCGCTGATCGTGATGGGTGCGGTGGGCTACGCCGGCATGTCGGCGTGTTACTTCAACGCGCTCAACCATGCCTCGGCCGGCACCGTGGCACTGCTGCTCTACCTCTACCCGGTGCTGGTGCTGCTGCTGTCGATGCTGCTGGGCGAGCGCCTGACCAGCCTGCGCCTGATCGCCCTGCTGCTGGCCCTGTCCGGCCTCGCGGTGACCATCGGCCTGGAATTCTCGGCGCGCCCGCTCGGGCTGTTGCTGGGCGTGGGGGCGGCCCTGATCTATTCCTGCTACATCCTGATCGGCAGCCGCTTCACCGCGGGCACCCACCCGCTCGCCGCGACCTGCGTGGTGATCCTGTCCGCCGCCGCCAGCTATGTCCTGCAAAGCACCTGGCAGGGCTGGGGGCCGCCGCACTCGGCGCGCGGCTGGCTGGCGATCGTGATGATGGCGCTGATCTGCACCGTGGCGGCGGTGGCCTTGTTTCTCAACGGACTGGAAAAAATCGGCGCGACGCGCGCCTCGCTGGTTTCCACGGTGGAGCCGGTCGTCACCCTGCTGCTGGCCTGGGGGCTGCTGGGCGAGCCGATCGGGCTGTCGCAGGCGCTGGGGGGACTGCTGATCCTGGGCGCGGTGCTGCTGGTCAGCCGCGAGGCCGACCCCAAGCGCACCGAGCTGACCGAACTGCACGACTGAGCCGGCCTCCGCCGGGCTGCCGCGCCAGCCCGGCGGCAGGCGTCTTCATGGCTGGGGGCATGCCCGCCCGGGGTAGCCCGGCAGGCCGGCGGCGTCCGGCAGACACGCCAGCCGGGCGGCTTCGCGCAGCCGCTCCACCAGCGTGGCGCGCGTCACCGGCGCCCAGTGCAGCCGCTCGCCCAGGTAACGCGCCCAGGCGAACTCGACGAAATAGACCTCGTCGCCCTTGTCGAACAACCCGGCACGCTGGGCAAACCCCGCCAGCGAACGGTAGGGATAATCAGGCAGGTCCTGGATGCGGCGCGGCAACGTCTCGGGCCGCACCGGCCTGCCCTGCTGGTCGGCCAGCCAGGCCCAGTGATGTGCCTGCATCTCGGGCCAGAACGTCGCCGGGTTATCCAACCGCCCCTCGATCACCACCGGCACCTCGCGCTGGCCCAGCGCCCACAGCTCGCGCGTCAGGTGATGGCCGTCCACCAGGTAATAGCCGGCGTCCGGCCCGATCACCACCGGGATGCGCTTCTTGAGCATGTACTTGTGCAGCTTGGCGAGCGGCTTCTTGCCGAGATGCGCCAGGTCCTGCTGCACCTGCAGCAGACCGATGCCGGGCTGGGTCGGGTGCAGCGCTCCGATCGCCAGCTGGCACACCGCACCCACCGGCGTGTCGGGCGTGCAGGCGTCTTCGGCCGCGGCCAGCGGTGCGGCAAGCAGCAGCGCCAGCCACAGTAACAGGGTCTTCATCCGCCTCTCACGCCTTCCAGTGCCCCGACTTGCCGCCCTCTTTTTCCAGCAGGCGCACGCCGGTGATTTCCATGCCGCGGTCCACCGCCTTGCACATGTCGTAAATGGTCAGGAGGCCGACGTTGACCGCGGTCAGCGCTTCCATCTCGACGCCGGTTCGGCCGACGGTTTCCGCCGTCACCTCGAGACGCACCGCCGAATCCGCTTCGAGCAGGGTGAATTCGGTGCCGACCCGGGTCAGCGCGATGGGATGGCACAGCGGAATCAGGTCGGCAGTGCGCTTGGACGCCATGATGGCGGCGATGCGGGCGATGCCGAGCACATCGCCCTTCTGGTGGCCGCCGTCGCGGATCAGCGCGAAGGTGGCGGGCAGCATGCGGATCACGCCCTCGGCCACGGCACGACGGCGGCTCTCGTTCTTGGCGCCGACGTCCACCATATGGGCCTGGCCCTGGGAGTCGAAATGGGTCAGTTCGGACACGGGGGTCTCCTGGGAATGGGAAGGGGCCGGTCAGCGCGCGGCCAGGTTGGCCGAAGGCTTGGCGCAGCCGGTTAGAACCTGTTTACGATCTGCTGCGCGTCGGCGATACGGCGTTAAAAACGTCTTCGGAATGCTCATTTACCACGGGTAAACTCCGCTTCCTCAGCCGTTTTTGCCATGTCTCGCTCTAGCTCACGAGATCGTAAACAGGCTCTTAGAGCCGAGAGTGTGGCGCTAGCGCAAGAAACGCGCAATCAGCCAGAAGAAGGTAATCGCCCCCGCCAACAGACCAGACCAGCGGATCAGACGGCCGGCGCGCTGCAGGTAGTCGCGGTTGCGCGTCAGCGCGTAGCTGATCAATGCCCAGCCCAGCACCAGGATGGCGCCGTACAGCCACAAGCGCAGCACCCACAGCATCAGCCGCGCCCGCTCCGCGGCAAGGCCGGGGCCGCCATCACACCACCTCGGGCAGGCGGTGGAAGCTCGACGGCACCTCGGCGGGATCGCTGAAGCTGACGTACTCCCAGGCGCCGGGGGTGGCGAGCAGGCTACGCAGCAGCTGGTTGTTGAGGGCGTGGCCGGACTTGCACCCGGAGAACGCCGCAATCAGCGGATGGCCGACGATGTAGAGGTCGCCGATGGCGTCGAGAATCTTGTGACGCACGAACTCGTCGGGAAAGCGCAGGCCTTCCGGATTGAGCACGTACTCGTCATCGATGACGATGGCGTTGTCGAGACTGCCGCCCAGGCCCAGGCCGTGCTGACGCATGTACTCGACCTCGTGCATGAAGCCGAAGGTGCGGGCACGGCTGATCTCGTCGATGTAGGAGCGCCGGGAAAAATCGATCTCCACCGTCTGCGGCGCGCGGTTGAACGCCGGATGGTTGAACTCGATGGCGAGCTCGACCTTGAAGCCGTCGTACGGCTCGAGACGCACCCACTTGTCGCCCTCGCGCACCTCGACCGGCTTCAGTACCCGGATGAAGCGCTTGGGCACCGTCTGCTCGACGATGCCGGCGGACTGCAGCAGGTAGATGAAGGGGGCCGCGGAGCCGTCCATGATCGGCATTTCCGCGGCGGTCACCTCCACCACCAGGTTGTCGATACCGAGCCCGGCAAAGGCCGACATCAGGTGTTCGATGGTGCCGACACGCACGCCGGTCGGGGTGACCAGCGTGGAGGAGAGGCGCGTGTCGTTCACCAGCGAGGGATCCACCTTCACGTCTTCCGACCCGGGCAAGTCGGTGCGACGGAATACGATCCCGCTGTCGGGCGCGGCAGGCAGCAGGGTGAGCTTCACCCGCTCGCCGGAATGCAAGCCGACGCCCGTGGCGCTAATCGCTTGTCGTAGCGTGCGCTGCAATATCATCAGTGACTTCCTACCTGCTATCCGGACGCAAGCATTCTAGCACAGCCGAAAGCTGCACTTTATTGATTGCTCAGACCACATCGATAGCTTATGACAATCAGTCGGCCTGCTTGCGCAGGAAGGCCGGGATGTCATACGACTCGCTCACTTCCGGATTGGAAAAGTCGGTCGAGGTCGGCGTGCGACGGCCGCGCTGACGCATGATGGCCGGGGTATCGAAGTCGTCGTAGTTCAGCGTGTCGCCGACGCGGTCGTCGGTGCCGGTCTTGACGATCTTGATGTACTCCGGACGCTCCTCGCGCGGGGCGGCCTTCTTGGCGCTGCCCAGGCCGGTGGCGATCAGGGTCACGCGGATGGTGTCTTCCGGCATGTCTTCCACTTCGGCGGTACCGAACTTGATCTGCGCCTCGTCGTCGGCGTAATGACGCACGATACCCATGATCTCGCGGTATTCGCTCATCTTCAGGCAACCCGGGGCGGTGGAGATGTTCACCAGCACGCCGCGCGCACCTTCCAGCGTGATGTTGTCGAGCAGCGGGCTGGCCACGGCCTGTTCCGCGGCGACGCGGGCGCGGTCGATGCCGGAGGCGTAGGCGGACCCCATCATCGCCAGGCCCATCTCGCCCATCACGGTACGCACGTCGGCGAAGTCGACGTTGATCAGACCCGGGCAGGTGATCACTTCGGCGATGCCGGCCACGGCGCCCTTGAGCACGTCGTCGGCGGCGCGGAACGCTTCGCGCATGGTGACGTCTTCACCCAGCACTTCCATCAGCTTCTCGTTGGGGATGACGATCAGCGAGTCGACGTGCTTCTTCAGATCCTCGATGCCGTTCTGCGCCACTTTCTGACGCTTGCCCTCATGGTCGAACGGACGCGTCACCACGCCCACGGTGAGGATGCCCAGCTCGCGCGCCACTTCGGCCACCACCGGCGCCGCGCCGGTGCCGGTACCACCGCCCATGCCGGCGGTGACGAACACCATGTTGGAGCCGCGCAGCATCTCGGCGATGCGCTCGCGGTCTTCCAGCGCGGCGCTGCGGCCCACTTCCGGATTGGCGCCGGCGCCCAGACCCTTGGTCAGGTTGTTGCCCAGCTGCAGCTTCTGCGAGGCGCGGTTGCGCTTGAGCGCCTGCGCGTCGGTGTTGGCGCAGATGAACTCGACGCCGCGCACGTTGTTGTCGATCATGTTGTCGATGGCGTTGCATCCGCCGCCGCCGACCCCGATCACCTTGATGACAGCCTCTTGGGCGGTCTCCTGCATTACTTCGAATACCATCGTGCTCATTTTCCCTCTCCTCAATAAAGATGAGCTAACCCAAACGATTGACTACTTGCCCGTACTGCACCGGCCCGCCCCGCCACGCGCCGACCCGAAGTCGGCAGGCGTGGCCAGGCCCTTAGAAGTTGCCGGCAAACCATGCTTTCATGCGCGAGATCATCTGCCCCAGCCCGGCGGACTCGGTCTTGTTTCCCACGTAACTGCTGTGAATCTGTTCCTTGCCGTGCAGCAGCAGGCCGACCCCGGTGGAGAAGCGCGGCGTCTTCACCACTTCGGCCAGGCCGCCGACGTACTTCGGCACGCCGATGCGCACCGGCAGGTGGAATACCTCTTCGGCCAACTCGACCATCCCCGGCATCAGGCTGGCGCCACCGGTCAGCACCATGCCGGACGACAGCATTTCCTCGAAGCCGCTACGGCGCAGTTCCTGCTGCACCAGCTGGAACAGCTCCTCGACGCGCGGTTCGATCACTTCGGCCAGGGTGGAGCGCGACATCTGGCGCGGTCCGCGCTCGCCCACCCCCGGCACCTCGATCATCTGCCCCGGATCGGCCAGGCTGACCAGCGCCACGCCGTGCTGGATCTTGATGTCCTCGGCCTCCTTGGTCGGGGTACGCAGCGCCATGGCGATGTCGTTGGTGATCTGGTCGCCGGCGATCGGAATCACCGCGGTGTGGCGGATGGCGCCGTTGGCGTACACCGCGATGTCGGTGGTGCCGCCGCCGATGTCGATCAGGCACACCCCCAGATCCTTCTCGTCCTCGGACAGCACCGCCAGCGCCGAGGCCATCGGCTGCAGCACCAGGTCGGAGGTTTCCAGGCCGCAGCGCCGCACGCACTTGGTGACGTTCTGCGCCGCCGACACCGCGCCGGTGACGATGTGCACCTTGGCCTCCAGACGCACACCGCTCATGCCCAGCGGCTCGCGCACGCCCTCCTGGCCGTCGATGCTGTATTCCTGGGTCAGGATGTGCAGCACCTGGTGGTCCGGCGGGATGGTCACCGCGCGCGCGGTCTCGATCACGCGGTCGATGTCCATCTGCATCACCTCGCGGTCCTTGATCGCCACCATGCCGTGCGAGTTGACGCTCTTGATGTGGCTGCCGGCGATGCCGGTAAACACCTCGTGGATCTTGCAGTCGGCCATCAGCTCGGCCTCTTCCAGCGCGCGCTGGATGGCCTGCACGGTGGATTCGATGTTGACCACCATGCCGCGCTTCAGACCGCGCGACGGCGTCTGCCCCATACCGATGATATTGAGCTGTCCGTCCTCGAGGACTTCCGCGACGATCGCCACGATCTTCGACGTGCCGATGTCGAGGCCAACCAGCATGTTCTTGCTTTCTTTCGGTTTGCTCACCTGTCGCTCCAACTGCTATTGCTTCTGTCCGTGAGCCGGCGGTGCCTTGTAATCCGGCATCCGCACGGCGAATCCATTGGGATAACGCATGTCCACGCTCTCGATGTGGTACGGCAGCGCGGCCAGCGTTCCCTTCCAGTGGGCGGCGAACAGGGCGGCGCGCTTTTCCACGTCGCCGCGTCCCAGTTCCACCTGCACCCCGTTATCCAACTCCACCCGCCATGCCCGGCGCGGCGACAGCCACAGCCGCTGCGGCTTGAGGCCGGCCGGCTGCAACACCGGCTTGAGCGCCGCCAACATGGCGACCATGTCCTTCTGCGCCCCGGCGGGACCGTACAGCACCGGCAACGGCTGGTCGCTGGCGGCGTCGAACCACTCGCCGCGGCTGTTCACCAGGCCGTTCTCGCCCCAGCGCGCAATCGCCACGTGTTCCTCGACCTCGATCTGCAGCGTGTCCGGCCACTGCCGCCGCACCTGCGCCTCGCGCACCCACGGCAGCTTGCCGAAGGCGGCACGGGTCTTGTCGATGTTCAGTGTGAAGAACGTGCCCAGCAACTCGTGCTCGGCGATATAACGCAACTGCTCCGGCGTCACCCTCTTCATCTCGCCCTGGATCTGGATCTTCTTCACCGGAAACACCGGTGAATGGGTGAGCCAGAATCCGGCTGCGTACAGCACCATCATCACCGAGCTCCCCAGCAGCAGATTCGCCAGGGTCCTGAGTGCCCGGTGGTTATCCCACATGGGCCATGTCCAGAATCGCCAGACACAGCTCCTCGTAACTCAAGCCTTCCACCCGCGCCGCCATCGGCACCAGGCTGTGGCTGGTCATGCCGGGCGAGGTGTTCACCTCGAGCAGGTAGATACCGCCCGCCTCGTCCATCAGGAAATCCACCCGGCCCCAGCCGCGCCCGCCCAGCACCTTGAACGCGGTCAGCGCCAGCTCGCGTGCGCGCTGCTCCACCTCCGCACTCAGGCCGGACGGACAGCGGTACACCGTGTCGTCGCGGAAATACTTGGCCTGGTAGTCGTAGAACTCGGTGGCCGGTTCGATCTTGATGGTCGGCAGCGCCTTGTCGCCGATGATGGCGCAGGTGTACTCGCCGCCGCCGACGAACGCCTCGGCGATCACCAGCTTGTCGTAGCGGCGCGCCTCTTCGTAGGCGGCACGCAATTCGCCCGGCTGCTTCACCTTGGTGACGCCGATGCTGGAACCCTCGGTGGCCGGCTTGACGAACAGCGGCAGGCCGAGCTGGGCCTCCACCGCGGCGAAATCGCTGTCGTCGGCGAGCAGCACGAAGGCCGGAATCGGCAGCCCGGCGCCCTGCCACAGCAGCTTGGTGCGCCACTTGTCCATGCCGATGGCCGACGCCATCACGCCACAGCCGGTGTACGGCATACCCATAGTCTCGAGCGCACCCTGCAGCGTGCCGTCCTCGCCGAACGGGCCATGCAGCGCGATGAACACGCGCTCGAAACCCTCGTCCTTCAGCGCGGCGAGCGGCTTCTCGGCCGGGTCGAAGGCGTGTGCATCCACGCCTTGACTCTGCAGCGCCTTGAGCACCCCGCCGCCGCTCATCAGCGACACCTCGCGCTCGGCCGAGGTGCCCCCCATCATCACTGCCACTTTTCCGTACTGCTTCATCGTCTATCCTTCTGCGCCCGCTGCTCGGCGGGCATCTTTAATACCTTGGTCCGATCAAGCCTGAGCCGCGAGCTTGCCCGGCACCGCGCCGATCGAGCCGGCCCCCATGGTGATCACCACGTCGCCGTCTTGCACCGTGTCGAGGATGACCTGCGGCAGGTCGCCGATGGCTTCGATGAACAAGGGCTCGACCTTGCCGGTGACGCGCACGGCACGGGCCAGCGCGCGGCCGTCGGCGGCGACGATGGGGGTCTCGCCGGCGGCGTAGACCTCCGACAGCAGCAGCACGTCCACCGTCGACAGCACCTTGACGAAATCCTCGAACAGGTCGCGGGTGCGGGTGTAACGGTGCGGCTGGAACGCCAGCACCAGGCGTTGGGTCGGGAAGGCGCCGCGCACCGCCGCCAGCGTGGCGGCCATTTCCACCGGGTGGTGGCCGTAGTCGTCGACCAGGGTGAAGTGGCCGCCGGACGGGCAGGCCACCTCGCCGTAGCGCTGGAAGCGCCGGCCGACGCCGGCGAATTCGGCCAGCCCCTGCTGGATCGACGCCACGTCGGCGCCGCACTCCAGGCCGATGGCGATGGCCGACAGCGCATTCAGCACGTTGTGCCGCCCCGGCAGGTTGAGCACCACCGGGAAGCGCAACTCGTTGCCGTTCTTCGCCACCACGTCGAAGTGCATCTGCCCGCCCACGGCGCGCACGTTGGCCGCCTGCACGTCGGCGTCGTCGGAGAAACCGTAGGTGGTCACCGGCTTGGTGACACGCGGCAGGATCTCGCGCACGTTGGCGTCGTCCACGCACAGCACGGCGCGACCGTAGAACGGCAGACGATGCAGGAAATCGACGAAAGCCTGCTTGAGCTTGTCGAAACTGTGCTCGTAGGTGTCCATGTGATCGGCGTCGATATTGGTCACCACCGCCATTACCGGCGTCAGGTGCAGGAACGAGGCATCCGACTCGTCAGCCTCGGCCACCAGGAATTCGCCGGAGCCGAGCTTGGCGTTGGTGCCGGCGGCGGTCAGCTTGCCGCCGATGACGAAGGTCGGATCGAGCCCGGCCGCTGCCAGCACCGAGGCGGTGAGGCTGGTGGTGGTGGTCTTGCCGTGGGTGCCGGCGATGGCGATGCCCTGTTTGAAACGCATCAGCTCGGCCAGCATCATGGCGCGCGGAATCACCGGGATATGGCGCACCTTGGCTTCCACCACTTCCGGGTTGTCGGCCTTGACCGCGGTCGAGGTCACCACCACGTCGGCGCCCTGCATGTAGGCGGCGTCGTGGCCGAAATGCACCTCGGCGCCCTGCGCCACCAGGCGCTTGGTGGCGGTGCTCTCCGCCATGTCGGAGCCGGACACGGTATAGCTGAGGTTCAGCAGCACCTCGGCGATGCCGCACATGCCGACACCACCGATGCCGACGAAATGGATGTGTTTGACTCTGTGTTTCATTGCTGCTCGCTTGTCAGGGCCGCTTTCACCAGAAAACGGCCGGTCATTCTTGTACCAGGGCTTCGCACACGTCGGCGACGCGCTGCGCCGCATCGACGATGGCCAGCTCACGCGCTTTCCTGGCCATCGCCAGACAGTCCTCGCGCGTCAGTTGCGTCAACAGTTCCACCAGGCCCGCGACGCTGAATTCGCGTTGCGGCAGCAGCCGCGCTGCGCCTGCATCGGCCAAGTAACGCGCATTGCCGGTCTGGTGGTCGTCCACCGCGTGCGGGTACGGCACCAGCACGCTGCCCACCCCCACCGCGGCCAGTTCGGCCACGGTCAGCGCGCCGGCACGGCAGATCACCAGGTCGGCGGCGGCGTACTCGGCCGCCATGTCGTCGATGAAGGCGCGGCAATCGGCGCTCACCCCGGCCTTGGCATAGTTGTCCTTCAGCGCCTCGATCTGCTTGGCGCCGGCCTGGTGCACCACCTGCGGCCGCCGCTCGGCCGGGATCTGCGCCAGCGCCTGCGGCAGGGTGTCGTTGAACACCTTGGCGCCGAGGCTGCCGCCGACCACCAGCACGCGCAGTGGACCGCTGCGGCCGGCAAAGCGCGGCTCGGGTGCCGGTACCCTGGCGATCTCGACGCGGACCGGGTTGCCGACCAGCCCGTCTTGCCCGGGAAACGCGCCGGGGAAGGCGAACAAGGTACGGTTGGCGATGCGCGCCAAGAGCTTGTTGGTCAGCCCGGCCACCGAGTTCTGCTCGTGGATCACCAGCGGCTTCCACAGGAAGCGGCTCATCACCCCGCCGGGGAAGCCGGTGTAGCCCCCGAAGCCCACCGCGATGTCCGGACGGCGGCGGAAGATCACCGCCAGCGTCTTGGCCAGCGCCGCCGTCAACGTGAACGGCAGCAGCAGCCAGCGCGTCAGGCCGTTGCCGCGCACGCCGCCGATCTTCACTGTCTCGATGGCGAAGCCGTGCTGCGGCACCAGGCGAGTTTCCATGCCGCCGTTGGCGCCGAGCCAGAACACCGTCCAGCCGCGCGCCTGCAGTTCGTGCGCCACGGCCAAGCCCGGGAAGATATGCCCCCCGGTGCCGCCGGCCATCACCATTACCGTTCGCTTCGTCATCGTCTTTCTTGTTTCCGGCCGGCCTTCGGCCAACCTGGTCATCGTTCCGTTGCTTGCCGCTTATGCGGGGCGACACTTTGTAACCCCGCATAAGCCGGCGATTTTAGCTACGCTGGCCAAGGCCAGCTCCGCAGCAACCGTCACACACGGGCTTCACCCTGTCGCACCTGCGGTGCGTGTCATGCGACAGTTTTAGCTTCGCCCCTCACGGGGCTCCGCAGAAGCAGGCGAACACGGTACTTCGTACCTGGCCACACCTCTGGCGTGGCGTCATGAGGGGCTAAACCTTATAGCCCCTCATGATTCGCCTGTTTTAGCTACGCTGGCCTCTTGGCCAGCTCCGCAGAAACCGTCGCACACGGGCTTCGCCCTGGCGCACCTGCGGTGCTTGTCATGCGCAGCTACACTTTGTAGCCGCGCATGATGCGACGGTTTTCATAATCCACTCTCAGCAGGATCGCCAGCGCCGCCATGTTGAGCAGCATCGCCGAGCCGCCGAACGACATCAGCGGCAGGGTCAGGCCCTTGGTCGGCAACAGCCCCATGTTCACGCCGATGTTGAAAAAGGTCTGGATGCCGAGCCAGATGCCGATGCCCTGCGCCACCAGCGCCTGGTAATAACGCTCCAGCTTCTTCGACTCCACGCCGATGTGGAAGGCGCGCCGCACGATCCAGGCGTAGAGGCCGAGCACCACCAGCAGGCCGACAAAACCGAATTCCTCGGCAATCACCGCCATGATGAAGTCGGTATGTGCCTCGGGCAGGTAGAACAGTTTCTCCACACTGCCGCCCAGCCCCACCCCGAACCACTCGCCACGGCCGAAGGCGATCAGCGAGTGCGACAGCTGGTAACCCTTGCCGTAGGGGTCGTCCCACGGGTCGAGAAAACCCAGCACACGCTTGAGCCGGTACGGCGAGGTGATGATCAGCGTCGCCACCGCCACCACCGCCATGGCCGCCAGGCCGGTGAAGATGCGCATATTGATGCCGCCCAGGAACAACAGCCCCATGGCGATGCTCATCACCACCATCAGCGCGCCGAAGTCCGGCTCGCGCAACAGCAGGAAAGCCACCACCACCATGGCACCGAACACCGGCGCGAAGCCTTCCTTCAGGCTGTGCAGCTTGTGCGACTTGCGCACCGTGTAGTCGGCCACGTACAGCACGGTGGCGAGCTTCATCACCTCGGACGGCTGCAGGTTGATGACGAACAGCCCGATCCAGCGCCGCGCCCCGTTCACCACGCGGCCGATGCCGGGAATCAGCACCAGCACCAGCAGCACTACGCCGATGATGAACACCTTGCCGGCGTACTTCTGCCAGAACGCGGTCGGGAACTGGAACACCGCGTAGGCGCCGGTCAGCCCGATACCCATGAAGATCATGTGGCGGATCAGGTAGAAATAGCGGTTCTGCGTCGCCGCATCCGCCTCGGCGTAAGCGATCGACGCCGAGTACACCATCACCAGGCTGATCGACAGCAGCAACGCGATCGCCCACCCCAACGCCTCGTCGAACGGCGTGATCGGAGCGTAACGGCGGGCGCTGTTGCCGATCATGCGGCGCTCCCCGCTTGCAGCGCGCGCACGCCGTCGATGAACACCTGGGCGCGATGCGCGTAGTTCTTGAACATGTCGAGGCTGGCGCAGGCTGGCGACAGCAGCACCACGTCGCCGGCTTCGGCCAACCTGGCGGCCTCGCGCGTGGCCTCTTCCAGCGTGGCGCAGTCCAGCAGCGGCAGCGGCAGCCCCTCCAGCGCGGCGCGGATCTTGCCGGCGTCACGGCCGATCAGCAGCACGGCGCGGGCGATGCGCGCGCACGCCGGCTTCAGCGGTGAAAAATCCTGGCCCTTGCCGTCGCCGCCGGCGATCAGCACCACCGGCCGGGTCATGCCGTTGAGCGCGGCTTCGGTGGCACCGACGTTGGTGCCCTTGGAGTCGTCGATGTAGCGCACGCCGTTCACTTCGGCGACGAACTCGACGCGGTGCGCCAGGCCGGTAAACGTCTTGAGGCCCTCCAGCAGCGCCGCGCGCGGCAGGCCGATGGCCTCGGTGAGCGCCAGCGCGGCGAGCGCGTTGGCGGCGTTGTGCAGACCCTGCAGGCTCATCTCGGCGCAGTCGAACACCGCCTCGCCGGCCACCGTCAGCCAGTAGCGCCCGGCGTCCTGGCGCAACGCGTAGTCGGCCGTCTCTTTCAGCGAGAACCAGCGCTGGACATGGCCGGGGCGCACCATGGCGCGCACCAGGGCGTCGTCGCGGTTGAGCACCTGCACGCCAGGGCCGTTGAACACTGCGGTCTTGCTGTGGGCGTAGTCGAGCAGGTCGGCGTAGCGGTCGAGGTGATCCTCGGAGATGTTGAGCACGGTGGCGGCGTCGGCATTCAGGCTGGCGGTGGTTTCCAGCTGGAAACTCGACAGCTCCAGCACCCACACGTCCGGGCGCTGGCCGCTGGCTTCGCGCTCGCCCAGGGCATCCAGCACCGGCAGGCCGATGTTGCCAGCCAGCACGGTGTCGAGCCCGGCCTGCCGGCACAGGTGGCCGACCAGGCTGGTGACGGTGCTCTTGCCGTTGGAGCCGGTGATGGCAATGACCTTGCTGCCCGAGCCGGCGATGGCGCGCGCGAACAGTTCCACGTCCCCCACCACCTCGCCGCCGGCGCGGCGGAACGCGGCGATCGCCGGGGTGGCCACCGCCACGCCCGGGCTGACCACCAGCATCTCGGCGCCGGCAAACGTCGTCGCGTCGAAGGCGCCGGTCTTGAGCCGTACGCCGGGCAGGCTTTCGGCCAGGGTCGCGGCGTTGGGCGGGTTGTCACGGCTGTCGGCCACGGTGACCGTCGCGCCATGCGCGGCAAGCCAGCGCGCGGCGGACAGCCCGGTGTCTCCGAGCCCGACGACGACGATGTGACGGTTGGCGAAGCGCATCTTCAGTCCTCAGCGCAGTTTCAGGGTGGTCAGACCGGCCAACACCAGCATCATGGTGATGATCCAGAAACGCACCACCACCTGCGTTTCCTTCCAGCCCTTGAGCTCGTAGTGGTGATGCAGCGGCGCCATGCGGAACACGCGCTTGCCGGTCAGCTTGAACGAGGCGACCTGGATCATCACCGACAGCGCTTCCATCACGAACAGGCCGCCCATGATGAACAGCACGATTTCCTGGCGCACGATCACCGCCACAGTGCCGAGCGCGGCGCCCAGCGCCAAGGCACCGACGTCGCCCATGAACACCTGCGCCGGGTAGGCGTTGAACCACAGGAAACCAAGGCAGGCACCGCAGATGGCGGCGCAGAACACCACCACTTCGTGCGCGCCGGGGATGTGCGGCAGGCCGAGGTAGCGTGCAAACACGATGTTGCCGGCCACGTAGGCGAAGATCGCCAGGGCGCCGGAGACCAGCACCGTCGGCAGCGCCGCCAGACCGTCCAGGCCATCGGTGAGGTTGACCGCGTTGGACGTGCCGACGATGACGAAATAGGTCAGGATGCAGAAGCCGATCGCCCCCAGCGGGTAAACGATGTTCTTGAAGAACGGCACGATGAATTCGGTCGACGCCGGCAGCTTGGCGGTGGTGATCAGGAACACCCCGGCACCGATGGCGATGGCCGACTGCCAGAACATCTTGGCGCGCGCCGAAATGCCTTTCGGGTCGCGGTACACCACCTTGCGCCAGTCGTCGTAGAAGCCGATGGCGCCGGTGCCGAACAGCACCGCCAGCAGCAGCCAGACGTACTTGTTGGACCAGTCGGCCCACAGCAGTGTGGTGACGCCGATCGCCAGCAGGATCAGCGTGCCGCCCATGGTCGGGGTGCCGGTCTTCACCAGATGGGTCTGCGGGCCGTCGGAACGCACCGCCTGCCCCACTTTCAGTTCGGTCAGGCGCCGGATCACCCACGGCCCCATCAGCAGCGAGATGCCGAGCGAGGTCAGCGCCGCCATCACCGCGCGCAGGGTGACGTAGTTGAGGACGGAAAACGCCCGGATGTAATCTTTCAGCCAATCGGCCAGCCAAAGCAGCACGGCTACACTCCCTTAATGTTCTTGTCGTTGTCCGGTCAGATGCTCGACCACCCGCTCCATGCGCATGAAGCGCGACCCCTTGACGAGCACGGTGGCATCTGCCGGCAGATGGCTGTCGAGATAGGAGAGCAGCGCATCCAGCGTATCAAAATGGTTTGCCGCGGCGCCGAAGGCGGCGGCGGCGTGACGGCTCAAGTCGCCCAGCGTGAGCAGGGCATCCAGCCCGCGTTCCCGGGCGTAGGCACCGACCTCGGCGTGCAGTGCCGGCGCGTTCTCGCCCAGTTCGCCGATGTCGCCCATCACGAACCAGCGCGGTGCCGCCGCCTGCAGCAACACGTCGATACCGGCCTTCATCGAGTCCGGATTGGCGTTGTAGGTGTCGTCGATCAGCGTCGCGCCGTTGCCGGCGCGTTTGCGCTGCAGCCGGCCCTTGACCCCGGCGAAGCCAACCAGGCCGGCGGCGATGGCCGCCAACGGCACCTCCAGCGCCAGCGCGGCGGCGGCGGCGGCGAGCGCATTGCGCACGTTGTGTTCCCCCGGCGCCGGCAGCGCGACGGCCACCTCCCCCTGCGGCGAGCCCAGGACGAAATGGGCAGCGGTATCGGACAGCGTCACATCGCGAGCGTTCACATCGGCCTCGCCCAAACCGAAACTGAGCAGACGATGGCCGGCGGCGGCGGCGCGGAAGATGGCGGCGTGGGGATCGTCGGCATTGATCACCGCCACGCCGTCTTCGGCCAACCCTTCGAAGATTTCGCTTTTGGCTCGGGCGATGTCGGCCGTGCCGGAAAAGCCGCCGCCCAGGTGGGCGCGCAGCGCGTTGTTGACCAGCGCCACGCGCGGCCGGGCCAGCCCGGTCAGGTAGCGGATCTCGCCGAAATGGTTCATGCCCATCTCGATCACCGCGTAGCGATGGCCGGCATTCAGGCCGAGCAGCGTCAGTGGCAGGCCGATGTCGTTGTTGAAATTGCCGGCGGTGGCGAGCACCGTGTCGCGCCCGGCATGGGCGGCGAGGATCGCCGTCAGCATCTCCTTGACCGTGGTCTTGCCGTTGGAACCGGTGATGCCGACCAGCGGCAGCTCGAAACGGGCGCGCCAGCCGGCGGCGAACCGGCCCAGCGCCAGCCGGGTGTCATCCACCTGGACCAGCGCCGCGCCGGGCAGCGCGAAGTCCTGGCGCACCAGGGCCCCTGCCGCGCCCTTCGCGAGCACGTCGGCGACGAAATCGTGCGCATCGAAATGCTCGCCCTTGAGCGCCACGAACAGATCGCCCGGCCCGGCGGCACGGCTGTCGGTGACCACCCGGGTCACCTCGGCATCGGTGCCGGCCAGGCGGCCGGCGGCCAGTTGCGCCACTTCAGACAGCATCAGCATCGTGCACCTCGCTCCAGGCCGTGAGCGCCTCTTCGGCGATGCGGAAATCGGAGAACGGCTGCTTCACGCCGCGGATGTCCTGGTATTCCTCGTGCCCCTTGCCGGCCACCAGCACGATGTCGCCGGCGCACGCCGCGGCGATCGCCCAGCGGATGGCGGCGGCACGGTCGGCCTCGACGTGGCCGGCCTCGCCCATGCCGGTGCGAATGTCGGCGATGATGGCCTGCGGCTCTTCGCTGCGCGGGTTGTCGCTGGTCACCACCGCGACGTCGGCGATGCGGGTGGCGATGGCGCCCATCATCGGGCGCTTGCCCTTGTCGCGGTCGCCGCCGCAGCCAAACACGCAGTAGAGCCGGTTGCCGGCGGGGCGGATCTCGGCCAGCGTGGCCAGCGCCTTCTCCAGCGCGTCCGGGGTATGGGCGTAGTCGATCACCACCAGCGGCTCGTGACCGCCACCCAGGCGCTGCATGCGCCCACGCGCCGGCTGGATGCGAGACAGCACCGCCGCCGCGTCCTTCAGCGACACGCCGTTGACGCACAGCGTGGCGAGGCAGGCGAGCAGGTTGGCGGCGTTGAAGCGGCCCAAGAGCGGACTGCGCAGCTCGACCTCGCCCCACGGCGTGGTCACCGTCATCTGCAGGCCGTCGAGGGTGGCGGACAGGTTCTGCGCGCGCACGTCGCCCTGCTCCAGTCCGTAGGTCACCGTCTGGGTGCGCTGGCGATCGATACCGACGGCCAGTTCGCGGCCGAAGGCGTCGTCGGCGTTGATGATGGCGTGGCGCAGCCCCTCCCAATGGAACAGCCGAGCCTTGGAGGCCCCGTACTCTTCCATCGAGCCGTGATAGTCGAGGTGGTCGCGTGTCAGGTTGGTGAACACCGCGGTGGCGAAGCTGACGCCGTTGACGCGGAACTGGTCGAGACCGTGCGAGGACACTTCCATGGTCACCACGTCGGCGCCCTGGCGCTTGTACTCGGCCAGCTTCTGCTGCACCGTCACCGGGTCCGGCGTGGTGTGGGTGGTCTCGGTCAGGGCGCCGTAAAAGCCGTTGCCGACGGTGCCGATCAGCGCCGCCTTGTGCGCCAGCAACGAGAACGCCTGCGCCAGCCAGTGCGAGATCGAGGTCTTGCCGTTGGTGCCGGTGATGCCGATCACCGTCATGGCGCGGCTCGGCTCGCCATAGGCGTGGCTGGCGACGATGCCGGCGCGCGCGCGCAGCTGCGGCACCGCCAGGTTGGGCACGTTCCAGGCCGGGTTCCAGTTAAAGCCGTCGGCCGGATCCCACAGCACGCAGGCGGCACCGTTGGCGAGCGCCATCGGAATGAACTGGCGGCCGTCGGCGTACTCGCCGCGGCACGCCAGGAACACGTCGCCCGGCAGCACGCGGCGGCTGTCCGTCTCGACACGCTTGAGCGGCAGCCCCAGGGTATCGAGCTCGGCCGGATCCCAGTCCGGCAGCGGGGTCAACAGACTCTTCATGTATCTTCTCGTATCTCCGGTACCTGATTAACCGGAAGCAATGAATTGTTGGAGGGAGCGTCGGGCTCGACCCCCATGATGCGCAACGCCCCGGCCATGGTGTTGGAGAAGGCCGGACCGGCCACCGAGCCACCGTAGTAACTGCCGGCGCCGGGTTCGTCGATCATCACCGCCACGATCAGGCGCGGATTGGTCGCCGGCGCGAAGCCGATGAACAGGCCGCGGTGCTTGTCGGCCTGGTAGCCGCCGTTGACCAGCTTGCGCGCGGTACCGCTCTTGCCGCCGACGTTGTAGCCCAGCACCTGGGCGCGCGTCCCGGTGCCCCCGGTCTGGGTTACCGTCATCAGCATTTCGCGCATCTTGCGCGCCGCGTCCGGGGAAATGATCGACTTGGCAGGCAACGGTGAGCTCAGCCGGGTCAGCGACACCGGCAGCAAGGAACCGTTGTTGGTGAAGATGGTGTAGGCGCGCGCCATCTGCAGCAGGCTTACCGACACCCCGTAGCCGAACGACATCGTGGCCTGCTCGATCGGGCGCCAGCTCTGCCAGTGGCGCAGGCGGCCGGCCGATTCACCCGGGAAACCGGCGTGCACGCTGCGGCCGAAACCAGCCTCGTCGTAGAACGTCCACATCTGTTCCGGCGAGAACATCAGCGCCACCTTGGAGGCTCCGACGTTGGACGATTTCTGGATCACCTCGGTCAGCGTCATCGCCGGCTTCGGATGCGAGTCGCGCACCCGCGCCGGGCCGATCGAGTAAGGGTTGGTGTCGAACACCATGTTCGGATTGACCTTGCCGGCGTTGAGCGCCATGGCGATCGGAAACGGCTTCATGGTCGAACCCGGTTCGAACATGTCGATCACGGCACGGTTGCGACGGCGTTCCGGGTCCAGCTCCTTGCGGCTGTTGGGGTTGAACGACGGTACGTTGGCCAGCGCCAGGAGCTCGCCGCTCTTGCCATCCAATACCACAATGCTGCCAGCCTTGGCTTTATTGACCTCGACTGCCGCCGCCAGTTCGCGGTAGGCCAGATACTGGATGCGCTGGTCGATCGCCAGGTTCAGGGTCTGGCCGTCTTTCGGGTATTCGATGGCCGCCACGTCTTCGATGATGTGGCCGCGCCGGTCCTTCAGCACCACGCGCCGGCCATTCTTGCCGGCCAGCATCTTCTCGCGCGCCAGTTCCAGGCCTTCCTGTCCGCGGCCATCGACACCAGTGAAGCCGATCAGCTGGGCCATGCTTTCGCCGGCCGGGTAGAAACGGCGGAATTCCTGCTGTTTGGCGATGCCGGGAATGCCCAGCGCCATCACCTTGTCGGCCTGTTCCGGGCTGATCTGGCGCTTGAGGTAGACGAACTCGCGCTTGCGATCGGACAGCTTGGCGTCCAGTTCGGCCGGGCCGAGCTCCAGCAGCCGCGCCAGTTCGCGCAGCTTGGCCGGCGGCACCGGCTCCATGCTGGCGGGACTGGCCCAGATGGTCTGCACCGGCGAGCTGATCGCCAGCGGCTCGCCGTTGCGGTCGGTGATCACACCGCGGTTGGCTTCCAGCACCATCGCCCGGCGGAAGCGGGCCTCGCCCTGGTTCTGCAGGAAATCCTGCTGCGCCACCTGCAGGTAGAGGGCGCGTCCGATCAGGGCCAGGAACAGCAGCGCCAGAGCCAGCAGCACCAAACGCACACGCCCTGGCGTCATGCGCAGGGCGGGGCTGGCTTTGGGGGTACGCGTATGCATCGAGTAGACGCGCATCAGGTCCCTCCCGAGGGGGCGACTACCTGGACCTGGCGTTGCTCGGGCGTCTTCATGCCGAGCCGCAAGGCGGCAGTTTTTTCAATCAGCGCGTGCGCGCCCCAGGTGCTCTGCTCCAGCAGCAGCTGGCCGTACTCGACCTGCAGCTGCTGGGCCGACTTCTGCTCGCGCTCCAGATTGCTGTAGAGCTGGCGCGACACGTGCTGCGAGGTCACCACCGACCACGCGCACAGCACCAGGATGGCCAGCAAAATGGCATTGAGCTTGTTCACACCGCCTCCTCGCGCCAGGCACCGGCGGTGCGCTCGGCGATGCGCATGATGGCACTGCGCGAACGCGGGTTGCCCTTCACCTCGTCGTCACTGGCGCGCACCGGCTTGCCGACGGTGCGCAGCGGCGGCTCGGGCAGGTCGGCGCTGCGCACCATGACCCAGGAGGGCAGCTTGGCGTCGCTGCTGGCGTCCCGCATGAAGTTCTTGACGATGCGGTCTTCCAGCGAGTGGAAACTGATCACGGCCAGGCGGCCGCCTTCGGCCAACCTTTGCGCCGCCTGCGGCAGCACCGCTTTCAGCTCTTCCAGCTCACGGTTGATGTAGATGCGGATGGCCTGGAACGTGCGCGTCGCGGGGTCTTGACCCGGTTCGCGAGTACGGACGTTCTGCCCAACGAGCAGGGCGAGCTGACGCGTGGTTTCGAGGGGAGCGAGCTCCCGTTGCGCAACAATGGCTGCTGCGATCTTGCGAGCAAACCGCTCTTCACCATAAGTCTTGATGACCTCCCTGATGTCTTCTTCGGCGGCCGTGGCCAGCCATTCCGCCGCGGTCAGGCCGCGGCTGGTATCCATGCGCATGTCGAGCGGCGCGTCGAAACGGAAGCTGAAGCCGCGCCGGGCGTCGTCGATCTGCGGCGACGATACACCCAGATCCATCAGCACGCCGTCGACGCGAGCGATGCCGAGCCGGTCGAGCTCGCGCGCGAGCGTTTCGAAACCTTCGTGCACCAGCGTGAAACGCGGGTCTTCCGCGGCCAGACGCTCACCGACGGCAATCGCCTCGGGATCCTTGTCGAAGGCGACCAGCCGGCCGGCCGGCCCCAATTGCGACAGGATGAGGCGGCTGTGCCCACCGCGGCCGAAGGTGCAGTCGACGTACACGCCGTCCGGACGAACGGCGAGCGCGGCCACAGCTTCGCTGAGCAGCACCGTAAGGTGCGAAAAAACGGGGGCACTCACAACGTGAAATCTCCGAGATGCTGAGACAGTTCGGCGGGGTCGATATCCAGGGCGTCGCTGGTCTGGGCATCCCAGTCGGCGGCATCCCACAGTTCGAAACGGTTGCCCATGCCCACCAGCGCGACGTCCTTGTCGAGGCTGACCAGACCGCGCAGGCGCGGCGACAGCAAAATGCGGCCGGCACTGTCCATGTCGAGCAGTTCGGCATGGCCCAGCACCAGCTTCTGGTAGCGTTTGAGCATGGGATTGCCGGCGGGCAGCGCCAGGAGCCGGGCCTCGACCGGGCGCCAATTGGGCTCGGGGTAGAGCAGCAGGTGGTCGCGCGCTTCCAGCGTCACCACCAGCTTGGAGCCGAAACTGGACAGCAGCGTCTCGCGGTGCCGGGCCGGAATGGCCAGACGCCCCTTGCTATCGAGAGACACGACGTTGACGCCACCAATCATGATTCGGACATTAAGCCTCTGGTTCGGGGTGCGCACCCCACTTTTACCCACTTCACCCCACTTTTCGCCACTATAAGAAAGAAGTGTCATAGGGTCAACCTGAGCCGGAACACAACCTCCTTTTAAGACAAGGGCTTAGAAAGACCATGCCAAGATTAATCCTATTAAATCAGCAGCTTAAAAAAAGCGCTGAAAGTAGGCTGTGAAAAGGGGGAATACAACAGCGGAGAACGGCCAAAAAAATACAGGCGACATGCCGTGGCATGCCGCCTGTCGCCGGGTCTGGGCCCGGCCTCTGCCGCACCGGCCGTCAGGCCAGTTTCTGCTTGAGGATTTCCTGTACCTGGGCCGGGTTGGCCTTGCCCTTGGAGGCCTTCATCACCTGGCCCGCCAGCGCATTGAGCGCCTTTTCCTTGCCGGCGCGGAACTCTTCCACCGCCTTGGGGTTGGCGGCGATGGCCTCGTCGACCATCTTCTCGATGGCGCCGACGTCGGACACCTGCTTCAGGCCGTCGCGCTCGATGATGGCGTCGGCGGACAGTTCGCTGTCCCACATCGCCTCGAACACCTGCTTGGCGAGCTTGGACGACAGCGTACCGTCGGCGATGCGCACGATCAGCCCGGACAGGCGCGCGGCGTCGATCGGGCAGTCGCCGATCTCCTTGCCGTCGCGATTCAGGCGCGCGGCAATCTCGCCGTTGACCCAGTTGGCGGCCAGCTTGCCCTGGCCAGAGGCCTTGGCCGCGGCTTCAAAGTACTCCGCCTGCTTTAGGCTGGAAGTCAGCAGTGCCGCGTCATAGGCGGACACCCCGTAGCTTTCCACGAAGCGGGCCTGCATCGCGCCCGGCAGTTCCGGCAAGTCGGCACGGATGCGCGCGATCTGCTCGTCGGAGATGCGTACCGGCAGCAAATCCGGGTCCGGGAAGTAACGGTAATCGTGCGCATCTTCCTTGCTGCGCATCATGCGCGTCTCGCCGCTGTCCGGATCGAACAGCACGGTGGCCTGCTGTACCTTGCCGCCGTCTTCCAGAGTGTCGATCTGCCACTGGATTTCGTACTTGGCGGCCTGCTCCAGGAAGCGGAAGGAGTTGAGGTTCTTGATCTCGCGGCGGGTGCCGAATTCCTTCTGGCCTTCCGGGCGCACCGACACGTTGACGTCCATGCGGAAGCTGCCTTCCTGCATATTGCCGTCGCAGATGCCCAACCAGGTCACCAGCGCGTACAGTACCTTGACGTAGGCCAGCGCCTCATCCACCGAACGCATATCCGGCTCGGACACCACTTCCAAGAGCGGCGTGCCGGCGCGGTTAAGGTCGATTCCGGACAAGCCATGGAAGTCCTCGTGCAGGCTCTTGCCGGCATCCTCTTCCATGTGGGCGCGGGTCACGCCGATGACTTTTTCCTGGTCGCCGACCAGTATCTTGATCTTGCCGTGCTCGACGATCGGCAGCTCCATCTGGCTGATCTGGTAGCCCTTCGGCAAATCCGGATAGAAGTAGTTCTTGCGGGCGAACACGTTCTTCTGGTTGATCTTGGCGTCCAGCGCGAGGCCCAGGCGAATCGCCTTGTCCACTACCGCACGGTTCAGCACCGGCAGCACGCCGGGGAAGGCCAGTTCGACCGCCGAGGCCTGGGTGTTGGGCGCAGCGCCGAAGGCGGTGGAGGCGCCGGAGAAAATTTTCGATGCGGTGTTGAGCTGCACGTGCACCTCAATACCGATGACGACTTCCCATTTCATGGTTGGAAAATCCCTTTTCGGTTCAAGGCCGGCCGCGCAGGGCCAGCCTTTTGCATTTAGTCGCGATTACAGAGCGGGCGCCTTGGTGTGCCAGTCGGTCGCCTGCTGGAACTGGTGCGCCACGTTCAGCATCTTGGCTTCGCCGAAGTAGTTGCCGATGATCTGCAGACCCACCGGGCGGCCGTTGGCGGCGAAGCCGGCCGGCACGCTCATGCCGGGCAGGCCGGCCAGGTTGACCGACAGCGTGTAGATGTCCGACAGGTACATCTGCACCGGGTCGCCCGACTTCTCGCCCAGGTTGAACGCCGCGGAGGGCGCCACCGGCCCGAGGATCACATCGCACTGTTCGAATGCAGCCTTGAAGTCGTTGGCGATGAGGCGGCGGATCTTCTGCGCCTTGAGATAGTAGGCGTCGTAGTAGCCGTGCGACAGCACGTAGGTGCCAACCATGATGCGGCGCTTGACCTCGGCACCGAAGCCCTCGGCGCGGGTCTTCTCATACATGTCGACCAGGTCCTTGTACTCGGCAGCGCGGTGGCCGTAGCGCACGCCATCGTAGCGGCTGAGGTTGGTGGAGGCCTCGGCCGGAGCGATCACATAGTAGGCCGGGATGGAGAGCTGGGTGTTGGGCAGGCTGATCTCGACCACCTCGGCGCCCAGCTTCTTCAGTTCGGCGATGGCGCCATCCACCACGCCGGCGACGTCGGCGGACAGACCCTCGGCGAAATATTCGCGCGGCAGGCCGATCTTCAGGCCGTTCAGCGGCGCGTTCAGGTCACGGCTATAGTCTTCCTTGGCGCGCTCGAGGCTGGTCGAATCGCGCTGGTCGAAACCGGCCATGACGTTGAGCAGCAGCGCGCAGTCCTCGGCGGTCTGCGCCAGCGGACCACCCTGGTCGAGCGAGGAGGCGTAAGCCACCATGCCGTAGCGCGACACCACGCCGTAGGTCGGCTTGATGCCGGTCACGCCGCAGTGCGAGGCCGGCTGACGGATCGAGCCGCCGGTATCGGTGCCGGTGGCGACCGGGGCGAGACGCGCCGCCACCACCGCGGCGGAGCCGCCGGACGAGCCGCCGGGAATCGCCGCCAGGTCCCACGGGTTCTTCACCGGGCCATAGAAACTGTTCTCGTTGGACGAGCCCATGGCGAATTCGTCCATATTGGTGCGGCCGAGCGTCACCAGGCCAGCGGCGCGGCACTGCTCGACAACATGGGCGTCGTAGGGCGAAATGAAGTTGTCGAGCATCTTCGAGCCGCAGCTGGTCTTCCAGCCCTGCTGGCAGAAGATGTCCTTGTGCGCGATCGGCACACCGGCAAGCAGGCCCGCCTGGCCGGCTGCACGCAGGGCGTCGGCGGCACGCGCTTCGGCCAGGGTCTTGTCGCGGTCGACGCTGATGAAGGCGTTGAGCGTCGGGTTGAGCGCCGCGATGCGGTCGAGGTAAAGCCCGGCGAGTTCCTCGCTGGACACGGCTTTTGCCGCCAGTTGCTGCGACAGCGCCTTGAGGGTGGCGTTAATCATGGTGTCGTAAAATCTCGATAAGCTCGGAAGGTTGGCCGAAACGCGCGCGCCGGGAACCAACCGTGCCGGAATCAATCTCTGGTTATTCCAAAATTCGCCTTGGAACTATTCGATGACTTTGGGAACGAGGAACAGGCCGTTCTCGACCTGCGGGGCGATGGCCTGGAAGGCGGCGCGGCGGTCCGATTCGGTCACCACGTCATCGCGCAGGCGCAGACTCACGTCCTGCGGATGGGCCATCGGCTCGATGCCATCGGTATCGACGGCCTGCATCTGTTCGATCAGGCTGAAAATATTGTTGAGTTGGGCGCCCACCGCGACGATTTCTTCGTCGGTTACGGCGATGCGGGCCAGCTTGGCGATCCGCGCGACATCCTGATGCGTCAGCGACATGGTGTCCTCGTTAAAACCTTTAATAATTCAAGGCTGATAGGGTATCATAGACTGTTTGATTCACCCAAGATTCGACGCTTCGCCACACCGTTTAGCCGGGGGTCATTTTGACGGTTCATGCCGTCCTTCCCGCGACGAGGAGAAGCCGCTAGACCACGACCATTAGCGCCATTGCGGGCTCGTCCCGACAACACGAACACTGAACCAGGACCACCCCATGTTTCGTTCCCTCACCGGATACTTCTCGAACGACCTCGCCATCGACCTCGGCACCGCCAACACCCTGATCTACATGCGCAGCAAGGGCATCGTGCTGGATGAACCGTCGGTGGTGGCGATTCACAGCGACTTCCCGACCAACAAGAAATCGATCCTGGCCGTCGGCCTGGAAGCCAAGCGCATGCTCGGCCGTACCCCGGGCTCGATCCAGGCGATCCGCCCGATGAAGGACGGCGTGATCGCCGACTTCACCGTCACCGAGCAGATGCTCAAGCAGTTCATCAAGAAGGTGACGCCGAGCCGCTTCTTCTCCGCCAGCCCGCGCATCGTGATCTGCGTGCCGTGTGGTTCGACCCAGGTCGAGCGCCGCGCCATCAAGGACTCGGCGCTGGCCGCCGGCGCGCGCCGCGTCGAGCTGATCGAAGAGCCGATGGCCGCCGCGATCGGCGCCGGCCTGCCGGTGGAAGAGCCGACCGGTTCGATGGTGGTGGACATCGGCGGCGGCACCACCGAGGTCGGCGTGATCTCGCTGGGCGGCGTGGTGTACTCCAACTCGGTGCGCGTCGGCGGCGACAAGTTCGACGAAGCCATCATCAACTACATCCGCCGCAACTACGGCATGCTGATCGGCGAGACCACCGCCGAAGAGATCAAGAAGACCATCGGCTCGGCCTTCCCGGGCGCCGAAGTGAAGGAAATGGAAGTCAAGGGCCGCAACCTGGCCGAGGGCATTCCGCGCGCCTTCACCGTATCGTCCAACGAGATCCTCGAAGCACTGACCGAACCGCTGAACCAGATCGTCTCCGCGGTGAAGATCGCACTGGAGCAGACCCCGCCAGAACTGGGCGCCGACATCGCCGACAAGGGCATGGTGCTGACCGGTGGCGGCGCGCTCTTGAAGGACATCGACCGCCTGCTGGCCGAGGAAACCGGTCTGCCGGTGATCGTCGCCGAAGAGCCGCTGACCTGCGTGGTGCGCGGCTCGGGCAAGGCGCTGGAAAAGATGGACAAGATCGGCACCATCTTCACCAACGTACCCTGAACCGGATTCGCGTCCGGCCTGAACCGGCCGGACGTCCTGCCAGATGGACTTTGCCAACAATCCCAGCTTCATCCGCCAGGGCCCGCACCCGGCGGTGCGTCTCGCCTTGTGCGTGCTGCTGTCGATCGCGCTGTTGATCGGCGACAGCCGCTACGGCCTGATGGAGCACGTGCGCGAAGCGCTCTCGGTGGCGCTGTACCCGGTACAGCGCGCGGTCAACGTGCCGTTTGCCGGCGCGCGCCACGTCATCGACTTCTTCACCGCGCAGGCGGAGCTGAAGACCGAGAACGACACGCTGAAGAGCCAGCGCCTGCAGATGTCGGCGCAGCTCGCGCGCCTGGCCACCGTGGAGCGCGAATACCGCGAACTGCGCCAGCTCAATGAGCTCAAGTCGTCGCGCGCCGAGGGCGGCCAGCTGGCCGAGGTGCTCTACACCGGGCGCGACCCGTTTTCCTACAAGCTGATCATCGACAAGGGCGCGGACGCCCAGATCAGTCCGGGCCAACCGGTGATCGACAGCCAGGGGCTGATCGGCCAGGTGACGCGGGTGCAGCCGCTGACCGCCGAGGTGACGCTGATCATCGACAAGAACCACATGGTGCCGGTGATGATCGAGCGTACCGGCGCGCGCGCCATCCTGTACGGCTACGGCGGCGGTGTCGAAGTGCGTTACCTGCCGAACCACGCCGACGTGCAGGAGAAGGACTTGCTGGTGACCTCCGGCATCGACGACCTGTACCCGGCCGGACTGCCGGTAGCGCGCATCGGCAAGATCGAGCGCAACACCGGCGCCGCCTTCGCCCGGCTGTCCACCAGCGTGGTGGGCGGGGTGCAGGAGAGTCGTTTCGTGCTGGTGCTGAACCCGAAGCAGCACGTGCCGGCCGCGCCACCGCCGCCACCTGACGCCGCCCCGCCCCGCCGCACGGAGTAACCATGCCGTTTGAGCGCCCCAAAGAACTGCTGAAGCCGGTCAAGCGCCGCTTCATCTTCCTGACCTTCGTCATCGCCGTGCTGGTCGAGCTGATCCCGCTGCCGGCGGGTTCAACGCGCTGGCTGCCCGACCTGATCGGGCTGTTGCTGCTGTACTGGGTGATCAACCAGCCGCGCCGCGTCAACATCGGCAGCGCCTTCCTGCTGGGGCTGGTGGCGGATGCCGCCACCGCCGGGTTGTTCGGCCAACATGCGCTGGCCTACTCCATCACCAGCTACCTGGCCTTGCGCCAGCAGCGCCAGCTGGTGATGTTCAACCTCGGCCAGCAGGCGCTGGCCGTGCTCGCCCTGATGCTGGCCAACCAGACCATCATGGTGGTGGCGCGCATGATCACCGGCGCCGCCTTCGTCGGCTGGAGCTATTTCCTGCCGCCGCTGGTCGGCGCGCTGCTGTGGCCGCTGCTGACCAAGCTGCTGTTGCTGCCGTACCGGCAGCATTCGGTCTAGTGGTAGCGCCCGGCATGTCCCGTCCCACCCGTTTCAAGAACACCCAGGCGGAAGAAGGCCAGTTCCAGCTGCGCCTGGTGGTGGCCTACGCCATCATGGTGCTGCTGTTCCTGCTCCTGGTCAGCCGCTTCGTCTGGCTGCAGGTGATGCAGCACGAGCATTTCTCCACGCTGGCCCAGAACAACCGCATCTCGCTGGTGCCGATCCTGCCCAACCGCGGCCTCATCGTCGACCGCAACGGCGTGATCCTAGCGCAGAACTACTCGGCCTACACGCTGGAGCTCACCCCGAGCAAGATGCCCGACCTCGACGCCACCGTGGCCGAGCTCTCCAAGCTGGTCAACGTCACCCCGCGCGACCTCAAGCTGTTCAAGAAGCTGCGCACGGAATCGCGCAACTTCGAGGCCATCCCGCTCAAGGCCAAGTTGAGCGAGGAGGAAGCCGCCCGCATGGCGGCGCACGCCTGGCGCTTCCCTGGGGTGGAGGTCAAGGCGCGGCTGTTCCGCGACTACCCGTTCAAGGAACTGACCAGCCACGTGCTGGGCTATATCGGGCGCATCAACACCCACGACGTGGAACGGCTGGAAGAGGACGACCAGACCACCAACTACCGCGGCACCACCTATATCGGCAAGACCGGGCTGGAATACACCTACGAGACCCAGCTGCACGGCACCGTCGGCTTCGAGGAAATGGAAACCGACGCCGGCGGGCGCGCCATCCGCACCCTGCGCCGCACCCCGCCGATCAACGGCCAGAGCCTGCACCTAGCGCTCGACATCCGCCTGCAGGAGCTCGCCGACAAGCTGTTCGGCAAGCGCCGCGGCGCGCTGGTGGCAATCGACCCGCGCGACGGCGGCGTGCTGGCCTTCCTGTCCAAGCCCGGCTTCGATCCTTCGCTGTTCATCGACGGCATCGACAGCCAGACCTGGAAGGAGCTGAACGAAAACTGGGAAAAGCCGCTGGTCAACCGTGCGTTACGCGGCCTGTACCCGCCCGGCTCCACCTTCAAGCCGTTCATGGCGATGGCGGCGCTGGAGACCGGCGCCATCGGCCCCAACGACATCCGCCCGGCGCCGGGTTACTTCACCCTGCCCGGCAGCAGCCACCAGTTCCGCGACTCCAAACCTTCCGGCAACGGCATGGTCAACCTGGCCAAGGCGATCCAGGTGTCGAGCGATACCTTCTTCTACAAGCTGGCGTGGGACATGGGGATCGACCGCATCCATCCGGTGGTGTCGCAGTTCGGGCTAGGCAGCAAGACCGGCATCGACCTCGACGGCGAGGCCGCCGGGGTGCTGCCCTCCAAGGAATGGAAGGCCAAGCGCTTCGCCAAGTACCGCCCGGAGGTGGGGCGCTGGTACCCCGCCGACGTGGTCAGCATCGGCATCGGCCAGGGCTTCAACGCCTACACCCCGCTGCAGATGGCCAACGGCGTCGCCACCCTGGCCAACGACGGCGCGATGTTCAACCCGCATCTGGTGCAGCAGGTAGTGGACGATCGGCATGGCAAGGCGACCCCGATCAATACCAGCCCGGTGCGGCGCCTGGCGTTCAAGCCGGCCCATTTCGAGTACGTGAAGCGCGGCATGCAGGCCGTGCTGCAGCCGGGCGGCACCGCGGCGCGTATCGGCGTCAACCTGCCCTACACCATGGCCGGCAAGACCGGTACGGCGCAGGTGGTGCAGATCAAGCAGGGTGCCAAGTACAATGCCGGCGCCCTGGCCGAGCGCTACCGAGACCACTCCTGGTTCGTCGCCTTCGCCCCGGTCGAGGCGCCCAAGATCGCCCT
Organism: Pseudogulbenkiania subflava DSM 22618; assembly: GCF_900177275.1. Classification (GTDB taxonomy): domain Bacteria; phylum Pseudomonadota; class Gammaproteobacteria; order Burkholderiales; family Chromobacteriaceae; genus Pseudogulbenkiania; species Pseudogulbenkiania subflava. The sequence continues at coordinate 178,147 of NZ_FXAG01000001.1, forward strand.
GGCGGTGATCGTCGAGAACGCCGGTTTCGGCGCGGCGGCGGCAGCCCCGATCGCGCGCGCCCTGACCGATTTTTACCTCACCGGCAAGGTGCCGGCCGACCTCTCCGGCCAGCTGCAGACGGTGAAGACGGAAACCCGCAGCGCGGCGGAGATCGCCCGGGCCCAGGCCGAGCGTGCCGCCGAAGAGCAGGAGGGCCACGATGCAAACCCCGCTCCTTAAACGCCTCTGGCAGTTCGTGCGCGAACCGCTGGACGGCTGGCTGATGTTGTTCCTCGGCCTGGTGTTCGTGCTCAGCATGCTGGTGCTGTACTCGGCCTCGAACCAGAGCTTCGACAAGATCGACAACAAGCTGGTCTACACCGTGCTGGGCCTGGTGGTGATGTGGGGCGCGGCGCGCATGCGTCCACAGTCGATCATGAACTTCGCGCCGCCGCTCTACGCGCTCGGGGTGCTGTTGCTGCTGGCGGTGCATTTCAAGGGGGTGACGGTGAACGGCTCGACGCGCTGGCTGGAACTCGGCATCACCCGCATCCAGCCCTCCGAAATCATGAAGATCGCGCTGCCGATGATGGTGGCGTGGTTCTTCCAGCGCTTCGAGCTGAGCCTGCGCTGGTGGCATTACCTGGTCGCCATGGCGCTGATCGTGATTCCCGGCGGACTGGTGCTCAAGCAGCCCGACCTCGGCACCGCCACGCTGATCATGGCGGCCGGCTTCTTCGTGCTGTATTTCGCCGGATTGTCGTGGAAGGTGCTGATCGGCGGCGCGGTGGCGTTTGCCGCCAGCCTGCCGGTGGTATGGAACCTGATGCACGACTACCAGCGCAAACGCGTGCTGACGCTGATCGACCCGATGGAAGACCCGCTCGGCGCCGGCTACCACATCATCCAGTCGATGATCGCCATCGGCTCGGGCGGGCCGTTCGGCAAGGGCTGGCTCAACGGTACCCAGACCCACCTCGACTACATCCCGGAGCGCACCACCGACTTCATCTTCGCGGTGTACTCGGAGGAGTTCGGCCTGATCGGCAACGTCATCCTGGTGGTGCTTTACCTGCTGATCGTCAGCCGCGGGCTGATGATCACGGCGCGCGCCCAGACCCTGTACGGGCGCCTGATGGGCGGCACCATCACCATGTCGTTCTTCGTCTACGCCTTCGTCAACATGGGCATGGTGGCCGGCATCCTGCCGGTGGTCGGCGTGCCGCTGCCGCTGGTTTCCTACGGCGGCACCGCCACCCTGACGCTGATGCTGGGGCTCGGTATGCTGATGAGCATCGGCAACACGCGGCGCTGAAGCCGACCTCAGCCCTCCAGTACGCTCACCCGGCCATCCGCGCCGGCCAGCGCCGTGACGAAGCCGTGACGGCGATAGTTGCCGCCGATGGCCGCCAACCGCTCCGGCTGCTGGCGCAGCGCCTCCGGCAGCAGGATGCCGAAGCGCTGTTCCAGCCCCAGCCGGTTGAGGATGTCACGGAACACCTTGCCGTGCTCGGCTTCCACCCCGGCCACCAGGGTCAGCGACACCGGCAGGTACAGCGTGTGCCATGGGCAGTCCAGGCGCAGGTAATTGAGCAGGTGGATGGCGCGCACGAAACGGTCCAGCACCAACGGCGACTGACTGGCCTGGCACAGGCCCAGCAAGCGCTCGATCCCAACCGGCTGTCCGGCCGGGCTCAGGCACTGCGTCAGGGCCACGGCGCTGCCATCCTCCTGCGGCTGGAAGCGGCTTTCCAGGCGGTGCTTGATGAAGGTGCCAAAAAACTCGCCCTGTTCGGTGAGATGAATCGGGAAGCCGCTGAAATACAGGCTGTGCACCCGCTCGGTGAAAAAAGTCAGTAGTTTGCTCATGCCCATCTTCCTCGTTGCCCCGTAGAGAGGTTGGACCAGTCCATCCCGCGCGGCCCGGCCAGCTCGGCGTCCCGCTCACGGCCCACCCCGCCTTGCTCGCCTCCTCTCCATGCCCCCGCCGGTTCGCGACGGGACGATCGAACAGGGTAGCCGCGCCGGTGATATTCCATCAAGTTAGAATTTTTCCATTGCTCATCACGGAATCGAATGAAGTGCATCTCCCGGCGCGGGAGGCAAAGCAAAGCGGCCTCCCCGACGGGGAGGCCGCGTACGGCAGCGAGCGGCGAGCCCTCAGCCCAGCCAGCGCAGCGCGCCGTACAGCGCGAAGCTAACCACGATGGCGAGCAGCGTGCGTCGGGTCAGCAAGGCCACCGCGCCGGCCACCAGCGTGCCGACCAGGTAGGGATTGGCCGGCGACAGGTCGAGCGTGCCCTGCGGCGCCAGCGCCATCGGCACCACCAGTGCGGTCAACACCGCCGCCGGCACATAGTGCAGCGCGCGGTTGAGCCAGGCCGGAAAGCTCAAACGTTGGCCGAACACCAGGAAACTGGCGCGGATCAGCACCGTCAGCAACGCCATGCCGGCAATCGTCAGCCAGATCGTCATGCCGCCACCCTCCTTTCGGCCAACTTTTCACACGCCACCCCAGCCAGCACGCCGACCAGCGCCGCCAGCATCAGGTCGAGCTTGTAGGGCAGGCCGCGCGCCAGCAGCGCCACCGCGCCGGCCGCCGCCGCCGCCGCCAGCGCCGGACGCTTTTTCAGCTGCGGCGCGACGATGGCGGTAAAGGTCGCCACCATGGCGAAGTCCAGTCCCCAGCCGGCCAGACCCGGCACCGCCTTGCCGAGCCACACCCCCACCACGCTCCACAGGAACCAGTTGAGGTACATCGCCAGCGAGGAGCCGAGCTGGTACCACTGCCCGCCAGCCGCCCCCTGCGAACGGAAGCGATGCTCCACCACGGCGAAGGTCTCGTCGGTGAGCCAGAACGCCAGCGGCCAGCGCCAGCGCGCGTTCCAGTCGCGCGCGTAGGGCAGCAGCGTGGCGCTGTACAGTGCGTGGCGCAGGTTGACGACGAAGGTGGTGAGCCAGATCACCGGCAGCGCCGCGCCGGCGCCGATCAGGCTGACCGCGACGAACTGCGAGGAGCCGGCGAAGACGAAGGCCGACATTGCCAGCGTGGCGCCGGCCGACAGCCCGGCACCGACCGCCAGCGTGCCGAAGATGACGCCGAACGGCGCGGCACCGACCAGCATCGGCAGGCTGTCGCGGGCACCGGCCAGAACCAGAGCGAAAGGTTTCATCGGATGGGATCGCGAGGGAAGTGGGTGACGATCCCAGTCTGGCTCAAGCGTCGTCGCCGGTCTTGAACGATCTTGCGCCGACGGCACGCTGGTAGGCCGCCGGGGTCACGCCCAGCGCATGGCGGAAAGCCCGCGTCAGATGCGCCTGGTCGGCAAAGCCCAACTCGGCGGCGGCATCGGACGGCCGCCAGCCGCGCCCCAGCAGCGTGCGCGCCCGCGCCACCCTGAGCTGATTACGCCACGCCACCGGCGGCAGGCCGAGGTGCTGCCGGAACAGACGGTTCAGATGATAGGGGGACAGCTCGACGGCGTCCGCCAGCTGCTGCAGCGACAGGTTGTCCGCCAGGCGGTCGGCCAGCAGCGCCCGTACCCGCTCCACCGCGACCGGGTGCGATGCCAAGGGCTGGCTGGCGACGCTCATGTGCCGCCTCAGTACCGTCGAGAACACCGTGTACAGCGCCGACTCGCGCTGCAGCCGGTCCTGGCTCGCGCTCAGCAGCAGATGCAGCTGATTGAGCCGCTCGGCCAGATCGGCGTCGTGCAGCACGGTGGCCCGGAAATACGGCACCGCATCGGCTCGGCCGCTGATTTCCTGCGCCAGCCGGCGCATGAAGGCCGCCGACGGATAGAAACCACGATAGGCCCAGCCATTCTCCTCGCCCGCCTCGCCGGTGTGCACCTCGCCCGGATTGATCACGATCAGTTGACCGCGCCCGGCCTGATGCGCGCTACCGTGGTAATGATAGCGCTGGGAGCCCTGGATCAGGGTGTTGACCACGTATTCCTCGTGGAAATGCGGTGCAAACACATGCTCGACGTAGCGCGCGTCCAGGCACTCCAGCGGCGCGATGTCGTCGGCGCGGAAAAAACGGGCATACTCGGCGGCGGAATGACTCATGGCGGGGGCGTCGGGAACGATACGTCGATTATGACGGCAAGCGCGCCAACGCGACAGGCCGAAACCGCGACTCGCGGCGACAAAAAACCCCGCCGGTGGACGGGGCGGTCGTGATGCCCAGCGCGCCGCCTCAGGAACCGGCGAGGAAGGTGCGCACCCCCGAGCCGATGAACTGCACGCCGACGCAGATCAGCAAGAAGCCCATCAGCCGCGTCATCACCTCGCGCCCGGAACGGCCCAGCTTCTCCGCGATCAGCGTCGAGGAGCGCAACACCAGCCAAGTGCCGAGGCAGGTCAGGAAGATGGCCAGCACCGTCATCGCCATCGCCAGCGCCTTGGCCGGCACGCCGTGCAATTCGGCGATCTCGGTGGCGATGCCGATCACCACGGCGATGGTCCCCGGCCCGCTGATGCCGGGCATGGCCAGCGGGAAGAAAGCGTAATCCTCCTTGCCGTCCGAGGTCTTGGGCGCCATGCCCGGGTCCTGCGACAGGAACAGCATGCGGTAACCCAGCACCGCCACCACCAGACCGCCGGCAATACGCAGGGCGCCGTAGGAAATGCCGAACAGCGCCAGGATCAGGTTGCCGGCCAGCAGCGACACCAGCATGATGCCGGCGGCAAACAGGCAGGCGCGCCGCGCCTGATGCGCCCGCCCCTCGTCGCTCATGTCGCGCGTCAGCGTGATGAACAACGGAATCTTCGACAGCGGGTTGGTGATGGTGATCAGACTGATCAGGCCGCCAAACAGAAACTGCAGATACAGGTCTTTCAGCATGGAAAACAGCCGGGAATATCGGGGGTCGCCATTCTACCCGCTTGCGGCCGGCTTGCCAGCGCGGCGTGGCACGCCACTGCGACAATCTGTCGCAGCCACGCCCGGTCGACGCTATGCTACGGTTCGTTCTTCGAGACCGCACCCATACCAGCCATGAAACACCCCCGCATCCTGACCGCTCTCCTGCTCGGCCTGCTCGCCCTACCGGCACTGGCCCACCACTACGTGCTCGGCACACTGCATATCGGCCACCCGTGGAGCCGCGCCATGCCGGCCATGATGAGCAGCGGCGCGGTCTACCTGAAGCTCGACAACCAGGGCAAGAGCGCCGACCGCCTGCTCGCGGTCAGCACCCCACGCGCCGCCAGTGCCGAATTGCACCAGAACCTCAACGATCACGGCGTCATGCGCATGCGCGCGCTGCCCGAAGGGATCGAACTGCCCCCCGGCCGCGGCATCGCGCTGACACCGGGCGGGACGCACATCATGCTGATGGGGCTCACCGCGCCGCTCAAGGCTGGCGAACGCTTCCCTCTGACGCTGCGCTTCGCCCGCGCCGGCACGATCGAGGTCGAGGTCAAGATCGAAGAAGGCATGATGCCCACCCCCTGAAGTGGCATCGCCCACCGCGTCGTGACGCCCGCACGGCGTCCGACGCCCCCGCCGTGTCCCGACATGGCCCTCTCCTCCCCCCATCGCCCGCGGCCCGGCCCACCACCTTCGCTCCCCCCTCCCAGGTAGCCCTGCTACAGTCAACGTATCAAAAAAATGACATTGCGCTGACCATGAAGCCGAATCGGGTAAAAACGACTTTTACTGTTAAATAAAAGCGTCTTATTATTCACATGTGCTTACACATCAAGAGTGGATATCCATGCTGCGACGCCTACTGATGCGACTAGCACACGGTCTAGGCAACCCAACCCTGCTCATGACGCTGCTCATGGTACTGGGGCTGGTCGGCACCTGGCGCCTGCTGGACAGCACCATCGCGCAAAGCGATCGGGGCTATCTCCAGCTGACCGGCAAACTGCTCGAGCGCAACCTGCTCAAACAGCGCAACACGCTGGGCCACAACCTGACCGAATACAACGCCTGGGACGACATGTACCACGCGGTCAGCGGCCCCTCTCTCAATATCGCCTGGCTACGCACCAATCTCACCGGATCGATCTACCGCACCCTCGATATCCAGCTCAGCGTCATCACCGATGCCCAGGGCAAGCCGCTGTACGCCGTGCGCAACGGCGCCATCGAGGAAACGCCGAACCTGACGCTGCCGTTCAGCGCCCGGCAATGGCAGCACCTGGTGCAGATGGCCGCCCGCTTCGAGCCGCTCGGCAACGAAGGTTACCCCACCGCGTTTTTCCGCGACACCGTACCCAACCCGCTCACCCACCAGACTGAACCGCGTCTGCTGATGCTGGCGCTGCAGCGCATCGTGCCGGAAACCACGGAACCGGACGCCGCCCTCCCGGCACGCTACTTGCTGTTTGCCAAAGACATCGGTCCTGCGCAGCTGGAAGACATCGCAGGCGACCTGCGCCTGGAGCAATTGCAGGTTGACTTCACCGCCGCCGCCAAGCCCCCCGGGGCGCTCGCGGTACAAGGTCCGGAAGGGCAGACACTGGCTTACCTCACCTGGCAGCAGGAGCTGCCCGGCAGCCATCTGCAAACAGCACTGCTGCCACGCGCGCTCCTGCTGCTGCTGGTGCTGGTCGCCATCGCGCTGCTGCTGCTGCGGGTATCGCGCCAGCTGACGCTGCACCACCAGCGCACCACCGCACGCCTGATCAGCCAGGGGCAAGTGCTGCGCGAACTGGTTGCCGAACGCGAAGACAAGAGCGACCCGCTCGACGCCTACCTGAAGTTGCTGTGCCAGAAACTGGCCGCCACCCTGGACGTCTCCCGCGTCAGCGTCTGGCGCTACCAGCCCGATCTCCAGGAGCTGGAGTGTCTGATCGGCATCGACCGCGACGCCGATCACCACTTCGCCGGCGCCCTGCTGCACTTCTCCGCCCACCCCGACTATTTCTCCGCGCTGCACCGGGAGCGCTACCTCAGTGCCAGCAACGCCACGAGCGACCCGCGCCTGGCCAGCATGCGGGACTACCTGCTGGAACACACCATCTGCTCGATGCTGGACGCAGCCGTCACGCTGGCCGGCACCCACTACGGCGTGATCTGCGTGGAAGACCGCAACAAACGCGAGGCCTGGCATCCCGACGAGATCAACTTCGTCTGCTCCAGCGCCGACGTGGTGGCGCTGATGATGGAATCGGGCGCACGGCTGCAGGCCGAGGGCGAACTGCACCGCCACGCCTACTACGACCGCTTCACCGGCCTGCCCAACCGGGCCCGGCTGCTGATGCAGCTAGACGAACTGGCGCAGAATCGCAGCGAGAACCCGGTGTTCGGCTGCCTGATCCTGGCGCTGGACGCCCTGCCCAACCTCAACGAACTGTACGGCCACGACACCGGCGACCAGGTCATCCTGCTGCTGTGCGAGCGCCTGGCGCGCCTGGCCGAACCGGGCGAACTGGTGGCGCGGGTGGCGGAAAACCGCTTCTGCCTGATCCTGCTGGGCAAGGACGAAAGCAACATCAACCGCCGCGTCACCGCCATCAACGAAACGCTCAACCTGCCGCTCGACGTCAACGCCCAGCTGATCGGCGTGCGCGTCAGCGCCGGACTGGCGCTGTCGCCGCAAGACAGCAAAGAACCGCTGCGCCTGCTGGAACACGCCGAGCTGGCGATGCAGATTTCGCGCAATTCGATCCAGGGCGGCTGGGTGCGCTTCCACGAAGACATGAGCACCGACTGGCACCGCCGCCACCTGCTGATCAACGAATTGCGCCAGGCCATCGGCACGCACCAGCTGTTCCTCTGCTACCAGCCCTACCACGACCTGAAAACCCGCCGCACGCGCGGCGCCGAGGCACTGCTGCGCTGGCACCACCCCGAGCACGGCTTCATCTCCCCCGGCGAGTTCATCCCGCTGGCCGAGGACAGCGGCGTGATCGTACCGCTCGGCGAGTGGGCGCTGCGCGAAGCCTGTCAGCAGACCGCCAAGTGGCGGCAGGGGGGACAGCCCGAGTTCACCATCTCGGTCAACGTCTCGCTGCTGCAACTGGAAGACCCGCACTTCGCCGATCTGGTCGCGGGCATCCTGGCCACCGCCCACCTCCCCCCCTCGGCCCTGGAGCTGGAAGTCACCGAGACCTTGGCGCTGCGCCAGTCGGGCAGCATCGAGGACAATATCCGCCGCCTCAAGGCGCTGGGGGTGAGCCTGGCGATCGACGACTTCGGCACCGGCTACGCCTCATTCAGCTACCTGCGCCGCTTCCCCGCGGAAAAGATCAAGATCGACAAGCAGTTCCTCGATCAGGTACCGGACAACCACCAGGATGCCGCCATCGTGCGCATGATCGTGGCGATGGGGCATTCGCTCGGCGCCATGATCACCGGCGAAGGCATCGAGAACGAACGGCAACTGGCCTTCCTCGCCGAGATCGGCTGCGACTACGCGCAAGGCTTCCACCTGAGCAAGCCGCTGGAGCAGCACGCCATGAGCCGTTACCTGTCGCATAACGCCGTCGCGGCGTCGAACGGCCAGCAAACGCCGACAACGTTGTAGTTATGTGACACATTGCAGTGCAACAAAAAATGTCGAAAGGCCATTTCGCTTTACCGATGCCCCATTAATGGGCACACTCGCCGAGGGAATCAAAACCGCCGGTCCCCACATATACCGCAGCGTCAAGTTTGCACCCGACAGAAGTCTAAGATGGAGGAGCGGGCCCCAAGGGCCCGTCATACAATAAAGCGACTCGCGGGACCGGCGGCTTTCCCTCCTTGAAGACAGCACTTTCCGCTATGCTGTACGGCGTATTCCATCACCCCGATACGCCCACCATGACTACCCCGGATCGACTCCCCCGCCTTGCCATCCAGTACTGTACCGGCTGCCGCTGGCTGCTGCGCGCCGCGTGGATGGCTCAGGAACTGCTGACCACCTTCGAGAAGGAACTGGCCGAAGTGGCGCTCCAGCCGGGCTCGGGCGGCGTGTTCCGCATCACCCTCAACGGCGAGCAACTGTGGGACCGCAAGGCCGACGGCGGCTTTCCCGACATCAAGGAACTGAAGCAGCGGGTACGCGACCGTGTCGCCCCGGACAAATCGCTCGGCCACAGCGACGCCGTGCCGACCCCGCCGCTCTGACCGCGAGGTTGGCCGCAGCATGGCCCTGCCGCAACGCAAGATCATCCACGTCGACTGCGACTGCTTCTTCGCCGCCGTGGAGATGCGCGACCAGCCCGCCTGGCGCGACATCCCGCTGGCGGTGGGGGGGCAGCCCGACAGCCGCGGCGTGATCGCCACCTGCAATTACCTGGCGCGGCGCTACGGCGTACGCTCGGCGATGTCCTCGGTGCGCGCCCTCACCCTGTGCCCGTCGCTGTTGATCGTGCCGCCCGATTTCGCCCGCTACAAGGCGGCGAGCCAGCAGATCCTGACGATCTATCAGGACTTCACCGAGCTCATCGAACCGCTGTCGCTCGACGAGGCCTACCTCGACGTCAGCGGCCGGCCGCACTGCCAGGGCAGCGCCTCGCTGATGGCGGAGGCGATCCGCCGGCGCATCCGCGACGAGGTCGGCATCACCGCCTCGGCCGGCATCGCCCCCAACAAGTTCCTCGCCAAGGTTGCCAGCGACTGGAACAAGCCGGACGGCCAGTTCGTGATCCGGCCCGAGGACGTCGACGCCTTCGTCCGCGCCCTGCCGGTGGAGAAGATTCCCGGCGTCGGTGCCGTCACCGCGTCACGTCTGCACGCTCTCGGGGTGCGGCATTGTGAAGACTTGCGCGGCTGGGAACTGGCGGAACTGGTGCGTCACTTCGGCCGCTTCGGCGAGCGCCTGCACGCCCTGGTACGCGGCATCGACCCCCGCCCGGTCAGCGTCGAGCGTTTGCGCAAGTCGATCAGCGTGGAGGAAACTTACGCGGTGGACCTGCCCGACCTCGCTGCCTGCCTGGCCAAATTGCCGGAACTGCTGGAGCGCCTCGCGCACCGGCTGGAGCGCGCGGGCCAGCCTGCGTTCCGCGGCCTGAGCGTCAAGCTCAAGTTCGCCGACTTCAGTCAGACCACGGTGGAGCAGGCCGGGCAGCAGTTGAGTAGCGACACGCTGGCGGCGCTGCTGCAGGTCGGCCACGCCCGCGGGGCGCAACCGGTCAGATTGCTGGGGGTGGGCGTGCGGCTCGCCGCGGACGACACCGAACCGCGTCAGCTGGCGCTGTTTCATGGCGACGAGCAGGCCGGCTGAGCAGGCCAGGGTTGGCCGAAGCCGAACCGTCAACGGGCGGGATCGCCCGGGCACGGCTCGGCAGCGGGAAGTAAGGAGCTGTGGCGGCTCAGCCGCCCTGCCGTGCGTCCTGGAACGCGGCGACGGCGACGTCGCGCTCCTGCCAGGTGCGTGCCACGCTCGAGCGCTGCGCCAGCGCCTTCAGGTAGGCCGCCAGCTCCGGCACCGCCTGCACCGGGTCGCGCTGGAGCGTACGGCGACACGCCAGCGACACCGACGGCAACAGCGCGGCGGCGCTGATGTCGGCATGACTGAACTCGGCCCCGCTGAGCCACGGCGTCAGCCGCGCGCGACGCATCACGGCAGCAATGCCGGACTCGATGGCGCCACCGGCACGCTCGCGCTCGGCCTCGCCCAGCGCGGAGCCGAACAGCACATGGTCGAACAACGGCTTGGCCGGTGTCAGCACATAATGCTCCAGCAACAGCGCCAGTTCGCGGGCGTGAGCCCGGCCATTGGGCGTCGGCGGCAACAGCGCGGCGGTCGGGTAGGCATCTTCCAGCCACTCCAGGATGGCGCCGGATTCGGCCAGGGCGTGGCCGTTGATATCGACGTAGGGAATCTTGCCCATCGGGCTCAACGCCAGCACCTCGGGGGTCTGCGCCGGCGCGGCGGGCTGCTCGCGAAAGTTCACCCCTTTTTCGATCAGGGCGATCTTGACCTTGTTGTAATACGGAGAGAGGGCGACACCGTAGAGCGTGATCATCGGATTCTCCTGTCGTCGGGCGGGCGAGTGGAAACAGCGGTGATGCCCATGGCCGCGACCGCGGCCATGCAGCAGTCATTATGAAGCCATTTGCCCAGGCGGGCGAGCCGCGTGCGCCACCCCACCGCCCTCAGCGGGCGGCCGCCATCGCCACCGACTTCTGCTGCACCAGCTTCTGAATCAGCGGCAGCGCCTGCAGCGCGACCTTTTCGCCCTCGAGGATGGCCTGGTGGCGATCTTCGAACGAGGTCGAACCCATGTTTTGCACCTGTGGCCGGATCACCACGTCGGCCTGCTTCAGCTCCTGCGCCAGCGCGGTGACGTTCATGATGTTGATGCTCTGGTCGAAGATTGACAGGAAACCGGTGGCCGAACCGGCGCGTGGCCGGGCGGAAATGTCCACCGCGATGACGAAGTCGGCCCCCATCTCGCGTGCAGCACTGACCGGAACCGGGCTGACCAGGCCGCCGTCGACGTAGCGCTTGCCGGCGATCACGGCCGGCAGGAACACGTTGGGGATGCTGGCCGAGGCGCGCACCGCCTGGCCGGTGTTGCCCTGGCGGAACACCACGCGCTGGCCACTGTCGAGCTCGGTGGCCACCGCGCCGAACGGCTTGCCCAGTTTTTCCAGCGGACGGTTGCCCACGGCCTGGTTGACGAAGGCCGCCAGCTTGTCACCCTTGATGAAACCGCTGGTGGACAAGGTGAAATCGGTCAGATTGCTCTCGTCCAGCTTGATCGCCATGCTCTGCAGCTGCAGGCCGTTGTAACCGGCGGCGTACAGGCTGCCCACCACGCTCCCGGCGCTGGTGCCGGTGACGATGTCGGGCACGATGCCATGCGACTCGAGCACCTTGATCACGCCGATATGGGCAAAACCCTTGGCCGCACCACCGCCGAGTGCCAGGGCGATTTTTGGCTTGGGCAGCGGCTTGGCCGGCACGGCGACCTCGGGCTTGGCCGGCCCCACCACGGAGCAGGCGCTCAGAGAGACCAGCGCCAGCAGTGGCACGAGCCGGAGCAGGGTTCGACGTGCAATCATCCTTTACCTCATATTCAAAACAAACGGGCGGCAAGACCGCCCGACAGGCTGCTGACAACATGCTTTGATGCGTTCTTACAGGACCCGGCAAAGCCGGGCCTTTCCACCTCGGTCGTCGATTCCGCAGCCCATCATCTATTCCCAATCCCTCGCTGAGCCAATCTCTGCGTGCCAATCTTCGATTGGCCCAGCGATAGATTGGCACGCAGTCCGCCCTTGCCCTGCAAGGGAGCCTCGCTACGCTCGCAAGGGGACGTCGACACGCTGGGGCGGAAACAACCCTTCCGACACAGAGCCCGCCCTATTTGACGCCCGGACGCTCGCCGGGTTTCATGAATTCGATCACTTGGCGGCCATCCGGCAGCAGATTGGCCTTCTTCTTGGTTTCACCCTTCCAGGCATGGCCGTACACCACTTCGTAGGTGGCCGGCAAGGCGCCGTCCTGGCGGCGCAGTTCGTACGCCGCCTCGACCTTCTGCCAGCTGTGCTTGCCCATCAGGCCGCGCCCGCGCCCGGCCGTGGCATTGTGCGCGCCGATGGCCTTCAGGTCCTGCATCACGTCGCGCACGCGCGGGTAGGTCAGCACGATCTTGTCCATGTCCATCACCGGCTCGGCGAAGCCGCTCTTGAGCAGGGCGTCGCCCAGGTCGTGCATGTCGATGAACTGGTTGACGTGGGTGGCGCCGTCCACACCGGCGAAGGACTGGCGCAGCTCAAACAGCGTGTCCGGCCCCAGCGTCGAGAACATCAGCATGCCTTCCGGCTTGAGCACGCGCTGGAATTCGGCGAACACGCCGTCTGGAATGTTGACCCACTGGATCGCCAGATTGGACCAGATCATGTCGACGCTGGCGTCGGCCAGTGGCAGGCATTCGACGTCGGCACACAGCTGCCAAGGCTGGGCACGCTTGAACAGCTTGCCCAGCAGGCCGCCACCCGTCTGTTGCTTCTCGCGCGAGGCCAGCAGCATGGTGGCGGCCAGATCGAGTTCGATGACGCGCGCCTCGGGATAGCGGCGGCGCAGCTCGGCCGAACCGTAGCCGGTGCCGCTGCCGGCGTCGAGGATCACCTTGGGACTGAACTTGATGTAGTCGAGGCGGGCCGCCATGCGATCCGACACCTCGCGCTGCAGCACCGCGGCCGAGTCGTAACTCGGCGCGGCGCGCTCGAAGGCGGCGCGCACGCGGGACTTGTCGGTATAAAACGCTTCACTCATGCGTGTTGGTCCAGGTGGGCGGCAAGCTTCGTCACAAACTCTTCCTCGTGCGACAGGAAGGGGGCGTGCGAGGCCTGCGGGAATTCGTAAAGGGTGGCATCGGCCAGCGTCTCGGCCAGCCAGCGCCCGGCACCGATCGGGGTGATGGCATCCTTGGCGCCGAAGAACAGCCCGACCGGACAGTGGATGGCGGGCGCCAGCGCGCGCGCGTCGGCCATCAGCAGCAGTTCCAGCGCCGGCAGCAGGCCTTGCGGCCGGCCGTGCGCGAACAGCTCCTCGCGCAGCGCCTTGAGCGTGTCGCGGGCGCCGGGGGCGCCCAGCATCTGCAGCGCCAGAAAACGCTCCAGGGTCTGCTCGAAGGCGCTGTCGAGGCTGGTGCCGACGCCCTCGATGGCTTTCTTGTCCTGGGCGTACGGCCAGCCGTCCTGTTTGACGAAGCGCGGACTGGTGGCGATCAGCGCCAGGCTCTTTACCTGCTCGGGGTGGCGTGCCGCCCAGTGCTGGGCCAGCAGGCCGCCGAGCGACCAGCCGACCACGTGCACCGGCCAGGGGAACTGCGCCGCCAACAGGTCGGCGATATCGTCGGCGTCGAAGGGATGACGGCTGGCGGAGGCGCCGTGCCCGGGAAGATCGACCAGGTGCAGGCAATAACGCCCGGCCAGGCGCTCGGCGACGCGGCTGAACACGCCGCCGTGCAGGCCCCAGCCGTGCAGCATGACGACGTCCGGGCCGCGTCCGAGCGATTCAATGTACAGACTCATGCGAGTTCAGATGAGGGAAAACGCTATTTTCGCAAGAGTACGATGCGAAAGAAACCACCCATCCCGGCCGATTCGTCATGCTCGATGTGCAAAGTGGTCGGACTGACGATGACGCCGAGCTGACGGTTGATATCGGTGGCGATGATCCGGGTGAGCTGATTGGCTGCCGCACGCCACCAGACGGGTCGCTGGTGGTCGGCCAGAAACTTGTCGAACACCACGACGCGCCCGCCGGGCTTGAGCACGCGCTCGACTTCGCGCAGGCAGGCCACCGGGTCGGGAATCACCGCCAGGATCAGGTGCAGGATCACCGCGTCGAAGCAGGCGTCGGGAAACGCCAGCCGCTGGCCGTCCATCACGCTCGCTTCCACCTCGAGGCCAAGCCGGGCGGCCCGGCGGTGCAGCCGCGCCAGCATGCCGTCGGAGACGTCGATGGCGGTCAGCCGGCGGCAGCCCAGGAGGTAGTCGAGGTCAAGCCCGGTGCCGGCCCCGAGCAGCAGGATGCGTTCGTCCGGGCGGGGCGCCAACAGCGCAATGGCACGGCGCCGGCGCGGCGCAAAGAACGCGGCGACAACGCGGTCGTAGACCGGGGCGTAGAGGTTGTAGCGCCAGCGGTTGTAGCGGGTGGCAAACCCGGCGCCGCCCTCCGGCCTGGGGAAGCGCCCCGGCTCACCGCTCATGGCTGGCTCGATATCCCGAGGCGCACTCTCTTGCTACGGCCATCTGCGCCTCGGATCGACGTACGGTAAAGCCCTCGCGGCGGATCATCATCCGGGCTCAGGCAACCTGGCGGAAGCTGCTGGCGAAACCGGCCAGGCGGTCCCAGTCGATGCGCGCGGCCGGTGCCGGAGTGGCGAAGTAGAACCCCTGCAGCTTGCTGCAGCCCATGTCGCGCAGTGTGCGCAGCTGCATGCCGGTTTCCACCCCCTCGGCCACCACGTCCAGGTCGAGCGCTTCGGCCAACGCCAGGATGGCGCGCACGATGGCGGCCGACTCCTGCTTCTGGTCGAGGTCGGCGACGAAGGACTGGTCGATCTTGAGCACATCGAAGTGGTAGCGGTGCAGGTAGGACAACGCCGAATAGCCGGTGCCGAAATCGTCCAGCGCCAGCCGCACGCCCATGTTGTGCAGCCCCTGGATCACCTCGGCCGCCACGTCCGGCACGTCGATCAGCGCGCTTTCCGTCACTTCCAGATGCAGCATGCCGGCCGGCAACGCGTAACGCCGGATCAGCGCCTGCATCCAGTTCAGCAACTCCGGGTCGTGGAAGTTGGCCGAAGACAGGTTGATGTGCAGCGACACCCCGTCGGTCAGTCTCCCTTCGTCCATCCACTGGCGCAGCTGGCGCGCTGCTGCCTCGATCATGTAGCGGTCCACGCGCATGATCAGGCCGCTCTCCTCGGCCATGGGCAGGAAGATGGCCGGGGAGATCAGGCCGCGCGTCGGGTGCTGCCAGCGCACCAGGGCCTCGAAGCCCTGCAACGCGCCGCTCTTGGCGTCGATGAAGGGCTGGAAGAACGGCGTGAGCTGGTCGTCCACCTCCAGCGCGCGGCGCAGCTCCGACTCAAGCGCCAGCTGGTCGGCCTGGTTGAGGCGCAGCTCGTGGTTGAACAGGGTGTAGCCGTGGCGCCCCTGCTGCTTGGTGCGGTACATGGCGTGGTCGGCGTCGCGCAACACGTCTTCCGAGCGCTGATAGTAGGACTTGTCGGCGATCACCACGCCGACGCTGGCGGTGGTGAACACCTCCCGCCCCATCAGCACCACCGGACGGTCGAACTCGCCCACGATCATGCGCGCGGTCTGCTCGCAGCCGGGCGCCTCGATGCCGAACAGCAGCGCGGCGAACTCGTCGCCCCCCAGCCGCGCCACGAAATCGCTGTGGCGCAGGCAGCTGCGGATGCGCGCGCCGGCCTCGAACAGCAGGTGGTCGCCGGCGAGGTGGCCCAGCGTATCGTTGACCAGCTTGAAGCGGTCGAGGTCGATGAACAGCACGGCGAAGCGCTCGCCGCTGCCGTTGACGTAGGCCTCCCAGCTGCGGCGCAGCGCGCGCGCGAAGTAGGTGCGGTTGGGCAGCTTGGTGAGCGGGTCGTGCAGGCTGTCGAACTCGAGCTGGGCATTGGCGGCGTCGAGCTCGCTGGTGCGCTCGCGCACCCTCTCCTCCAGCTCCAGGTAGGCCGCCTGCAGCGCTTCCATGGCATGGATGCGCGCCAGCGCGGCACCGATGTTGTTGGCGACGAACTCCAGCAGCTCCTGCTCGCGGAAACCGTACTGCACCTGCTCGTCGTAGCTCTGCACCGCCAGCACGCCGAGCAGCTCGTGGCCGTGGTAGAGCGGCACCCCCAGCCAGCTGCGCGGCAGCGTGGCATCGTCGCCGCTGGCGCGCGAGGAGTTCACCTGCAGCGCCTGGCCGCTGTACAGCACCTGCTCGATGTAGCCCTTGCCGGGCTTGCGCGCCTTGTGCGACGGGCAGCGCTCGTCTTGGTAGTAGGGGAAGGAAATCAGGTCGTGATCTTTGTCGTACAGCGCCACCAGGCAATTACGCGCCGGCAGCAACTCTCCCAGCAGGCGGTGCACGCCGCCCAGGAAGGCCTCCAGCGACAGGCTGGTATTGGAGAGTTCGGCGATCAGGAACAGCACACCCTGACGCTTCTCGGCCAGCTGGCGTTCGGCGACTTCGTTGCGCAGCCGGGTGTTGGCCCCTTCCAGCTCGCAGGTTCGCAACCACACCTGCTGCTCCAGCTGGTTGCGCACCATCACGCGCGCCAGCACGTGGCCGATATGCAGGGCGACGAACTGGAACAGCGACTGCTCGGTCGGGCTGTAGCTGTGCCCGGCCTGGTAGCTTTGCAGCGCCGCCGCGCCGATCGGCTGGCCGGCGATATTGTTCAGCGGCACCCCCATCCAGCTCTCCGGTATCGGCCCGTGAATCTGGATGTCGCCGTTCTGCTGCAGGGTTTCCAGCATACGCCGCGACAGCACCAGCGGCTTGCCACCGGCCATCAGATAGGCGGTGAGCGACGGCGGCTGGCCGCCCATCGGGAAGCGCTGCTCCGGCTGCGGCCACTCGCTGGCAGGCTCGCGCAGATCGGCATAAAGCGGAAAACTGAGCGCGTTGGCCTGTTCGTCCAACAGCGCAATATAGAAGTTGCGGGCATCCAGCAGGCGCCCGAGGAGACGGTGCAGGCCCGGCAGAAAAGCCTCCAGACTGGCGCATTCGCTGGCCAGCCGGCTCATCTCGAGCATGGTTTCGTGGGTGATGCGGGAGATGGCCTGATCCGAATGCAAGCGCGCGGCCAGCAAGTGGCCGGTGAGCAGCAGCGCCACGGGAGACCAGTTGTCCGGGCGCGGGCCGCGCCAGATCAGCCAGCCCAACAGCTCGCTGCCGCTCTTCAGCGGCTCGGCCCCGCCATCGGGCCCGGGCAGCCGTCCCCGCTGCAGCTCATCAGGGGACACCAAGCCGTCGACGGCACCGCGCCACGCCAGGCATTGCCACACCGTGCCGACCTTGGCCCAGACGGCCACCTGCAGCGGGCGCTGGTGCACACCTAACAGGGCCAGGGCCGCCTCGGCGGCGGCCTGCGGCGCATAGAGATAGTCTACCGTGCTATTCATGTCATTATCGTAGTAGGTATCGGCCGGGATATCCGGCAAAACACGGCAGGTGCCCCCTAGAGAGCCTGTTCAGGGTCTTTTTCCGGCTGCGCTGCCCCGGCAAATGGTCAGCTGCTAGGCGGACGGCGCAGGCCTTAGTCATTCTAAGGTCAAGCCGTCCAACACCGCAGAGGGCCGTTTACCGGGCCATCCCTTCGGGGCCGAGTACTGCCGGCGCATCGCGTTGTCGTTCGTCCCTGGCAGTGAATGACACTGCGGAGGGACTCTCTTCTAGCGCTGCATCCGGCAGTGCCCGGCCGCCGTCGCAAAAAGACCTTGAACAGGCTCTAAAACCTCATGACATGGCGACGATGGCCTCAGCCAGACGTTGCACCTGTCCGGCCTCGTGCGCGGCCGACAGCGAAATCCGCAATCGGGCGCTCCCTTCCGGCACGGTGGGCGGGCGGATCGCCGGCACCCACAGACCTGCCTCGCGCAACCGGGCGGATAATGTCATGACCTGCTCGTTGCCGCCTATCATAAGCGGCTGGATCGGACTGCGGGAAGCGTGTAATGGATATTTAACGCCAGAAAGGGTATGCCGTAGCATTTCTATATGCTGTGCGAGTCGCTCGCGTCGCCACGGCTCGCCGGCAATCAGCCCCAGACTGGTCCGTACCGCCTCGGCCAATGCCGGCGGCTGGGCGGTGGTGAAGATATAGGTACGCGCCTTGTTGACCAGCCAGTCGATCAGCTCCGCCGACCCGGCGACGAAAGCGCCCGCGACGCCGGCGGCCTTGCCTAGCGTGGCCATGTAGATCACCCGCTCCCCGGCGATACCCTGCTCCGCCATGCTGCCGCGACCGTCGCCGAACACACCGAAGCCGTGCGCGTCGTCCAGATACAGCCAGGCGTCGTAGCGCTCGGCCAACGTCAGCAGCTCGGCCAGCGGCGCCTCGTCGCCGTCCATGCTGTACACCGCGTCGACCGCGATCAGCCGGCTCTTGGCCGGCGTGCTCTTGAGCAGGCTTTCCAGATGGTCGAGATCGTTGTGGCGGAAGCGTTTGAAGGCAGCGCGGGACAGCAGGCAGGCATCGTTCAGCGAGGCGTGGTTGAGCCGGTCGGCGAACACGGCGTCATCGCGCCCCATGAGGCTGGTGATCACCGCCAGGTTGGCGGCGTAGCCGGAGCCGAACAGCAACGCGGCCGGGGTGCCGACGAAGGCGGCGAGTTCGTTCTCGGCCTGCTGGTGCGCACCGAAATGTCCGGCGACCAGGTGCGAGGCGCCGCCGCCCAGCCCCCAGCGCGCGAGACCTTCACGGGTCGCCTCGATCAGCGCCGGGTGATTGGCCAGCCCCAGGTAATCGTTGCTGGCAAACGCCAGGTAATCGCGTCCGTCGACATGGATCAGCGGCCCCTGTGGGCTCTCCAGCATGAGTCGGGTCCGCCGGCTGTGGCTGGCGTCCAGTTCCGCCAGGGCGGCGGACAGTTGCTGTGGCTGCATGGCAACTCCATATAAAGGCATGGCCGAAGGCGGCGGCATCTGATCCGCACGGCTTCGGCCAACGTTGTGCATGGGAAGAACGGCTTAGAGCGGAGTGAGGTCCAGCTTCTCCATCAGCGCACGGTCGGCGTCGACATCCGGGTTGCCGGTGGTCAACAGCTTGTCACCATAGAAGATGGAATTGGCGCCCGCCATGAAGCACAGCGCCTGCATCGCCTCCGGCATCTCGCGCCGGCCCGCCGACAGACGCACGTAGCTCTTCGGCATGGTGATGCGCGCCACCGCGATGGTGCGCACGAATTCGGTCCAGTCCAGCGGCTCGGCGCCGTCCAGCGGCGTGCCGGTCACCTTGACCAGATTGTTGACCGGGACCGACTCCGGCTGCGGTGCGAGGTTGGCCAGCTGGGCGATCAGCCCGGCCCGGTCGGTACGGGTCTCGTTCATGCCGACGATGCCGCCGCAGCATACCGACAAGCCGGCGCCGCGCACCTTGCCCAGCGTGTCCAGACGATCTTCGTACTCGCGCGTCTGGATGATGTCGCCGTACTTCTCCGGCGCGGTATCCAGATTATGGTTGTAGTAGTCGAGGCCGGCGTCCTTGAGCTTTTCCGCCTGGCCATCCTTCAACAGGCCGAAAGTGGCACAGGTTTCCAGACCCAGCGCCTTGACCCGTTTCACCATATCCAGCGTCTTGTCCAGATCGGCGTCCTTCGGACCCCGCCAGGCAGCCCCCATGCAGAAACGGCCGGCGCCGTTCTGCTTGGCCAGGCGCGCGGCCTCGACCACCTCGTCCACCGTCATCATCGGCTGGTTTTCCACCGGGGTATCGTGATGCACCGACTGCGGACAGTAGCCGCAGTCCTCGGGACAGCCGCCGGTCTTGATCGACACCAGGGTGGAGAGCTGGACCTTGGTCGGATCGAAGAACTGGCGGTGGATTTCGGCAGCACGGAACACCAGTTCCATGAACGGCAGTGCCAGCAGCGCCTCGATTTCGTCCACGGTCCAGGTAGCGGACTCGGGATGCGGGGTGGCTGGGCGTTGGAATGCGATGGTAGACGGTTGCATGGGCTCTATTCCGTAGCGCCGGCACGGCGTCGGCGGGGAAGCGCGATCGACCGCGCTCTCTTCCCGCCCGGCGGCGGCTGACATAGGGTGAAGATCACCAGGGCGTGTCATCCATTGTTTCCCCCTCCGCGTTGCTGCCGCGAAAGCGGTCAGGCAAGGCGCAGGCAATGGCGCCCCCCTTGCCAAGGCCGGCAACGCCGCATAACCGTTTTCGCGGCGCCCCCCTTCGGGCCGGGCCTGTTTTTACGCGCCGCGGCGTTTCTCGGCACTTGTTTGGAATAACCAAACATCGCGCCTCGTGCCTTGCCGCGCGTAAAAACAGGCTCCGGCGCGGGGGATGGGAAACAATGGATGACACGCCCTAGATTTTTGTTGAACGCATCTTGTCGCGGGGTCGCCATGCTGTCAAACCTTTTTGGCCGATTAATTGACAATAGATTATTTTTTAATCAACCCTGCCTGCTATGCGGCACCCCCGGCACACACCACGGCCTGTGCCCGCCGTGTCACGCCAGCCTGCCGCGCCTGCCGGCGGAACGCTGCCCGCACTGCGCCGAACCGGTCGCCGCCGGCAGTCTGTGCGGGGCGTGTCAGCGCCATCCGCCGGCCTTCGACGCGCTACACGTTTCCTACCGTTTTGACTACCCCCTGGACGGCCTGATTCACGCCTTCAAGTACGGAAAACGGCTGGAAATGGCCGGTGCGCTGGGCCGTCTGCTGGCCGAAAAAGCCCCGCTTTCCGCCCCTGCCATCGACCTGATCGTACCCGTTCCACTGGCAAAAGAACGACTTGCCGCACGCGGTTTCAACCAAAGTCACGAGCTGGCACAAGCACTCGCTGCTACAATGCAAGCACGGTTTGACGCCAACCTGTGTTGGCGAAAATACAACACTCGCAGTCAGACCACGCTTGACCGTGCCGAACGGCACCGCAACATGAAACATGCATTTGGCGTAAAACGCTGCTTGGACGGGCTTTGCATCGCCATCGTCGATGACGTGGCGACCTCCGGCGCCACCCTCTCCGCGCTCGCCGCCACCCTCAAAAAACAGGGGGCGAAACGGGTCGAAGCCTGGGTGCTGGCACGGGCAATCAGCCTAAAAACTTGACCAACTTTTTGATTCCTTGGAACAATCCGCCTGCCAACGATGTTCACAGTTGTTCTCTTTCAGCCGGAAATACCGCCCAACACGGGCAATGTGATTCGATTATGTGCCAACACCGGCTGTGAACTGCACCTGGTCAAACCGTTGGGTTTCCCACTGGACGACGCCAAGTTGCGTCGCGCCGGTCTCGACTACCACGAGTACGCTCGCCTGGTCGTCCACGAGAATTGGGAAGCCTGCCGCACCGCCCTCTCCGGCCGCCGAATCTTCGCGGCCACCACCAAGGGAGCGACGCGGCATGACCAGACAGCTTTCCGACCCGGAGATGTAGTGTTGTTCGGCCCCGAATCGCGTGGCCTGCCGCAGGAAGTCCTGGATTCATTTCCAGCCGACCGTCGTGTCCGCCTGCCGATGCAACCCGAGTCACGCAGCATGAATCTGTCCAACGCGGTCGCCGTCATGGTGTTCGAAGCGTGGCGGCAGAACGATTTTGCGGGAGGAAGCTGAGCGTTCACCTGTTGGCCCAACAGCATAGGGAGGTCTAATGAAACCTGTATTCCGATGGCTGTGGCTAGTGTTTATTAGTCTCGCGCTGGTGGCCTGCTCCACCGTCAGAAACGCCAGCGCAACCAGTCAACAAGCGTCGATCCGCTCGACCAAAAAGCCGCTTGCCAGCAACACCGGCAAGTACTTCCAACAAGATGGTCCGGCCGACCGCATTCCGGCCAACCTGGCTCTGGTACCCGATGCCGTGCCGCAGGACGAGCCGCTGATCAAGGCGGCCAACCTGCCCTACTCGGCGCTGGGTATGAGCTTCCACCCGGACACCAGCGACAAGCCTTATGAGGCTCAGGGGCGCGCCTCGTGGTACGGCAAGCAGTTCCATGGCCGCCATACCACCTCGGGGGAGCCCTACGACATGTACGCCATGACCGCGGCCCATCCGACGTTGCCGATCCCGAGCTACGCCCGGGTCACCAACCTGAAGAACGGCAAGGCGGTGATCGTGCGCATCAACGATCGCGGCCCGTTCCACAGGGGGCGCCTGATGGACCTGTCCTACGCCGCCGCCTACAAGCTGGGCTTCGTGCATCAGGGCAGCGCACCGATCAAGGTGGAACGCGTATGGCCGGATGGTAATGACGATACCGCCGCCGCCACCGCACCGAGCCGTGCGCTCAAGGCCAGCGGCGACGACAGCTACCTGAAACTGGGCAGCTACAGCCGCCTGGCCCAGGCCGAGGCACGCATGAGCAAGATCGAGAAGGAACTGGACGCCAAGAACGATGCCAAGCTCGGCATCGTCAACCGCAACGGCCGCTACACCGTGCAGTTGGGACCGTTCCGCTCGCAGAAGGCCGCCCGTACCGTGGCCGAAGCGCTGAACGTGGAGAGCACGGTGATCAGCGGCGGCATCTGACACCGCGCGGGAAACCGATCCGAAGGCAGGGCGCCCGCCCTGCCTTTTTGTTTGCCTGGCGTCCCCGGCCGGGTGCCGGCAATAAAAAACCCCGGCACCTGGGTGCCGGGGTAAACAGCCTTTAGTGTCAGCAAAAGGCACCCGCTCAGGGAGGCAAGCGGGAGGTGAGATCACCTGCCGGTTAGGCTTGCCACCCAGGGCAAAGTTCCGTCACGCCGACGGCATCTCGTCCTGCCCCTGTGCCAGGTAGGCATCGAACCAGCGCTCCACCACCTCTTCCACCGTCTCGCCGCCGGTCTTCTTCAGGCTCGAGAACAGCTGGATGCTCACCGCCGGGTAGTCGGCCAACGCTTTTTTGACCGAGGCCAAGGTTTTCTGCTGTTCCATCCGCGATAATTTGTCGCTTTTCGACAGCAGGATATGCACCGGCCGGCCGGTCTCGCGGAAGAACTCCAGCATCTTCCAGTCGAGTTCCTTCAGCGGGTGACGGCTGTCCATGATCATGATCAGGCCGACCAGGCTCTGCCGGGTCTGCAGGTAACGCCCCAGCAAGGCGACCCAATGCGTGCGCACCGCCTCCGGCACTTCGGCGTAGCCGTAGCCCGGCAGGTCGACGAGATAGCGCTCTTCGCCCAAGTCGAAGAAATTGATGTGCTGGGTCCGCCCCGGGGTCTTGGAAACGAATGCCAGACGGGTACGATTGGCCAGGGTATTGATGGCGCTCGACTTGCCGGCGTTGGAACGCCCCACGAAGGCCACCTCGGCGCGAGTGGGCGGCAAATCCTTCAGGTGGTTGACGGTTGTATAAAAGCGCGCGTTCTGGAAAATCGTCATAGTAGTAACGGTGTAAGCAGTTGGTATAGAATAACAGGTTTGAAATTGCCACTTTTACAGATATTTACGAAATCTCTCTCTGAGGAGCGACCATGAAACGCAAGATGCTGTTGGCGCTGGCTGCCATGACCCTGGCCGGTAGTGCACTGGCCGCCGCCGCCCCGGTAGGCAAGGGCGACCCGGTCAAGGGCAAGCAGATCGTCGATCAGGTATGTGCCGCCTGCCACGGCGCGGACGGCAACAGCGTGGCTTCGGCCAACCCGACGCTGGCCGGTCAGCACCAGAAGTATCTGTACAGTCAGCTCAAGGCGTTCAAGGCCGGCACCCGCAAGAACCCCATCATGATGGGCATGGCGGCGCCGCTGTCCGACGACGACATGTGGAACGTCACCGCCTACTTCAGCCAGCAGAAGATCAAGCCGCGCGAAGCGGCGGACAAGAGCCTGCAGGCGCTGGGCAAGAAAGTGTACCGCGTCGGCAACCCGGTCACCGGCGTTCCGGCCTGTATGGCCTGTCACGCCCCGAACGGCGCCGGCATGCCGGACCAGTTCCCGCGCGTAGGCAGCCAGCACGCCGGCTACATCCTCAAGCAGCTGAACGATTTCAAGGCCGGCACCGACCGCCAGCATCCGACCATGTCGGACGTGGCTTCCCGTATGAGCGATGCCGAGATGAAGGCAGTGGCCGACTACATCTCCGGCCTGCGCTAAGCGCAACTTCCGCCTCATGCCTTACTCAAAAGGGAAGCCTTGACGGCTTCCCTTTTTGTATGTGAAACCCATGAAAAAACCAAGCCGCCACGCCAGCTTTAGTTATTCCCTGTACGAGCTGTTGAGCTCGATGCGTTTTGCCATCGGGCTGTTGACCATCATCGCCATCGCCTCGGTGATCGGCACCGTGCTCAAGCAGAACGAGCCCTACCCCAACTACGCCTTCGAATTCGGCCAGTTCTGGTTCGTCGCCTTCGATTGGCTGGGCCTGTACGACGTCTACCATTCGGCCTGGTTCCTGACCATCCTGGCCTTCCTGGTGATCTCCACCAGCCTGTGCATCCTGCGCAACGGCCCCGGCTTCATCAAGGACATGAAGGCGTTCCGCGAGAAGGCCACCGACAGCTCGCTGGCCGCCATGCAGCACAGCGAGGAGTTCGAGGCGGCCAACGCCTCGCCGGAGCAACTGCAAGGCTACCTCGCGGCCAAGGGCTTCCGCCTGCGCCAGCACCGCCGCGACGACGGCACCCTGGTGCTGGCCGCCAAGAAGGGCGCCGCCAACAAGCTGGGCTACTTCTTCGCCCATATCGCCATGGTGGTGATCTGCCTGGGCGGCCTGCTGGACGGCAACCTGCCGCTGAAACTGGGCGAGCTGTTCGGCCGGGTGGTGCCGGAAACGCGCGACCTGCCGCAATCGCAGATTCCGGAGCAGAGCCGGCTCTCCACCCGCAACTTGTCGTTCCGCGGCAACGTCACGGTGGCCGAGAACAAGAGCGCCGACGTGGTGTTCATCAACTCCGGCAACGGCTACCTGGTGCAGGAGTTGCCGTTCATCGTCACGCTGAAGAAATTCCACGTCGACTACTACAGCAACGGCATGCCCAAGCTGTTCGCCAGCGACATCGTGGTGACCGACAAGGCCACCGGCAAGGAGACGCCGGCCACGGTGAAAGTGAACCACCCGCTCATCGTCGACGGCGTGGCGATCTACCAGGCCAGCTTCGGCGACGGCGGTTCGCCGCTCAACTTCAAGGCGTGGAACCTGGCGTCGCCCGAAATGGCGCCGGCCAAGATCGAGGGCGTGTCGCTGAGTTCGCAACCGCTGCGCGCCAACGGCAAGGCGTACCAGCTGGAGTTCGGCGAATTCCGCCAGTTCAACATCGAGAACATGGAGCGCAGCAAGGCCGAGGGCGCCAAGTCGCTGACTGAGCGCATGCACGACGCGCGCGAGGTGAAACGCGACAAGAACCTGAAGAACGTCGGCCCGTCGATCACCTTCAAGCTGCGCGACGAGCAGGGCCAGGCGCGCGAGTACCACCACTACATGTCCCCGATCGAGCAGGACGGTGCCAGCTACCTGATCGCCGGCATGCGCAAGACGGTGGCGGAGCCGTTCCAGTACCTGCGCCTCCCGCTCGACGACGACCTGAAGATCGACACCTTCATGCGCCTCAGGGCGGCGCTGAAGAACCCGGCGCTGTACGACGAGATCGCGCGGCGCAGCACCGCCAAGGCGATGCAGGGATCGGCGATCAGCCCGGCGATGCGCCAGCAGTTCGAGGAGAGCGTGAAGTGGATTCTGGCGCGCTTCGGCGAAGGCGGCTTCAGCGCGCTGGAGCAGTTCCTGGACCAGCGCGTGCCGGCGGACAAGCGCCAGGCGGTGGCGCAGACCTATATCAAGATCCTGCAGGGGGCGGTGGTGGACGTGATGGCGGTGGCCAACGAACGCGCCGGCGCCAAGCCGCTGACGCAGGACGGCCGCCACTACCGCTTCCTGCTCGACAGCCTGGTGGCGGCGAGCAGCCTCAACGACTATGGTGTGCCGGTGTTCCTGCAACTCGACGGCTTTACCCAGGTCCAAGCTTCCGGTCTGCAGATGACGCGCTCGCCCGGCAAGACGCTGGTCTACCTGGGCTCGCTGATGCTGGTGATCGGTATCGTACTGATGTTCTATATCCGCGAAGTGCGACTGTGGATTAGGCTGGGCAATGGCCGGGTGCGGCTGGCGATGACCTCCAATCGTCACAACCGCGATCTGGACGAGGATTTCCGGCGTCACCGCGACGCCATTCAACAGCTTGTACGGGGTGCCTGATGGAACTCGCTTATTCCTTTGACGAACGGCCGCTGTGGCAGCGGCTGAACCTGGCGGACTGGCTGTTCGCCGCGCTGCTGGTGGTGGCGGCCGGGGTCACCTACTACCGTTACGGCGCCTACATGGACGTCTACGAGCAGGGCATCCTGGCCGGCAGCACTGTCGGCCTGATCGCGCTGGGCTGGTTCTGGAAGGCCTGGCGCCTGTTCCTGCCGCTCGCCGGCGCCATCGCGCTGTTGGCGATCCAGCTCTACCAGGGCGACCTGGCGCGCGGCCAGAGCGCGTTCTGGCTGCGCTTCGTGCTGTCGAGCCAGTCCGCCATCATGTGGATGTGCACGTTGTTCTTCCTCGCCACCGCGGTGTACTGGATGGGCCTCCTGACACGCTCGGCGCTGCTCGGCCGCATGGGCAGCGGGCTGACCTGGAGCGCGGCCGTGCTGGGCTTTGCCGGCATGCTGACGCGCTGGTACGAGAGCTACCTGATCGGCAGCGATATCGGCCACATCCCGGTATCGAACCTGTACGAAGTGTTCGTGCTGTTCTGCCTGATCACCGCGCTGATGTACCTGTACTACGAGGCCAAGTTCGCCGCGCGCCAGATGGGCGCCTTCGTGCTGCTGGTGATTTCGGCCGCCGTGGGCTTCATCCTGTGGTACACCTTCGACCGCCAGGCACACGAGATCCAGCCGCTGATCCCGGCGCTGCAATCGTGGTGGATGAAGATCCACGTGCCGGCCAACTTTGTCGGCTACGGCTCGTTCTCGATCGCCGCCATGCTCGGCATCGCCCAGCTCTTGGTGCGCTACGGCTGGCTGAAGGACAAGCTGCCCTCGGCGGAGATGCTGGACGAGGTGATGTACAAGGCGATCGCGGTCGGCTTCCTGTTCTTCACCATCGCCACCATCCTGGGGGCGATGTGGGCCGCCGATGCCTGGGGCGGCTACTGGAGCTGGGACCCGAAAGAGACCTGGGCGCTGATCGTCTGGCTCAACTACGCCGCCTGGCTGCACGTGCGTCTGGTCAAGGGCTGGCGCGGCACGCCGCTGGCGTGGTGGGCGGTGATCGGGGTGTTCGTCACCAGCTTCGCCTTCCTCGGCGTCAACATGTTCCTGTCCGGCCTGCACTCCTACGGCACGCTGTAATCTTTGAAGGTTGGCCGAAGCCCTCCCGCCGCGGCCATTCCTCTCCCCCGACGCCCGGCCCCGTGCCGGGCGTTGTCGTGTGAGCGATGGGCGCGACGGGCGGCCCAAGCGCTTGGCCAAAACGCCACGCTGCGCTAGCGTAGCGGAGTCTTGTCCTGGCAACCCCGAATGAGCTGGTTTCTCTACATGCTGCAATGCCGCGGCGGCAGTCTCTACACCGGCATCACCACCGACGTGGCGCGACGCTACGCCGCGCACGCCGCCGGCAAGGGCGCGCGCTACACCCGCTTGCATCCTCCCGAACGCATCGCCCTGGTG
The DNA here is from genome assembly GCF_900177275.1 of Pseudogulbenkiania subflava DSM 22618. Classification (GTDB taxonomy): domain Bacteria; phylum Pseudomonadota; class Gammaproteobacteria; order Burkholderiales; family Chromobacteriaceae; genus Pseudogulbenkiania; species Pseudogulbenkiania subflava. The sequence goes on from NZ_FXAG01000001.1 coordinate 205,849, forward strand.
CTGGCATTCGACGACAAGTCGGCCGCGCTCAAGGCCGAATACGCCGTCAAGCAGCTCACCGCGGCACAAAAGCGCGCCCTGTGCGCGGCGCACGGCACCCCAGCCGACGCCACGCCGGACCACCTCCCCTGCTGATTTCCCCCCTCGTCGCACTCCCCGCCCCTGCCGGGCGTGGAAGAAAAACGACATTTCCTTACAATTTCTTACAATGTAATTTTGCGACAACATAAAGTTTTGTCATGATCCAACACACCTCGGTGCCCCGCCGTGGCACGATCGCGACGGTGGCATTCCGCACCGTGGCAAAGACCCGCCACCGAGGACGGCCGCGCTGAAATCCGCCTAAGCACCGGATCTCATCGCACCACGGGGACGCATCACCTCGCCGCGATGACGGACCACCCCACGGCAACGCACCGGCCATCAGAGCCGGGAGGGGTGAAGCACCACACAATAAGTAGCAAAACTACAATCAGGAGACATCATGAAGCACATCTCGGCAAGCCTGCTAGGCGCAGCCCTGCTGGCCGGCGCCCTCGCCCCGGCGCAGGCCTTCGATTTTCACGGATACGTACGCGCCGGCGTCGGCAGCAGCGATGGCGACAGCCAGGCCTGCTTCAAGCTGGCGGGCGCCCAGAGCAAGTACCGTCTGGGCAACGAATGCGAAATCTACAGCGAACTGACCGGCGAGCAGGATCTGGTCCAGTTCGACAGCGGCATGAAACTGTCAGGCCTGGCCATGGTCAGCCTGTACAACGAAAACGACCGCACCCCGACCTTCCACAACAGCGAGGGCAACAACGGCAGCATCCGCCTGCCGCAGTCCTACCTGCAGTTGACCAACATTCCCGGCCTGCCGGGCGCGCGCCTGTGGGCCGGCCGCATCTTCTACCGTCGTAACGACGTGCACATCAATGACTTCTTCTACTGGAACCCGAGCGGTCTCGGCGCCGGTCTGGAGAACTTCGCCATCGGCGACAAGCTCAAGCTGAGCTACGCCTTCTTCCGCAACGACGGCATCTTCCAGCAGTACGACTCCAACCGCCACGACCTGCAACTGTCGGGCATCGACGTCAACCCCGGCGGCGAGCTGCAACTCGGCGTGAGCTACATGGACCCGTCCGGCAAGGTGGACATCAACGGCCAGAAGGTCGACCCGCACAGCGGCTGGGCGTACACCGTGCAGCACGTCCAGAGCGGCGTGCTGGGCGGCAAGAACAAGCTCGCGCTGCAGTACGGCACCGGCAGCGGCACCAGCCTGTCCGGCACCGTCGGCCCGATCACCAACGACAGCAGCGACAAGAGCTGGCGCGTGCTGGACGCCTTCGACTGGCAAGCCACGCCGAACTTCGGCGGCCAGCTGGTGGGGCTGTACCAGCAAGATCGCACCGACAGCGGCACGCAGAAGTGGATGTCGTTCGGCATTCGCCCGAGCTACGCCTTCACCGAGCACTTCAAGCTGGTGACCGAGCTGGGTCATGACCGGGTACAGCCGGCCAGCGGCCCGACCCGCACCCTGACCAAGTTCACCATCGCGCCGACCCTGGCCATGGGCAAGTCGTTCTGGAGCCGCCCGGAGCTGCGCCTGTTCTACACCTACGCGCAGTGGAACCAGGCCGCCCAGGATGCCGCCGGCGACAACGCCAACGACCCGCTGTCGAGCAGCGGCGTGTTCGGCTCACGCCGCCACGGCTCCACCGTCGGCCTGCAGGTGGAAAGCTGGTGGTAAGCCGCCGACCGGCCTGACGCCGCGCAACCGCCCCGGGATGCCTCGTGCCCCGGGGCGGTTTTCATTTGACGGATCGAACAGCCCGGCGGAGTGCCCGGGTTGACTTCCTCTCCCCGCGTGCATATCTGTTAAAGAACTTATCCGGCCTGCCCCCGCTCTCACCTTTGTCGCCCCACATCTGCAAAGGACACACCATGCTCGCACGCAAAACCTTTATCGCCACCTCGCTGGCCTTGTCGATCGGTTTCGTCGGCATCACCCAATCCGCCCAGGCGGCAATGATCGGCGTGGAACAGCTCAATCAGGCTGCCACCAGTGCCGGCGACGCCAACCGCGCCCGCATCCTGGAAACCCTCAGCCGCGCCGACGTCGTCGCCGAGCTGGAACGCCAGGGCGTGTCGCCGGAGCAGGCCCGCGAACGCATCGCCGCCTTGAGCGACAAGGACGCCGCGCTGCTGGCGGAGAAAGCCGCCAAGGCTCCGGCCGGCGGCGACATCGTCGGCGCCGTGCTATTGGTGTTCTTCGTGCTGCTCCTGACCGACATCCTCGGCCTCACCAAGATCTTCCCGTTCACCCGCTCCATCCGCTAAACGATGGCGCGCTCTTGGTCGATTCCGCCGTGGCGTGGCCTGCTCCTGGCGGCCGTGCTGCTGCTCTCCGCCTGCGCCACCCCGGTGGCGCGGCAGCAACTGGCGCGCACCGACCTGCCGCGCCAGATCGAGCTCGCCGACACGCCGTTCTTCCCGCAGGAGGAGTACCAGTGCGGCCCGGCGGCGCTGGCCACGGTGCTGACGGCGTCCGGCAAGACGGTGGCGCCAGACGAGCTGACCAACCAGGTCTACGTGCCGGCACGTCAGGGCAGCCTGCAGATCGAGATGCTGGCGGCGGCGCGCCGCCACGGCCGGGTGGCGACCGTGCTGCCGCCACGGCTGGACGCGCTGCTCGACGAGGTGCGCGCCGGCCACCCGGTGCTGGTGATGCAGAATCTGGGACTGTCGTGGTGGCCGTCGTGGCACTACGCGGTGGTGGTGGGCTACAACCTGGAGCATGACGAGATGGTGCTGCGCTCCGGCACCTTCCGGCGCCAACTGATGAGTCTGACCGCCTTCGAGAACACCTGGGCGCGCAGCGAGCACTGGGCGGTGGCCGTGTTGCCGCCGGACACGCTGCCGGTCAGCGCCGACGAGGCCGGCACGACGGCGGCGCTGGTGGCGTTCGACCGTCTCGCCACGCGCGCCGATGCGCGCAGCGGCTATGCCTCGGCGCTCAAACGTTGGCCGAACAACCCGATGCTTGCGATCGGCCTGGGCAACACCGCCTACGCCATGCATGACCTGCCCGCCGCGCGCCGCGCGCTGGAACAGGCGCTGGCGGCGCAGCCGGACAACGCCGCCGCGCACAACAATCTGGCCGTGGTGCTGGCCGATCAGGGCGAGCTGGAACAGGCACGCCGCCACGCCGAACGGGCGCTGGCGCTGGGCGGGCCGTGGCAGGAGACAGCACGCGCCACCTTGCAGGAGATCGAGAAGAAGGCGGCCAAGCCTGGCGTGCGCTAGGACGACTGCCGGAGCGGGTCCAGACGTCGAGAATCGCCCGGCAAGCGGGCCTTAAGAAGGTTGGGGACGACCGGAGCCGGAAGGGGCACGGCGTCCCGGAGGGCGCCGCATTACCGGGCCAATCCCGGCGTGCCGATCGATCACAAGGTAAATCTAAACAGCTGGAAGCGGGGGTGGCCCGGTGCGAGAAGGCACGCCGTGCGCCGGTGCCCGAAATGGACGGGGGCAGCCGCTGATGCGGGGCGCTTAGAACCTGTTCCCGATCTTGCTGCGCCTCCCTGATCGGGGCGCATGTGCTCTGCGATCAGGAATCCTCATGTACTCCAGACCATTCCGGTTCCTGCGCTGCTCTTCACCCCGCTGAGGGCTGCTCGCGACTGATCGGGAACAGGTTCTTAGCCGATGACGACGCAATCCCGCCCTTGCCCCTTGGCCTGGTACAGCGCCTGGTCGGCGCGCTGCAGGATGGCGTCGAGCGGTTCGGCGGCGTCCCTGCAGAGGGTGAGCCCGAACGACAGCGTCAGTCCGGCAGCGCCGGCCGGCAACAGCTCACCACTCTGGACCGCCACCTGGCGCCGCAGACGCCCCAGCACGCTCTGCACTTCCTCGATGCTGGAATGCGGGAACAGCAGCAGGAACTCTTCGCCGCCCCAGCGCGCACAGACATCGTAGTCGCGCACCCCTTCGGACAGGCCATGGGCGATGGCCGCCAGCACGCGGTCGCCCACGTCGTGGCCGTAGCCATCGTTGATGCTCTTGAAGTGGTCGACGTCGGCCAGCGTCAGACAGAACTGGCCGCCACTGCGGCCAAGCCGCTGCAATTCCTCGCGCAGGCGGACCAACGCATGGCGGCGGTTGGGTAGGCCGGTCAGCTCGTCGCGGCTCGACAGCCAGTGCAGGCGCTGGTTCATGTCGCGCAGCATGTTCTGATAGCGGTCGCTGATGCGCACGATCTTCTCGACCTGGCGTAGCTGACGCTGATAGCGCGCGGCGTAGCTCAGGCCACGGTCACGCTCGGCATCCTGGTAGCGGTCGGCGATGCGACTCACCCGCTCGATCTGCCGGGTCTGCTCGCGATAGCACTCGAAGAGCGAGGCGAGCGCCTCGTGCAGCGGATGGCCGGCGTAGGCCGGGTCTGCCAGCAGGGTTTCGATGCGGCTTTCCAGCTCCTCGTGCTGTTTCATCGCGGCTCCGCGGGTTCAGTCGTGGGCGAGGATATCGAACGGGAAGGTGTAGTCCTCGCGGAACTCCTCGGCCAGTTCGGCCACCCGTTCGTTCTCGCGCTCGTAGCGCCATTCGACGCCGACCGTGCGGCCGCCGTCGAATGCGCCCTGCAATTGGTCGAGCATGTCCATCATGGCGCGGATGCTGCTGGTATTGAGGTAGAGCAGTTGCAGCTGCAGCCGCAGCGGGCGGTCCTCGCGTGCCAGGAAGGCCTCGATCCAGTCGATGACCGGCTGGTACAGTTCGAAGGCGTTTTCCGGGTAGGAGTCACCTTTCATCACCACACATCCTGCTTCCCAGTCTGCCCGGATGGCCGGAATCGAACCGGTCCCCTCGACGATCAGATCTTGCATGTCAACCTCGTCAAATCACTACGCGTAAACTGAAAAAAGCCAAACCGCCATCCAGTGCGGTGAGCGAGCCCTGCAGCGGCTCGTAGGCGCGGCGCGCCAGGTCGATCAGGCCGAGCCCGGCGCCGGTCTTGGCGGACGGATCGCGCGGCTGGCGCAGCTGGTTCTTGTACTCGGCCTTGAGCCCGGCCTTGTCGAGCCGCGCCAGCGCCGCGATGCGCTCCACCAGCGCGTCGCCGTCGGCGGGCAGCACCACGTTGCCGGCGCTGACCACGTAGCGGCCGTCCTCCGAGCGCGACACGATCAGCGTGGCGTGCGCGTCGGCCCCCTCCAGGCCGCGCAGGGCGGTGTAATGGCGGATGTTCTGGGTCAGCTCGATGTACACCGAAAACACGTCGGTCACCGCCGACTGCGATTCCTGCAAGCCCTGCATGTGCTTGCGCAGGGCCTGGCCGATCTCTTCGATCAACATTGCCGAGAACGGGCCGTTGAAACACAGCATGATGCCCTGCTGGATGAAGGCTGCCCTCAGCGATAGTACATCGACCTGCTCCATGGACTCTCCTTATCTGTCGTAATCGCCCGGCGACGCGGGCTGATCGGCCTCACCCTGCCGACCGAAACGGAACCCCAGCACCGTGATGTCGTCGCGCTGGGCGCGCTCGCCCTGATACTCGGCCAGGCACTGCTGGAACGCCTCGTGCTGCTCGGCCACCGGCAGCTGGGCGTGGTGGCGCAGCAGCTCGGCGAAGCGGCGCCGGCCGAAACCGAAGCCCTTGTCGCCGCCGGACTGGTCGAGGAAACCGTCGGTGGTGAGGTAGTAACTGACCTCCGGGCGCAGCGTCATGACGTGGTTGCGGAACGGCGTCGGCTTGCGGTCGGCGATACCGCCGCGCTCGCCGGCCACCTCGCCGACCTGCGCGCCGTCGCTCCAGTGCAGCGACAGCCGTGCCCCGGCAAACGTCAACGTGTTGTTGATCAGGTCGACCGCGCACAACCCGGCGTCCATGCTGGTGGCAAGATGGCGCGCCCCGGTTTCGTGGCGCAGCATGGCGCGCACCACCTGATCCATGCGTTCCAGCAGCGCCGCCGGGTCGGCGAGGCCGAGTTCGCTCACGGCGACGTCGAAGGCGGTCTGCGCGATCATGGTCATGAAAGCGCCGGGCACGCCGTGACCGGCACAATCGACCACGCCCAAGAGGCAGCGGCCGGGGCCGGTACGGCACACGAAGAAGTCGCCGCCGACCACGTCGCGCGGCTTCCACAGCAGGAAGTGCTGCTCGCCCAACAGTTCGCTGAGCGGGCCGTGCGGCAGGATGGCGTTCTGGATCAGGCTGGCGTAGCGGATGCTGTCCTGCATCGCACGGTGCGCCTGCAGCACCTGTTCGTTGGCCTGGGCCAGATCGCGCGTGCGCTCCTCGATGCGCTGTTCCAGCTTCTCGGTGTGGACGCGAATCTCACCCGCCATGTGGTTGAAGGCGCGCGTCAGGTCGCCCAGTTCGTCGTCGCGGCGCGAACGCAGTTCGATGTGGTAGTCGCCGGCGGAGAGCTGGGCGACCGAGCGGTGCAGGCGCGCCAGCGGGTTCAGCACCAGGCGGTCGAGGCCGAAGATGACCAGCAGCCCCAGTGCCAGCAACACCACGAGGCCGCCTGCCGCCAGCGTGGCCAGCAGGCGTTCGTCCAGCACCGCGGCGGTGGAGAGGTCGACCGCGCTGATCACGTACCAGTCGAGCTGGGGGATGTACGAAATGCCCAGCAGCCGCGGCTGGCCTTGCAGCGTGACGCTGGCGGTCTGGGTGCCCTCCGGCGTGGCCTTGAGCGCGGCCAGGGCGCCGGCCAGGCCGGGCTGCTCCTCGGTGCGGATCAACCGGTACACGGTCTTGGCGGAATTCAGGGAGGAGACGGAAGCGTACTGGATCAGGCGGGCGTCCGGATGCGCCTGGATCACCCCCTGGCCGTTGACGATGATGTTGCTGACGCCGCGCTGGTGCGAGGCCACCAGGTCGCGCAGGAAGCGCGACAGGTCGAGGCCGGTGCCGGCCATGCCGAGCACCTCGTCGCCGTCGCGGATCATCACGTTGAACCACACCTTGGTGACGCGCACCTTGCCGTCCACGTTGACGTTGAGCGCGTAGTCGCGCACGTTCTGGCGCGTGGCGAAGTACCAGCCGTCCTCGGCGTCGTTCGGTTTGAGGCGGTAGCGCGGCTCGGCGGCGTTGGCCGCCTGCTTGTCGTCGCTGAAATAGTAGTTGAGCGAGCGGTCGGCGATGACGGAAAAGGAATGGTCGGCAAAGGCCTCGCGGAAATTCTCGGCCTCACGGAAGAAGGCCCGGCGCTTGGCCGAGTCCTGCTCGTCGCGCAGCCAGTCGCGCGTGGCTTCCAGCCCGGCCAGGCGCTGCGACAGCGCCAGCTCGCGCGACAACTGGGTCACCAGGGTCTGCTTTTGCAGCAGGGCATGGTCGCGCGCGAAGGCGGCGCCGTAATGCTGGCGGATCGAATGCACCGCCAGGTTGCCGGCAAACAGCGCCAGCACCAACAGCACGGCGAACAACGCGGCCAGCGCCAGCGCCGATTTCCATCTCAAGCTCAAGTGACACTACTCCGCAGATTACCGTCACAGCATCGTCGACGGCCAATGCCGCATGTTACGCCAGGGTGCTATCCGGCGTCATGCACAATTGGTATGACATGTCACCCGGGCCGGTACCCTGCTACTTGACGCCATGGCACAATGCATCATTGCCATTTGACGTCATCACCGCCCACCCATGAGCCTGAAACTGCACACCGTTCCCGTCACCCCGTTCGCCCAGAACTGCTCGCTGTTGTGGTGCGACGTTACCCTGAACGCCGCCATCGTCGATCCGGGCGGCGACATCGAACGTATCCTGGCCGAGGTGGCGGCGCGCGACCTCAAGGTGGTCAAGATCCTGCTGACCCACGGCCACATCGACCACGCCGGGGCCACCATGCCGCTGGCGCGCCGGCTCGGCGTGCCGGTGGAAGGGCCGCAGCGCGAGGAGAGCTTCTGGCTCGATCAGTTGCCGAACCAGGGGCAGATGTTCGGCTTCCCGCCGGCCGAGGCGGTGACGCCCGACCGCTGGCTGGAGGAAGGCGATACCGTGACGCTCGGCGAGGAAACGCTGGAGGTGCTGCACTGCCCGGGCCACACCCCCGGCCACGTGGTGTTCTACAGCCCGGCGGCCGGCCTGTTGATCGCCGGCGACGTGCTGTTCCAGGGCTCGATCGGGCGCACCGACTTCCCGCGCGGCAACCATCAGCAGCTGATCGATGCCATCCGCGGCAAGCTGTTCGTGCTGCCGGACGAGACCGTGGTGGTGCCGGGCCACGGCCCTTACACCACCATCGGCGATGAGAAGCGCCACAACCCCTTCGTCGCCGACGCGCGCTACCGCTGATGCCGCCGGAGTTCGCACGCGCGGTGCTGGCGCTGGTGGCGCGCATCCCGCCAGGCCGCGTCAGTACCTACGGCACCTTGGCCGAACTGGCCGGCTGGCCGCGCCACTCCCGCCACGTCGGGCACCTGCTCGGCCATCTGCCGGACGGCGTCAGCGCGCCGTGGCAGCGCGTGGTGGGTGCCGGCGGCCGCATCGCCCGCCCCGGCACGCCGGGTGCCGACCAGCAGCGCCTGCTGCTGGAATACGAGGGGGTCGAACTGACGGCGTCCGGCCGCGTCGATCTTAAGCGCTATGGCTGGCCGACGGCGGACGAGCAGGACTGACCCCGGCTTCGGCCAACCTCTGAAAAGCAAAACGCCACCGTGTTGATGGTGGCGTTTGTGCTAGGGGCAACGTGTTGTTGGGCTTCACGATGTTCTGCCCAACCTACACAGGTAAGGCTTGGAGCCTATCTCAGTAGGTGAGCGAGCCAAAGCAGGTTGAGTGCCGCCAACGCACAGGGACCGGAATGGACACGGAGTCCATGAGGATTCCGCGCATTGCCGGCGCTCAAGATGCGCAGGCGCAGCCACCTAATGGGATAGGCGGTCAGTTACGCCCGTTGGCCTGCTTGTACGCCGCAATCAGCCGCGCCGTGGAGCTGTCGTGCGGCGCCGGGCCGCTCTTGCCGGAGAGCTCGGCGTGGATGGTCTTGGCGAGCTGCTTGCCCAGCTCCACCCCCCACTGGTCGAAGCTGTTGATGTGCCAGATCACGCCCTGCACGAAGATCTTGTGCTCGTAGAGCGCGATCAGCGAGCCCAGGTTGCGCGGATCGAGGCGGCTCATGAGCAGGGTGTTGGTGGGGCGGTTGCCGCCGAACACCTTGTGCGGCACCAGCTTTTCCAGCGCCTCGCCCGTCACACCCTGCGCGGTGAGTTCTTCGCGCACCTCGTCCGCCGTCTTGCCGCGCATGAAGGCCTCGGCCTGGGCGAACACGTTGGCGAGCAGGATCTCGTGGTGGCCGGGCAGGCTGGAGCGGTTCTCCAGCGAGGCGATCAGGTCGATCGGCGAGATGTGCGTGCCCTGGTGCAACAGCTGGAAGAAGGCGTGCTGGCCGTTGATGCCGGTCTCGCCCCAGATGATCGGCGCCGTTTCGAAATCGACCGGATTGCCGTCGAGCATCACCTGCTTGCCGTTGGACTCCATGTCGAGCTGCTGGATGAAGGCCGGCAGGCGGTGCAGGTACTGGTCGTACGGGGCGATGACGTGCGAGCCGCCGCCGTAGAAGTTGATGTACCACACCCCGATCATCGCCAACAGCACCGGCATGTTGGCTTCCAGCGGTGCGTTGCGGAAGTGCTGGTCCATCAGGTGCGCGCCGTTCAAGAGCTCGACGAAGTTCTCTTCGCCGAGGTAGAGCATGATCGGCAGGCCGATCGCCGACCACAGGCTGTAACGTCCGCCCACCCAGTCCCAGAATTCGAACATGTTAGCCGGGTCGATGCCGAAGTCGGCCACCGCCTGCTGGTTGGTCGACACCGCGACGAAGTGCTTGGCGACCGCCTTCTCGTCGCGCGCGCGCTGGACGAACCAGTCGCGCGCGGTCAGCGCGTTGGTCAGGGTTTCCTGCGTGGTGAAGGTCTTCGACTCGATCACGAACAGCGTGGTCTCGGGGTGCACGCGCTTGAGCGTTTCCTTGAGCTGGGCGCCGTCGACGTTGGAGACGAAGTGCATGTTCATGCGCGGGTGGGCGTACGGGCGCAGCGCGCTGCACACCATGAGGGGGCCCAGGTCGGAGCCGCCGATGCCGATGTTGACGATGTCGGTGATCGGCTGGTTGGTGTAGCCCAGCCATTCGCCCGAGCGCACGGCGTGGGCGAAGCGCCCCATGCGCTCCAGCACGCGGTTGACCTTGGGCATGACGTCGTCGCCGTCGACCAGGATCGGCGCATTGGTGCGGTTGCGCAGCGCCACGTGCAGCACGGCGCGGCTCTCGGTGACGTTGAGCTTCTCGCCCTTGAACATGGCCTTGATACGCGCCGGCAGGCCGGCTTCGCGCGCCAGCTGCATCAACAGTTGCAGGGTGTCGTCGGTGAGGCGGTTCTTGGAGTAGTCGAGCAACAGCCCGCCCACTTCCAGCGCGTAGCGTTCGGCGCGTTCCGGGTCGCTCTCGAACAGCTCGCGCATGTGCAGCTGCTTCGCTTCGGCAAAGTGCTCCCACAGCTGTTGCCAGGCGGGCAGTCGGGTCAGTTCGCTCATGCCATCCCCCTCAGTAGTCTTCGTGCCGGCTGCCCTGCCGTTTCGGACGCAGGCTCAGCTTGGTTTTTTCCAGTTGGTCGATCACGCCCGGCCCGCGCCGCAGCGCCACGCCGACAGCGAGGATGTCGATCAGCACCAGGTGCACGATGCGCGAGATCATCGGGCTGTAGGTCTCGGTGTCTTCCGGGGCGTCGGCCACCAGCGTCACCGTGGCCTGCTTCGCCAGCGGCGAGCCGCTGGCGGTGATCGCCACCACCTTGGCGCCGGCGTGGAGCGCCACCTCGACCGCGTCAAGCAGCTCGACGGTGCGGCCGGAGTTGGAGATGGCCACCAGCACGTCGCCCTCGCCCAGCACCGAGGCCGCCATGATCTGGGTGTGGGTGTCGGCGTAGGCGACGGTGGGAATGCCGAAGCGGAAGAATTTGTGCTGGGCGTCGGCGGCGATGATGCCGGAGTTGCCCAGGCCGTAGAACTCGATGCGGTTGGCATTGGCCAGGAGATCGAGCGCGGTGTTGACCGCTACCGGGTTGACGTCGTTGCGGCACTTGATCAGCGCCGACACGGTGTTGTCGAACACCTTGGCGGCGATCTCGGAGGTGGGGTCCTCCGGTCGCACGCTGGAATGCACATAGGGCACGCCGGTGACCAGGCTGCCCGCCAGCTTGAGCTTGAAATCCGGCAGGCCGGTACACCCCATGGAGCGGCAGAAGCGGATCACCGTAGGCTGGCTCACCCCGGCGCTGGCGGCGATGTCAGCCACCGCCGCCTGCATCATGGTATAGGGCTGTTCCAGGACCAGGTCGGCGACCTTGCGTTCGGCCGCCGACAGGCTGCCCAGCTGATTGCGGATTCGTTCAAGCATGCTGCTCCTCCAGGTGCGCGGCCAGCGCCGCGGTGGCGCCCAACAGCGCCGGCATGGCGTGCGTCATGATATACACCGGCACCGCGGCGAGATAGCCCGAGAAGCGCCCCTTGTCTTCGAAACGGGCGCGGAACGGCGAGCTCTGGAAGTAGTCGAGCAGGCGCAGCACGATGCCGCCGCCGAGGTAGACGCCGCCGCGCGCACCCAGGGTCAGGGTAAGGTTGGCCGCCGCGGTGCCGAGCATGGCACAGAAGGCGTCCAGGGTCTCACGGCAGCGCGGACACTCGCCGGACAGGGCGCGGGCGGAGATGTCGGCGGCGCGCAGGTCTTCGGCTTCCTCGCCCGCCAGCGCGGCCAGCGCCTGATAGATCAGCACCAGGCCGGGGCCGGACAGCAGGCGCTCGGCCGAGACGTGGCCGTAGCGCGCGCGCGCGAAGTGCCAGATTTGCGCCTCGCGCTCGTCGAACGGGGCGAAGCTGACGTGGCCGCCCTCGCCCGGCACCGGGGTGGCACCGTGGGCGTGCGGCACCAGCGCCGAGACGCCGAGTCCGGTGCCGGGGCCGATCAGCGCACACGGCGCGCCGGGCACGGCCTCGCCACCACCGACCTTGATCAGCGCATCGGCCGGCAGGTGCGGCAGCGCCAGCGCCATCGCCGCCCAGTCGTTGATCACCAGGAACGAGTCCAGCGCCAGCGCCTGGCGCGTGGCCTCGATCGAGAACGCCCAGTGGTGGTTGGTCATCTGCACCCAGTCGCCGGTGACCGGGTTGGCGATGCCGATGGAGGCATGACGCACCGTGGCGCCGGTGTCGGCGAGGTAGGCGCGCACCGCCGCTTCCAGCGTCGGGTAGTCGGCGCAGGCCAGGACCTTGATCTGTTCCGGTTCGGCGCCGCCGGTGTAGAGCGCGAAACGGGCATTGGTGCCGCCGATATCGGCGACCAGCCAGGGAAAGCTATCAGGACGCCCAGTAAACATCGAGCGGTACCTCCGTGTGGTGCAGGACATGACTGATCGGCAGCGCGTCGTCGACGGCCTGCCGCGCTTGTTCGAAGACCCGGCGCTTGGTCTCACCCTGGATCGCCAGGAACAGCCGACCGGAGGCCAGCAGCGCGGCCAGCGTCATGCTGAGGCGCTGGTGCGGCGCGGCCGGCGGGGTGACCGCGATCAGCCGTTCGTCCGAAGGCAGGGCAAGGCCGGCGGCAAGTTCCGCGGCATCCGGGAACAGCGAGGCGGTGTGGCCGTCGTCGCCCATGCCGAGGACGGTGACGTCGGGCTGGCGGTAAGCGGCGCGCGCGGCAGCCAGGCTGGCGGTAGCGTCGGCGGGCACGATGGCCAGCGGCAGGAAGCGTGCGGCGGAGGCGGCTCCGGTCAGGAGGTGCTGGCGCACCAGCGCGGCGTTGCTGTCGGCGTGGTCTTCCGGCACCAGGCGCTCGTCCACCAGGGTCACCGTCAGGCGCGACCAGTCGAGGTCGCTTTGGGCCAGGCGTTGCAGGAAGGCGACCGGCGAGCGTCCGCCGGACACCGCCAGCACCGCTTCGCCACGTTCGCGGATCACCGTAGCCAGCGCACTGCTCACCGCCTCGGCCAACGCGGCGGCGGCGGCAGGCGCGGAGTCGAATTCAAACCATTGCATGTGTCGTCTCTTCTTTATTTCACTCTTTAATAACCGCTAACAAAACCCTCTTGGCGTTGTTGCGCGGCCTTGCCGTACTACTTGCATGTAGCTTCGCAGAAACTTCGGCTACGCCTCGTTTTCTGCGGACACGCGCCTAGCCAAGACCGTTGCACTGGGTTTTGTTAGCGGCTCTAAATAGCTGGCAACTTCTTAAAGTCTATCCCAGTAGGTGAGCGAGCCAAGGCAGGTTGAGTGCCGCCAGCGCACAGGAACCGGAATGGACACATGGTCCATGAGGATTCCGAGCACTGCCGGCGCTCAAGATGCGAAGGCGCAGCCACCTAATGGGATGGGATTTCAGCTCTCCTCGTGCCACGACACCCCATCCCGCGACAACAGCGCGCTGGAGGCGGCCGGGCCCCAGCTGCCGGCGGTGTATTGCTTGGGCGGCGTGGTGCTGTGCTGCCAGTGGTCCATGATCGGTTCCACCCAGCGCCAGGCCTCGACCAGCTCGTCGCGGCGCATGAACAGCGCCAGCTTGCCGCGGATGACGTCGAGCAGCAGGCGCTCGTAGGCGTCGGCGCGGCGCACCTTGAACGATTCGTGGAAGTCGAGGTTGAGGTGCACCGGCTGCAGGCGCTGGGTGTCGCCCGGCTCCTTGGACAGGAAGTACAGCCGGATACTTTCTTCCGGTTGCAGGCGGATCACCAGGCGGTTGGCGGTATGGCTGCCGAGCGGGCTCGGGAACAGGTGGTGCGGCACGTCGCGGAAGTTGATCACGATCTCGGCCAGACGTTCCTGCATGCGCTTGCCGGTGCGCAGGTAGAACGGCACGCCGGCCCAGCGCCAGTTGTCGATCTCGGCCTTGATGGCGACGAAGGTCTCGGTCTGACTGCTGGCCGGGATGCCCTGCTCCTGCAGGTAGCCCACCACCGGCTGGCCACCGGCAGCACCGGCCTTGTACTGGGCGCGCACGGTCTTGTTGGCAACGTCCTGTTCGCTGAACGGGCGCAGCGCCTTCAATACCTTGAGCTTTTCGTCGCGCACTGCGTCGGCGCCGAGGTTGGCCGGCGGTTCCATCGCCACGATACAGAGCAGCTGCAACAGGTGGTTCTGCACCATGTCGCGCAGCGCGCCGGTATTATCGTAGAAGTCGCCGCGCGTGCCGACGCCGAGTTCTTCGGCGATGGTGATCTGCACGTCGTGAATCCACTCGCGGCGCCACAGCGGTTCGAACAGCGCGTTGGCGAAGCGGATCGACAGCAGGTTCTGCACCGATTCCTTGCCGAGGTAGTGGTCGATGCGGTAGAGCTGTTCTTCCTTGAAGTGGCGTGCCACCGCTTCGTTGATCTCGTTGGACGATTCCAGGTCGTGGCCGAGCGGCTTTTCCAGCACCACGCGCACCTTGTCGTGGTTCAGGCCGACCGCCGCCAGGTTGTCGCAGATGCCCTCGAACAGGTCCGGCGCGGTGGCGAGGTAACAGACGGCGACACGCTCGCTGTGCTGCTGGAGCACCTCGGCCAGCGCCGGGTAGTGTTCCGGCGTAGCGGCGTCTACCTTGAGGTAGTCCACGCGCGCGAGAAAACCCTGCCAGGCGGCGTCGGAGAAGTGTTCCTTGATATGGATGCGCGCGCTCTTTTCCACCATAGCCAGGTAGTCTTCGCGCGCCATGTCGCGGCGACCCAGCGCCAGGATGCGGCCTTCTTCGTTCAAGAGGCCGGCGGCATGAGCCTGGTACAGCGACGGCAGCAGTTTGCGCATGACCAGGTCGCCGGTGCCCCCGAACAGCACCATGTCGAAGGCCGGGGTGTGCAGATTAGCGTTGTCCATCCTGAGTGTTCTCTCGCACAGTGGGTTGTGATGTAGTTATATTACCATTCGATGTGCCGCTGTCTACGGCAATTACGCGGCCAAAGACAACAATTTCGATGCTGCAAAGCAACATGAAAATCAACGAAAATCCTTTATAAGCAATGGTTTTCAGCATTTGCACCACAGCCGCACCGAGAAACCCGCTGCAACGTATTGCATTTTGACTGTAGTAAAACTACCATTCATCGCACATTACCCACCGGGATTACACCATGGCCTTACATCCCGTCATCGCCGACGTCACCGCCCGTATCGTTGCCCGCAGCCAGCCGCGCCGCGCGGCCTACCTGCAGCATCTCGACGCCGCCGCCAAACGCGGCCGCGTGGAGCGCACCCAGCTGTCCTGTACCAACCTGGCGCACGCTTTCGCCGCCATGCCGGACACGGTCAAGATTCATCTGAAGGAGGCCAGCCGGCCCAACCTCGCCATCGTCTCGGCCTACAACGACATGTTGTCGGCGCACCAGCCGCTGGAGGCGTTTCCGGCCTGGATCAAGGACGAGGCGCTCAAGGCTGGCGCCACCGCCCAGTTCGCCGGCGGCGTGCCGGCGATGTGCGACGGCGTGACGCAGGGCCAGGCCGGCATGGAGCTCTCGCTGTTCTCGCGCGACGTGATCGCGATGAGCACCGCCGTGGCGCTGTCCCACCAGATGTTCGACGCCGCGCTCTACCTGGGCGTGTGCGACAAGATCGTGCCGGGCCTGCTGATCGGCGCGCTGACCTTCGGCCATCTGCCGGCGGTGTTCGTGCCGGCCGGGCCGATGACCACCGGCATGTCCAACGACGAGAAGGCGCACATCCGCCAGCTCTACGCCGAGGGCAAGGTCGGCCGCGACGTGCTGCTGGAATCGGAGGCGCAAAGCTACCACGGTCCCGGCACCTGCACCTTCTACGGCACCGCCAACTCCAACCAGATGCTGATGGAGATCATGGGTCTGCACCTGCCGGGCACCGCCTTCGTCACCCCGGGCACGCCGCTGCGCGAAGCGCTGACGCGCGCCGCCGCGCACCGTGCCGTGGCGATCTGCCCCGGCGGCGAGCACTACACCCCAGTGGGCCGCATCGTCGACGAGAAGGCCGTGGTCAACGGCATCATCGGCCTGTTGGCCACCGGCGGTTCGACCAACCATACGCTGCACCTGGTGGCGATCGCCCGCGCCGCCGGCATCGACATCAATTGGGACGACTTCGACGAGCTGTCGGCGGTGATTCCGCTCCTGGCGCGCGTCTACCCCAACGGTAAGGCCGACGTGAACCACTTCCACGCCGCCGGCGGCATGGGTTTCCTGATCCGCGAACTGCTCGACGCCGGCCTGCTGCACGAGGACGTCACCACCATTATGGGTCAGGGTCTACGCGCCTACACCGAGGAGCCATGGCTCGATAACGGCGTGGCAGCATGGCGTCCGGCAGCGACCACCAGCCACGACAGCGGCGTGCTGCGCCCTGCCTCGGAACCGTTCTCGGCCGACGGCGGCTTGCGCGTGCTCAAGGGCAATATCGGCCGCTCGGTGATCAAGGTTTCAGCGGTCAAGCCGGAGCACCGCGTGGTGGAAGCGCCGGCGGTGATCTTCCACGAGCAGGACGAACTCTTGGCCGCGTTCAAGCGTGGCGAGCTGGAGCGCGACTTCGTCGCGGTGATCCGCTTCCAGGGTCCGCGCGCCAACGGCATGCCGGAACTGCACAAGCTGACGCCGACGCTGGCGGTGCTGCAGGAGCGCGGCTTTGCCGTGGCCCTGGTCACCGACGGCCGCATGTCCGGCGCCTCCGGCAAGGTGCCGGCGGCGATCCACGTTTCGCCCGAGGCCGTTTCCGGCGGCCCGATCGCCAAGCTGCGCGACGGAGACCTGGTGCGCGTCGACGCCAACAGCGGCGAGCTGACCGCCCTGGTGGCGGAGGCCGAATGGGCCGCGCGCGAGGTGGTTTCGGCCAACCTGGAAAGCAACGATTTCGGCGTCGGCCGCGAACTGTTCGCCGGCATGCGCACCCTGGCCGACGTCGCCGAACACGGCGCGATGACCTTCCACCACCCCCTGTGGAGAGATTGAAAGCAATGGATGCACTGACTCTGTTACGCCAAAGCCCGGTGATGCCGGTGATCGTGGTCAACGACGCCGCGGTGGCGGTCGACCTCGCCCGTGCGCTGGTCGCCGGCGGGATCCGCACCCTGGAAATCACCCTGCGCACCAAGGCCGCGCTGGCCGCGATGCGCCGCATCCGCGACGAAGTGCCTGACGCCCTGGTCGGCGCCGGCACCGTGCGCACCCGCGCCCACCTGGAAGCCGCGCTCGACGCCGGCGCCCAGTTCGGCCTCAGCCCGGGCCTGACCCCGGAGCTGGCCGCCGCCGCGCGCGCCTCCGGCGTGCCGTTCATCCCGGGCGTGGCCACGCCGTCCGAGGCGATGCGCGCCCAGGACGAAGGCTTCAACATCCTCAAGCTGTTCCCGGCCGAGGCGGTGGGTGGCATCAAACTGCTCAAGGCGCTGGCCGGCCCGCTGCCGGAGCTGCGCTTCTGCCCGACCGGCGGCATCGACGCCAGCAATGCGCCGGCCTACCTGGCCCAGCCCAACGTGCTGGCGGTGGGCGGCTCGTGGCTGACCCCGGCCGACGCCCTCGCCGCCCAGGATTGGGAACGCATCACCCAGCTGGCCCGCGAAGCCAGCGCGCTGGCGGTGCGCTGACCCCCCGTTTTTGTTGCTTGTTGCTTCCTTGCAGGGCCTGCCGACTCTCCCGGACAGGCCCTTTTTTTATGCGCCATGTCAGCGGCGGCCACTCTCCCCCTCGCCAAGCGCCGCCGCAACTTCTAACATCGCAGCGTGATCTCTCAGAGCGACCGGGGTATTAGCACGCATGAAACTGTTTCTGGCCGAAGACGACGCCGTCCTGGCGGACGCCCTGCTCACCCGCCTCACCCAGCTCGGCTTCGACACCGCGCACGCCGCCGACGGCCTCGACGCGCAGCAGCGCCTGCTCAACGAGGACTTCGACGCCGTGGTGCTCGACATCGGGCTGCCCGGGCAGGACGGCCTGGCCGTGCTGCGCAACGTGCGCGTGCACAAGCCGGCGCTGCCGATCCTGCTCTTGACCGCGCTCGACAGCATGGAAGACCGCGTCGCCGGGCTCGACGCCGGCGCCGACGACTACCTGGTCAAGCCGTTCGACTTCCCCGAGCTGGAAGCGCGCCTGCGCGCCCTGCTGCGCCGACAGCGCGTCGCCGACAGCCCGCGCGACGAGCCGCGCTTCGGCCGCCTGCGCCTGGACCGCATCGGCCAACGCGCCTGGACCGACAACGTGGCGCTGGAGCTGTCGGCGCGCGAGCTGCAGCTGCTCGACATCCTGATGAGCCACGCCGAGCGCGTCGTCACCAAGGAACAGATCGCCACCGAGCTGTCCGGCACCGGCGAGGAAGTCGGCGCCAACGCGGTCGAGGTCTATGTGCACCGCCTGCGCAAGAAGCTCGACGGCAGCGGCGTCGGCGTGCGCGCGGTGCGCGGCCTGGGCTACCTGCTGGCCAGCACCGACGCGCCCCGCTAAAGGTTGGCCGAAGCCCGACTTAGAACCTGCTCACGATCAGTCGCGAGCAGCCCTCAGCGGGGTGAAGCGCAGCGCAGAAACCGGAATGTACTGGAGTACATGAGGATTTCTGATCGCTGAGCGAATCCCTGCGTGCCAATCTTCGATTGGCTCAGCGATAGATTCGCACGCAGTGCACATGAGCCCCGATCAGGGATGCGCAGCAAGATCGTGAACAGGTTCTTAAGGAGCCCCGATGTCCCCTCCCCGCCACTTGTCGCTGCGCCGCCAGCTGCTGCTGTGGCTGCTGCTGCCGCAGCTGGTGCTGTGGCTCGCCGCCGCCTACCTCGCGTACGCCATGGCGCTGGGCTACAGCAACGAGGTGATCGACCGCAGCCTAGCCAAGTCCTCGCGCGCGCTGGCGCGCCAGGTCAAGCCGTTCGGCAACGGCTTTTACGTCGACTTCCCGCAGGCGGCGCGCGAAATCCTCGAAGAAGACCCCAACGACCGCGTCTACTACATGATCAGCTCGCCGCCGGAGGCCTTCCTGCTGGGCGACCCGGCCATGCCGCGCCCGCCCGCCGGGCTGCCGGTGCGCGCCGGCGCCAGCTACTTCTACAACGCCGCCATGGCGAAGCAGGGCAACCGGCTCGAGATGCGCGTGGCGGCGCTCTACCTCAACGCCGGCACCCCGGACCAGCCGCAGCTGATGCTGGTGCAGGTGGCCAAGAGCCGCGCGCTGAGCGCCGAGCTGGCGCACAAGATCCTGTTCGACATGGGGCTGCCGCTGCTGGGCCTGATGCTGCTCACCAGCGTGCTGGTCTGGGCCGGCATCAGCCGCGGCCTGTCGCCGCTGAGAAACCTGCGCCGCAGCGTGGAACACCGCTCGGCGCGCGACCTGGCGCCGATCGAGGCGGAAAACGCCCCGTCCGAGGTGCGCGCCCTGGCCACCGCGATCAACACCCTGCTGGCCGAAGTGCACGGCCAGGTGGCGCAGCAGCGCCGCTTCATCGCCGACGCCGCGCACCAGCTCCGCACCCCGCTGGCCGGGCTGAAGTCGCAAAGCGAGCTGGCGCAGAGCGAACTGCGCCAGGCGCAGCCCGACGTGGCGCGCGCCTGCCGCCAGCTGGAACAGGTGCACACCAGCGTCGAGCGCTCCATCCGCCTGGTCAACCAGCTTTTGGCGCTGGCGCGCGCCGAGCCCGAGGCCGGCTTGCAACTGGCGCCGCTCGATCTGGCGCAGCTGGTGCGCGAGGTGACCGCCGAGGCGGTGCCGCGCGCGCTGGCGCGCGACATCGACCTCGGCGTGGAGGGCGGCGACGCGCCGCTCGCCATCGCCGGCCACGCTGGCCTGCTGCGCGAACTCGTGGCCAACCTGCTCGACAACGCCATCCAGTACACCCCGCCCGGCGGCGAGGTTACCGTGGCGCTGCAGCCCGCGCCGGGTGAGGTGTGGCTGCGCGTCAGCGACAACGGCCCGGGCATCCCGCCCGCGGAGCGCGAACGCGTGTTCGAGCGCTTCTACCGCGGCAGCGCCGAAGGCAAGGGCAAGGGCTGCGGTCTCGGGCTCGCCATCGTGCAGGAGATCGCCCGGCGCCACCGCACCACGGCCACGCTGTCCGAGCACCTCCCACATGGCCTGACCGTGTCGCTGCGCTTTGCCCTGAGCGCGCCCCCCGGCAGCGCCCGTTGACCCCCCGTGCCGCCCGCCCGGCGCCGGCGGGCCGGCACGGCGATCGCCCCTGCCCGGGCCGGCCGTCGTGTAGTTGATACACTACGGCGTCCCCTCGTGCTGCAACGCATCAACCGTTTCCGCCAACATCGGCCGGCCTCGCCCTTTATTCATGCTGCATCGCACCCAAAATCGTTCAAGTTCTTACGCCATTCAGACGCAAAACTTACGCAAAACTTACAGCAAGCCGCTATAGTTTTCGCAAGCCGTCACGGCAGGCCGCCCCACACGCCACGCGACGGACTGAGAACAACAGAGGAGATAGAGCATGAAACTGAAGCGCCTGAGCGCGGCCCTGCTGGCCGCCAGCCTGCTGCCCGCCACCGTGATGGCCGGCAACGTCGAAGTGCTGCACTGGTGGACCTCCGGCGGCGAGGCCAAGTCGGCCCTCGAGCTGAAAAAGATGATGACCGCCAAGGGCCACACCTGGCGTGACTTCGCCGTGGCCGGCGGCGGCGGCGACAACGCCATGACCGCGCTGAAGACGCGCGTGGTGTCGGGCAACCCGCCCACCGCCGCCCAGATCAAGGGCCCGGCGATCCAGGAATGGGGCGCCGAAGGCGTGCTCGCCAACATCGACCCGGTGGCCAAGGCCGGCAACTGGGACAAGCTGCTGCCGCCGGTGGTGAGCCAAGTCATGAAGTACAAGGGGCAGTACGTCGCCGCCCCGGTCAACGTGCACCGCGTCAACTGGCTGTGGGTCAACCCGGAAGCATTCAAGAAGGCCGGCGCCACCGTGCCCAAGACCTGGCCGGAATTCTTCGCCGCCGCCGACAAGCTGCAGAAGGCCGGCATCCAGCCGGTGGCCCACGGCGGCCAGCCGTGGCAGGACGCCACCCTGTTCGAATCCGTCGCGCTTGGCGTCGGCGGCGCCGGCTACTACAAGAAGGCCTTCGTCCAGCTCGACCAGGCCACGCTGGCCGGCCCCACCACGATCAAGGTGTTCGAGACCCTGCAGCGCGTGAAGGGCTACATCGACAAGGGTGCCGCCGGCCGCGACTGGAACCTCGCCACCAACATGGTCATCACCGGCAAGGCCGGCATGCAGTTCATGGGCGACTGGGCCAAGGGCGAGTTCACCGCCGCCAGCAAGCAGCCGGGCAAGGACTACCTATGCGTGGACGCCCCGGGCACCGCCGGCATGTTCACCTTCAACATCGACAGCCTGGCGATGTTCCAGCAGAAGGACCCGGCCTCGGTGAAGGCGCAGGCCGACCTCGCCGCCACGGTGATGAGCCCGGCGTTCCAGGAGACCTTCAACCTCAACAAGGGCTCGATCCCGGCGCGTCTCGACACGCCGATGGACAAGTTCGACGACTGCGCCAAGAAATCCAAGACCGACCTGACCACCGCCTCCAAGAGCGGCGCGCTGGTGCCGAGCTTCGCGCACAAGATGGCCATGCCCTCGGCCACCGAAGGCGCCATGGTGGACGTCATCGCGCAGTTCATGAACTCCAGCATGACGCCGAAGACCGCCGCCGAGCGCTTGGCCAAGGCCGGCAAGGTCAAGTAAGAGCGCTTCAGCAGGCGACGCCTTGGCACCGTGAGCGCCCGCGCAATCCGGAATCCGCCTGGACGACATGTCCATGCCGGTTCCGGTGCGGCGGCGGCACTCAAGCAGCCTTGGCGCGCCTGCTGACAGCCTCTCATTCCGGTTCCAGTTAGAAACGAGAACGCGCAGGCAAGCGAGTTGGGCCGCAGACAGTACCCGCAGTACGGCAAGGTCCAACGCAGCGCAGCCGACAAAGCCATCGTTTCCAAATGGAATTGGAACAAGCCGATGACGGAAGCGGGGCGCCCCTCCCCGCCCTGTTCTCCGCTCTCGCTACGCTAAGGAGTTCCCATGTCCCATTCTTCGTCTCCGGCCGAGGTCCGCGCCCTGGCCGATGCCGCACCGGCGGCCGCCAGTCGCCAGCGCCTGGCCGACCGCTGGCTGCCCCGGCTGGTCCTGAGCCCGACGATCGTCATGAGCCTGGTGTTCGTCTACGGCTTCATCGCCTGGACCGCCTGGCTCTCCTTCACCGAATCGCGCCTGATGCCGCGCTACGACTGGGCCGGCCTGACCCAGTACCTGGCGCTGTTCGACAACGAACGCTGGTGGACCGCCGTCGCCAACCTGGGCCTGTTCGGCGGCCTGTTCATCCTGTGCACGCTGGTGGTGGGCCTGCTGCTGGCGGTGCTGCTCGACCAGAAAATCCGTGCCGAAGGCGCGCTGCGCGCCGTCTACCTCTACCCCATGGCGCTGTCCTTCATCGTCACCGGCACCGCCTGGAAGTGGATGCTCAACCCCGACATGGGGCTGCAGAAGGTGCTCAACGACTGGGGCTTCGCCAACTTCACCTTCGACTGGCTGGTCGACCCGGACCGCGCCATCTACACCGTGGTGATCGCCGGGGTGTGGCAGTCGTCCGGCTTCGTGATGGCGCTGTTCCTCGCCGGCCTGCGCGGCGTGGACGACTCCATCATCAAGGCGGCGCAGGTGGACGGGGCGAGCCTGCCCACCATCTACCGCCGTATCGTGATCCCGTCCTTGCGTCCGGTGTTCTTCAGCGTGCTGCTGATCCTGTCGCACATCGCCATCAAGAGCTTCGACCTGGTGATGGCGCTGACCGGCGGCGGCCCGGGCACCTCCTCCGACGTGCCGGCCGTGTTCATGTACCAGTTCGCCTTCACGCGCGGCCAGCTCGGCTTGGGCGCGGCCTCGGCGATGATGATGCTGATGACCATCGTGGCGGTGCTGGTGCCGTTGATGTACCTGGAAACGAGGAGTGCGAAACGTGGCTAACAAGCTCTCTATCGGCCGGCTGCTGGTCTACGCCGCGCTGGCCCTGGTGGCGGTCTACTACCTGCTGCCGCTCTACGTGATGCTCACCACCTCGTTCAAGACGCTGGACGACATCCGTCAGGGCAACCTGCTGTCGCTGCCGCAAGCCTGGAACGGCGGCGCCTGGGCCAAGGCCTGGGCCAGCGCCTGCACCGGCATCGAGTGCGGCGGCATGAAGGGCTTCTTCTGGAACTCCGTGAAGATGACGGTGCCGGCGGTACTGATCTCGACCATGTTCGGCGCGGTCAACGGCTACGTGGTGTCGATGTGGCGCTTCCGCGGCTCGGACGTGCTGTTCACGATGCTGCTGGTGGGCTGCTTCATTCCGTTCCAGGTGGTGCTGCTGCCGATGGCACAGCTCCTGGGTTACCTGGGTATCGCCAACACCACCACCGGCCTGGTGCTGGTGCACGTGATCTACGGCACCGCCTTCACCACGCTGTTCTTCCGCAATTTCTACGTCACGGTGCCGGACGAACTGGTCAAGGCGGGCCGCATCGACGGCGCCGGCTTCTGGACCATCTTCTTCCGCATCCTGCTGCCGGTATCCGGGCCGATCTTCGTGGTCTGCATCATCTGGCAGTTCACCCAGATCTGGAACGACTTCCTGTTCGGCGTGGTGTTCGCCGCCGGCGAATCGCAGCCCATCACCGTGGCGCTGAACAATCTGGTCAACACCTCCACCGGGGTCAAGGAATACAACGTCGACATGGCCTCCGCCATCATCGCCGCCCTGCCCACCCTGTTCGTTTACATGGTCGCCGGCCGCTACTTCGTGCGCGGACTGACGGCCGGCGCCGTGAAAGGTTAAGACAATGGCCTCGCTCTCCATCGACAACGTTTGCAAGACCTACAACAACGGCACCGACGTGCTCAAGGGCATCGACATCGCCATCGACGACGGCCAGTTCCTGATCCTGGTCGGCCCCTCGGGCTGCGGCAAATCGACGCTGCTCAACATGATCGCCGGCCTCGACGACATCAGCTCGGGCGACATCCGCATCGGCGAGCGCCGCGTCAACGACCTGTCGCCGAAGGACCGCGACATCGCCATGGTGTTCCAGAGCTACGCGCTCTACCCCTCGATGAGCGTACGCCAGAACATCTCGTTCGGGCTGGAGATCCGCAAGCAGCCCAAGGCCGAGATCGACGCCACGGTGAACCGCGTGGCCGAGATGCTGCAGATCACCCACCTGCTCGACCGCAAGCCCTCGCAACTGTCCGGCGGCCAGCGCCAGCGCGTGGCAATGGGTCGTGCCTTGGCGCGCAACCCGTCGATCTTCCTGTTCGACGAACCGCTCTCCAACCTCGACGCCAAGCTGCGCGTGGAGATGCGCACCGAGATCAAGCTGATGCACCAGCGCCTCAAATCGACCATCGTCTACGTGACGCATGACCAGATCGAGGCGATGACGCTGGGCGACCGCATCGCGGTGATGAAAGACGGCATCGTGCAGCAGTTCGGCAGCCCGCAGGACATCTACGACAACCCGGCCAACCTGTTCGTCGCCGGCTTCATCGGCTCGCCGTCGATGAACTTCATCCCGGCCACGGTGGTGGAATCCGGCGGCCAGCTCGGCGTAAAGGTGTGCGACGACCACGGCTGCGTGGTGCTGCCGCTGCCGCACGACAAGGCCAAGCTGGCACAGTGGGTCGGCAAGGACGTGATCTTCGGCATCCGCCCGGAACAGATCACCGACGCCCGCACCGCGCACCGCGAAGGCCTGCCGCAGATGGATTGCCACGTGAAGGTGATCGAGCCCACCGGCCCGGACACGCTGATCTTCGTCACGCTCAACGACACCAAGGTGTGCTGCCGCGCCCACCCCACCGAGGCCAAGCGCCCGGGCGACGCCATGCAACTGGTGTTCGACGTCTCCAAGGCGGTGCTGTTCGACCCGAAAACCGAGATGCGCATCGCATGAGCACGGCGGTCGGCACCACAACGTTGGCCGAACACGGCCCGGCGCTGTCGGCACTGGCAGTCGGGGCGTGGCGGCTCGACGCATGGCACTTCGACGACGCCGCGCTGGCGGCGTGGATCGAGCACGCCATCGCACTGGGCCTCACCACCTTCGACCACGCCGACCTCTACGGCGGCTTCACCTGCGAGGCGCTGTTCGGGCGCTGGCTCAAGGCCAACCCGGCGCGGCGCGGCGACATCCAGCTGGTGACGAAGTGCGGCATCAAGCCGCCCGACACGGCACGCGGCTGGACGGTGAAGCACTACGACACCGGCCGCGCCCACATCCTGGCTTCGGTCGACAACTCGCTGCGTCACCTCGGCACCGACTACCTCGACCTGCTGCTGATCCACCGCCCCGACCCGCTGCTGGACCCGGACGAAGTGGCCGAGGCCTTCGCCACGCTGAAAAGCGCCGGCAAGGTGCGCCACTTCGGCGTCTCCAACTTCAGCCCGAGCCAGTTCGCGCTGCTGGCCTCGCGTACGCCGCTGGTCACCAATCAGGTCGAGGCCTCGCTGCTGCATCTCGATCCGCTGTTCGACGGCACCTTCGACCAGTGCCTGGAGCGGCGCGTGCGCCCGATGATCTGGTCGCCGCTGGCCGGCGGGCGGCTGTTCGAGGCGGCGGCCAACCCGGCGCTCAAGCGGACGCTGGACACGTTGGCCGAAGAACTCGGCGTCACCCCCGCCACGCTGGCGCTGGCCTGGCTGCTGCGCCACCCGGCGCAGCCACTGCCCATCGTCGGTTCGCGCCGGCTGGCCTCGCTCGACGACGCCGCGCGCGCCGCCGCGCTGCCGCTCGGACGCCAGCACTGGTTTGCGCTGCTGGAGGCGGCGCAAGGCCACGCCGTACCCTGACCCCCTGTTCTTCGCTCCATCCGGGACGATCGCCGTGATCGTCCCGTTTTTTTGCCTACTCTCCCGCCGCTGCGGCAGCGGCGCCACAGCCCGGCGCACGCCCGCTGGACGGCGCCATGCCGTGCGCTTAGTATCGATCCACCTCCTGTGTCGGGAGGACGTCGCTCGGACGGTTCCGGGCGCTTACGTTCAAGGAAAAACCATGTCTGCATCGGGCAAGCGCCGCTTTGCGCGCATCGACCGTCTCCCCCCCTACGTCTTCAACATCACCGCCGAACTCAAGATGGCCGCCCGCCGCCGCGGCGAGGACATCATCGACATGAGCATGGGCAACCCCGACGGCGCCACGCCGCCGCACATCGTCGCCAAGCTCACCGAGGCCGCACAGCGCCCCGACACGCATGGCTATTCGGCCTCGAAAGGCATCCCACGCCTGCGCCGCGCCATCGCGCGCTGGTACCAGGAGCGCTACCAAATCGAGATCGACCCGGACAGCGAGGCCATCGTCACCATCGGCTCGAAGGAAGGGCTGGCGCACCTGATGCTGGCGACGCTCGACCGCGGCGACACGGTGCTGGTGCCCGATCCCAGCTACCCGATCCACATCTACGGCGCGGTGATCGCCGGCGCCGACATCCGCTCGGTGCCGCTGATTCCCGGCGTCGACTTCTTCGCCGAGCTGGAGCGCACCATCCGCGGCAGCTACCCCAAACCCAAGATGATCGTCATCGGCTTCCCGTCCAACCCCACCGCGCAGTGCGTCGAGCTCGACTTCTTCGAGCGCGTCATCGCGCTGGCGAAAAAGCACGACATCTTCGTGGTGCACGACCTGGCCTACGCCGACATCGTGTTCGACGGCTGGAAGGCGCCGTCGATCATGCAAGTGCCGGGCGCCAAGGACATCGCGGTGGAGTTCTTCACGCTGTCGAAGAGCTACAACATGGCGGGCTGGCGCATCGGCTTCATGGTCGGCAACCCCGACCTGGTGGCGGCGCTGGCGCGCATCAAGAGCTATCACGACTACGGCACCTTCACCCCGCTGCAGATCGCCGCCATCGCCGCGCTGGAAGGCGACCAGCAATGCGTGAAAGACATCGCCGCCACCTACCAGAAGCGCCGCGACGTGCTCTACAGGGGCCTGTGCGAGGCGGGCTGGGAGGTCGACCTGCCCAAGGCCTCGATGTACATCTGGGCGCGCATCCCCGAGCCCTATCGCGCGCTGGGTTCGCTGGAATTCGCCAAACAGCTGCTCGACAAGGCCAAGGTGTCGGTGTCGCCCGGCGTCGGCTTCGGCGACTACGGCGACGACTACGTGCGCTTCGCGCTGATCGAGAACGAAGCGCGCATCCGCCAGGCGGTGCGCGGCATCAAGACCATGTTCCGCGCCGACGGCCTGATCCCGCAAAAGGGCCATTGAGTCCGGCAGCCGGCGCGGCGCCGCCCGGCCGCGCCGGCTATACCTGCCTGGGCGGCGCCAGCGCCCGTGTCGCCTCCTCCAGAAAGCGCTGCGACAGCGCCGGATCGCTCACCGCGCGCGACAGCAGCAGCGCCCCCACCATCAGCGCCAGCGCCACGCAGGGCGTCGGCGTCATCTCCTCGCCCGGCGGCGCACACGCCTGCAGCAGGGCCAGCTGCGCCTCGATGCCTGCGGTGAAGGCCTGCCGCGACGGCTGGTCGCGCCGCGCCATCTCGCCCCCCAGCGCCGCTGCCACGCAGCCGTCGTCGGGCCGGTCGCGGTGTGCCAAGCTCAGGTAGTGCTGCACCAGCGCCGCCAGGCGCTGCTCCGCCGGCACCGTATCCAGCACCGCGGCGAGCCGTTGCTGCAGCTCGTCGAAGCCGTGCCGGCAGGCTTCGGCAACCAGCGCCTCCTTGTCGCGGAAGTGGCTGTAGAAGCCGCCGTGGGTCAGACCGAGGTCGGCCATCAGGTTGGCGATGCCGACCGCGTCCATGCCCTCGGAGCGGAAACGGTAAGACGCCGTGCGGACGATTCGCTGCCGTACGTCGGCCTTGTGGAGTGGGGAATAACGCATCGCCGTCCTTTCAAAGGCCTCTTTGCATGATGATCATCATGCTAAAAAGCTTGCGCTATATCAAACAGATATTGCAAGCACCCACGGTGCGCCCGGCGCTGGTCTACGCGCCGCCGCCCCGCCCATGCAGGCGGGCGCCGCCGCCGCTGTGTTTTTTCCGCCACACCCGGGGCACCGTAGAAACCGCAGAGCCGCACTTTCTTCACTGCCGAGTCTCGCTTTCTGTCCGCAACCTCAATATGCTCGGCGGATTATGACAACATGGTTGCCCCCGCCGCCGCGGAGGAGCAACCGGGACAAGCGCATGCTCGCTTCGCCGCACACATCCAGACAGAAGGTCCGCTACGCCCTGGTACTGCTGTCCCTCGGACTGCTGTATGGCGGCTGCGGCTGGCTGATCGACCACTTCTTCACACCCAACAACCCCTTCCCGGTCACCGTGTGGCTCCCCGCCGGCCTCGCCCTGGCCGCCGTGATCCGCTGGGGACACCGCGTCTGGCCCGCCCTGCTGCTCGGCGCGCTGGCGCTGCAGACGCTGGTCCTGGGCACCCCGCTGCCTGGCGCGCTGCTGGCCGCGCTGGGCGCCGCCGTGGGGCCGCTGCTGGGCGGCATGCACATCCGCCGTCACTGCTCGGGCCGCCTGCCGTTCTACCGTCTCGGCGACGTGTTCCGCTTCCTCTGGGCCGGCGTCGGCCTGTCCGCGCTGGTCTCCGCCAGCGGCAGCCTGCTGGCGCAGGCATGGTGGCACTATCCCGGCGTCAGCGCCGCCTTGCAGCAGTTGTGCGCAGGCTGGCTCGCCGACGCCACCGGCACGCTGTTCTTCGCCCCGCCGCTGTTGTTCCTGCAACGAAGCGGCGGCGTCGACCCGGTCCCGGCACGCGCCTCGCCGCTGGAGCTGGCCTCGGGCAGCGCCGCCACCCTGCTGGCGGCGGCCGTGCTGTTTCTCGGCCTGAACGACCCTCACGGCCTCTACACCGCGCTGCCCTACCTGCTGATCATCCCGCTGATGTGGACCGCGGCGCGGGCCTCGCTGCGCTCGGCGCACTGGCTGGCGTTCGGCATCCTGCTGCTGGCGCTGGCCGGCGCGGCCGGCGGCCGCGGCGTGTTTTTCGGCGACAGCCCCGGACTGGCCTTGCTCAACGCCGGCATGATGGTGCTGAGCCAGTCGGTGACGCTGCTGATCATGGGCGCGCTGATCGCCGAGCGCGGCAGCGCCGAAGAGCGCCTGCGGCGCGCCAACCACGGCCTGGAGGAGAAAGTCGCGGAACGCACCGCGCAGCTCGCGGAGAGCGAGGCGCGCCAGAAGCAACTGGTCGACGCCGCACCGTTCCCGCTGGTGCTGAGCCGGCTCGCCGACGGCGTCATCACCTACGCCAACGAGCGCGCCGAGCGCATGTTCAAGGGCCGCCTGCACAGCACCCAAGGCCTCACCGTGGACGACTTCTACGTCACCGCCCAGGCCCGCGACGAGGTCGCCGCGCTGATGCGCGACAAGGGCCAGTTGCGCGATCACGAGGTGAGGCTGCAGGACACCGGCGGTCGAATCTTCTGGGCGCTGATCTCCTGTACCCTGGTGCGCTCTGGCGGCACGCTGCACGTCATCACCGGCATCAACGACATCAGCGAGCGCAAGCGCCTGGAGCACAGCCTGAAGACCGCCAACGAGGCGCTGCGCCAGCACCTCAACGAGATCGAGTCGCTGCAATCGGGACTCAAGGAACAGCTGGTGCGCGACCCGCTCACCGGGGTGTTCAACCGGCGTTACCTCGACGATGCCCTGCCGCGCGTGCTGGCGCACACCCTGGCGCTGGGCAAGCCGGTGGCGCTCCTGATGCTCGACGCCGACCACTTCAAGCGCATCAACGACACCTACGGCCACAAGGCCGGCGACTGCGTGCTGAGCACGCTGGGCGCACGCCTGCGCGACAGCCTGCGCAGCAACGACATGGTGTGCCGCTACGGCGGCGAGGAGTTCCTGATCGTGCTGCCCGGCATGAGCCTGGAGCACGCCATCGCCAAGGCCGAACAGTTGCGCAAGGTGGTGCAGCAATGGCCGATCGAGGCGCTCGACCACACCCTCAACGTCACCGTCTCGATCGGCGTCGCCTGCAGCCCGCTGCACGCCGAGGACGCCGAAAGCCTGGTGCACGCAGCCGACACCGCGCTCTACGTCGCCAAGAGCAGCGGCCGCGACCGCCTCTGCGTGGCCGAGCCGCCGGCCGGGATGAGCCCACGCTCCACCACCCTGTCGGGCTGAGAACCGGTTCACAATCTTGCTGCGCGTCCCTGATCGGGGCTCATGCGCACTGCGTGCCAATCTATCCCTGAGCAAATCCCTGCGTGCCAATCTTCGATTGGCTCAGCGAGCGATTGGCGCAGCGATCGGAAATCCTCATGCACTACTTGTACATTCCGGTTCCTGCGCTGCTCTTCACCCCGCTGAGGGCCGCTCGCGACAGATCGTGAACAGGTTCTGAGCCGGCGCCTGCCGCCGTGCCGGCGTGCTACCATCGCGGCCATGGAACTTTACCGATTGATGCAACAACAGGGCTTCGGCAGCCGCAAGGAGTGCCGCAAGCTGATCGAGCACGGCCTGGTCGAACTCGACGGCGCGGTGGTGGACGATTACCGCCTCGAGATCGACCCCGCTGCCATCGACGAGCTGGTGATCGACGGCGAGCCCTGGGAAATCCTCGAACACCCGCTCTACATCCTGCTCCACAAGCCCTCCGGCTACGAAACCTCGCACAAGCCGATGCACAACCCGAGCGTGTTCACGCTGCTGCCGTGGCAGTTCTCGCAGCTCGGCATCGCCGCCGTGGGCCGGCTCGACGTCGACACCACCGGGCTGCTGCTGCTGACCACCGACGGCCAGTTCGTGCACGCCCTGACCTCGCCCAAGAAGCACGTGCCGAAATGCTACGAGGTCACGCTCAAGCACCCGGTGAGCGAGGCGCTGGTCAAGCACCTCAAGGCCGGCGTGTTTCTGAAAGACGACAACGAGAAGGTGGTGGCGGACCAGGTCGAGGTGGTGGACGAGATCACCATCCGGATGACCATCACCCAAGGCAAGTACCACCAGGTCAAGCGCATGATCGCCGCCGCAGGCAACCGCGTGCAGGACCTGCACCGCATCGCGCTGGGCACGCTGCAATTGGGCGAACTGGACGAAGGCGAGTGGCGCCACCTTGACGCCGCCGAGCTGACGGAGCTGGGTTTCACCCGCTGAGAACCTGTTTCCGATCTCGCTGCGCCCCCGGATCGGGGCTCATGTGCACTGCGTGCCAATCTATCACTGAGCAAATCCCTGGGTGCCAATCTTCGATTGGCTCAGCGATCAGGAATCCTCATGCACTCCAGTACATTCCGGTTTCTGCGCTGCTCTTCACCCCACGGAGGGCGGCTCGCGACAGAGCCTGAACGAGTTCTGAGGCAGCGCACGCCAGAGACGAAAAAAGGTCGCCGAGGCGACCTTTTTTGCTTCAGGACAGCGCTTAACAGCCCTGCTGCAACGCCAACTCCAGACTCTGCTGGTAATGCCGCTCGGCCAGCTCGGGCTTGTCGATGGCGGTGAACAGGCGCGACAGCTCGGCGTGCGCGCACAGCGTCGGCTCGATCGAGGCGCTGGCCTCCAGGTAGCTCTGCGCCTTGCCCCACAACTGCTGCGCCAGGGCGAGACGGCCCAGCGCCAGCAGCAGCAGGTGGTCGCGCGGGCGCAGCTTGAGCCAGCTCTCGGCGTCCTTCAAGAGCTCCAGGCGCTTGTCGGCGGTGAGGTGCTCGGCCAGCTGGCCCAGCTCGCGCGCGAGTTCCGGGGTAGCCTGATCGTCGTCGCCCAGGGCGCCGGCGATCAGCGTGGCGGCGTAATCCGCCTCGCCCAACACGATCAGGCGCTCCACGATACGGCTGACCAGCGTCGGATTGTTGCGTTCCACTTCCGGCACGCGACGCAGCCAGTCGCGAATCTCCTGCCCCTGGGAAAAACCGTCCAGCTGCTGGGTATAGGCCGCCAGGCGGTAGCGCCGCGCGCGGTCGGGCTCGAGCGCCTCGGCCTTGAGCAGCCTCTCGGTCAGCGCCAGCACCGCTTCAGGCTGTTTCTGCAGCAGGCGCACCTTGAGCTCCAGCTTGAGGGCATTGGTCAGGTTGGGCGAGATGGCGCGCGCGCGCTCGATGGCGGACAGCGCGCCCAGGGTATCCTTGGCTTCCAGTTTCAGTTCGGCGTCGAGCATGTGGCGCGCCAGCTGCAGCCGCTCCGGCAGGGAGTCGAGCTGTGACAGGTAGCCGTCGCGCTTGTCCAGGTCCTGCATCGCAGCCGCCGAGCGTGCCGCCATCAACAGGGCCAACGCCTTGTTCTCCGGTGCCGACTCGTCGGCCAGCGCCTTGACCGCCTCGCGCTCGGCGCGCTGGAAGCGACCCTCGAAGAAGGCGATACCGGCCTCGCGCAGTGCGTGGCGCGCCGCCTTCAGCTTCTTCTGGCGCTGGAAGCGGCGCACTTCCTCGGGCAGGCCGGTGGCCAGACCGATCAGGCGCAACACCAGGTGCGCCACCACGATCAGCAGGATCACCGCCACGATCAGCAGGTTGAACGATACCTCGAGCCGGTACGGCGGCAGGAACAGGATGGCGTAGCCGGTATTCAGCGTGGAGGCGAGCCCCACCAGCACGGCGAGCGCGAACAGGCCGGTAATCCACAGCACGAATTTCACGGCGTACCCCCTGCGCTGCCCTGCGCCTCGCGCACCACCTTGAGGCTGGCGGAGAGGTCCGGCAGCGTCACGTCCAGCGGCGCGCCCTTGAGCTCGGCGAGCAGCGACAGCCACGACTTGGTGACCGCGGCATCGCCATCGTAATAGCGCTCGACGTAGCTCTTGGCGGCTTCGACATCGGAATTGAAGGTCTGGCCGTCACGCTGGGTCAGCGCCAGGCGGGCGTCCAGCAGGCGCAGCTTAAGGTTCTCGCGCAGGAAGAACGACTGTTCCGGCGACAGCAGCAGCGCCTCCGGCTTGTCCATGCGGCGGATGCGCACCAGCTCGCCCAGGCTGCCGGTGATGTCGGCCAGCAGGCGCTCCCAGAACGGCGCGTCGGCGGCCGGCTTGGCCGGCTGGATCAGGCCGTCCTTGGCGCTGCCCAGGCGATGGTGCCCCACCACCAGGGGCAGGGTGTCGGCCGCCAACAGCAGGCGATCGATCTTCACCGTCAGGCCGACGGTGTCGAGATACGGCAACGCCTTGAGCTTTTCCAGGTCGGTGGCCACGGCCTTCTTCACCGTGATCAGCTGCGGCTGGTCGAAGCGAGCCAGGCGGGCGTCGACCATTTCCAGCGCCTGCAGCGCCGCCGGCACGTTGCCGGCCAGCTGCAGCTGCTGGCTGGCGATGGCGAGCGTGTGCTCGACCTCGGACAAGAGCCAGTCGGAACGGTTTTTGGTCAGTTCCTGGTACATGCCGTTGAGCGTGGCGAACTGGCCGGCCGATTCGTTGACGCGCGCTTCGAGCATGGCCAGCTTGCCGTCGCTGGCGCGCACGGTGGCCAGGGCCTGATCGACCAGCACGCGGGTTTCCTTGGCGCTGCCGCCGGACTCGGCCAGACGGCGTGCCAGTTCCTGGCGCGTGGCGGCCAGCTCCTGCTGGGTGGAGTAAAGCTGCCAGCCGGACAGGCCCAGCGCCGCCAGCGCCACCAGCAGCGCCAGCGGGAAGGACTTCTTCACGGCCGGTTTGCCGATCTCGGCAGTCTGGATTTCGTTCATGGGTGACGGGTGAACCATTCGCTGAGGCCGGCGACCAGTGCGTCGTCGTCGGCCTGGGTTGTCACGATGCGTGTCACGCCGTGCGCCGCCAGCGTGGCGGCAATGCGCGGATGCGGAACGCAGTACAGCAGGCATTGTAACGTCAGGCTACGGGAGCGGCCAGCCAGACGGAATAATCGTTCGGCGGTATCGCTGGAGGTCAGCACCAGGGCGTCCACCGGCGGCTCCAGCAAGGACCAGTCGGGCTCTCCGTCGACGCGGCGGTAAACCTCGGCCAGGGTGAGACGGGCGCCCCGCGCGGCGAGGGTCTCCCCCAGTTCCGCCCGGCCGCCGACGCCGCGCACAATGAGCACGCGTTGGCCGGCCAGGCGCTGCAGTTCGGGCAGCGCCAATAGGGCAGCACTGTCGCTGCCGTCGCGCGGATGCAGCACGGCGCGGCCGGACAGGGCTGCGAGCTTGGCGGCACTGGCGGCGCCGACACAGGCCAGCCGGCCCTTGAGCTTGACGGAGGCCAGCATTGGCCAGGCCGCATCGATGGCACTGGGACTGACGAAAATCAGCCAGTCGGCGTCGGCGGCGAGCCGGGGCAGCGCCGCCAGCGCGCGCTCGTCGGGCACGATATCGAGCACCGGCAGCAGCACCGGCTCGCCGCCGGCGTCAGAAAGCAGCGCCATCAGGCGCGCGCTCTGCGCCGGTGGCCGGGTGACGAGGATGCGCCGCCCGGCCAGGCTCACTGGCCGTGGCCTTCGTCGATCACGGCCTGGATCAGCGGCGCGGCGCCGGCGTCGAGCAGCTTCTGCGCCACGGCGCGGCCGAGCGCGTCGGCGTACTCGCGCGGCGCGGAGGCCGACGCGGTGAGCATCACCGAGCCGTCCGGATGCGCCACGAAGCCGCCCAGCGTAATGACGTCGTCGCTCAGCGTGGCGAAACCGCCCAGCGGAATCTGGCAGCTGCCGCCCAGCACGCGCGACAACGCGCGCTCGGCGCTGACGCAGGCGTGGGTATCGGCGTGGTCGAGCGGCGCCAGCAGTTGCATCAGGTCGGCGCGGTCGGCACGGATCTCGATGCCCAGCGCGCCCTGGCCGACGGCCGGCAGGCTTTCCGACGGCGCCAGCTCGCAGCGGATGCGATCGGTCAGTTCCAGCCGCTTGAGGCCGGCCGCGGCGAGGATGATGGCGTCGAACTCGCCGTCGTCGAGCTTGCGCAACCGGGTCTGCACGTTGCCGCGCAAGGGCTTGATGACGAGGCGCGGGAAGCGCGCGCGCAGCTGCGACTCGCGGCGCAGGCTGGAGGTGCCGACCACGGCGCCGTCCGGCAGCTCGGAGAGGCTGGCGTAGGTGTTGGACACGAAGGCGTCGCGCGGGTCCTCCCGCTCGCAGATGGCGGCCAGCGTGAAGCCTTCCGGCAGGTTCATCGGCACGTCCTTGATGGAGTGCACGGCGAGGTCGGCGCGGCCTTCCTGCAGGGCCAGCTCCAGTTCCTTGACGAACAGGCCCTTGCCGCCGATTTTCGACAGCGTCTTGTCGAGAATCTGGTCGCCCTGCGTGGTCATGCCGAGGATCTCGACGGCGAGCTGCGGATAGAGTTGCTCGAGCCGGGCCTTGATGTGCTCGGCCTGCCACATGGCGAGCTTGCTCTCGCGGCTGGCGATGACGATTTTGTCCATGGACGCGGTCCTGTAGAGGGAAACGATTGCCGATGATTCTAGCACGGCCTCCCGGCCGCCAACCCTAGCCCAAAAGAGTGAGCCGGCCGCGCGGCCGACGCCGAGGCGACGCGGGAGTAGCAGGAGGGCGGGGGACATGGCACTATTCTTGACATAACTAGAGTGACGCCGCACGACCTCGGGCGACGGCGCCCGGACAGCAAGCCGCAAGCGACAAAAATAACTTCACACTTCACACTACAGACGGAGTAATCGAATGACGGACCAGGACAAGGACCTCCCCCTACGAGCGAGCATCGCGCGGCTGGAGCGCTTGCTCGGCGAGGTCTTGCTCGAACAGGAAGGCGAACAGGTATACGAAGAGGTGCGCGCCATTCCGGCCGACGCGCTGACCGGCGGCGAACGTAGCCGCTCGGTGCTGGAGCGCCTGTCGCCCGGCGCCACCACCGCGCTGGTGCGCGCTTGCGGCCTGTATTCCCAGCTCTTCAACATCGCCGAGGACCTGCACCACACGCGCCGCCGCCGCGCCCACCAGATCGCCGGCTCGGCGCCGCAACAGGGCAGCCTGGCCGGTGCCCTGGCACGCCTCAAGCAGGACGGCGTCGGCTTCGGCCAACTGGCGGCCGCCCTGACCGATGCCTCGGTGGTGGCGGTACTGACCGCGCACCCGACCGAGGTGCAGCGCCAGAGCGTGCTCGACGGCCACCGCGCGGTGCGCAAGTTCCTCTCCCAGCTCAACTCGCCGGAACTGACCCCGGAAGAAGAGAGCGAGCTGGAAGCCAAGCTCAAGCGCGTCATGCTGACGCTGTGGCAGACCTCGGAGATCCGTCCGTTCAAGCTGTCGATCCGCGACGAAATCGAAAACGGCGTGGCCTACCATCCGCTGACCTTCTTCAGCGCCATGCCCAAGCTGTACGAGCGCCTCGGCCGCCTCATCGCCGATCACTGGGAGCAGCAGGTCGAACTGCCGTCCTTCCTGCGCGTCGGCAGCTGGATCGGCGGCGACCGCGACGGCAACCCCAACGTCGACGCCGGGGTGATGCGCCACGCCATCACGCGCCAAGCCGAGGAAGCGTTCCGCCACTACTTCTACGAGCTGGCCGGCCTGTATCGCGAGTTGTCGCTGTCCGAACGCCACGTCAGCGTCAGCGCCGCGGTGCAAAGCCTGTCGGCCGCCTCGCCGGATCTGGCCGAGAGCCGCCGCGAAGAACCGTACCGCCGCGCGCTCGCCACCATCGAAGGCCGGCTGTCGGCCAGCGCGGCACGCCTGGGCGTCGAGGCGCGCGGACGCTGGACCCTGGGTGAGCCCTACCCTGACTGCGCCGCGCTGGTGACCGACCTGCAGGCGCTGGTCGACTCGCTCAAGGAGCACGGCAGCGGGCTGCTGGCCGAAGGCCGCCTGGGCCGCCTGCTGCGCAGTCTCGACGTGTTCGGTTTCTTCCTGATGCCGCTCGACATGCGCCAGCACGCCGCCATCCACGAGGCTGTGGTGGGCGAACTGTTCGCGCGCGCCGGGCTGGAAGAATACGTGGCGCTGGACGAGGCGGCGCGGGTGCGCGTGCTGCTGCGCGAACTGGCCACGCCGCGCCTGCTCTACTCGCCCTACCTGACCTACAGCGCCGAGGCCGAGAAGGAACTGGCGATCTTCCGCGAGGCTGCGCGCATCCAGCGCGAATTCGGCGTGGATGCCATCGCCCAGAGCATCATCTCCAACTGCGCCACGGTGAGCGACATCCTGGCGCTGGCGCTGCTGTTGAAGGAAGCCGGGCTGATCCGCCTCGACAACGGCATTCCGCAAGCCAGCATCAACCTGGTGCCGCTGTTCGAAACCATCGCCGACCTGCAGAACGCCACCTTGGTGATGGACGCGCTGTTCGCGCTGCCGTGGTACCAGCAACTGCTGAAGAGCCGCGGCATGATCCAGGAGGTGATGCTGGGCTACTCCGACAGCAACAAGGACGGCGGCTACCTAACCAGCCAGTGGGAGCTCTACCAGGCCGAACAGCGCCTGGTGCAGAGCTTTGCCGCCGCCGGCGTCAAGCTCAAGCTGTTCCACGGCCGTGGCGGTTCGGTCGGGCGCGGCGGCGGCCCGTCCTACGAGGCCATCATGGCGCAGCCGGCCGGCAGCGTGGCCGGGCGCATCCGCATCACCGAACAGGGCGAGGTGATCGCCTCCAAGTACTCCGACCCGGACATCGGCGCGCGCAACCTCGAGGCGCTGGTGGCCGCCACGCTGGAGGCCAGCCTGTCGCCGCACGCCTGCCACGCGGTGGACGAGGAGGTGTTCAACGAACTCTCCGGCCACGCTTTCACCGCCTACCGCGAGCTGGTCGAGACCCCGGGCTTCATGCAGTACTTCCTCGAGGCCACGCCGATCAGCGCCATCGCCAAGCTCAACATCGGCAGCCGCCCGGCTTCGCGCAAGAGCCTGAACTCGATCCGCGACCTGCGCGCTATTCCGTGGGTGTTCTCCTGGGCACAATCGCGCGTCATGCTGCCGGGCTGGTACGGCTTCGGTTCGGCGGTGTCGGCCTACCTCGGCCGCCACGGCGACGAAGGGCTGGCGCGCCTGCAACAGGCCTACGCCTCGTCGCCGTTCTTCCAGGTGGTGCTGTCCAACATGGAGCAGGTGATGGCCAAGGGCGACCTCAACATCGCCAAGAGCTTCGCCGACCTGGTGTCGGACCGCCGTCTGGCCGACACCCTGTTCGGCCGCATCAGCGAGGAGTGGCACAAGACCCAGCAGGCGTTCTTCGCCATCAGCGGCCAGCAGAAACTGCTCGAGAAGAACCCGACGCTGGGGCGCAGCCTGGCCATCCGCCTGCCCTACCTCGACGCGCTCAACCTGCTGCAGACCGAGCTGCTGCGCCGCCTGCGCGAGCAGCCCGAGGACGCCGAGGCGCTGTATGCCATCCACCTCACCATCAACGGCATCTCGGCCGGGCTGAGAAACAGCGGCTGAGCCCTTCGGCCAACCTGCACACACGACGGCAGCCCACGGGCTGCCGTTTTTTCTTGCCGACGCGCCCCGTCGCCTGTAATGGCCTGTCGCCAATGTCACCTTTAACGACGACAAACGCAGAACGTCCTGCTGCGGCACGCCTTCTGCTCCAGATCAACTTCATTCGACTATTTGTATGGAAATATGGAACCCTTCGCGAAAGCCAAGTAGCATAATTCCTAAACCATTGAAATATTTAATTAAATAAATCAAATAACACATAAATTAATAAGAAAACATGAACGCCGAGCCAACCCCGCCCGCCCTCCCCGACCACTCCGACGGCTTCACCCTGATCGAACTGCTGATCGTGCTCGTCGTTGTCGGCATCCTCGCCGCCATCGCCCTGCCGGCCTACCAGAGCTATGTGCGGAAGAGCCGCCGCAGCGATGCCACCGTGGCCCTGCGCGCACTCCAGTTCGCCCAGGAAAAATACCGCGCCAACAACAGCAGCTACGGCACGCTGGCGCAGCTGGGCATGAGTTCCACCACCGACAGCGGCTACTACACGCTGGCGGTGAGCAACGTCTCGGGTACCGGCTACACCCTCAGCGCCAGCGCGGTCAGCGGCAGCTCGCAGGCTTCGGACAGCGGCTGCACCACGCTCACGCTTCAACAGTCCGGCGCCACGCAGACCACCACACCCAGCTCCTGCTGGAGCAAGTGAATGCCGCTTCCGGTAGCGAATGCAGGCCGCCATGGCGGCTTCACCCTGGTCGAGCTGCTGGTGACGCTGGCCGTGCTGGCGATACTGCTGGCACTGGCCGTGCCATCGTTCGGCGACCTCATCGACCGGGGCCGGCTCACTTCGGCCGCCGATACGCTGTACGCCGATCTGCAGTTCGCCCGATCGGAAGCCATCCGCAACAACCAGAACGTCGTCGTCAGCTTCCAGAGCGGCGGCAGCTGGTGCTATGGCATGGTGCTGGGCAGCAGCGCCTGCGACTGCAGCGTGAGCGACAGCGCCGCCGCCAATTACTGCGCGCTGAAACGGGTCACTGCAGCCGATTTCAGCAAGGTGTCGATTCCCTCCGCCGCCAGCATCACCTTCGCCTCCGGCCAGACCGGCTTCGACCCGGTGCGCGGCGTTGCGCTGAGCTCCGGCGCCGTCACCTTGCAGTCGGCACAGGGCAAGCAGGCCACCGTCAGCCTGGCGCTACTGGGTCGCGTCAGCCTGTGTTCCCCCGCCGGCAACGGCTTTATCAGCGCCTACCCCGCATGCTGACCCGATCCCGGCAACGCGGCATTTCGCTGATAGAACTGATGGTGTCGGTCGGCATCAGCCTGGTGCTGTTGCTGGGCATGACCAGCTTCCTGACCACCAGCCTCAAGAGCAACACCAGCACCATGAAAGCCGCCCGCCTCAACCAGGAGCTGCGCGCCATCATGCTGCTGATCAGCCGCGACGTGCGCCGCGCCGGCTACTGGGGCAACGCCAGCAGCGGCGTGGGCGTCGGTTCCGCCGCTTACAGCAACCCGTTCGGTACGGTGAATGTCGCAACGCCCGGCTGCCTCCTGTACAGCTACGACCGCGACGGCGACGGCAGCCAGGGCAGCGCCGAGCAATATGGCGTACTGCTCAGCGGGGGCGTCGCCCTGCTGCGCAGCGGCGGCAGCGACTACAGCTGCACCCCGGGCGTCAACAACAGCTGGGAAGCGCTGTCCGACAGCAAGGTCACCACCATCGGCACGCTCAGCTTCAGCCTGGCCTCGACCCCCTACTACCTGAGCGGCACGTCCGGCCCCAACATCCTGACGCGCACCGTGACCATCACGCTGGCCGGGCAGCTCAAGAACGACAGCAGCGTCAAACAGACGCTGACCGAAACGGTCAAGCTGGAAAACGACCTGTTCCAGGCCAGCTGAGGCACACCCGATGCGACGCTTCCCCTCCCCGCTCTCGCAACAGCATGGTCTGGCTACCCTCGCCGTCTCACTGATCATGTTGTTCTTGATGAGCCTGCTGATCTTCAACACCAGCTCAGGGATGCTGCTGGAGCTCAAAACCGGCAACAACCAGTACTTCCAGGCCAAGGCGCTGGAAGCGGCGCGGGGCGGGGCCGACTACGCCGTCTCCTGGCTCGATGTCTCGGGCAACTACAGCAGCCTCGCCTGGAGCAGCGATGCCACCGGCCCGAGCGGCAACAACCAGCGCGCGGCACTACCCTCGTCGGTAGCCAGCCAGGCCATCGGCGGCTATAACGTTGCCGTCACGCTGTGGCGCAACTCGGCCAACAGCTCCATCCTGGAAGTGCGGGCCGTCGCCAGCGGCGATGCTAGTGCCACGGTGCGGCAGAAAATCCATGCCAAGACCATCCGCTTCAATGTCACCAGCGTGCCGCCGCTGGTCATCAACGGCTGCCTGAGCGGCGTGACCGGCAACCCGGACATGCACCCGACCCATAGCGGTGACGTCGTGATCAAATCGTCGGAGGACAGCAGTTGCGTCGACCCCGGCCATCTGGGCATGAACGGAGGCGTGACCCAAGGCAATGTCTTTGCCACCAGCGCCTGGGATTACGTGTTCGCGACCTCAAAGGCCGACATGAAGGAACTGGCGGCGCAGTCGTCCACGGACGCCATCTACTACTACGACGCCAGCAATCCGTTCTCCGGCAATTGGCATGACGATGTCGGGACGGCCAGCAGCCCCGGCATCCTGATCTTCGACACCGGGGCCGGCTGCCCCAAGATCAACGGCAACGTCACCATCTACGGCATCGTCTACTACGCCGCCGAATGCGGCAGCAATCAGGGCTGGGGCAATACCACCATCCATGGCAGCGTGGTATCCGAGGGCAGCATCACCAAGCTGACCGCCAACACCGATTTCTATCCCTGGTCCGGCGGCAGCATGCCGAGCTACACCATCGCCATGGATTTGGCCAAGCTGCCCGCCTCGTGGAGGGATTTCTGATGCAGCACGCCCCCTCCCCGCGCCAGCGCGGCTTCAGCATCCTGGAGGTGCTGATCACGCTGGTGGTGCTGGCCGGCGGCCTGCTGGCGATCGGCGGCCTGTACGGCAAGATCATGAACGGCAGCGCCGCGGCCAAGGAGCGCAGCGAGGCGGTGGTACTGGCGGAGAAGAAATTGGAGGAGCTGCGCTACGCCCTGTATTCCAGCATCGCCAGCGGCTCGGACAGCGTCAACGCCGCCACCGGCAGCGGCAGCAGCGCCAACTTCAGCCGCAGCTGGAGCGTCGCCAGCTCGACCAGCCCGGCCTACAAGACCGTCACCGTCACCGTCAGCTGGACCGACAGCCGCAACCAGAGCCAGAGCGCCGTGCTCACCAGCCGCATCAGCGGCATCGATCCGAAACGCTCGGGCGAGCTGATCGCCACGGTTGGTTCGAACAGTTCGGGTACGGGCAACGGCACGGGTAGCGGTAGCGGAACGGGCAGCAACACCGGCAGCGATAGCGGGCCAGGGACGGGCTCCGACGGCGACACCGGAAGCGGCACGGACACCGGCACCGATACGCCCCCCGTCGTTTGCACCACCACACTGACCATCTCCACCCAGTCGGCCAATGGCACTGTCGGCACCGATACCAGCGGCGCGAGCTGCAGCGGGGCAAAGAAAAGCTGGACCTGCACCGCCACGCTGGCCTACGGCACCCCGATCATCATCACCTATACGCAAAACAAGTCCTCCTCATCGTGGGGCACGACGGCAACGTGCACGGCACAGACTTACTCTTCGTTCTGAGCCGATCAGCCCCATCACAGGGTCAGCCGTAGGCGGGCCGGTACGCATCCCCCGCTCCAGCCCGCTTTTCCCCTATAATCAGCGTTTCCCCTTTGCGAAACCCTGGGTATCCACCGCCATGCAAGACAGCCACGCCTGGTCCGGCCGCTTCTCCGAGCCGGTCTCCGAACTCGTCAAGAAATACACCGCCTCGGTCGACTTCGACAAACGTCTGGCCGAGTTCGACATCGAGGGCTCGCTGGCCCACGCCACCATGCTGAACAAGGCGGGCGTGCTGTCGGACGACGACGTGGCGGCGATCCGCCAGGGCATGGCCGAGATCCTGGACGACATCCGCGAAGGCCGCCTGGAGTGGAGCGTGGACCTGGAAGACGTGCACATGAACGTCGAGCGCCGTCTGACCGACAAGATCGGCGATGCCGGCAAGCGCCTGCACACCGGTCGCTCCCGCAACGACCAGGTCGCCACCGACATCCGCCTGTGGCTGCGTGCGCAGATCGACGACATCGTGGTGCTGATCGCCGAGCTGCAAACCAGCCTGCTGGACTTGGCCGAGGCCAACGCCGATACCGTGATGCCGGGCTTCACCCACCTGCAAGTGGCGCAGCCGGTGACCTTCGGCCACCACATGCTGGCCTACGTCGAGATGCTGGGTCGTGACGCCGAGCGCATGACCGACTGCCGCAAGCGCGTGAACCGTCTGCCGCTGGGCGCCGCCGCGCTGGCCGGCACCACCTTCCCGATCGACCGCCACTACACCGCGCAACTGCTGGGCTTCGATGACGTCTGCCACAACTCGCTGGACGCCGTGTCCGACCGTGACTTCGCCATCGAATTCACCGCCGCCGCGTCCCTTGTGATGGTGCATCTCTCCCGGCTGTCGGAAGAGCTGATCCTGTGGATGAGCCCGCGCGTCGGCTTCATCGACATCGCCGACCGCTTCTGCACCGGCTCGTCGATCATGCCGCAGAAGAAGAACCCGGACGTGCCGGAACTGGTGCGCGGCAAGTCGGGCCGCGTGGTGGGCCATTTGATCGCTCTGGTAACCCTGATGAAGGCGCAACCGCTGGCCTACAACAAGGACAACCAGGAGGACAAGGAGCCGCTGTTCGACACGGCCGACACGCTGATCGACACGCTGCGCATCTACGCCGACATGATGCGCGGCATCACGGTGAAGAAAGAGGCGATGCGCGCCGCCGTGCTGCAGGGCTTCGCCACCGCCACCGACCTGGCCGACTACCTGGTGAAAAAGGGCCTGCCGTTCCGCGACAGCCACGAGGTGGTGGCGCTGACCGTGCGCCATGCCGAGGCCCAGGGCGTGGACATCGCCGACCTCAGCCTGGAGAAGCTGCGCGAGTTCTCGCCGCTGATCGAGGCAGACGTGTTCACTGTGCTGACGCCGGAAGGCTCGCTGGCGCAACGCGACCATGTCGGCGGCACCGCTCCGAACCAGGTGCGCGCCCAGATCGCCCGCCACCGCGCACGCCTGGCCGGCTGAACGGCTCAGTAGGGCGGAAGCCCCGACGCCGTCAGGGCGTTCCGCCACACCCGCCGCCATCCACATCCATCTCCGCAAAGAACGGCGGAACGCCCCCCATTCCTTTGCAACGCTACGCTTGCCTCGCTCAGTCAGGGCTTCCGCCCTACGGCCTGAAGCGGGGCGGCACGAGCAGGACAAGGACACAGGCCGGGAGTCGTCTCCCGGCCTTTTTCTTGCGCGCCGGTCGCGAAACCGCAACGCTCCGGGATTATTTTATCCGGGTCAATTTCTTCCGCCGCATAACTCGGTAAGATGAATGCCTATCCGACGCGTCACTACCGCGCCTTGCCCCCGGGAGACACCGTGTTATTCAGCAAAACCCGTACCGCCCTGCAGCAATCCGAAACCACCAACGCCAGCCTGCAGCAGGAGAACGCCCTGCTGAAGCAGCGGCTGGCCCAGATGGAAAGCGCCCACGCCGAGCAGGCCGAGGAACTGGCCCGGCTGCAGCGCGAGCGCACCATGCTGCAAGGGGTGTTCACCAACGTCGGCCGCTTCGGCGACACCCTCGACGGCGTGCGCCAGTCCTTCCTCGGGCTGGCCGACTCGCTGAGCCAGGAAAAGCGCTCGGCGCGCGACGTGGCGGCGCAATCGGACGCCAACCGCCAGGGGTTCGAGCGCATCGCCACCAACCTGAAAAGCATGTTCGAGCGTATCCAGCAGGCCTCGGCCAACGTCGAGGCGCTCTACCAGCAGGCCGAGGAGATCGGCGGCATCGTGCGCCTGATCAAGGACATCGCGGACCAGACCAACCTGCTAGCGCTGAACGCCGCGATCGAAGCCGCCCGCGCCGGCGAATCGGGCCGCGGCTTCGCCGTGGT
Source organism: Pseudogulbenkiania subflava DSM 22618 (assembly GCF_900177275.1). GTDB lineage: Bacteria > Pseudomonadota > Gammaproteobacteria > Burkholderiales > Chromobacteriaceae > Pseudogulbenkiania > Pseudogulbenkiania subflava. The sequence continues at coordinate 250,113 of NZ_FXAG01000001.1, forward strand.
GGCGGACGAGGTGCGCAAGCTGGCGGAACGCACCGCCAAGGCCACCACCGAGATCGCCGGGCTGGTCGGCACCATCCAGGGCGAAACGCAGAGCGCCAAGCAGACCATGCAGCTGGGCGCCGACGACGCCAGCCGCTTCTCGGCGGAGAGCCAGGAGGCGGTGGGCAGCATGCAGCGCCTGTTCGCGCTGTCGCAGCAGATGGAACAGGCGATCGCCGCGGCGGCGCAGCTGTCCGGCGTCGAGCTCGCCAACCTCGACGAGCTGACCGTGAAGCTCGAGGTGTACAAGGTGTTCATGGGCATCGCCAAGACGCGCCCGGAAGCGCTGCCGGACGAGACGCAGTGCCGCCTCGGCCAGTGGTACTACGGCGGCGAGGGCAAGGAAAGCTTCTCGCGCCTGCCCGGCTACGCCGCGCTGGAAGCGCCGCACCGCAACGTGCACGAGCACGCCCGCCGCGCCGTGGAACTGTTCTACGCCGGCCGCTTCGAGCAGGCGCTGACCGAGCTGGCGGCGATGGAGCAGGCCAACGCCGCGGTGATGAGCGGCCTCACCCGTATGCTGTCCGAGCTGGCGCCGGCTGGCCGCTGACTCTGCCCCGCGGGCCGACGTTCTGCCGACCCGCTTGCTTGCTCTCCAATGCCAGCCGGCGCGCGCCAAAGCAGGCCGGGCGTCGCCTGAAGCGTAGGATGGGAAGAGCAAGGCGAACCCCAGCGAACGATGGTCGATGGGGTTCGGCACTGACGTGGCGAGGGAAACACCGCCTCATGTGGCGATGGTGTCCTCGCCCTGCTGCCAGCCTCACGAGACGCGGCGCTACCGCCTAATGGGCCAGGTTTTCAGGCGGGCTCAGGGTGCGCGCCACCGCCACCCGCCAGCCCTGGTACAGCCGCGCGCGCCGATCCTCGCTCATGCCTGGCTCGAAGCGCTGCTGGCCTTGCCACAGCGCCGCCAACTCGTCGAGCGAACCGTACACCCCCGCCCCCAGCCCCGCCAGGAACGCCGCGCCGAGCGCCGTGGTTTCGCTCACCGCCGCGCGCTCCACCGGCAGCGCCAGCATGTCGGCCAGGAACTGCATCAGCCAGTCGTTGCCGACCATGCCGCCGTCCACGCGCAGGCTGGCGGGACGCGCCGCGCCGTCGGCCTGCATCGCTTCCATCAGGTCGCGCGTCTGGTAGCACACCGACTCCAGCGCGGCGCGCACGATGTGGGCGATGCCGGAGTCGCGCGTCAGGCCGATGATGGCGCCGCGCGCCAGTGGGTCCCAATACGGCGCGCCGAGCCCGGTGAAGGCCGGCACCAGGTAGACGCCGCCGGTGTCGGCCAGCTGGCGCGCCAGCGTCTCGCTCTCGCCGGCCGAGTGGATCAGCCGCACCGCGTCGCGCAGCCATTGCAGCGCGGCGCCGGCGACGAAGATGCTGCCTTCCAGCGCATAGGTGGTGCGCCCTTCCAGCCGGTAGCACACCGTCGACAGCAGACGGTGGCGCGACGCCAGCACCTCGCTACCGGTGTTCTGCACCAGGAAGCAGCCGGTGCCGTAGGTGGACTTGATCATGCCCGGCTCGAAACAGGCCTGGCCGACAGTGGCGGCCTGCTGGTCGCCGACCAACGCGGTGATCTTCAGGGGTTGGCCGAACAGGGTGGTGGCGCCGTAGTCGGCGACGTTGTCGCGCACCTCCGGCAGCAGCGCGCGCGGGATGGCGAATAGCGCCAGCAGCTCGTCATCCCACTGTTGGCGGTGGATGTTGAACAGCAAGGTGCGCGCGGCGTTGCTGGCGTCGGTGGCGTGCACCCGACCCTCGGTGAGACGCCACAGCAGGAAGCTGTCGACGGTGCCGAACGCCAGCTCGCCGCGTTCTGCGCGTTCGCGCGCGCCGGGGACGTGGTCGAGCAGCCAGGCGAGCTTGCAGGCGGAGAAGTAGGGGTCGAGCACCAGGCCGGTTCGGGCGCTCACCAGCGCGGCGTTGTCCGGCGTGGCCAGCGCGGCACAGTGCTCGGCGGTGCGCCGGTCCTGCCACACGATGGCCCGATGCAGCACCCGGCCGCTGGCGCGCTCCCACAGCAGCGTGGTCTCGCGCTGGTTGGTGAGCCCCAGCGCCACCGGTGTGGCCCCGTTGGCCAGCACCTCGCGCGCCAGCGCCAGCGTGTCGCGCCAGATGTCCTCCGGCTCGTGCTCCACCCAGCCCGGCTGCGGAAAGTGCTGCGGCAGCTCGCGCTGGGCGCGTGCCAGCACCCGGCCCCGGGCATCGAACAGCATGGCGCGGGTGCTGGTGGTGCCCTGGTCGATTACCAACAGTGTTGCCGTCATAGGCCGAACTCCTTGTGATTGGTGCGCGGCGCCGACAAAACCGCGCGCCGATTTGCCCGCAGGCGGCGAAATATGTTAATTAACAGACGACAGATTTTCGGAATCGAACCAACATGAGCCGCTCCCCCCGCCACGAGAAGATTCTGCAACTGGTCCGCGAAAACGGCTTCATGCCGATCGAGGAACTGGCCCGCCTGCTCGACGTCACGCCGCAGACCATCCGCCGCGACATCAACCAGCTGTGCGAGGAAAACCTGCTGCGCCGCTACCACGGCGGCGCCGCGCTCGGCAGCAGCGTCGAGAACGAGGACTACGTGGCGCGCAAGGGCAAGCTGCAGAGCGAGAAGGCGTACATCGCCGACATGATCGCCGAGAACATCCCGGACCACGCCTCGCTGTTCATGAGCATCGGCACCACCATCGAGGCCGTGGCCCAGGCGCTCACCGCGAGCCACAAGGGCCTGCGCGTGATCACCAATAATATTCACGTGGCATCGATCATGTCGACCAACCCGGACTTCAACGTGCTGATCACCTCCGGCGTGGTGCGCGCCTCGGACGGCGGCATCACCGGGGTGGCCACGCTCGACTTCATCAACCAGTTCAAGGTCGACTACGCCATCCTCGGCGTCTCCGGCATCGAGCCGGACGGCTCGCTGCTCGACTTCGACTACCGCGAAGTGCGCGTGGCGCAGGCGATGATGAACAACGCGCGCCACCGCTACCTCGCCGCCGACCACAGCAAGTTCGGCCGCAACGCGCTTGTGCGCATGGGCCATATCAGCGAATTCCACGCCGTGTTCACCGACGAAACCCCGCCCGAGCCGCTGGCCAAGATGATGTCCGAACACAACGTGCGCCTGTACCTTGCAGAATAGGCGGCAACCGGCTCCCGGCCAACGCCCGCCGCGCGCGGGCTTTCAGGCTGCTGACGACGTGCTTCGATGCGTTGTTACAGGACCCGGCAGAGCCGGGCCTCTCCGCCGCCGTAATTGATTCTGCAGCCTGCCCATCTATTCCCAATCCTTCGCTGAGCCAATCTCTGCATGCCAGTCTTCGATTGGCCCGGCGATAGATTGGCACGCAGTCCACCCTTGCCCGGCAAGGGAGCCTCGCTACGCTCGAGAGGGCTTGTTAATTATCTGACAGCCAAAGGGCGGCGCCCCGGCCCCTGCTGGTATACTGCAGCGTTTGCAAGCAACAACAAGCCTGACGCGCCATGAACGTTTTTTACGAAGAAAGCGGCAGCTTCAAGGTGGGCGCCGTGGTGTCCCGCAATGACGCCAGCCTGCAGGTCGACACCCTCCACGGCAAACGCGCCAAGATCAAATCGGCCAACGTGATGCTGGAATTCAACTCGGCGCTGACCGAGTTCCTGCCGGCGGTCGAGAAGCTGGCGGCCGAGATCGACATCGACTTCCTGTGGGAAGTGAGCGGCCAGGACGAATTCGGCTTCGAGGCGCTGGCCGCCGACTACTGGGGCCACACCCCCAACGCGGCCGAAGCCGCCGCCATCATCCAGCGCCTATTCGAGGCGCCGATGTACTTCTACAAGAAGGGCAAGGGGCGCTTCAAGGCGGCACCGGAAGAGTCGCTGAAGGCGGCGCTGGCCGGTATCGAGAAGAAGAAGCGCGAGCAGGAGCAGATCGACGCCTGGGTGGCCGAGCTGAAATCCGGCCGGCTGCCGGACGCCATCCGCACCCAGTTGATGACGCTGCTGTTCCGCCCGGACAAAAACACGCTGGAGTTCAAGGCCTTCGACCAGGCCTGCCGCGAGCGCAACCTGCCGCCGGTGCGGCTGGCGGCCGAGATCGGCGGCATCCCCTCGGTGCCGGACTACCTGATGGCGGGCTTCCTGCTGGAGTACTTCCCCAAGGGCACCGGTTTCGGCCAGTACGCCGCGCCGGAGCTGCCGGGCGACGAGGAACTGCCGCTCGCCGAGGTGGCCGCGTTCTCGATCGACGACGCCGCCACCACCGAGATCGACGATGCGCTGTCGCTGGTCGAACTGCCCAACGGCAACCAGCGCGTCGGCATCCACATCGCCGCGCCGACGCTGGGCGTGGCGCCCGGTTCGGACATCGAGAAACTGGTGTTCCAGCGCCTCTCCACGGTGTACTTCCCCGGCGACAAGATCACCATGCTGCCGGACGAGCTGGTCGAACAGTTCACGCTGAAGGAAGGCCAGGCCTGCCCGGCAGTGAGCCTGTACGTCGAGGTGACGCCGGAATTCGAGCCGGTCGGCTACGAAAGCCGCATCGAGCGCGTGACCATCGCCGCCAACCTGCGCCATAACCAGCTGGAGCAGGTGTTCAACGAACAGACCCTGGCCGATCCGGATGGCGGCCCGGACTACCCGTTCAAGCGCGAGCTGACCTGGCTGTGGCAGTTCGCCAACGCGCTGGAGAAGCGCCGCGGCAAGTACGACCCGACGCGCCCGGTACAGATGGACTACAACTTCAACGTGGTCGACGGCAAGGTGCAAATCACGCTGAGGAAGCGCGGCGCGCCGATGGACAAACTGGTGTCCGAGCTGATGATCCTCGCCAACAGCGAGTGGGGCCGCATGTTGGCCGAAGCCGACATCCCGGCGATGTACCGTGCGCAGAGCATGGGCAAGGTGCGCATGACCACCCGTCCGGAGCCGCATATCGGCCTGGGCGTGGCGCAGTACGCCTGGTCCACCTCGCCGCTGCGGCGCGCCACCGACTTCGTCAACCAGCGCCAGCTCACCGCGATGATCCGCGGCGACAAGCCCGAGTTCGAGCAGGGCAACGCCATGCTGTTCGCCATCCTGCGCGACTTCGACGCCACCTACAGCGCCTATCTCGCGTTCCAGGACCGCATGGAGCACTTCTGGTGCCTGCGCTGGTTCAGCCAGGAGGGCGTCACCGAGCCGACCGCGACGCTGATCAAGGAAGACCTGGTGCGCATCGACGGCCTGCCGCTGCGCCTGCGCGTGCCTGGTCTGCCGGAGCTGGCGAGCGGCGACAAGGTGCGCCTGGCGGTGATCCGCATCGACGAGCTGACGCAGGAGATCGAGCTGCGCTACGCCGGCAAGGTCGGCCACGAGGACGTGCAGGTCGAGGAAGACAGCACGGTGTAATTCCAATTCGCCTTAGAAACGATAACTTTGTCGGCGGCGTTACGCAGGGCCTTGCCGTACTTCATGTACTGTCTGCGGCCCCGCTCACTTGCCTTCGCGTTCTCGTTCCTAATGCTTTTTGGAATCATGCCGCACCCGGCTGCAGCCAACCTTGAAAAACAAAAAAGCCCCGGAAGCGATTCCGGGGCTTTTTCTTTGCGGGACAACCGGGCGGTTAGCGCGATTCCACCGGGAAGCGCTGCAACAGCCCCCCCAGCACGCCGCCCAGCGCCAGCCACAGCACCGCTGCGGAAGCCAGCGCCGCCAGCATGAAGTCGCTCATCAGGCGCGCGGGCACCAGCGTGTGCACCTCGGCCAGTACCGGCGCGCCAACCAGGTGCGGCAGCGCCGCCACCGCCAGCGCACCCACTGCCCACAACGCACGGCGCTTGGCCCAAGCATAGTAGAGCCCGAACAGCGCGCCGGAAGTGCAGGCCACCGTGAGCAGCCACCACAACTGGCGCTGCTGCAGGTCGGCCGCGGGCACGCCCGGCGGCTCCGGCGGCAGGCCGAGCGCCGGCGCCAGCTGGAACACCACGAAGCCCAACGCGCCGAACAAGAGGCCGCGCCGCCAGTTGATGCGGCCGAACTGCGACAGCACCGCCCCCAGCAGCAGGGCGTAACCCATCGCCGCCAGCGTGATCGAGATCGCGGTGGCAACGGCGCGGTGCGTCTTGTCGTCGGACGGCTCCTCGCTCGCCATCGCCTCGTGCGCGTGTTCCTTGGCCGCCATAGCGTCGTGCGCCTCGTGAACGTGCGCCGTGGCGGTAGCGGCCTCGAGCTGCTGCTCGTAGCCTTCGGCCTGCTCGATCAGCGGCTGGACCAGCGCCAGCTGGACCGGCGTCGTCACCGCACCGGCCAGCAGCCCGGCCAGCAGCGACAGGGCGACAATACGTGCAAACATGACAACCCTTCGTCGGTCAGTGGCAGACGAAGCCCATGGTATGGCGCGTATCGTGGCTCTCGCCGTGAGCGATGCCCGGGGCGAAACCGACACCGTAGAGGATCACCGCGCCCAGCAGCGCGGCGCACAGGGCGGCGGAACGGGCTTTCCAGCGCGCGGCGCTGGCGGGGTCGAGCTGGCCGATCGGTCGAACGGCGGATTTGTGCAACTGCATGTCTATCTCCTGGGTCTTTCCATGGCCCCCCCTGTCTCGCGGTGTCGGTTGGCGGCAAGCAGCCGCACAGCGATGGACCGACGATGGCGCGACAGGGTAAGGGAGGGGCACAGGAAGAAACGTTAAGCGCACCGCCCTCCGCGGTGCATAGCGTTGTCGCCTTCGGCCGGTCTCCGGGCTCACGAGCCGGGAGCACGCTCCCACGCCGGCGCCTTCCCGGGCGCGAACCCAGTGGCGTGTTGCCGGCGCTTACTCGATTACCGTTGCGGGGGCAGCGACGGATTTGCCGATCGGCACACCGTCTTCCCGTTGAGGTTCCCCGTGCGGTGGCGGCGCGCACGCGCAGCCGGGTAGCGGCGAGAAACCTCAAGCCCCGGGCCGATTCGAACCGGGGCACACCGAAAGCTGCTTAAGGATAGCAGAAGCGCACCGGCGGCATGGTCAAAATGCATAGGAAGTGGAGCCGCTACGCAGATCGGGGCGGAAAAAAACCGCCCCCGGCAAGCGGGCAGCGGTCTGGCGCGGACGCGGGAGGAGCGTCAGCGGTTGCCGTCGCGCTTGGGCGCGAACAGCGCGGCGGTCTGGCGGCCTGCCGGCTTGCCACGGCGTGCCTCGCCCGGACGGCTGCTGCCCGGACGCTGATTGCCGTTGCTGGGTTTGGCACGCGGCGGCATCACGTTGCCGTTCACCTCTTTCGGCGGCGGCGGCATCACGTTGCCGTTGGGCTCGCCACGCTGGCCGTTGGCCGGCGCGGTATGGCGCCCCTTGGGCTGCTGGGAACCGGTGTTGCTCTTGGGCGGACGGGCACCCGGCTGGCGCGCGCCGTCGGCGTGCTCGTGACGGCGCCCGTTCTGGCCGCCGTTGCCACTGGCGCCGGCGCTGCTACGCGCGTTGCTGGCCTGACCGTCGCCACGGCGCTGACCCTGGCCTTGACCTTGGCGCGGCTGGGACTGGCCCTGGCGTGCGCCCTGGCCTTGGCGTGCGCCTTGGCCCTGACGCTGCCCCTGGCCCTGACCGCGACGCTGGCCGCCCATCAGGATCGGTTCCGGCGCCACCGTCAGATCGGCCTCGTAGCCGGGAACGGTAAACTGCGGGATATCCTTCTTGATCAGCTTCTCGATGTCCTTGAGGAACTTGAACTCGTCCACGCACACCAGCGACACCGCCTCGCCCTCGTTACCGGCACGGCCGGTGCGGCCGATACGGTGCACATAGTCTTCCGGCACGTTGGGCAGCTCGAAGTTGACCACGTGCGGCAGCTGGTCGATGTCCAGACCGCGCGCGGCGATGTCGGTGGCCACCAGTACCTGCAGGGTGTTGGCCTTGAAGTCGGCCAGCGCCTTGGTGCGCGCGTTCTGGCTCTTGTTGCCGTGGATCGCCGCGGCACTGATGCCGCTCTTTTCCAGCTTCTCGGCCAGGCGGTTGGCGCCGTGCTTGGTGCGGGTGAACACCAGCACCTGGTGCCAGTCGCCCTGGCTGATCAGGTGGGTCAGCAGCTCGGTCTTCTTGTCGCGATCGACCAGGTGCACCTTCTGCTCGACCAGCTCGTTGGCGGTATTGCGGCGCGCCACTTCGACCAGCTGCGGGTTGTTCAGCAGGCGGTCAGCCAGCGCCTTGATCTCGTCGGAGAAGGTGGCCGAGAACAGCAGGTTCTGGCGCTTGGCCGGCAGCAGCGCCAGAACCTTCTTGATGTCGTGGATGAAGCCCATGTCGAGCATGCGGTCGGCCTCGTCCAGCACCAGAATCTCGACCCCGGAGAGGTCGATGGTCTTCTGGCCGGCGTGGTCGAGCAGGCGGCCCGGGGTGGCCACCAGGATGTCCAGCGGCTTCCTGAGCGCGGCGATCTGCGGGTTGATGCCGACACCGCCGAACATCACCATCGACTTGTGCGGCAGGTACTTGCCGTAGGTGCGCACCGATTCCTCCACCTGCGCCGCCAGTTCGCGCGTCGGCGTCAGCACCAGGGCGCGCGGACGACCCTTGATATGGGTCGGCGCCGGGCCGAGGCGGTGCAGCAGCGGCAGGGTGAAGCCTGCGGTCTTGCCGGTGCCGGTCTGGGCGGCGGCCAGCAGGTCGCCACCCTTGATCACCTGCGGAATAGCCTGCGCCTGGATCGGGGTGGGCGTGGTGTAGCCGGTTTCGGCCACGGCACGCAACAGGGGCTCGGACAGGCCGAGGTCGGTAAATTTGATTTCAGACATGAAAACTCCAGCGACGGCCCAATCGCAGGTTGTGCGACACCAATCCAGGCAGACGTCGATGATGGAAAATGCGGGGGCTTCGGCGTTGAAGCTAGACCGCGCGCCGATTGGCACGACGCGGGAAGGCGACAGTGTACAGGGGTTGGGCACGAAGGGAAACCCGCCGCCGACGGCAGATGCTCCAAACCTGTCTCAGCAGGCGGGCGAGCCACAGTAGCTTGAGTGCCGCCAGCGCACAGGAACCGGAATGGACACGGAGTACACGAGGATTCCGCATCGCTGGGCGCCTCTCTGCGTGCCAATCCATCGCTGAGCCCATCGAAGATTGGCTCAGCGATGGATTGGCTCAGCGATAGATTCGCACGCAGTGCGCATGAGCCCCGATCAGGGATCGCGCAGCAAGATCGTGAACAGGTTCTTAACCGAATGCCAGCGCGTCCATCGCGATGCTGCCATGCTCCATGCCACTATGCAGCACGCTGACCGGCGCGCCGCCGGCGCCCAGCGCGAAGAACAGCGGCAGCAGGTGCTCGGCGGTGGGATGGTTGCGCTTGGCGTGCGGTGCCTGGCGTTCCCAGTCGAGTACGGCGTCGACGTCGCCTTCGGCCAGGCGCTCGAGCATCCAATGCTGAAACTCCACGGCCCACGCTTCGGGGCCGGCGTTCCACGCCACCTCGTACAGGTTGTGGGTGAGGCTGCCCGAGCCCATCAGCAGCACGCCCTCCTCGCCCAGCCCCGCCAGCGCCTGGCCGAGCCGGTAGTGGGTGACGGCGTCCGCCGCCGGCAACACCGGCAGGGTCACCACCGGGATGTCGGCGTCGGGGTACATCGCCAGCAGCGGCACCCAGGCGCCATGGTCGAGACCGGGGCGCTCGTCCGGCTGCACCGCGAAGTCGGCGGCGGCGAGACGGCGGTCGATGTCGTCGGCCAGGGCGCGCTCGCCCTGCGCCGGGTACTGCAGCCGGTAGAGCTGTTCCGGGAAGCCGCCGAAGTCGTGCACGGTGCGCCAGTGCGCCGCGCTGCCGGCACCCGGCTGCCGCGCCGGACGGTGCGCCGACAGGCTGACGATGGCGCGCGGGCGGTCGTGGGCGTCGGCCCAGCGCCGCCAGGCGGCCGGCGCGGGCGAGCCGTCGATCAGTACGGTCGGGGCGCCGTGCGAGATGAACAGGCTGGGCAGGCGGGACATGGTGTACTCCTTGGGTCGATAAGTTGATGATACGCCGCGTCAGGCGCGACGGCCGAGCGGCTTGAGTGCGAAGGCACCGTCGCCGAGCAGGGCCACGGTCAGGGCCGCCGCGGTCAGGAAGGCGGTGTATTCCCAGCCGCCGCCCGGGTTGGTGAAGGCCCAGCCGTTGGCCAGATGCACCAGCAGGGTGGCGCCGAGCAGCACCGGGCTCAGCAGCAGCGCCACCTGGCGTCCGGCCACGCCGAGGATCAGCAGCACGCCGCCGGTGATTTCGGCCACCATGGTGAGCGGGCCGACGAAGCCGGGCAGGCCGAGCGAGGCGAAGAACCGGGCAGTGCCGGCCGGGGTGAACACGAACAGCTTGGTCAGGCCGTGCGCCAGAAACATCAGGCCGAGGCTCAGGCGCAGCAGGAAGGCGGCGTAGGGGGCGGTGCGGGTGTCGATCATGGTGCTTCTCCAGTGGGTGGGGTATGGGTGTATTAAAGCGCTTGCCATCTGATCGATAAACCCGCCATATTTCATAATATTGATTCGCCACAAGAAACAATTATGGACCTGATGACCGCCATGCGCGTGTTCCACGCTGTGGCCGACGGCGGCAGCTTCACCCTGGCCTCGGACAAGCTCGGCCTGTCGCGCGGCATGGCCAGCAAGTACGTGAGCTGGCTCGAAGAGCACCTGGGCACGCGCCTGCTCAATCGCACCACGCGCCGGTTGGCGCTGACCGAGAGCGGCACGGACTACCTGGCGCGGGTGGCCAGCATCCTGGCCCAGGTCGACGAAGCCGAGGCGCAGGCCGCCGAAACCAGCCGCGAGCCGGTCGGCACGCTGCGCGTCAGCGCGCCGCTGGCGTTTGGCGTGCGCCGGCTCGGGCCGATCCTGGCCGAGTTCAATGCCCATTACCCGCGCCTGACGGTGGACTTGCTGCTGGAAGACCGCCAGCGCGACATGCTGGAGGACGGCGTCGACCTGACCCTGCGCATCACCACCGACCTCGGCCAGAGCCAGCTGGTGGCGCGCGCGCTGGCACCGGTGCGGGTGGCGGTGTGCGCCGCGCCGGCCTACCTGGCGCACCACGGCACCCCGGCCACGCCGGCCGAGCTCGCCCGCCACCAGTGCCTGCGCTACACCCTGAGCGAACCGGTGGACGAATGGCGCTTCGGCAGCGAACGGGTCAAGGTCTCCGGCCCGCTCGCCGCCAACAACGGCGACCTGCTGGTGGACGCGGCGCGCCACGGCATGGGCATCATCTGCGAGCCGACCTTCCTGCTCGGCGACGATCTCAAGAGCGGGCGGCTGGTGCCGCTGCTGGAGGGCTACCCGCTGCCCGAATTTCGCCTCTACGCGCTCTACCCGCACCGCCAGTACCTGCCGCGCAAGGTGCGCGCGCTGGTCGATTTCCTGGCCGACCATTTCGCCGGGGAGCCCGACTGGGACGCCTATTGAGCCCCTACCCCATTAGAGCCTGTGCACGATCTGTCGCGAGCAGCCTCAGCGGGGTGAAGAGCAGCACAGACACCGGCGGCACCCAACCTGCTTTGGCTCGCTCGCCTGCTGAGGTAGGTTCTTGCCCCTCAAAACCGCTACACTAGCGCGCTTCTTTCCCAACATTGCCCGCGACCGGACCCAACCATGGCGCTCAAAGCCACCATCTACAAAGCCGAACTCAACATCACCGACCTGGACCGCAGCTACTACGCCAGCCACAACCTCACCCTAGCCCTGCACCCGTCGGAAACGGTGGAGCGCATGATGCTGCGGCTGGTGGCGTTCGCGCGCCACGCCAGCGACACCCTGGCCTTCACCAAGGGCATCAGCGAGGACGACGAGCCGGACCTGTGGCAGAAGAACTATTCGGACGAGATCGAGCTGTGGATCGAGCTGGGCGAGCCGGACGAGAAGCGCCTGCGCAAGGCCTGCGGCCGTGCCGAGCAAGTGTGGATCTACAGCTACGGCGGCCGCGCCGCCGACGTCTGGTGGCAGGGCATGGAAGGCAAGGCCAGCCGCTTCGAGCATCTTCATGTGCTCGGCGTCAGCCCGGACACGCTGACGCAGCTGGCGGCACTGGCCGAGCGCAGCATGCAGCTGCAGGTGACGATCCAGGACGGCCAGATCTGGCTGTCGGACAACGTGCACAACGTGCTGGTGGAGTTCGTTACGCTGAAGGAAGGGCACTGAGCGCCGCCCGGGGCGCCTCTGCCGGCCGAAAAAAAGCGGCAGCCAGGGCTGCCGCGTAAACCACCGTTCGAGATAGATACCAAGGAGAAGACTCAGGAACGGCTTAACACCATCTTGCTGATCGCCTCGGGACAACGTCCCAGCTTCCGGTAGAGCAGCGCCCCGGCAAAACCGCCGATGAACAGCGCGAAGTGGCCGAGGTACTCTCTCAGACCCGGGGTGTGCGAGCAGATCAGGGCGAGCACGGCCGCCGGCACCAGCGCCTTGATCGCGGCCTTGTTGTAGCCGTTCTCGTACCAGTAGGTGTTGCCCGGCTTGTCGCTGTACAGCGCGTCGACGTCGATGCGGCGCTTCTGCACCAGGTAGTAGTCCACCAGCACGATGCCGTACAGCGGGCCGATGAAGGCGGCGAGCGAGTCGAGCGTGTAGTGGATCACTTCCGGCGAGTTGAACAGGTTCCACGGGGTGATGAAGATCGAACCGACCGCGGCGATCATGCCGCCCATGCGCCAGCTGATCTTCTGCGGGTTGACGTTGGCGAAGTCGAACGCCGGCGACACGAAGTTGGCGACGATGTTGATGCCGATGGTGGCGGTGATGAAGGTCAGCGCGCCCAGCACGGCGGCCGTGGTGTTGTCGATCAGGCCGACGGTCTCGATCGGGTCTTCGATCAGCTTGCCGAACACCGGCAGCGTGCCCGAGATCACCACCACGGTGACGATGGAGAACAGCAGGAAGTTGACCGGCAGCCCCCAGAAGTTGCCCCGCTTCACTTCGTCCATGTTCTTGGCGTAGCGCGTGAAGTCGCCGAAGTTCAGCGTCGGCCCGGAGAAGTAGGACACCACCAGCACCACGGCGAGCACCATCTGCCACACCGCGTCGAACCCGGTCAGGCGCTTGGTGCTGAGGTCGAAGTTGATGTTGTGCCAGCCGGCCTTGTACACGATGTACGCCATCAGCAGGAACATCACGGCGTAAACCGCCGGGCCAGCCCAGTCGATGAACTTCTTGATCGCCTCCATGCCGTGCCAGAACACCAGCGCCTGCAGCGCCCACATCGTCATGAACCCCATCCAGCCCAGCGCCGACAGCCCGGCGAACTTGATATGGCCGAGGTACGCCAGTTCCGGGAAGAAGCGCAGCACCACGATCACCAGCGCCGACGAGGCGAGGTAGGTTTGGATGCCGTACCAGGCCACCGCGATCAGCCCCCGGATCACCGCCGGAATGTTGGCGCCGAACACGCCGAACGACATGCGGCACACCACCGGGTAGGGGATGCCTGCCTGCTGGCTCGGCCGCCCGATCTTGTTGGCGACGTACTGCACGATGCCGATGCCGATGAGCAGGCACACCAGCACCTGCCAGCTCGCCAGGCCCAGCGCGAACAGGCTGCCGGCGAAGACGTAGCCGCCGACGCTGTGCACATCCGACATCCAGAAGGCAAAGATGTTGTACCAGTTCCAGTTCTGCTCCTTGAGCGGACCGAGGTCTTCGTTGTAGAGCCGCTCGCTGTAGCCTTGCGGACGCTGGCCGGCGTGGCCGGGGGAATGCTGTTGGTGCATCGAAATTCTCCTTTGCAGTTTTGCTAGTCTTAGAGGCTCTTGTTGGCCTTGTTGCACTTCATTGTTAGCAGATTTCGTACACGCAACAACAACATTTTCGTATACGCTGTAATAACCCAGCTACTGCATTGTTTTCACTGCTGTTTTTCCGACACACTCCCAGTGTCTGGCGCGTCGGCGAGTGCTCTGAGCGCAATTGGCGATGGAAATAACGTATACAATATATAAATATTTAGTACACAAACAAATTTGCCGTGCCCCATGGGTACCGTGCCATTTGCGAAGTAAGATAGAAGCTAGGGTTTTGTATGCGACATCTAGGAGTGAGCAACCATGCTGCGGGGACTATCAGCCGCTCATCACCAACGCGGTGAGGAAGGCACCAAGGACGAACTGGTATACGCACGGCTATTCACCGCGATCATCGAGCACCGCCTGCAGCCGGGCATGAAACTGCCGGAAGATGCGCTGACCGAGAGCTTCGAGGTCAGCCGCACCGTGATCCGCAAGGCGCTGCAGCGCCTGGCGCTGGAGCGCCTGGTGACGATTCTGCCCAAGCGCGGCGCGACGGTGGCCAAGCCCACCATCGCCGAGGCGAAGAACATTTTTGCGGCGCGTCAGCTGATCGAAGTGGGCACGCTCGACCAGGTGGTCCAGAACATCCGCCCCAGCGATATCGCCGAGCTCCGGGAGATCGCCCGCCAGGAGCACGAGGCGCAGCACGCGCGCGACCACCGCCAGGCCATCAAGCTGTCCGGCCAGTTCCACGTGCGCCTGCTGAGCATCGCCGGCAACGACGACCTGACCGACTTCCTGGTGCGGTTGGTGTCGCGTTCGTCGCTGATCATCGCGGTGTACGGTTCGTCGTGGAGCGCCGACGGCAAATGCGACAGCCACGACGCGCTGATCGCCCTGCTCGAGGCGGGCGATGCGGCCCAGGCCAAGACGTGGATGTCCCAGCATCTGAAGGAAGTGGAGTCGGCGCTCGACATGTCGCCGGAGGAAGACAGCGAGCCCGATTTCAAGAAAATCTTCAGCGAGATGGAGAGCTAACGGCCGCTTGGTAACCAGCGGGGGACAGGCGATGAAGTGCCGCGAATCCTGCCTTCGACCAATACAGCAAAAGCCCCTCAGACCCGCCTTTGCCTGTTACCCCCAAAGCCAAAACATTGCCGATGCGAACATCCGCCCTTCCGCCGCGCGGCGGGATGGTGGATGGCGAGTGTTAAGCGGCGGGCTGCCCGACGCCGGGCGACGGTAGCGCTCTGCGTGCGAATCTCCGATTCGCTCAGCGATAGCTAGTTTCCGCCGCGCCTCGCCAGCCTCCAGCCAGACGGCAACCCGCGGCGGTGGGCTCGCCTTGGGCGTGCCGAGGGGCCTGGCGAGACAAGCCCCTCGACACGCCTGCCGGGCGGGACCGGCAAACCCCACGCCTCCGCCGGCCTCGGCAGACTGGCAACCACCTCGCTGACGACACCACACGGCCCTGTGTCCGTCATTTACCCCTTCCCTGTGCCTTATGCGCCGGCCCCGCCCCGTCTACCCTGACGCCATCCCATTTCATGATGGTGTTCCCATGTCCACAGTCCCTGCCATACCCATCAAGCTTTACCCGCGCCTGACGCAAGGCCGCTTCAACACCTGGCGCGTCGCCTTCGTGGCCGTCACCCAGCTGCTCTACTTCGGCCTGCCCTGGCTGCAATGGCACGGCCGCCAGGCGCTGTGGTTCGACCTGGCGGGCGGGCGCTTCCACCTGTTCGGTCTGACGCTGCTGCCGCAGGACATGGTCTACCTCGCCGCGCTGTTGATGGCCAGCGCCTTCGGGCTGTTCCTGTGGACCACGCTGTCCGGCCGGCTGTGGTGCGGTTTTTCCTGTCCGCAGACGGTGTACACCGAGATCATGCTGTGGATCGAGCGCTGGACCGAGGGCAAGCCGGCGGCGCGTCGCGCGCTCGACGCCGCGCCGTGGCGCCTGGACAAGGTGACGCGCAAGGGCGGCAAGCACGTGCTGATGGCGGCATTCTCGCTGTGGACCGGGCTCACCCTGGTCGGCTACTTCAGCCCGATGCGCGAACTGGCGGCCGGCCTGCCCACGCTCGCCATCGGCCCGTGGGAGGCGTTCTGGGCGCTGTTCTACGGCGGCTTCACCTACCTGCTGGCCGGCGTGCTGCGCGAGAAGGTGTGCCTGCACATGTGCCCGTACGCGCGCTTTCAGGGCGCCATGTTCGATCCGGATACCAAGCTGGTGGCCTACGATGCTCCCCGTGGCGAACCGCGTGGCGCCTTGCGCAAGGGTGCCCAGCCCGGCGTGGCGCGCGGCGATTGCGTCGATTGCGGGCTGTGCGTGCAGGTCTGCCCCACCGGCATCGATATCCGCGCCGGACTGCAGTACGAGTGCATCGGCTGCGCCGCCTGCATCGACGCCTGCGACGCGGTGATGGACAAGATCGGCGCGCCGCGCGGGCTGATCCGCTTCACCACCCAGCGCGCCGAGGACGGCGGCG
Organism: Pseudogulbenkiania subflava DSM 22618; assembly: GCF_900177275.1. Lineage (GTDB taxonomy): Bacteria > Pseudomonadota > Gammaproteobacteria > Burkholderiales > Chromobacteriaceae > Pseudogulbenkiania > Pseudogulbenkiania subflava. The sequence continues at coordinate 266,316 of NZ_FXAG01000001.1, forward strand.
ATGCGCGACCGCGCCGCCCCTGGCAGCGCCCGCGCGTGCTGGTCTACGGCGGCCTGCTGGCGGTACTGCTGGCGCTGACGGCGACCGGCCTGCTGAACCACACACCGTACAAACTCGACGTGCTGCGCGACCGCGCCTCGCTAGTGCGGGAGGGTGACGACGGCTGGCTGGAAAACAGCTACAGCCTCAGGGTGATGAACGGCGACGAGCAGGCGCACCGCTTCCGCATCGAGGTGGAGGGCCTGCCCGGCGCCCGGCTGCGCGAGACCGCGCCGGTGATGGTGCCGGCGCTGACCGTCGCCACCGTCGGGGTGCGGGTGGCCGCCGATCCGGCCGCGGTACAGCGCGGCAGCCAGCCGTTGCGTTTCGTGCTGCGCGCCGTCGACGCCCCGCAACGCCACGTCAGCGCCGACAGCAGCTTCATCGGCGAGTGAGCGCGCCGCGCTGTCGCTTACGGGAAGAGGGGCAGGCGCCCGGCCTCCGCCACGCGGCGCCACCGCGCCCAGTCAGTGCCGCAAGATCGGCCTGGAGCGATGGGTTGCGCTTCGCTCCACCCATCCTACCAAGCCACCCATCCTACCGTATGGGCGAGCCCCCGAGCGCCGCCGCCAGCCAGTCCAGCGCGGCGGACTGCATCGCCGGCTCGACGTAGCTCAGGTTGAGGCGCAGGGCGTGGCGGCCGGCGCCGTCGGGGTGGAACAGCGTGCCGGGCGCGAAGTGCAGGCCGTGCGCCTGCGCCTCGGCCAGCAGTGTCTGGCTGTCCGGCCCCTCGTCCCATTCCAGCCACAGGAAGTAGCCGCCTTGCGGGCGGGACAGCCGCACCGTCGGCGGCAGCCGCGCCGCCAGCCCCTGACGCAGCGCGGCGGCGCGTTCGGCCAGTTGCTGGCTGAGCCGGCGCAGGCCGGGCGGGTCGCCACCGTCGGCCAGCAGCTCGGCGATCGCCATCTGGTTGGGCAGCGGCGAGGCCAGCGTGGTGCTGACCTTGAGCCGGCACACCGCGTCGAGGTAGCGCCCCGGCGCGATCCAGCCGACGCGGTAGCCGGGGGCCAGCGACTTGGAGAAGGTGGCGCAGTACAGCACCCGCCCGGCGGTGTCGCGTGCCTTGAACGGTGCCGGAGCCGGCGACTCGAACGCCAGCTGGCGGTAGGCGTCGTCCTCGATGAGCGGCACGTCGTAGCGCTCGGCGAGCTGCCACAGCGCGTCACGCGCGGCGTCGCTCAGGCAATGCCCGGTGGGATGCTGGAAGTTGGCCATCACCGCGATGCCGTGCACCCGGCCTTCGGCCAACCCTTGCGCCAGCGGCGCCAGGTCAAGCGCGCCGTCGAGCCCGACCGGCAGCGCCAGGGTGGCGATGCCGTGCTGCGCCAGCACCCCCAAGAGACCGGGGAAGGCCGGCGTCAACACCGCCAGGCACGGCGCCGCCAGCTCGTGCGTCACCACCTGCACCGCCAGCGCCAGCGCCTCCATGCCGCCGCAGGTGATCACGAGCTGGTCCCAGTCGAGCGCCATGCCCTCGGCGTGGCAGCGGCGCGCCAGTTGGCGCCGCAGCGCGTCCAGCCCGAGCAGTTCGTGGCGCGCCAGCAGTTCGGGGTAGCGCCGCTGCACGCGCACGAAGGCCTGCGCCAGCGCGCGGCCGTCGAACAAGGCCGGATTGACGAACGGCGACCCCCACGGCAACAGCGGGGCCAGGTTGGCCGAAGCCGGTACCGCGCCGCCCGGTGCCACGCGGAAACCGGCACGCGGCAGCGCCTCGACGTAGCCCTGCCGCTCCAGCTCGTAGTAGGCGCGCTTGGCGGTGTTCATGCCGACGCCGTGGGTCTCGCACAGGCGGCGCAGCGACGGCAGGGCGTCGCCGGCGCGGTAGCTGCCGTGCTCGATAGCGGCAACGAAAAAATCGACCAGCGTGGCGTACTTGGACATCGGCCCACTTCAAGGCAAAGGGAAAGACCCGCAGTGTAGCGGAGAATCCCCCGTCCCGGCCGGAAGGGGCATGCGCCGGCCAGCCCCGCCCGGCCACAACGCGACGCATCCGCGCTGGGCGCGACGGTGCGCGTCAGCGTCGCCACGCCGCGGCGTGGCCGAGGTCGTATAATGCAGCCATGACCACGTCCCCTCCTTTTGCCGGGCTCACCCCGGACTGCCTGCTGAACGCACTGGAAGGCCTCGGCCTGCCGGTGAACGGCCAGCTCTTGGCGCTCAACAGCTACGAAAACCGCGTCTACCAGGTCGGCCTGGACGACGCGCCGCCGCTGGTGGCCAAGTTCTACCGCCCCGAGCGCTGGAGCGAAGCGCAGATTCTGGAAGAGCACGCCTTCGTGGCGGAACTGGCCGGCCACGAGATTCCGGTGGTGGGCGCGCTCGACATCGCGGGCAGCACGCTGCATCAGCACGCCGGCTTCCGCTTCGCGCTGTTCCCGCGCCGCGGCGGGCGTGCCCCGGAGCTCGACCAGCCGGACACGCTGCAATGGCTGGGACGCTTCCTCGGCCGCATCCACGCCGTCGGCGCGGTGACGCCGTTCGCGCAGCGGCCGACGCTGGACGCCGCGAGCTTCGGCGTGGAGCCGCTGACCTATCTGGCCGACTGCCCGTTCATCCCGGACGAATTGCGCGAGGTGTACCTGGGCGTGGCGCGCCAGGCGCTGGACGGCGTGGCGCGCGGCTACGACCGTGCCGGCGCCATCACGCTGCGCCGCCTGCATGGCGATTGCCACGCCGGCAACGTGCTGTGGACCGAGGCCGGGCCGCACTTCGTCGATTTCGACGACTGCCGCATGGGACCGGCGGTGCAGGATCTGTGGATGCTGCTGTCGGGGGAACGTAGCGAGCAGAGCGCCCAGCTGGCCGATCTGCTGGCGGGGTACGAGGATTTTTGCGAGTTCGACACGCGCGAGCTGTACCTGGTCGAGGCGCTGCGCACGCTGCGGCTGATCCACTACAGCGCCTGGCTGGCGCGACGCTGGCACGACCCGGCGTTTCCGGCGGCCTTCCCGTGGTTCGACAGCCCGCGCTACTGGCAGGACCAGATCCTGGCGCTGCGCGAGCAGATCGCGCTGATGGACGAAGCGCCGCTGTGGCCGGTGTGAGCGCGCGATCCTGAGCCGCCGCAGCGCGGCCTTCCTCCTGCAGTCAGCCCTATCACGCCCGCCAGGCGGCGCGCAGCAAGCCGGGGGCCTCAGCCGGCGGTGTCGGCGGCGGGCTCCTGCACCAGGCGGTGACGCTGCGCCAGCGTCGGAAACAGCCGCATCCACAGCGCCGCCACCAACAGCGTCCCCACCCCGCCCGCCACCACCGCCGGCACCGTGCCCAGCAGCGCCGCGGTGGCGCCGGACTCGAACTCGCCCAGCTGGTTGGAGGCACCGATGAACAGCGAATTGACCGCGCTGACGCGGCCGCGCATCTCGTCCGGGGTCTCCAGCTGCACGAAGGTGGTGCGGATCACCACGCTGATCATGTCCGACGCCCCCAACACCGCCAGCGCCGCCAGCGACAGGCCGAACGAGGTCGACAGGCCGAAGGCGATGGTGGCGAGCCCGAACACCGCCACCGCCGCGAACATCACCCGCCCCACCCGCTGCGCGATCGGGAAGCGCATCAGGTAGGCCGACATCAAGAGCGCGCCCACCGCCGGCGCCGAGCGCAGCAGCCCCAGCCCCCACGGCCCGGTGTGCAGGATGTCGCGCGCGTAGATCGGCAGCAGCGCGGTAGCCCCGCCCAGCAGCACCGCGAACAGGTCGAGCGAGATGGCGCCGAGGATGTCGGGCCGGCTCTGGATGAAGCGCACCCCCACCAGCAGCGAATCGAGCGTCATGCGCTGCTGCGAGGGCTCCGACGGGCGCGCCGCCAGCCGCGACAGCAGCAGCGCGCCGCCGAGGTAGAGCGTCAGGTCGAGGCCGTAGGTGAACTCGGCCCCCAGCGCGTAGAGGAAGCCGCCCAGCGCCGGCGCCAGGATGGTGGCCGCCTCGTTGGCCGAAGCGGCCGCCGCCACCGCCGGCGGCAGCAGCGCGGGCGGCACCACGTTGGGCAGCAGCGCCTGCATCGCCGGCATGTCGAAGGAGCGGCAGGTGCCGATCAGCACCGACAGCGCGAAGATCAGCTCGCGGCTCACCGCAAAGCCGGCGTGCGCGCTGCCCAGGCCCAGCAGCGCCGCCACCGCGGCCTGCACCAGCAGGCTCACCGTGACGATGCGCTGGCGGTCGAAGCGGTCCACCACCGAGCCCACCACCAGCACCAGCAGCACCCGCGGCAGGAACTGCAGCAAGCCCACCAGGCCCAGATCGAGCGCGCTGCCCGTGAGCGAGTACACCTGCCAGCCGATGGCGACGGTGAGGATCTGGAAACCGCTGGTGAGGCAGACGCGGGTCAGCCAGTACAGCCAGAATGGACGGAAGCGACGCAACGAAACCGGCACGGCCGGCGAGGCAGAGTTCATGGGCGGGCAAGGAAATGACGGGGGAGGCGACAGCGTACCCTTGCCCCGCCCCGAGCGCCAGCCCGGAACGGCGTTGCAGACTGGCGCAACGGCCGGGGCGGGGCGCTGTACCAGGCTGACACAGTGTTGCACTTCGCCACAGCGGCCGCGCCGCGTCGGGCCGGGCGCGGCCGGACCAGGAACGCCCGCGGTGCCGCCAGACCGCCACAAACCCCATTGGTTTCAACGAGATAGCGCATTACATACCAAAGTCGTAGACGGTTTTTCCCGGCGTGGGAATGGCGCTTGCACCTGACGCCCGGCAGTCGCCTCGTTTGCCACCGGAATGGAGAAACCATGAAAACCAGAACTCAAACCACCCTGCTCGCCAGCCTCGTCGCCGCCCTGTTCGCCGGCCAGGCCATGGCCCTGGAGGTCTACAACGACAAGGGCTGGACGCTCGACATCAGCGGCTCGGTCAACGCCTTCTACACCACCAGCAAGGCCGACAACGCCGAGCGCAGCAGCCAGATCGAGAACGGCCTGTTGCCGGGCTACTTCAACATCACCGCCGCCACCAAGCAGAAGGGCCTCGACATCAAGGGCGTGATCGGCATGTGGCCGGGCATCGATTCCGACTCGCCGGCCTTCGCCGGCACCACCTCCGGCGTCGGCAAGTCCACCGTGGACGCGCGGACCAACTACCTGAGCTTCGGCAACGACAAGATCGGTACCTTCAAGTTCGGCCGCGATATCGGCCTGTTCCAGTCCAACGCCATCCTCAACGACATGACGCTGATCGGCGTCGGCGGCGGCGCCGGGCTGGCACGCAACATCAACACCACGCTGGGCGGCATCGGCGCCGGCTACATCTACGCCGAGTTCCAGCCGCAGATCACCTACACCACGCCGGATTACAACGGCTTCCACGCCAGCCTCGGCGTGTTCGACAACAAGGACGTCGACAGCACCGGCACCACCGGCAGCCATCCGGGCTACCAAGGGCTGGCCGAGTACGGCTTCAAGAGCAACGCGGCCTCGGGCAAGGCCTGGCTCGGCTTCGTCAACCAGCAGTTCACCCGCATCCGCGACAACAACGCCACCGGCTTCGAGCTGGGCGCCAAGGCCGACATCGGCAACGTCGGGCTGATGGCGCAGGGCTTCAGCGGCAAGGGCATCGGCGACACCATCCTGTTCTCCGGCGGCACCGACGCCGACGGCAACAACCGCCGCTCCAACGGCTACCTGGCGCAGGCCACCTACAAGATCGACGACCTGAAACTGGGCGTGAGCTACGGCGAGAGCCGCACCAAGGCCACCAGCGAAGAAGGCAGCGGCGACATCAACCGCGTCGCCGGCACCACGCTCGGCGCCTACTACAGCCTGACGCCGAACCTGACCCTGGTGGGCGAACTGAACCGCCGCCGCAACAAGGTCACCGACATCGACACCGACAGCGTGTCGCTCGGCGCCATCCTGTTCTTCTGATCGTGTTGCCGCCCGCCACATGGCGGGCGAGGCGCCAACGCCGAAGCCCGACGTTCCGGAGAGGAGCGTCGGGCTTCGGCCGTTTGGGGGGATGGGTGAACGCGCCGTCAGCGCGGCGCCGGCTTGAGGCGGCGGTACAGGGTGTTGCGGCTGACCCCGAGGCGGCGCGCGGCGGCGCTGACGTTGCCGTTGCAGTCGGCCAGCACGCGGCGCATCAGCTGCAGCTCGACCTCGGCCAGGCGCTCGCCGTGGGCGGGGGTGGAACGGGGCGGCGCGGCGGGCGGCTCGCCGGCCTCCTCGACCTCGGCCGCCGGCATGACCTCCAGCAACTCCTCCGGCAGGTGGCTCGGCAGCAGGGTCTCGCCCGGCTCCAGCAGCGCGTACAGGGTGCGCAGCACGCCGTGCAGCTGGCGCAAGTTGCCGGGCCAGGGGTAGCGGGCGAACGCCTGCCACACCGCCGGCGCCACCGCCACCGGCCGCCCCCCGGACTCGTCCGCCAGCAGTTGCGCCACCAGCGGCACCAGGTCGCTGCGCTCGCGCAGGGGCGGCAGCGCCAGGCGCACGCCGTTGATACGGTAGTAGAGGTCGGCGCGGAAGCGGCCCGCCGCCACCGCCTCGGGCAGGGCGCGGTGGGTGGCGCACAGCAGCGAGAAGTCGACCGGCAGCACCCGGCTCGAGCCCAGCGGCGTCACCTCGCGTTCCTGCAGCACACGCAGCAGGCGCGCCTGCAAGGCGAGCGGCATGTCGCCGATCTCGTCGAGGAACAGCGTGCCGCCGTTGGCCTGCAGCAGCTTGCCGACGTGGCCGCGCCGGCGCGCGCCGCTGAAGGCGCCCTCCTCGTAGCCGAACAGCTCCGATTCAATCAGCCCTTCCGGGATCGCGGCGCAGTTGACCGCCACGAAGGGCCGGTCGAAGCGCGACCCGCTGCGGTGGAAGGCGCGCGCGAACAGCTCCTTGCCGGTGCCGGTCTCGCCTTCGATCAAGAGCGGAATGTCCTTGCCGACCAGACGCAGCGCGCGGCGCGCCACCGCGGCGAGCCGGGGGTCGCCGGCGAGGAAGTCGTCCAGCGTGCGCGGCCGGCCTCCGCCGAAGGCCGAGCGTCCGGTCTCCGCCGCGGGCGGCGCCGCCGCCGGCACGTGATGTTGCAGATAAGCCATGCAGTCTCTCCCTGTCGCCGGGCTCGCCGTCTTCCGCTGAAGACGCCCGGTCTCTCCTGCTTTGTACAAGGGAGCGCGCCACCCCACCATTCATCTTTGGTCGGGGATGGGCGGCGCCGCGCTACAATGGCGCATGTCCGATTTTCCCTACCTCGCCGGCTACCCGCCGGCGCTGCTCGAGCGCGTGCGCGCGCTGGTCGCCAACCGGCGCCTGGGCACGTGGCTGGCCGAGCGTTACCCGGAGCGCCACGCGGTGCAGACCGACCGCGCGCTGTACCAGTACCTGGCCGAGCTGCGCCAGCGCTACCTGAAGAACGCCACGCCGCTGGCCAAGGTGCTGTACGACAACCGCCAGCATCCGGTGCACGGCACCCTCGGCACCAATACCTTCGTGGCGCGGGTGCAGGGCGGCAAATTGAAGAGCAAGAACGAGATCCGCATCGCCACGCTGTTCCGCGAGGCGCCGCCGCAGTTCCTGAAGATGATCGCGGTGCACGAAATGGCGCACCTGAAGGAGAAGGAGCACAACAAGGCGTTCTACCAGTTGTGCTGCCACATGGAGCCGGACTACCACCAGCTGGAATTCGACCTGCGGCTGTGGCTCACCGCGCGCGAGCTGAACCTGATGGAGCCGGGCTGAGCACCCGGCGCGATGGGGCAAAGGTTGGCCGAAGACCCGGGCCTTCGGCCAACCCTGATCAGGGCCGGCTCACGCTTTCTTGACGAACGGCACCGGGCCGGTGGCACTCGGCCGCCGCCATAAAAAGCGCATGAACCGGTTCTGACGACTCAGTAGTTGGTGGTGTTCGCCGCCGACGCGTTGGCCGCCGGCTGGGCGTTGACCGTCATCTTCAGGCGCCGGCCCGGATCGCTGGGCAGCGTCACGGTGTTGCGCTGGCCGTGGTATTCGTAGGTCACCTCGTAACCGGCCAGTTCCTCGCGCTGCGACGGGTGGCACACGGTGCGCGCCGCCGTGGTCGGACGTGCGCCCTGGGTGTTGCGCGCGATCTGCTGCCCGGCCATGGCGCCGCCGATGGCGCCGACGATGGTGGCCGCGGTCTTGCCCTTGCCGCCGCCGACCTGGTGGCCCAGCACCCCGCCGACCAGGCCGCCCAGAAGCGCCCCGCCGTTCTCCGCCGTCACCATGCCCTCCAGGCCGCCGCTCGGGGCCGGTGCCGCGACGGGTTCGTTGACCTGCTCGCAGTTATCGTCCTTGACGGTCTGGTAACGCGGCTCGCTCTTCAGCACCGTGGCGTAGTCGGTAAAGGTCATCGCTTGGGCGCTGCCGGCGGCGACGAGCAGCGTGGCGATCAGCATTCTTTTCATTATCGGGATTCTCCAGAGTCGGCAATCCGCCACGAGACGGCGGTGACGGCCAGTATAGGGAGACGATATGTATGCCTTGTAAATAGTTGTTAACGGATGTTAAGCCACTAGGCGGCTGTGCCTTCGCATCTTGAGCGCCGGCAGTACTGCGTGCGAATTCTCAATTCGCTCAGCGATACGGAATCCTCATGTACTTCATGTCCATTCCGGTTCCTGTGCGCTGGCGACACTCAACCTGCTTCGGCTCGCTCGCCTATTGGAACAGGCTTGGATGCCATACCCCTACCTTGACTAGTCCTGCCGCCCCTTGCCCAGCTCGGCCACCAGCACGCTGGCCACGATCAGCGCGGCGCCGCACAGCGCCGGCACGGTGAGCGGCTCGCCGGCGAGCCAGCCCACCAGCCCGCCCCACACCGGCTCCATGGCGTAGATCAGCGTGGCGCGCGTGGCCGGCACCGTCTGCTGCGCCCAGTTCATCGCCACCTGGATCAGCGTGGTGGCCAGCCCCAGCCCGAGCACGCAGCCGATCAGTCCCGGCGTCGGCTGCGGCGCGGCCTCGCCGGTCGCCAGCATCAGCAGCGTCGCCAGCAACGCCACCGTCAGCAGTTGCACCACCGCCATGCGGCGTGGCTCGCAGCCCCCGGCGTAGCGGCCGAGCAGGCAGATTTCCAGTGCGATCATCGCCGCCCCGGCCAGGGTCAGCGCCTCGCCGAGGCCGAACGACCACTCCAGGCCGCGCGGGTCGGACAGCAGCACCAGGCCGCCGAAGGCCACCGCGATGCCGAGCCAGGCCGCCAGCGGCGGCGGACGGCGGAACAGCAGCAGCATGATCAGCGGCACCAGCGGCACGTAGAGCGCGGTGAGGAAGGCCGACTTGCTGCTGGCGATCAGGCCGAGCCCCATGGTCTGCAAGCCGTAGCTGCCGCACAGCACCGCCCCCATCAGCACCCCGGCGCGCAGTTCGGCGTGGGTCAGGCCGCGCAAGTGACGCCACGACAGCAGCAAGGCCAGCGCCCCGGCCACGCCGAAGCGCAGCGCGACAAAGCCGAACGGCCCGGCCCATTGCAGCGCGGTCTGCACCGCGAGGAAGGTGCCGCCCCAGACCACCGTGATCAGCAGCAACACCAGGTCCGGCAGGCGCGAGGGGCGCGCCCCGGAAGGCAAGGGCAAGGTGGCGCTGGATGAGGTCATGACGGAACTCCACGGGAAAGGAAAGCGAGGGTCGATTGCCGCGAAACGGCTTAGTGCACTATACTGCACATATCGCTCACTGTGCAATATAGTGCTCAAATCATGCCCGATACCCCGCCGCAAGTGCTGCTCGATGTTTCGGCCAACCTGCGTCAGGCGCGCCAGACGCTGGGCTGGAGCCAGGACAAGCTGGCCACCGCCGCCGGCGTCAGCCGCCGCATGCTGGTCAACATCGAAGCCGGCGACAGCAACGTCAGCCTGGCCACGCTCGACCGCCTCGCCGCCGCGCTCGGCCTGTCGTTCGCCGAACTGGTGCGCCCGCCCGCGGCCAACCCACGCCAGCCGGCGGCCCCGGTGACGGTGTGGCAGGGCCGGCACGCCGACAGCCACGCCAGCCTGCTGCAGAGCCTGGGCAGCGCCGGCCGCACCGTCGAGCTGTGGCTCTGGCAGCTCGCCGCCGGCGAACGCTACGATGCCGAAGCCGACCCCGCCGGCAGCCACGAGATGCTGTACGTCATCGCCGGCGAGCTGGAACTGGAACGTGCCGGCACACGCCAGCGCCTCGGCCCCGGCGACTCGCTGACCTTCGCCTCCGACGAGCGCTACGCCTACCTCAACCCCGGCGCCGTGCCGGTGCGCTTCACCAAGAACGTGCTGCTGGCGCGCTGAGGCGCGGACATGCAAAAAGCCGCGTCCCGAAGGAACGCGGCTTGGCGGTCACACACCCCGGCGCTCAGTAGCCCAGCGTGGCGCCGTCCGGGTTGCGCGGGTCGGAGTAGCCATAGAGGCCGTCGTCGCGCAGCTGGATGGTCTGGGTGCGCCCCATGGTCGGCTGTACCGACACTTGGTAACCCTGCTGCTTGAGGATCGCCATGGTGTCCGGGCTCAGCCCCTTCTCGACGCGCAGCTGGTCCGGCAGCCACTGGTGGTGTACGCGTGGCGTCGAGGCCGCTTCCGCCGGGTTCATGCCGAAGTCGATGGCGTTGACGATGGTCTGCAGCGTGGTGGTGATGATGCGTGCGCCGCCCGGGCTGCCAGTCACCAGCCACGGCTTGCCGTTCTTCAGCACCAGCGTCGGCGACATCGACGACAGCGGACGCTTGCCCGGCTGGATCGCGTTGGCCTCGCCGCCGATCAGGCCGTAGGCGTTGGGCACGCCCGGCTTGGCCGAGAAGTCGTCCATCTCGTCGTTGAGCAGGATGCCGGTGCCCTTGGCGACGATGCCGCTACCGAAGTTCAGGTTCAGCGTATAGGTCACCGCCACCGCGTTGCCCTTGGCGTCGACGATGGAGTAGTGCGTGGTCTGGTCGCTCTCATACGGCTGCGGCTTGCCCGGCTTGATGGCGGCGGCCGGCAGCACCTTGACCGGGTCGATCTTCTGCGCCAGCTCGTCGGCGTACTTCTTCGAGGTCAGTCCCTTCACCGGCACCTTGACGAAGCCCGGGTCGCCTAGGTACTCGGCGCGGTCGGCGTAGGCCAGCTTCATCGACTCGGCCATAGCGTGGATGGTCTGCGCGCTGTTCACGCCGTACTGCGCCAGCGGGTAGCGCTCCAGCATGTTGAGGATCTGGATGATGTGGGTGCCGCCCGAGCTCGGCGGCGGCATCGACACCACCTTGTAGCCGCGGTAGTCGCCGCTGACCGGCACGCGCTCCTCGACCTTGTAGTGGGTGAGGTCATCCTTGCCGATCAGGCCGCCGTGCTGCGCCATCTCGGCCACGATCTTGTCGCCGATCTCGCCCTGGTAGAACACCTTGGAACCGTGCTTGGCGATCAGCCGCAGCGACTTGGCCAAGTCCTTCTGCACCAGCTTGTCGCCCAGCTGCAGCGGGCGGCCGTTCTTGAAGAAGATGGCGCGCGTGCTCTCCCACTTGCCGAGGTTGTCCTTCTCCACCTCCAGCATCTTGGCCATGGTCGGGCTCACCACGAAGCCGTCCTCGGCCAGCTTGATCGACGGCGCGATCAGGTCGGCCAGCTTCATCGTGCCCCAACGCTGGAGCGCGTGCTCCATACCGGCCACCGTGCCCGGCACGCCGATGGCGAGGTGGGTGTACGTCGAGCGGCCCTCGGCGACGTTGCCCTTGGCGTCCAGATACATGTCGCGGCTGGCCTTGGCCGGGGCAATCTCGCGGAAGTCGAGCGCCACGTCCTGGCCGCTCTTGGTGTCGTGCAGCATCATGAAGCCGCCGCCGCCGAGGTTACCGGCGTTGGGCAGCACCACCGCCAGCGCGAAGCCGACCGCCACGGCAGCATCGACGGCGTTGCCGCCGCGCTTCAGCACGTCCACACCGATGCGGCTGGCCAGCTCGTGCTCGGCGGCCACCATGCCGTGCTTGGCGTAGACGGGATGAAAGATGTCCTGATCGTAGTCGTACTTGACCACCGGGGCGGCGACCGGCGCTTCGGCTTGCGAGGCGACCGGGGCGAAGGCCAGCGCCAGGCCCAGCGCCATGGCGCCGAGGGCGAAGGGACGACGGAGACGGGAAGACGGCATGAATGACTCTCCTTTGTTGACGGCATCGGCCAGGGCGTCTCTGCGCCTTGGTCTGGGGTGGCGGGCGCGTCGTAGCGGCGCTAGCGACGGCGCGGACGTGCCCGGTGAAGCGGCAGGCTCTACGGCCTGCTGGTATTTCAACCCCGCCCACGCTGCATGATTCATGCCCGCCATGACATCACCATCGGCGGTGCTAACTCCTTCATTCTATGACGTAAGATTTTGAATGAAAGCGACACGCGTTCGGATAACCGTCATTTAGCGATGCATGACACACGGAAAACCGGACGCACCATCCCGCGGCACGGTGAATAAGCTACCTCGCCGGGCCCGGCTCTCTTACAATAGCCACCTTGTTGATTGGTAAAGGCTTCTGCCGCGCGCCGAAGCCAAGGATCTGGATCACCCATGTTGCGATTGTCTGAAATCAAACTGCCGCTCGACCACCCGGAAGCGGCGCTGCGCCAAGCCATCGTGGCTTACCTGGGCGTGCCCGAGGCCCAAGTGGGCAGCTTTACCGTGTTTAAACGCAGTTACGACGCGCGCAAATCGGCGATGCAGCTGATCTACATCGTCGATGTCGAGGTGGAGGGCGAGGCGGCCCTGCTGAAAAAATTCGCCAGCGACGTCCACGTCGTGCCGACCCCGGACATGAGCTACCACTTCGTCGGCCAGGCGCCCAGCACTCAGGGCAGCCGGCCGGTGGTGGTCGGCTTCGGCCCCTGTGGCCTGTTCGCCGGGCTGATCCTGGCGCAGATGGGCTTCAAGCCGATCATCCTGGAGCGCGGCAAGAAAGTGCGCGAGCGCACCAAGGACACCTGGGGACTGTGGCGCAAGAACGTGCTCAACCCGGAATCCAACGTGCAGTTCGGCGAAGGCGGCGCCGGCACCTTCTCCGACGGCAAGCTGTACAGCCAGATCAAGGACCCGCGCTACCTCGGCCGCAAGGTGCTGGAAGAGTTCGTCAAGGCCGGCGCCCCCGAGGAAATCATCTACGTCAACAAGCCGCACATCGGCACCTTCCGCCTGGTCAGCATGATCGAGAAGATGCGCGCCAGCATCGAGGCGCTGGGCGGCGAGATCCGTTTCGAGCACAAGGTGACCGACGTGCTGATCGAAGACGGCCCGGCTGGCCGGCAGATGCGCGGCCTGGTGCTGGCCAACGGCGAGCAGATCCTGTCCGACCACGTGGTCATGGCGCTCGGCCATAGCGCGCGCGATACCTTCGAGATGCTGCACGCACGCGAGGTGTTCATGGAGGCCAAGCCGTTCTCGGTGGGCTTCCGCATCGAGCACCCGCAAACGCTGATCGACAAGGCGCGCCTCGGCAAGTACGCCGGCCACCCCCTTCTGGGCGCGGCCGACTACAAGCTGGTGCATCACGCCGGCAACGGCCGTTCGGTGTACAGCTTCTGCATGTGCCCGGGCGGGCAGGTGGTGGCGGCCACCTCCGAACCCAACCGCGTCGTCACCAACGGCATGAGCCAGTACTCGCGGGCCGAGCGCAACGCCAACGCCGGCATCGTGGTCGGCATCACCCCGGCCGACTACCCCGGCAGTGGCCCGCTGGCCGGCATCGTGCTGCAGCGCGAGCTGGAGTCGCGCGCCTTCGTGCTGGGCGGCGGCACCTACGAGGCGCCCGGCCAGCTGGTGGGCGACTTCCTCGCCGGCCGGCCGTCCAGCCGTCTCGGCACGGTCACGCCGTCCTACCAGCCGGGCGTCAAGCTGGGCGACTTGTCCAGCGCGCTGCCCGACTACGCCATCGCCGCCATGCGCGAGGCGATCCCGGCCTTCGACAAGAAGATTCGCGGCTTCGCCATGAACGACGCGGTGCTGACCGGCGTGGAAACCCGCACCTCGTCGCCGCTGCGCATCACCCGCGGCGAGGATTGCCAGAGCCTGAACGTGCGCGGCCTGTTCCCCGCCGGCGAAGGCGCCGGCTACGCCGGCGGCATCCTGTCGGCCGGGGTCGACGGCATCAAGGTGGCCGAGGCAGTGGCGCGCAGCATCCTGAAGCTGGCCTGAGCCAGCCGCCGGACAATCTCGCCAGAAACAAAAACCCCGTCACGCTGACGGGGTTTTGTCTTGTCCGGCCGCTTGGAACCGGTTCAGGATCTATTGCGAGCGGCCCTCAGCGGGGTGAAGAGCAGCACAGAAACCGGAATGTACTGGAGTACATGAGGATTTCGCGCAGCGCATGAACCCCGATCAGGGATCGCGCAGTAAGATCATGAACTGGTTCTTACTTCTTGGCCGGTTCGCGGCCCCTGCCCGGCGGAATGATCGAGCCCGGCTCCACCACCTTCTGCTTGGCCTGCTTCGGTTTCTTGACTTCCTTGTTGCTGCGCACTTGACCTTTAGCCATGGGATATCTCCTGGCAGTGCCGGCATCGTGTCCTGCCCCGGCACTACGGTAAGGCTGTTGAAGGTGTCTCCCTGTAGCGGTGCCGACGGTGACCCCGCATAAGCAGATGATAGGCCGTCCGCCCGCCGCGGATAGCATTATCTTGCGCGGCCGCCAACTTGCGCCGCGCCTGACCCTGCCGTGCCGTGGCCGGCTTTGCGGTATCATCGCCCACTATCCGGCTGCCGCGCCGCCCCATCATGAGACCGACATGAACCAGACCGTCCCCGATACCCTCAAACCCTGCAACAAGTGCGGTTCGCGCGCCGAGCTGATCAAGAGCGGCTCGCGCCGCTACTGGGTGCAATGCACGCGCTACGCCGGCAACGGCAACTGCAACGCCATCGGCGCGCAGGCCGACAACAAGAAGGAAGCGATACACAACTGGAACAGCACGCGCTGAGAACCTGCTCACGCTCTTGCTGCGCGTCCCTGATCGGGGCTCATGTGCACTGCGTGCGAATCTATCGCTGAGCCAATCTCTGCGTGCCAATCTTCGATTGGCTCAGCGATAGATGGGCAGGCAGAGATTCGCTCAGCGATCAGAAAGCCTCATGGACTCCATGTCCATTCCGGTTTCTGCGTGGCTCTTCACCCCGCTGAGGGCCACTCGCGACAGCGCGTGAACAGCTACTGGAGAGCGTGTGAATAAATCTGCTGCGCTCACAACGATTTCTTTCCCACGCTCCGCGTCGCTGCTGGATACACAGGACTTAGGACACTCCCCCATGTTCGCCTGGTTCGAAAAACGGTTGCACCCCTACCCCGACACGCCGCCGGCCCAGCCCCCCCAGGGCTTCTTCCCCTTCGTCTGGTCCTGCACCCGCGGCCTGCGGCCCTTGATCGCGGCAATGACCTCGCTCACCGCGCTGATCGGCGCCTTCGAGGCACTGCTGTTCTCGATGCTGGGCTCGGTGGTGGACTGGCTGAGCAAGGTACCGCCGGCGCAGCTGTGGCAGACGCAGCAGCACAACCTGCTGCTGTTGGCCGGCATCCTGCTGGCCAGCCCGCTGTTGATCGCGCTGCAATCGCTGTGCAAGTACCAGGGCCTGGCCGGCAATTTCCCGATGCTGCTGCGCTGGAACTTCCACCGCCACCTGCTCGGCCAGAGCATGAGCTTCTACCAGGACGAATTCGCCGGCCGGGTCTCGGCCAAGGTGATGCAGACCGCGCTGGCGGTGCGCGAAACGGTGATGATCGTCACCGACATCCTGGTGTTCGTGGTGATCTACTTCGTCACCATGGTGGCGGTGGTGGGCCGTTTCGACCTCACACTGATGCTGCCCTTCCTCGGCTGGCTGGCGCTCTACGTCGCCACGCTCGCCTTCTTCGTGCCGCGCCTGGGGCGTGCCGCCAGCGCCCAGGCCGACGCGCGCAGCCTGATGACCGGGCGCATCACCGACGCCTACACCAACATCGCCACCGTCAAGCTGTTCTCGCACGGCCAGCGCGAGGCCGGCTTCGCCAGGAGCGCGATGCAGGAGTTCATGCTCACCGCCTACCGACAGATGCGGCTGGTGAGCGGTTTCGAGGTCACCAACCACGCCCTCAGCATGGCGCTCATCGCCAGCACCGCCGGCGCCACGCTGTGGCTGTGGAGCCAGGGCCAGGTCGGCGTCGGCGCGGTGGCCGCCGCCACCGCGATGGCGCTGCGGCTCAACGGCATCTCGCACTGGATCATGTGGGAGATGTCGAGCCTGTTCGAACACATCGGCACGGTGCAGGACGGCATCGCCACGCTGTCGCGCAGCATCGCCGTCACCGACAGCCCCGACGCCAAGCCACTGCAAGTGACGCGCGGCGAGATCCGCTTCGAGGCGGTCGACTTCGGCTACGGTGGCACCAACAAGGTGATCGACCAGCTCACCCTGACGGTGCGCCCGGGCGAGAAGATCGGCCTGGTGGGGCGCAGCGGCGCCGGCAAGTCGACCATCGTCAACCTGCTCCTGCGCTTCTACGACGTAGAAGGCGGCCGCATCCTGATCGACGGCCAGGACATCGCCCACGTCACGCAGGACAGCCTGCGCGCCCAGGTCGGCATGGTGACGCAGGACACCTCGCTGCTGCACCGCTCGGTGCGCGACAACCTGCTGTACGGCCGCCCTGACGCCAGCGACGAGCAGATGGTCGCCGCCGCGCGCCGTGCCGAAGCACACGACTTCATCCAGACGCTGACAGACCCCAAGGGCCGCCACGGCTACGAGGCCCATGTCGGCGAGCGCGGCGTCAAGCTGTCTGGCGGCCAGCGCCAGCGCGTGGCGATCGCCCGCGTGATGCTGAAGGACGCGCCGATCCTGCTCTTGGACGAAGCCACCAGCGCGCTCGATTCGGAAGTGGAAGCGGCAATCCAGGGCAGCCTGTACCGCCTGATGCAGGGCAAGACCGTGGTGGCGATCGCGCACCGCCTCTCCACCATCGCCGCGATGGACCGGCTAGTCGTGCTCGACCGCGGCCAGATCGTCGAGGAAGGCACGCACGCCGCGCTGTTGGCGCAGGGCGGGCTGTACGCGCGGCTGTGGGCGCACCAGAGCGGCGGCTTCCTCGGCGAAGAGGCGGAGGACGACGAGACCGTGGCGGCCGGCTAGCCGAGTCCGGCACCACCGTGCCAGCCTGAGGCCCGGGTTGGCCGAAGCCGGGCTGACACCGGGTTTTTCCGCCTGGCGCGCCGGCTCGGCAGCCGGGCCTCACCGCGGGCGCCGGCCATCCCGGCGCACGTGCTGCATGGCAACAAACCAACAGAACCATCACCTGAATGCCGATGTAACGGCGTCCCCCTCTCGATTGACCGATTAACGAACATATTTTCGATAATCGGAATTGTCGTCACCTAGCCCTGTTGCTACATTTTGAGCGCCCCCCGTCCTCACACCCGCAGGACGACGGGCCGCCCTCCACCCGGGGGCAAAACAAGACCCGACGGTCGCGCCGCGACATCACCGCCCCGCACGCCGTCCCTGACCAGACCCTCGGCCGCGCGCACCGCGGCACCGGGACGCCAGGCCAGCGCACTGCTTCACACCCAATAAAAACAACACCTTGTAACAACGCGATAAAACAGCGACGACGCAATGCAGACGCCGTCGCCAGAAACGAATGGAGAACAACAGGATGTCGACTACCCCCACCCCCCTGACGGCGACCGCCCCCTCCGGCAGCGTCGGCGACAAGATCCGCAGCGCCTTCGCCATCGGCAAGATGCGCTGGGGCATGCTCGCGCTGGTCTTTTTCGCCACCACGCTGAATTACATCGACCGCGCCGCGCTGGGCGTGATGCAGCCGGTACTGGCCAAGGCCATGGACTGGACGGCGCAGGACTACGCCAACATCAACTTCTGGTTCCAGGTCGGCTACGCCATCGGCTTCGCCGCACAGGGCCGCTTCATCGACATGGTGGGCGTCAAGCGCGCCTTTGCCCTGGCGGTGCTGCTGTGGAGCATCGCCGCGGCGGCCCACGGACTGGCCGCCTCGGTGGTCGGCTTCATGGTCTGCCGCTTCTTCCTGGGCCTGGCCGAAGCCGCCAACTACCCGTCCTGCGTCAAGACCACGCGCCTGTGGTTCCCGGCCGGCGAACGCGCCATGGCGACCGGCATCTTCAACGCCGGCACCAACGTCGGCGCGATGCTGACCCCGCTGATGCTGCCGTTCATCCTCTCGGTCTGGGGCTGGCAGGCGGCGTTCTACACCATCGGCTCACTCGGCGCCGTCTGGCTCGTGTTCTGGCTGCGCAACTACTACAACCCGGAAGAGCACCCGCGCGTCAGCCAGCAGGAACGCGACTACGTGCTGCAGGGCGTCGAGCCGGCACCGGAGAAGGTGCCCTACTCGCGCATCCTGACGATGCGCGGCACCTGGGCGTTCGCGCTGGCCTTCACCATCACCGCGCCGGTGTTCTGGTTCTACCTGTACTGGCTGCCGCCGTTCCTGAACCAGCAGTACCACCTGGGCATCAGCGTGACGCAGATGGGCCTGCCGCTGATGGTGATCTACTTGATGGCGGACGTCGGCAGCATCGGCGGCGGCGCGCTGTCGTCCTTCATGATCGGCCGCGGCATGGCGCCGGTGCGTGCCCGCCTGGTCTCGATGCTGATCTGCGCGCTGTGCATCAGCTCCATCGTGCTGGCCGCCGGCGCCAGCAGCCTGTGGATGGCGGTGCTGGCGATCTCGGTCGCCATCGGCGCCCACCAGGCCTGGACCGCCAACATCTGGAGCCTGGTGATGGACTACACGCCCAAGCACGTGGTGAGCTCGGTGTTCGGCTTCGGCGGCATGATGGGCGCCGTCGGCGGCATGTTCATGACGCAGCTGGTCGGCTATGTGCTGACCACGACCCACAACAACTACGCCGTGCTGTTCACCATGATCCCGGCCGCCTACTTCATCGCGCTGGCCTGGCTGTACTTCATGGCGCCGCGCCAGGTGGAAGACACCGCCGCGTAAGAACCTGTTCACGATCTGTCACGAGCGGCCCTCAGCGGGGTGAAGAGCAGCGCAGAAACCGGAATGTACAAGTAGTACATGAGGATTTCCGATCGCTGAGCGAATCCCTGCGTGCCAATCTTCGATTGGCTCAGCGATAGATTCGCACGCAGTGCACATGAGCCCCGATCAGGGACGCGCAGCAAGATCGTGAACAGGTTCTAAGCGCGCCCTTCCCCGGTGGCGACGAGCCGGTCGCATCGACCCGCCTGCCGCCCGCGACGGGCCGGCGCCGGCCCGTCGGCTTTTTCCCGCCCCCGCTTCCCGCCCTGCCCCCTCCCCGCCAAACCGGCACGCCCGCCACAGTACGGCGCCGATCCTCAGCGGCGTCATGATGCCGCCGCGTCAAATGTGTTAAAAACACCTCTACGCCTCCTCACTTACCCTTTTGGCAAGGCCGAAACCGCATGTCATCCGCTGCCCCTCTTCCCGACCTTGCCGCGCTGCTGGCGCAACGGGTCGATCTCGATCCGGCCGAGCTGGCACGGTACGACCTCGAGCAGCACCCGGCGCTGGCCGACACCGCCCTCCTCGGCACCGCGCTGCACGACTTCCTCCAGCGCCAGCCGGAAACCGGCGAGCGCTTCGGCGACGCCGTCGACGCCGAGCTGCGCCAGCTGGTCGAGCACAAGGTAAACCACTTCGCCACCCTGCTGACGCGGCCCTGGGCCGGGGAGTCGCTCGACGCCGGGCTGGCGCTGGGACGGCAACAGCACGAGTACGGACTCTCCACCGCCTGGCTCAGCAGCGCGCACCGGGTCTATCTCGACCACCTGGAGCAGCGCGTGGGCGGCCTCGCCCTGGCGGCGGACGAGCGCGCCGGCCTGACCGCGGCGCTGCGCAAACTGGTGTTCTACGATCTGCTGCTGCAACTGAGCGGCTACCACGCCGGGGCGGAAGCGGTGAGCCAGGGCGAGGCGCAGCGGCTGGCGCGCCTCAACCGCCTCTACATCACCTTGAGCCAGGTCAGCCACATCGCCGCGCGCAACGTGCGCCACCTCGGCTCGCGCGAGCTGGCGGCGCAGACCCTGCTGCGCGAGGTGTGCGAAACCGTGGTCGAGCACGGTGGCATCCACATGGCCTGGGTCGGCTTCATCGATGCGGCGTCGCAGCGCATCGAGCCGTTCGCCTGGGCCGGCGCCGACGCCGCGCGCTACCTGGGCGGCATCACGGTGTCCGTCGACCCGGCGCGGCCGGAAGGCCAGGGCCCCTCCGGCCGCGCGGTCCGCAGCGGGCAGCTGCAACTGCTCGAGGACTCGCTCAACGCCCCGGGCTATCACGCCTGGAGCCAGCACGCGCTGCGGCAGGGCTTCCGCAGCAGCGTGGCGACGCCGCTGTGGCGCGACGGCGCGGTGATCGGCGTGCTCAACCTGTACGCCGCCGCGCCCGGCTTTTTCGGCGCGGAAGAACAGCGCCTGGCCAAGGCCATCGCCGACAAGATCGACCTCGCGCTGGGCCACCTCGACGACCTGGAACGGCAGCGCCAGGCCGAGGCCCGGCTGCTACACCAGGCCACCCACGACCCGCTCACCGGCCTGCCCAACCGCACCCGCCTGTTCCACCGCCTGGAACAGGCGCTGCAGGCGGACGCCGCCGACCGGCTGACGGTGCTGATGCTCGACCTGGACGGCTTCAAGGACATCAACGACCTGTTCGGCCACAGCGCCGGCGACACCCTGCTGTGTCGCATCGCCGAGCGCCTGCGCGCGCTGTGCCGCCCCGCCGACGTGGTGGCGCGCATGGGCGGCGACGAGTTCGTGGTACTGCTGGAACAGCTGCCCGACCCGCACACCGCGCGCAACGCGGTGGAACAGATCATCAGCGCCGTGCGCCGCCCGGTGCCACTGCCGGACGGCGAGGTCAGCGTCAGCACCAGCATCGGCATGGTGACCGGCAGCGCCGGCGTCAGCGCCGATACCCTGCTGCGCCAGGCCGACATCGCGCTGTACCGCGCCAAGTCGCTCGGGCGCGACCAGTACTGCCTGTTCGATGACGAGCTGGAACGCCAGCTCAAGCAGCAGCAGACGACGCGCCACGCCATCCGCGCCGCGCTCGACGGCGACGAGCTGGCGCTCTACTACCAGCCCAAGGTCGACCTGCAAAGCGGCGCGGTGATCGGCGCCGAGGCGCTGATCCGCTGGGTGGTGAACGGCGAGGTGCGCGCCCCCGGCCGCTTCCTACCGGCGCTGGAAGGCACCGAACTGCTGGGGCAGATCGACAGCTGGGCGATCCGCCACGCCATCGCCCATGCCGCTCACTGGCACCGCCACGGCCTGCCGCTGCAGATCTCGGTCAACGTCTCCGCCATCTCGCTGCGCCGCCCGGCGTTCTTCGGTGAATTGCGCGCACTGCTCGCCGAGGCCGCCCTGCCGCACCAGGCGCTGCAGCTGGAAGTGCTGGAATCGGTCAGCCAGGACAGCCTGCAGTACATCATCGACTGCCTGCAGGCCTGCAAGGACATCGGGGTGTCGCTGGCGCTCGACGACTTCGGCACCGGCGCCTCCTCGCTGCTGCACCTGCAGCGCATCCAGCCCGACGTGATCAAGATCGACCAGCGCTTCGTGCGCTCGATGCGCGAGCAGCCGGAAAACATCGCCATCATCAAGAGCGTCAGCACCTTCTCCCAGCTCTCCGGCCGCACCGTGATTGCCGAGGGGGTGGAAACCGAGGCCATCGGCCAAGACCTGCTGGCGCTCGGGGTGCGCTTCGGCCAGGGCTACGCCATCGCCCGGCCGATGCCGGCGACGGACTTCCCGGTCTGGGTCAGCCAGTGGCGCCCGCCCGCGGCGTGGCGATGCCACGTCACGGCTGCATCCTGACCCGACCTGCTGAGTGGAAGGGTTGGCCGAAGAGGAGGCTGCCGTTGCTTTAGCTGGATACGGTGGGGCTTGATAGCCGCGGCTCTACCGAGCGCGGCCAGTGGGCTGATCGACTAAGTTGCGAGTCCCGCCCCGCTGGCGGGTTAAGGGCATTGCGTGGCCAATGCCCTTAACCATCCCAAGGCCACCCCCACGACTATTCCTTCGCGACGCTACGCTTGCCTCGCTCAGTCACGCCCTTCGGGTTCCCGTGTGAAAGCTGGCTGGCAAGGCGCTGGCGAAACTCGCCATTCGCTAGCGTCGAATGGCTCAAACAGCCGCCAGCTTAAAACCTTGCCAGCCAGCCTTCGCCCGGCGGCGATCAAGGGGGACCGGGCACGTCGTCTACGTGGTTACCCCGGACACTCAATCAAGCGGCCCAGTCTTCGTTCCAGTGAATATCGCTAAGTAGCCTTGGACGACCCTAACCCCTCAACCACCTTATCCACAGGTTTTCTGAATCTGCCCATTTATCCACAAACCAGCGTGTTGCCGCAGCAGTAGCCCCCATCGCAAGCCGCCGAGTGAAACGGTTTGGCAAGGTCTTAAGCGGCTGGCTGTTCGACGCCGGGCGACATTAGCGCCCGGCTAGTTCCAGCCGCGCCTTGCCAAAGTGTGTCGCGAGGGAACCCGAAGGGCGGTTTGCCGGGGTGGCCTTTGGGGGTGAAGGGGGGCTTTGGCCACGCAAAGCCCCCTTCCCGCCAGCGGGGCGGGACCCGCAGACCTGACACATCACCATCCTCTCTCAAGAAAGAGGACATCAACAACAAAGCCCATCGGCCATGAGGCACGATGGGCTTTCTCATCACAACAACGGCACCAACCGCCGCGCCAACTATCCAGCGCTTACGACCGCGCCGCAGCCACCACCGGGCGGCTCTTGCTCCACGGCGTGCCGAACAGGCGCGAGCGGGCCCAGCCGACCACCAGCAGAGCCAGTGCCAGCACGCCGGTGCCGATCACCTCGATCTGGTGCTCCGGACGGATCGCCATCATCGCCACCACGCCGCAGATGAACAGGATCACCGCCCAGGTCAGCCACGGGAACAGCCACATCTTGAACGCCGGGGTCTCGCCCTTGGCGATCATGCGCTGGCGCATGCGCAGCTGCGAGATGGCGATCACCAGGTACACCAGCAGGGCGATGGTGCCGGAGGTGGCGAGCAGGATGTCGAACACCGCCTTCGGCATCAGGTAGTTGGCGATCACGGTGAGGAAGCCCACCACCATCGAGCCCAGCACTGCCTTCTGCGGCGTACCGTTGGCGGCGGTTTCGCCGAACTGGCGCAGCGCGTCACCACGGCGGGAGAGCGAGTACAGCATGCGCGAGGCGGTGTAGAGCGCCGAGTTGAGGCAGCTCGCCACCGAGATCAGCACCACCACGTCGACGATGGCCTTGGCGTTGGGGATGCCGATCAGTTCCAGCGTGCGCTGGTAGGAGCCGGACGAGGCCAGCAGCGGGTCGTTCCACGCCACCAGCGCGGTCACCACGAAGATCGAGCCCAGGTAGAACAGGCTGATGCGCCATACCACCGAGTTGGTGGCCTTGGTGATCTGCTGCTGCGGGTTGTCCGATTCGGCGGCGGCGATGGTGACGATCTCGGTGCCGAGGAAGGTGAACATGGTGGTCAGCATCGCGCCCAGCACCGCGCCGAAGCCGTTGGGCATGAAGCCGCCGTGGGCGAACAGCTGCGACACCCCGCTCACCTGGCTGCCCGGGATGAAGCCCATGATGGCGGCGCCGGTGATGGCGAGGAAGGCGACGATCGCCACCACCTTGACCAGCGCGAACCAGAACTCGAACTCGCCGTAGTTCTTCACGCTGAACAGATTGGTGATGGTCAAGAGCACGGTGATGCCGAGCGCGAACAGCCACATCGGCACGCCGGCAAACCAGGTGTGCAGGATGGTGGCGGCGGCGTTGGCCTCGAGCGGGATCACCAGCACCCAGAACCACCAGTACAGCCAGCCGATGATGTAGCCGGCCCAGTGGCCGATGGCACGGTCGGCGTAGGTGGAGAAGGAACCGGTATCCGGCGCCGCGACGGCCATCTCGCCCAGCATGCGCATGACGAGGACCACCAGCAGACCGGCGATGGCGTAGGCGATCAGCACCGCCGGGCCGGCCTCGGCGATGGCGTGGCCGGAGCCGACGAACAGGCCGGCGCCGATCACCCCGGCGATCGACAGCATGGTGACGTGACGTTGCTTGAGGCCGTGACTCAGGCCCTGGGATGAAACACTCATGAATAGATTCTCCTGACTACCCGGCCCTCGTGCGCGGAACGCGCCGGGGCCTGTGCTCGGCTGCGGCAAGGGAAGCGGCGGCCGGCGTGTTATCGGTTTTTTTTGTGCATGGGGAAATGCAGGGAGTGAGTGTAAGCGCGGATTGGCGATACAATTAGACCCAATCCGGTTTTTTTGATGGAGCCATTTCGGCCCGCACGCCCATGTCGCCACGTCCCAGCCCCGCCGCCTCGGCCACGCCGCCGCTCCTGGCCGACCTGCTGCAACAGCATTTCGACCCGGCCAGCAGCGAGCCCAACAACCAGCAGCTCTACCGTCTGCTGCGCGACGCCATTCTGCAGGAAGCGCTGCCGCCGGGGCTGCGCCTGCCCTCGTCGCGCCAGCTCGCCGCCGAGCTCGGGCTCGCACGCAATACCGTGATCCACGTTTACGAACGGCTGGGGGCGGAGGGCTACGTCTCGGCCGGGGTCGGCCAGGGCACCTTCGTGCTCGACACCCGCCCGGACAAGCTCGCCAGCCGCGATGCCCCCGGTCCGGCCCGGCCCGCGCCGGCTACCCCGGAGGCGGCGATCTCGCGCCGTGGTGCCGAGCTGGTGGAACAGGCCGGCGCCGGCGAGAAGCAGTGGGGCGCCTTCATGCCAGGCGTGCCGGAAGTGCGCACCTTTCCGTCGCGCACCTGGATGCGGCTGCACAACCGCCAGTGGCGCAAGCCGCAGCCGGACCTGCTGACCTACGCCGTCGGCCCCGGCCTGCCGGCGCTGCGCAGCGCGCTGGCCGACTACCTGCACAGCTCGCGCGGGGTGCGCTGCACGCCGGAACAGATCATCGTCACCAACGGCTCGCACTCGGCGCTGCAGCTGATCGCACTGCTGCTGGGCGATGCGGGCGACACGGCCTGGGTGGAGAATCCGGGCTACTGGGGGGTGCACAGCGTGTGGCGCAGCGCCGGGCTGGCCACGCTGCCGGTGCCGGTGGACAACGAGGGGCTGCAGGTGGACGAAGGCGCCCGGCTCGGGGTGCCGAAGCTGATCTACGCCTCGCCCTCGCACCAGTACCCGCTGGGCGCGGTGATGAGCCTGGCGCGTCGGCGCCGTCTGCTGGCGTACGCGCGCCGCCACGACAGCTGGATCGTCGAGGACGACTACGACAGCGAATTCCGCTACGGCCACCCGCCGCTGCCGTCGCTGCAGGGGCTGGACGACCACGGCCGGGTGATCTACCTCGCCACCTTCTCCAAGGTGATCTACCCTGGGCTGCGGCTGGGCTACATGGTGGTGCCGGAGGCGCTGGTGGAATGCTTCCAGACCGGACTGTCGGAGCTGTTCCGCGGCGGCCAGTACCTGACCCAGGCAGTGCTGGCCGACTTCATCGCCGAGGGCCACTTCGTCTCGCACATCCGCCGCATGCGCCACCTCTACGCGGCGCGGCGCGAGGCGCTGCTGTCGGCCATCCGCCAGCATTTCGGCGACAGCCTCGCCATCCACGACGGCGCCGCCGGGCTGCACCTGGTGCTGGGCCTGCCGGAAGGCAGCGACGACCGCGCCGTCGCCGCCGCAGCGCTCGCGCGCGGCATCCTGACCCGGCCGCTGAGCGCCTACTACCGTGGCGACGCCGCGCACCTGCCCGGCCTGCTGCTGGGCTACGCCCACGTCGACGAGGACGACATCGCGCGCCACTTCGCCACGCTGGCCGGGGCGATCGGGTTGTAGCGAGGATCAGAACCTGTTCACGATCTGTCGCGAGCGGCCCTCAGCGGGGTGAAGAGCAGCGCAGAAACCGGAATGGTCTGGAGTACATGAGGATTCCTGATCGCTGAGCGAATCACTACGTGCCAATCTTCGATGGGCCCAGCGATAGATTCGCACGCAGGGCACATGAGCCCCGATCAGGGAGGCGCAGCAAGATCGTGAACAGGTTCTCAGCGCGCCAGCGGCTTGAACCATGGCCGGCCCTGCGGCGCCGGCAGGCGGTAGCGCTTCGCCAGCGCCTCGTAGAAGCCCTGCTGGTTGAGCTGATGCAGCGCCTGGTTGAAACGGTCGCGCACCGCGGCGTCGTGGAAGGCCAGCCGGTACGGCGTGGGCGGGAACAGGGCGAACGGGCACAGCGACGGTGCGGTGTCGAGGCCGGGGCCGAGTTCGTCGTTGAACTGCAGGAAGATGTTGATGTCCGTCACCGCGACGTCGGCGCGGCCGCTGTACAGCAGGCGGTTGAGGGTGATCTGCGGCGATTGCTCGACGTAGTCGGGATTGCCCGCCGCCATCGCCGCGTAGTCCCGACCGAGAAAGCGCCGCGCGTTCTGGAATGCCGCCACCCGGTAACGGCCGAGGTCCGGCACGGCGTCGAGCCGAATCTGACGGCGGCACAGCGTGATCGCGGTGTTCTGGTAGGTGATGTAGGGATCGGACAGGTAGCCGCCGTCGTTGGCGATGGCCGCGTCCACCCGCCCGGCGGCGAGCCACTCCTGGGCGCGCTTGTTGGGAGCGAACAGCACCTGCGGCTGGTAGCCGGCGCCACGCAGCGCGGCGCTCACCAGCTCGTACTCCACCCCGCGCTGCTCCTCCGCCATCACGTACGGCGCCTTGGTCTCGCCGATGGCCACGCGCAATGGCCCGCCCAACGGAACGGCACCGGCCAGCGCCGGCAGCAACGCGCACAGCAAGGCCGCCCAACGGCGGCCCCGGTGCCTGGTGTGGATACCCTTCATGACCTTACATCCCGAAGACGAGCGCGCCGGCAGCGCCGGCACCGTGGCATTTATATGGCATGGCATTGTGCATCGCTGCGGCCGGGGTGCCATGAGCCAGATCAACCCCCGCCGCCTGCCGCATAGGCAAAAGGTTGGCCGAAGCCCCAGTGAAGCTTCGGCCAACCTTTTGCCACCCGGCGATCAGCGCCGGGCATTGTAGCCCAACCGCGCCACCGCGTCGGCAGTGCGCGGCGCGACGCCGATCAGGCCACGGCGCTTTTCAGGATCTGGTACAGCTCGTCCTTGAGCTTGAGCTTTTCCTTCTTCAGGTTCTCCACGTCTTCGGCGCTGCCCGCCTCGAGGTGCGCCTCGATGTTCTTGATCTGCTGGTCCAGCGCGTTGTGCTTGTCGAACAGGCGGGCGAAATGGGCGTCTGCGGTCTTGAGCTGGCTGATACGGTCGCGAAATTCGGGAAACATGACATCCTCCAAAGGTGGCGGGCCGCGCGGCGGCGGCAGGGGTTTCATGCCATGTTAGACGCCCCCCACGCCGCCGTTCTTGATTTAACGCAGAGAACCACCTGCGCGTCTCACCCCGTCAGCATCGGCCGCACCCGGCCCGTTGCGGGGCGACGAACGCGGCCACACGGAAGGGCGCAACCGGCCCCTGGCCGCCCCCCCCTCCCACCGCACGGCACGCGGCCCGTTCGGCCCCCGTGCTCAGGCCGGCGCCGCGCCGGCGTCCTCCTGCTGCAACACGTCGATCAGGCGGTGCAGCCCGTCGGTCAGCGCCCGCACCGAGCCTTCCAGGTCCCAGTCGTCGTGCCCCGGCTTCACCACGTTGGAAATGGCGCGGATCTCCACGAAACGCTGCCCTTCCTGCAGGCAGACGTGGAAGAACGCCGCCCCCTCCATGTTCTCGATCTCCACCTCGCGGCTATCGATGAAGGGCGCCAGCGCCGCGTTCAGCGACACGCTCCTCGCTTGCGCAAAGCCGGCCGGCAGCGCCGGGCACGCCAGGGTATGACGGCGTTCGAACGCCATGTCGAGCGGCAGATGCGCCAGGTGGGTGAAGCCCTCCGGCGTGAAGAAGCCCAGATCGCCCTCCACCTCCGACGCCACCAATACCACGTCGCCGATCCGCAGCTCGGCGTGCGGATACACCCCGGCCACGCCGGCCAGGATGATGACGTCGGGCTTATGCTGCTGGATCGCCTTCAGCGTGGCATAGGCGGTGGCGGTCAGCCCGACGCCGGAGACCACGCTGGTGACGCCGGGATGGGAAAACAGGCTCGCCTCGGTGGCGGTGGGAAACAGCACGGTGATGTTCATGGCAATCCAGAAGTTCTGAGCGTAGCGACGCCGGCATTGTAAAACGGATACGCCGGGGCAGCAGCCGGCCCTATCCACCGGCTATAGTGAACCGAAGAACCGGTCCACGATCTGCCGCGCGCGGATCGCAGGCGCGGTGGAGCACCGCGACGACGGGCTCCGGCACCGGCTGCCGCCCCCTGAACTCCGCCCCGGCGCACGGCATGGAGGAACGCCATGAAGTACGAGAGCATTCTGGACGCCATCGGCCACACCCCGCTGGTGCGGCTGAACCGCCTCGCCCCGCCGCAGGGCGCGCTCTACGCCAAGCTCGAATTCATGAACCCCGGCGGTTCGGTCAAGGACCGCATCGGCCAGTTCATGGTGGGCGAGGCCGAGCGCCGCGGTGAGATCACGCCGGGCGGCACCATCGTCGAATGCACCTCGGGCAACACCGGCATGGGGCTCGCCATGTTCGCCGCGGCACGCGGCTACCGCACCGTGTTCACCATCGCCGACAAGCAATCGCGCGAGAAAATCGACATGCTGCGCGCGATGGGGGCGGAGGTGATCGTCTGTCCCACCGACGTGCCACCGGACCATCCGCGCCAGTACATCGAGGTGGCGCGCCAACTGGCGGCCGAGATTCCCGGCGCCTTCCTGTGCAACCAGTACCACAACCCGGACAACACCCAGGCGCATTACGTCAGCACCGGCCCGGAAATCTGGCACGACACCGCCGGCAAGATCACCCACTTCGTCTGCTGCATGGGCACCTGCGGCACCATCAGCGGCATCGGCCGCTACCTCAAGGAGCAGAACCCGGCGGTGCAGGTGATCGGCGTCGATCCGGAAGGCTCCATCCTGTACGACCTGTTCCACAGCGGGCGCGAGGTCGAGCCGCACGTCTACCAGCTGGAAGGCATCGGCGAGGACTTCGTGCCGGGGGCGCTGGACTGGAGCGTGATCGACGACGT
Source organism: Pseudogulbenkiania subflava DSM 22618 (assembly GCF_900177275.1). GTDB lineage: Bacteria > Pseudomonadota > Gammaproteobacteria > Burkholderiales > Chromobacteriaceae > Pseudogulbenkiania > Pseudogulbenkiania subflava. The sequence continues at coordinate 295,338 of NZ_FXAG01000001.1, forward strand.
GGTGCAGGTGAACGACAAGGACAGCTTCCTGATGGCGCGCACCCTGGCGCGTTCGGAAGGCATCTTCGCCGGCGGCTCCAGCGGCGCGGCGATGCTGGGGGCGCAGCAGGTGGCGCGGCGGCTCGGACCGGACGACCTGATGGTGGTACTGCTGCCGGACGGCGGCCGGCAGTACCTCGGCAAGATCTACAACGACGACTGGATGCGCGCCAACGGCCACCTCGAGGCCCGGCCCGGCCGCACCGTGGCCGACGTGCTGCGCGCCAAACCGTCGCGCCGGCTCGCCACCGCCGCCCCGGCCGACGCGCTGCGCGACGCGCTGCAGCGCATGCGCGACCTGCCGTGCGCGCAGCTACCGGTGTTCGACGGCGACGCGCTGCTGGGCACGCTGTACCGCCAGGACCTGATCGACGCCCTGCTCGCCGGCAAGGCGCTGGACGCGCTGATCGTGCGCGAACTGCTGCGCGAACCGCTGCCGGTGCTTGCCGCCGACGCCCCGTTCGACGAGGTCGCGCGGCGCGTGCCGAGCCAGGTGCCGGCGCTGCTGGTGCACACCGGCGCCGGCTACGACATCGTCACCCAGGGCGATCTGCTGCGGGCGCTGACCGCCACTCACTAGCGAGGCAACCATGCGTTTCTCCACCAAGGCCATCCACGCCGGGCTGGCGCCAGACCCGGCCACCGGCGCCGTCATGACCCCGGTCTACCTGACCTCCACCTTCGCGCAGCAGGCACCCGGCGTGCACCAGGGCTACGACTACGCGCGCACCGCCAACCCCACGCGCAGCGCGCTGGAGGCCAACCTGGCGGCACTGGAGGAAGGCGCCTACGGCCTGGCGTTCGCCAGCGGACTGGCGGCCGAATCGGCCATCCTTCAGACACTGTCGAGCGGCGACCACGTGCTGTGCGGGCAGGACCTGTACGGCGGCACCTACCGCCTGATGACCCAGGTGTTCGCCCGCTTCGGCATCGCCTCCCGCTTCGTCGACGCCACCGACCTCGCCGCGGTGGAAGCCGCCTTCACCCCCGCCACCAGGCTGCTGTGGCTGGAGACGCCGAGCAACCCGCTGCTGACGGTGTGCGACATCGCCGCGCTGGCCCGGCTCGCGCACGCGCGCGGCGTCACGGTGGTGGTAGACAACACCTTCGCCTCGCCCTACCTGCAGCAGCCGCTGACACTCGGCGCCGACCTGGTGCTGCACAGCACCACCAAGTACCTGGGCGGCCATTCCGACGTGGTGGGCGGCGCGCTGGTGACCAACGACGAAGCGCTGTACCAGACGCTCAAGTTCCTGCAGAACGCGGTCGGCGCGGTGCCGGGGCCGATGGACTGCTTCCTGGTGCTGCGCGGCATCAAGACGCTGGCGCTGCGCATGCGCCAGCACTGCGCCAACGCGCTGGAACTGGCGCAGCACCTGGAGGAGCATCCCGAGGTGGCGCGGGTGCACTACCCCGGCCTGCCGTCCAGCCCCTGGCACGAGCTGGCGCGGCGCCAGATGTACGCCTTCGGCGGCATGATCTCGCTGGAACTCAAGGGCGGCACCGAGCGCAGCGCCCGCTTCACCACCCGCACCCGGCTGTTCGCGCTGGCCGAGAGCCTGGGCGGGGTGGAGTCGCTGATCAGCCTGCCCACCACCATGACCCACGCCGCCATCCCGCCGGAGCAGCGCCACAAAGCCGGGCTGCCCGACGCGCTGGTGCGGCTGTCGGTGGGACTGGAGGATGTCGAAGACCTGATCGAGGACGTCGATCAGGCGATCGCGGCGTCAGCGCTGTAGGGCGGAAACCCCGCTACGCGGGGTGTTCCGCCGAGAATGGCGCCACATCGCAGAGGGAAAGGCATTCCGCCAACACGCCACCGCCAAACTGCATGGGCAAGACAATGGCGGATCGCCCCGGTCACACCGGGGCATCCGCCCTACGGGGGCACGATTCAACCCGTAGGGCGGAAACCCCGCTCTGCGGGGTGTTCCGCCAACACGCCACAGCCAAACTGCGTGGGCAAGACAATGGCGGATCGCCCCGGTCAAACCGAGGCATCCGCCCTACGGGGCACCGCTCAGGCGTTGTAGCCCAAATTCGACGCCAGATCGCGCTCGGCCTGCTCGACGCTGACGCCGCGGCGCTGGGCGTAGCTTTCGACCTGGTCGCGGCTGATCTTGCCGACGCCGAAGTAGCGCGAATCCGGATGGCTGAAGTAGAAGCCGGACACCGCCGCGGTCGGCAGCATGGCGTAGCCTTCGGTCAGCGTCATGCCGATGGCCGGGGCGTCCAGCAGTTCGAACAGCTCCTTCTTCACGGTGTGGTCCGGGCAGGCCGGGTAACCCGGCGCCGGGCGGATGCCCTGGTACTTCTCGTCGATCAGCGCCTCGTTGTCGAGCTGCTCGTGCGGCGCGTAGCCCCAGAACTCGGTGCGCACGCGCTGGTGCATCAGCTCGGCGAAGGCCTCGGCGAAGCGGTCGGCCAGCGCCTTCAGCAGGATCGCCGAATAATCGTCGTTGGCGGCTTCGAAGCGCGCCACGTGCGGGTCGATGCCGAGGCCGCCGGTGACGGCGAAGGCGCCGATGTAGTCGGCCACGCCGCTGTCCTTGGGCGCGATGAAGTCGGCCAGACACCAGTCCGGGTTCTTGTTGCCGTCCTTGTCGGTCTTGACGATCTGCTGGCGCAGGCCGACCCAGGTCATCAGCCGCTCGCCGCTGGCCGGATCGAATATCTCGATGTCGTCGTGGTTGACGCTGGCCGCCGGGAATAGCCCGATCACGGCATTCGCCGACAGCCATTTTTCGTCGATGATCTGCTTGAGCATGGCCTGGGCGTCGGCCCACAGCGCACGCGCCGACTCACCCACCACCTCGTCGGACAGGATGGCCGGGTAGCGGCCGGCCAGTTCCCAGCTCTGGAAGAACGGCGTCCAGTCGATGCAGCGGGCGATCTCGGCCAGGTCGTAGTGCTCGAAGCGGCGCACCCCGAGCCAGCTCGGCTTGGGCGGGGTGTACTGCGCCCAGTCGATCTGGTGACGTTGCTCGCGGGCTTCGGCGATCGGCAGCAGCTTGGCCTCGCCGCGGCCTTCGAAGATGGCGCGCGCCTTGGCGTAGTCGGCGGCGACTTCCTCGACAAAGACGTCGCGCAGCGTGTCGGACAGCAGGTTGGAGCACACGCCGACGGCACGGCTGGCGTCCGGCACGTAGATCACCGGGCCGTGGTAGTTGGGGGCGATCTTCACCGCGGTGTGCACGCGGCTGGTGGTGGCGCCGCCGATCAACAGCGGAACGGTAAAGCCCTGGCGCTGCATTTCCTTGGCGACGTGCGCCATTTCTTCCAGCGACGGGGTGATCAGGCCGGACAGGCCGATGATGTCGGCCTTGTGCTCGATCGCCGCGTCCAGAATCTTCTGGCACGGCACCATCACGCCGAGGTCGATCACCTTGTAGTTGTTACAGCGCAGCACCACGCCGACGATGTTTTTGCCGATGTCGTGCACGTCTCCCTTGACCGTGGCCATGATGATCACGCCCTTGGCCGGCGCGTCCTGCAGGCCCATGGCGATCTTCTCTTCCTCGATGAACGGTTCGAGGTGCGCCACGGCCGCCTTCATCACGCGGGCGGACTTCACCACCTGCGGCAGGAACATCTTGCCGGCGCCGAACAGGTCGCCCACCACGTTCATGCCGTCCATCAGCGGGCCTTCGATGACGTGGATCGGGCGCTCGCACTTGAGGCGGACTTCTTCGGTGTCTTCGACGATATAAGTGGTAATGCCCTTGATCAGCGCGTGTTCCAGGCGCTTCTCCACCGGCAGGCTGCGCCACGCCAGGTCTTCGCCCTTGGCTTCCTTGGCGTCACCGCGGAAGCTTTCGGCCAACGTGATCAGCGCCTCGGTGGCGGCCATGCTGTCGTCGCCGCGCATCAGTACCACGTCCTCGATGCGCTCGCGCAGCACCGGGTCGACCTCGTCGTACACCTCGAGCGCGCCGGCGTTGACGATGCCCATGGTCATGCCGCACTTGATGGCGTGGTAGAGGAACACGGCGTGGATCGCCTCGCGCACCTTGTTGTTGCCGCGGAACGAGAACGACACGTTGGACACGCCGCCGGAAATCTTGGCGTGCGGCAGGTTCTCCTTGATCCAGCCGGTGGCCTCGATGAAGTCGAGGCCGTAGCGCGCGTGCTCCTCGATGCCGGTAGCGACGGCGAAGATGTTGGGGTCGAAGATGATGTCTTCCGGCGGGAAGCCCACTTCGTCCACCAGGATGCGGTAGCTCTTCTCGCAGATCTCGACCTTGCGCGCGTAGGTGTCGGCCTGACCGGCCTCGTCGAACGCCATCACGATCACCGCGGCGCCGTAACGGCGGATCAGGCGCGCCTGCTCGACGAACTTGTCGACGCCTTCCTTCATCGAGATCGAGTTGACGATACCCTTGCCCTGGATGCACTTGAGGCCGGCCTCGATCACCTCCCACTTGGAGGAGTCGATCATGATCGGCACGCGCGCGATGTCCGGTTCGGCGGCGATCAGGTTGAGGAAGCGCACCATCGCGGCGTGGGCGTCCAGCATGCCCTCGTCCATGTTGATGTCGATGATCTGCGCCCCGTTTTCCACCTGCTGGCGCGCCACGTCGAGCGCAGTGGCGTAGTCGCCGTTCAGGATCAGCCGGGCGAAGGCCTTCGAACCGGTCACGTTGGTGCGTTCGCCGACGTTGACGAACAGGTCGTTGTCGCCGATGTTGAACGGCTCGAGGCCGGACAGGCGGCACTTGGGTTCGATCGCCGGCAGCGCGCGCGGCGGCAGGTCTTTCACTGCCTGATAAATCGCCGCGATGTGCTCTGGCGTGGTGCCGCAGCAGCCGCCGACGATGTTGATCAGGCCCGATTCGGCCCATTCCCTGACGTTGACCGCCATGTCCGCCGGCGACAGGTCGTAGCCGCCGAAGGCGTTGGGCAGGCCGGCGTTGGCGTGCACCGAGACGAAGGTGGACGAGATGCGCGCCATTTCCTCGACGTAGGGACGCAACAGGTCCGGCCCCAAGGCGCAGTTCAGGCCAAAAGAAATGGCCTCGGCATGGGACAGCGAGTTGTAAAATGCTTCTGTCGTTTGCCCGGTCAGAGTGCGGCCGGACTGGTCGGTGATGGTGCCGGAGATCATGATCGGCAGCCGCGCCACCTCCGGGCGTTCGTCGAAGTAGCGATGGATCGCGAACACCGCCGCCTTGGCATTGAGCGTGTCGAAGATGGTCTCGACCAGCAAGAGGTCGGCGCCGCCCTTGACCAGGCCGTCGATGGCCTCGGTATAGCTCTCGACCAGGGCGTCGAAGGTGACGTTGCGGTAGCCCGGGTCGTTGACGTCCGGGCTGATGGAACAGGTGCGGTTGGTCGGCCCCAGCACGCCGGCGCAGTAGCGCGGCTTGGCCGGGTTCTTCGCCGTCTCGGCGATGCACAGCTCCTTCACCAGACGCGCCGCGGCGTGGTTGATCTCCCACACCAGGGCTTCCATCTCGTAGTCGGCCATGGCGATCGAGGTAGCGTTGAAGGTGTTGGTCTCGACGATGTCGGCGCCGGCGTCGAGGTAGGCCTGGTGGATACCGCCGATGATGCCGGGCTGGGTCAGCACCAGGAGGTCGTTGTTGCCCTTGACGTCGCTGCGCCAGTCCGCGAAGCGTTCGCCGCGGTAGTCCTGTTCGGTGAGCTGGTGGCGCTGGATCATGGTGCCCATGCCACCGTCCAGAATCAGGATGCGGCGCGACAGGTGATCGTATAGGGTGGGGGTGGTGGCGATCGTCATGGCAAACAAGTGGTTATCGTCTAAAACGGGAAGGTGGCGTCATCGGTCTGGCATCTTACCATGCTGTCCGTACCGAACCCGCCAACCTTTAAGAAGAAGAGAGCAGAAGCTTATGTTCAGGGCGCATAAACCAGTGCTGGCGATGGTGCTGGCCTTAGGGGGGGGACTGTCCGCGCAGGCGGCAGCGGTATTACGCATCGGCGTGTCGGATTCGGACGGCCCGCCCATCGTCGAGCTCGCCAGCGATCCGCAGCAGGGGCTGGTGGGCGGCCTGTACAAGGAGCTGGGAACGGCGCTGGCGGAAGAACTGGGCACCACGCCGCAGTTCATCGTGGTGTCGCGCAAGCGGGTGGAGCAGAACATCGAGGCCAACAAGGTCGACATCCACTGCAACGCCAACCCCTTGTGGTACGGCAACGCCAGCCGCCTGGGCTGGACCCAGGAGCTGTACCCGCAGGTGGAGCGGCTGATCGCGCTCAGGTCGAACCACCCGATCCGGCACCTGGAAGAGCTGGCGGGCAAGCGCATCGGCACCACGCGCGGTTACCACTATCCGGCGGTGGAGGCGCTGTGGGCCAGCGGCCAGGCGACGCGCGTGGACGAGGCGCGCATCGAGCTGTTGATGAAATCGCTGCAGAAGAAACTGATCGACGTCGCCATCCATTCCGAACTGGAGTTCGCCTACTGGGCGCGCAGCTACCCGTTCGAGGCGCGCAAGCTGGAGATGCTGCCGGTGGTGGTGTCCACCATGCCGACCATGTGCGCGGTGGCCCCGGCCAGCCGCTACAGCGTGACCGAGCTGAACCAGGCCATCGCCCGGCTGCACAAGAACGGCAAGCTCAAGACCATTCTCAAGGCCTACCAGTGGCAGGCCAATTGAACGCCCCCGGACACGCCATCAGTAACGCAGCTGGTAGTACAGAGAATAGGCTTCGATGCCGTCGTTGGGCTGCTTGAGTCCGGCGTTGGAGTAATGGATGGCGCGCAGGCCGAGGGCGTGGCGGGCGCCGAACCGCAGGCCGATACCGATGCGGTCCTCGAACTGCAGCACGCTGCCCAACTGGCGATCCTCGACTTGGGTATGGCGGAACGCGGCAAGGCCGATGCCCGCCTCGACGAAGGGACGGATGTCGCTGTTGCTGAATTCGTAGACCAGCACCGGCGAGAACGACAGCGACTGGTTGCTGGCGGCCTGGTCGCCGGCCCAGTGGGTCAGGCCGACGTCCCAGTAGCCGGTGAGGCGGCCGGTGGGGCTGTTCCACCAGCTCTGGGTGAATTCCTGCTGCAGCCCCAGGCGGTAATAATCGGACCCCTCCCCGCTTTTCCCCAGCGACAGCGACAGATCGAGCGCTTGGGCGGCGGGCATCAGGGCAACGGAGATCAACAAGCCGGCGACGATGGTACTTGTTTTCATTATCGGCATCCTTTGACGGCAGCGGCACAACAGACTAATAGATCAGATAAAAAAAGTTCAGTTAAAAAAAGTATAGTGGCCCGCATGTCATGTACAAGGCGATGCGCTCATCCGCCTTCCATGCCGCCCCGCCCCTTTCGCCAACCTCGCTTTCAGAACCTGTTCACGATCTGTCGCGAGCCGCCCTCAGCGGGGTGAAGAGCAGCGCAGGAACCGGAATGTACTAGAGTACATGAGGATTCCTGATCGCTGAGCGAATCACTACGTGCAAATCCATCGCTGAGCCAATCGAAGATTGGCACGCAGGGATTTGCTCAGTGATAGATTCGCACGCAGTGCACATGAGCCCCGATCAGGGATGCGCAGCAAGATCATAAACAAGTTCTCAGGTCCGCCATGCCACACATCGTCTATCTGCACGGTTTCAATTCCAGCGAACTCTCGGCCAAGGCGCGAGAAACCGCGGCCTTTCTCGACCAACGCGGCTTGGCCGAAACGTTTCACTGCCCGCGCCTGCCGCCGCACCCGGCCGATGCCATCGCCGCCGCCACGGCGCTGCTGCAGAAGCTGCCGGCGGACACGCTGCTGATCGGCAGTTCGCTAGGGGGGTTCTACGCCAGTTGGCTGGCCGAGGCGCTGGGGCTGCGCGCGGTGCTGATCAACCCGGCGGTGCGCCCCGACCGCTCGCTGGCCGCCTATATCGGGCCACAGACCAATCCCTATACCGGCGAGCAGTACACGCTCGACGAGGCCGACCTGACGGCGCTGCGCCGGCTCGCCGTGGAGCGCCCCAACGCGGCACGCTACTGGCTGGTGCTGGGCACCGCCGACGAGGTGCTGGACTGGCGCGAGGCGGTGCGCCACTACCGCGGTGCGCGCCAGACCGTGTTCTTTGGCGACGATCACCGCCTGGCCCGCTGGTCTGAATGCCTGCCGGGGGTGCTGGCGTGGGCGGGCGACGAGTGCCGGGAACGGGTGGACGAGACGTAACGCCGCCCGCTGTTCGCTGCGCGAAACAGCCTGTTCTGCCACGGCCATTGCGCGGCCGGCGCCGCCGCGACACTATGCCGAGCTAGATCGACATCGCTTGAGGAGACCCGACATGACGCTTGCCATCCGCTTTTACCAGACCGGTGGACCCGAGGTGCTGCAGACCGAAACCGTGGAAGTGGGCGCGCCCGGACCGGGCGAGGTGCGGCTGCGCCACCGTGCCATCGGCGTCAACTTCATCGACACCTACGTGCGCAGCGGGCTCTACCCGGCCAGCCTGCCGTCCGGGCTCGGTACCGAGGCGGCCGGGGTGGTCGAGGCGGTGGGCGCCGGCGTCGAGCAGGTGCGGGTGGGCGACCGGGTCGCCTACTGCGGCGGTCCGATCGGTGCCTACAGCGGCGAGCGCCTGATCCCGGCGGCGGTGCTGGTGAAGCTGCCGGACGAGATCGGCGACGAACAGGCGGCCTGCATGATGCTGCAGGGCATGACCGTGGAGTACCTGATCCGTCGCACCTACCCGGTGCAGCCGGGCCAGACCGTGCTGTGGCACGCCGCCGCCGGCGGCGTCGGGCAGATCGCGGTGCAGTGGCTGAGTTCGCTCGGCGTCAACGTGATCGGCACGGTGGGCTCGGATGCCAAGGCGCAGCTGGCGCGCGAGCTGGGCTGCGCCCACGTCATCAACTACAGCACCGAGAACGTGGTGGAGCGCGTGCGCGAGATCACCGCCGGACAGGGCGTGCCGGTGGTGTACGACTCGGTGGGCAAGGATACCTTCGAGATCTCGCTGAACTGCCTGGCGCCGCGCGGCATGTTCGTCAGCTTCGGCAACGCCTCCGGCGCGGTGCCGCCGTTCGCTCCGCTGATCTTGGCGCAGAAGGGCTCGCTCTACTTCACCCGTCCCAAGCTGGGTGATTACACCGCCAGTCGTGCCGAACTGGAGGAGTCGGCCAACGCGCTGTTCGAGCGGGTGCGGGCCGGCGCGGTGCGGATTGCCCCGTCGCACCGCTACGCGCTGGCCGACGCGGCCCAGGCGCACCGCGACCTGGAAGGGCGCCGCACTACCGGTTCGCTGGTCCTGCTGCCGTAAGAACCTGCTCCCGATCTTGCTGCGCATCCCTGATCGGGGCTCATGGGTACTACGTGCGGATCTATCACTGAGTGAATCCCTGCGTGCCAATCTTCGATTGGCTCAGCGAGCAGGAATCCTCATGTACTCCAGTACATCCCGGTTTCTGCGCTGCTCTTCACCCCGCTGAGGGCGGCTCGCGACTGATCGTGAACGGGTTCTAACCGCCCGCCGTTCGCTTTAGAGCCTGTTCAGGCTCTCAGGCAAAAAAGTGGCCGACCCCCGCGCGGGGGTCGGCCACTTTTTGTCTTTCTCGGCGGGACGGGTTAACGCATCGCCTTGGCGACGCACTCGCGGTAGTCCGCACCGTAGCGTTCGCTGCAGGCCTGTTCCGCCTCCACCCGCTGGTGGCAGCGCTCGGGCGCGGCCGCGTGGGTGCAGTCCGGTGCCGGCAGGCGCTCGCGGATGCACACCCGGCGCGCCTCGCCGCGCTGGGCATCGCAGGCCTGCTGCGCCTGCTGCAGGGCCTGGCAGGCACGTGCATCGCGGCTGCGGAAGCAGTTGAGGGGCGGGGTGAACAGCTGCTCGCATTCGCGCTGGTGCTCGAGCGGCAGGTCGGAACACGATAACTGGCCCAGGCGCATCAGTTCGCAGCGCTGCGGGGCGATGCTCTGGCTACAGGAAAGCGCCAACGGCTCCGCCGACCAGCCCGTCATCGGCCAGCCTGACAACAGCGCCATCACCCCCATGGCCAGCATCTGTCGCCGCAGCATCCATCCCCCTTGTGAAGCCGACTTCCTTCAGGCGGTGGTCATTTTCAGCGCGTGCCTCCACGGCATCCACGCTGCGTTGCCCCCTTGCCCTGCGGTTGCAGGCTGTCAATCGCCACGGTCGCGTTCGTTGGCTTGTCGCCGCTTGTCGCGCCAGTAGCGTCTCTTGTTATCCGGAGCACCCGGGCCTTCACCGGCCGAGTTGCCTGGCGCAAACGGCCAGTATTCGCGCGGCGACGGACGCTGCTGGCGGGCTTCTTCGCGGCTCAGGTCGCCATTGCGAATGGCTTCCTTGAGGCGCAGCTCGCGCAGCCGCCGCATGTCGCCGTCCTGGCCTTGGCCATCCTGGCCCCGGCCGGCCTGCATCCAGCCCGGCGGCGAGAAGCCGCCGTCGTCCATCCCGCCACCGGGAGGCCCATGCCGGCCGGCCAACGCCGGTGGCGCCAGAACCAGAACGAGACAAGCCGCCAAACCGGCGAAGACGCGATGTTTCATGCTTTCATTCTATCCTGTGCCAAGCGGACCTGCCATCCGTCGCATGCATGATATCGGCAGGGTTCAGACGTCGGCCTCGAACGGCCGCTGGTTGGCGCGCCAGCCGAGTTCGGGGTAGCGCTCCCGGCTCGGGGGGGCGAGTGCGGGGCGCTGCTGCTGCACCGGCATGCGGGACAGCGCGGCGGGGGAGAACGGAGGGGCCGCTGACGGCTGCGGGGCGCCGACCCAGAGGCCCAGGGCGCCACCGCCGAGCATGGCCAGCAGCACGAGCGGAACGGTAGTGCGGATCATGGGGAACTCCTGACAGCGAGGGGGATGCTGCCAGTCTAGGCACAGGGTGTTGCCGAACCGTGTGCAAATCCGTGCCAAGTGTTAACGAGTTTGAAGCCGGCGGCGCGATGTAAAATCTGTTTACTTTCCGGGCTGACACCCGCTACCGCGACACGCTACTCTTGTGCATTATGGAAAACAGCAAAATCCTGGTCGTCGACGACGACGCCAAACTACGCGACCTCCTGGTGCGCTACCTCGGCCAGCAGGGCTACACCGTGGACACGCTGCCGGACGCGCGCGAGCTGCAGCGCAAGCTGGCGCGCAACCGCCCCGACCTGATGGTGCTCGACGTGATGATGCCGGGCGAGGACGGGCTGGCGGTGGTGCGCCGGCTGCGCGCGCAGGGCGAGATGGTGCCGGTGATCATGCTCACCGCGCGCGGCGAGGACATCGACCGCATCCTCGGCCTCGAGATGGGCGCCGACGACTACCTGCCCAAGCCGTTCAACCCGCGCGAGCTGGTGGCGCGCATCCAGTCGGTGCTGCGCCGTCACAACGCCACGCCGGCGCTGGCGGCGCGCCACGAGGAGGGCGACGCGGTCGAATTCGGCCCGTTCACCCTGCACCTCGGGCGGCGCGAGCTGACCCATCAGGACAAGGTGGTGACGCTGACCAGCGCCGAGTACGCGGTGCTGGCGGTGCTGGCGAGCCACCCGCGCCGGCCGCTGACGCGCGAGCAGCTGATGGAGATGGCGCTGGGCAAGGGCAACGGCGAATCGCTCGACCGCAGCATCGACGTGCACATCTCGCGCCTGCGCCGGGCGCTCGACACCGACGACGGCGGCCCGCGCTACATCCAGACGGTGTGGGGCTACGGTTACGTGTTCGTGCCCGACGGCGCGCCACGGGAATAAGGAGCACGCGTTGCGCCGTCTGTTCGGCTCGCTGTTCTTCCGTCTCGCCTTGCTGGTGGTGCTGGTGGTGCTGGCGAGCCAGGCCTTCACGCTGTGGATGAGCGCGCGCCAGCGCGAGCATCTGCTGGCCGACCAGCTCTACGCCCAGGTGGTCGATACCCTGGCCGACCTGGAGGGCGCGCTCGACAACCTCGGCCCGCTGCAGCGGGTGGACTTCCTCATCGCCTACAACCGCCCCGGTTTTCCGCGCCTGCTGCCGGCCGCCTCGCGCCAGGAGCAGCGTTTCAGCCCCAGCCTGCCCTCGCTGGGCCTGGCGCTGCGCGACCGCCTGTCGCTCGGCATGAACGAGCCGGTGACGGTGCTGTGGGCGCAGCAGGGCGAGCGCCAGGAGATCTGGCTCGACGTGCAGGTGATCGGCCAGCGCTACTGGCTGGTGATGCCGGCCGGGCGCTACATTCCGCCGTCGGTGTCGCCGGTGCTGCTGGGCGGGCTGCTGTTCTCGCTGTTGGCGATCCTGGCCGCCTCGGTACTGGCGTGGCGCGTCACGCGCCCGCTCACCGATTTGGCGCACGCTGCGCGCCAGCTGGAGAGCGGCTACAAGCCGGAGCCAGTGCCGCCGTCCGGCCCGAGCGAGGTGCGCGTGCTGGCCAAGCGCTTCAACCGCATGGCCGAGGCGCTGGACGACGCGGCGCGCGAGCGGCGCCTGATGCTGGCCGGGCTGTCGCACGATCTGCGCACGCCGCTGACCCGGCTCAAGCTGACGGTGGAGCTGCAGCCGGACAATCAGGACAAGGACGACATGCTGGCCGACATCGACGAGCTGTCGCGCATCGTGCGCCAGTTCGTCGACTTCGCGCGCAGCGAGGAAACCACCCGGCGCGAACCGGTGGCGCTGGCGGAACTGGCGGCCAGCGTGGTGGCGCGCTTCCGCCGCGAGGGCATGGAAGTGGGGCTGCGACGCGGCGCCGAGCCGGAAATCGAGGCCGACGCGCTGGCGCTGGAGCGCCTGCTCACCAACCTGATCGAGAACGCGCGGCGCTACGGCCGCCCGCCGGTGCGGGTGGGGGTGGACGCCGACGCCGCCACGGTGACGCTGACGGTGAGCGACCGGGGCAGCGGCATCGCCCCGGCGCAGCGCGAAAACGCGCTGGCCCCGTTCGAAAGGTTGGCCGAACACCGCGGCACCGACGGCGGCAGCGGCCTCGGGCTCGCCATCGTGGCGCGCATCGTCAAGCAGCACGGCGGCGCGCTGTTCCTGGAAGACGCCCCGGAGGGCGGCTTCCGCGTGCGCATCACCCTGCCGCTGGCGGCGACGCCTGCCACCCTCCTCCCAGCGCCTTGATCAACGCCACCCTTGCCGCCAGCTGGCTGCCGAGGATGGCGAGTCCCTCTTGCTCGGCGCTGAGCCGCGTGCTCTGCACCGTGACCACATCCAGATAGCTGACCAGGCCGGCCTGGTACTGGTTGCGCGCGATGGTTTCGGCCTCGCGCGCGGCGGCCAGCGCCTCCACCTGCAAGGCTGCCTGCTGGTCGAGCAGGCGGATCGCCGTCAAGGCATCCTCCACCTCCTGGAATCCCTGCAGCACGGTCTGGCGGTAGTTGGCCACGCTGCCGTCGTAGGCGGCGATGGCCTCGGCGGTCTTGGCACGGGTCAGGCCGCCGTTGAACAGCGTCACCGCCAGTTCCGGCCCGAGCGACCAGAAGCGGGCCGGCAGGCTGAACCAGTCGGCCAGCCGGGAGGCGGCGTAGCCGCCGCTGGCGGCCAGCGTCAGGCTCGGGAAGTAGCCGGCCTTGGCGACGCCGATGGCGGCATTGGCGGCCGCCACGCGCCGTTCGGCGGCGGCGATGTCGGGACGCCGCTCCAACAACTGCGACGGCAAGCCAGCCGGCAGCAGCGGCAGCGCCGGCGGTTGTTGCTGCTCGGCCAGAGTGAAGCCGGCCGGTGGGCGTCCGAGCAGCACCGCGATGGCGTGCTCGAGCTGGCGGCGCGTTACACGCTTGGCGAGCAGGCTGACCTCGGTGCTCTTGAGCTGGGTCTCGGCCTGCACCACGTCGGCGCGCGACACCACGCCCTGGCGGTAGCGGTTGCGCGTGATCTGCAATTGCTGGCGGTAGGCCGCCACCTGCTCGTCCAACAGGCGCAGTGTGCGGTCGGCGACGTAGAGCTGGAAGTAGGCGCTGGCGAGCTGCGCCTGGGCGCTCAGCCGGGTCGATTCGAGATCGGCGGCACTGGCCTCGGCGCTGGCGCGGCCGGACTCCACGCTGCGCCGCACCCGTCCCCACAGGTCCAATTCCCAGGCGGCACTCAGTTCGGCGCGGTAGCTGGTGGCGACGGCGCTGTCGCCGCTGGCGCGGCCACGACTAGCCGAGGCGCCCGCCGTGACGGTGGGGCTGTAGCCGGCCTCGGCCTGCTGCAGCAGCGCCAGCGCCTGGCGGAAGCTGGCCTCGGCGGCACGCAGCGTCTGGTTGTGCTTCTGCAACTGCTGTTGCAAGCCGTCCAGCTGCGGGTCAGCGAATGCCTGCCACCATGCCGCGCGCGGCAGATGATCGGCCGGGGTCGCCGGTTTCCAGTCCCCCGCTTCCTTGTAGGCCGCCGGCACCGTCACGGCCGGACGCTGGTAATCCGGCCCCACCGCGCAGCCGCCCAAGAGCAGCGCCGCCAGCGGCCACAGCGCATGGCGCTTGCTTGTCTTCATTCCCCGTTCTCCTACGCCTGCACCGCGGCGGAGCGGCGCCAGAAGCGCCAGTTCCACCGCCGCAGGCGGTCCATGTACAGGTACACCACCGGCGTGGTGTACAGCGTCAACAATTGGCTGACGATCAGCCCACCCACCACCGAGACGCCGAGCGGCTGGCGCAGCTCGGCGCCCTCGCCGTGTCCCAGCGCCAGCGGCAGCGCGCCCAACAGCGCCGCCATGGTCGTCATCAGGATGGGGCGGAAACGCAGTACGCCGGCCTCGAGGATGGCCTCGCGCGGCGCCAGGCCTTGCTGGCGCTCGGCCGCCAGCGCGAAGTCGATCAGCATGATGGCGTTCTTCTTGACGATGCCGATCAACAGCAGCACGCCGATCATCGCCACCACGTTCAGTTCACCGCCGGACAGCTGCAGCGCCAGGATGGCGCCGACGCCGGCCGAGGGCAGCGTGGACAGGATGGTGATGGGATGGATGGCGCTCTCGTAGAGGATGCCGAGCACGATGTACACCGCCGCCAAGGCCGCCAGGATCAGCCAGGGCTGGCTGTCGAGCGAGGCCTGGAAGGCGCGCGCGCTGCCCTGGAAGCTGCCCACCAGCGAGCCGGGCATGCCAAGCCGGTTGACGGCGGCGTCGATGGCGCTGCGGGCGGCACCGATCGACACGCCGGGGTCGAGGTTGAACGACACCGTGGTGGCGGCGAACTGGCCCTGGTGGTTGACCGCGAGCGGGGTGTTGTCGGGCTGTGCCCGGCTCACCGTGGCGAGCGGCACCGGCAGGTGCTGCGGCGTGATCAGGTAGATATCGCGCAGCGATTCGGGGCGCTCGAGGTAGGCCGGAGCCGCCTCCAGCACCACCTTGTACTGGTTGAGCGGGTTGTACAGCGTGGCGATCTGACGTTGGCCGAAGGCGTTGCCGAGCGCGCTGTCGGCGTCGTTCTGGGTCAGGCCGAGGCGCGCCAGGCTGTCACGGTCGAACAGCAGCGTGGTCTGCAGGCCACGGTCCTGCTGATCGGTGTTGACGTCGGCGAGCCCCGGCAGCCGCACCAGAGCCTGGCGCAGGCGCGGCTCCCAGGCGCGCAGCTGGGCCAGGTCGTCGCCCTGCAGCGTGTACTGGTACTGGGCGTTGCTCTGGCGCCCGCCGATGCGCAGCTCCTGCGCCGATTGCAGGAACAAGGTGGCGCCCGGCTCACGCGAGAGCTGCTTGCGCAGCCGCGCGATCACCTGGTCGGCGCTCTCGGTACGCTCGCTGCGCGGCTTGAGGCCGACGAAGACGTTGGCGCTGTTGCGCGCGCCGCCGCCGGTGAAGCCGACCACGCTGTCCACCGCCGGATCACGCCGCACCACGTCGACGAAGCGCTGCAGCTTGCCGCGCATGGCCTGGAACGAGATGCTCTGGTCGGCGCGGATGTTGCCGATCAGGCGCCCGGTGTCCTGCTGCGGGAAGAAGCCCTTGGGCACCGCGACGTAGAGCGCGACGTTGGCCGCCACGGTGGCGACGAGCAGCAGCAGCATCAGCAGGTGGTGGTCGAGCGACCACGCCAGCGAGCGGCGGTAGCCGGCCACCAGGCGTTCGAACCACTGCGCGCGCCAGCGCGCGAAGCGGCTCGGCGTGGCCGGCCGGTGCGGCCGCGGGCGCAGCCAGCGCGAGCACAGCATCGGCGCGGTGGTGAGCGACACCACCAGCGACACCAGGATCGCCGCCGACAGCGTCAGTGCGAATTCGCGGAACAGCCGCCCGACGATATCGCCCATCAGCAGGATCGGAATGAACACCGCGATCAGCGACAGGCTCATCGCCAGCACCGTGAAGCCCACCTCGCGCGCGCCGCGGAACGCCGCCGCGCGCGGCGTCATGCCGTTCTCGATATGGCGCGCGATGTTCTCCAGCACCACGATGGTGTCGTCGACGACGAAGCCGGTGGCGATGGTGAGCGCCATCAGCGACAGGTTGTTGAGGCTGAAGCCCGCCAAATACATCACGCCGAAGGTGCCGATCAGCGACACCGGCACGGTGATCGCCGGCACCAGCGTGGCACGCCCGCTCTTGAGGAACAGGAACACCACCAGCACCACCAGCGCCACCGCCGTAACCAGGGTGCGCTCGACGTCGCGCAACGAGGCGCGGATGGTCGAGGTGCGGTCCTGCGTCACCGTCAGCGTGGCGGTCTGCGGCACCGAGGCGGAGAGCTGCGGCATCAGCGCGCGCACGCGCTCCACGGTGTCGATGACGTTGGCGCCGGGGGCGCGGAACAGCAGCAGCACGATGGCCGGCTTGCCGTTGGCGAGCCCGGCGTTGCGCACGTCCTGCACCGAATCGCTCACCGCGGCGACGTCGGCCAGGCGCAGCGCGGCGCCGTCCTGGTAGTGCACGATCAGGCCGCGGTAGTCGGCGGCGCGGTTGAGCTGGTCGTTGCTAGCGAGCTGCCATTGCTTGCCGGCGTCCTCCAGCACCCCCAAGGGCAGCTTCAGGGTGTAGTTCTGGATCGCCCGGCGCACCTCGTCGAAGCTGACGCCGTGGCGCGACAGCGCGGTGGGGTCGAGCGCCACGCGCACCGCCGGCAGCGCCCCGCCGCCGACCGTGACCTGGCCGATGCCGTCCACCTGCGACAGCTTCTGCGCCAGCACGGTGGAGGCGAGGTCGTACAGCCGGCCCTTGGTCAGGGTGTCGGAGGTCAGCGTCAGGATCAGCACCGGCGCCTCGGACGGGTTGACCTTGCGGTAGGTCGGCGTGCCGGACAGCGCGCTGGGCAGGTTGGCGAGCGCGGCGTTGATGGCGCCCTGCACGTCCTTGGCGGCGCCGTTGCTGTCGCGGTTGAGGTCGAACTGCAGCACGATGCGGGTGCTGCCCTGCGAGCTGGTCGAGGTGATCTCGTTGACCCCGGCGATGCGCCCCAGGGTGCGCTCCAGCGGCGTCGCCACCGTGGCCGCCATGGTCTCCGGGCTGGCGCCGGCCAGCTGCGCCTGCACCTGGATGGTGGGGAAATCCACCTGCGGCAGCGACGACACCGGCAACAGCCCGAACGCCAGCATCCCGGCCAGCGCGATCGCCAGCGTCAACAGCACGGTGGAGACCGGGCGGCGGATGAAGGGTGCGGACGGGATCATGCCGCGTCACCCTGTGCCGCCGGCGCCTTGCGCCAGCGCCGCGCCAGGCGGTCGAAGGCGAGGTAGATCACCGGCGTGGTGAACAGCGTCAACAGCTGGCTCAAGAGCAGCCCGCCCACCAGCGTGATGCCGAGCGGGTGGCGCAGCTCGGAGCCGGCGCCGGAGCCCAGCATCAGCGGCAGCGCGCCCAACAGCGCCGCCAGCGTGGTCATCAGGATCGGACGGAAACGCAGCAGGCAGGCCTGGAAGATCGCCTCGCGCGGGCTCAGCTTCTGCTTGCGCTCGGCCTCCAGCGCGAAGTCGATCATCATGATCGCGTTCTTCTTGACGATGCCGATCAACAGGATGATGCCGATCACCGCGATCACGTCGAGCGAGGTGCCCGACACCAGCAGCGCCAAGAGCGCGCCGATCGCCGCCGACGGCAGCGTGGAGAGGATGGTGACCGGGTGGATATAGCTCTCGTACAGCACCCCCAGCACGATGTACATCGTCACCACCGCCGCCAGGATCAGCCACAGGGTGTTGGAGAGCGAGCTCTGGAACGCCGCGGCGGCGCCCTGGAAGCGCGTCTCGACGCTGGCGGGCAGGCCGATCTCATGCTCCGCCTCGCGCACCGCCGCCACCGCCGCGCCGAGCGACACGCCGGGGGCGAGGTTGAACGACAGCGTGGCGGTGGGGAACTGGTCGAGGCGGTTGAGCACCAGCGGCGCCAGCCGCTCGCTCACCTTGACCACGCTCTTCAGCGGCACCGGCGTGCCGCCGCTGCTGGTCAGGTAGAGATCGTCGAGCGCGGCCAGGCCCTTGCCGGACGCCCCGCCCGATTCCAGCACCACGCGGTACTGGTTGGTCTGGGTGAAGATGGTCGAGATCAGACGTTGGCCGAAGGCGTCGTACAGCGCGTTGTCCACCGCCGCGGCGCTGACGCCGAGACGCGCCGCGCTGTCGCGGTCGATCTCGATATACGCCTGCAAGCCCTGCTCCTGCTGGTCGCTGGCGACGTCCGCCAGCTCCGGGCGCTGGCGCAGCGCCTCCAGCAGGCGCGGCACCCACTGCGCCAGTTCGGCGGCGTTGGAACTGTCGAGCGCGAACTGGTACTGGGTGCGGCTCGGCGTGGTCTCGATGGTGAGGTCCTGCGCCGGCTGCAGGTAGAGCGCGATGCCGGGCACCTGCGCCGCGCTCTGCTGCAGCCGCGCCGCCACCGTGGACACGTCGTCGCGCTCGCCGTGCGGCTTCAGGTTGATCTGCAGACGCCCGCTGTTGAGCGTGGCGTTGCTGCCGTCGACGCCGACGATGGACGACAGGCTCGCCACCGCCGGGTCGTGCAGCAACACCGCGGCCAGCCGTTGCTGGCGCTCGGCCATGGCGGCGAACGACACCGACTGCGGCGCCTCGGTCACCGCCTGGATGGCGCCGGTGTCCTGCAGCGGGAAGAAGCCCTTCGGCACCACCAGGTACAGCGCGGCGGTCAGCGCCAGCGTGCCCAGCGCCACCAGCAGCGTCAGCGGCTGGTGCTCCAGCACCCACTCCAGGGCGCGGCCGTAACGCGCGATCATGCCGTCGATGAAGGCGCCGCTGGCGTGGTAGAAGCGCCCCTGCTTCTCCTCCGGCACGTGCTTCAAGAGGCGCGCGCACATCATCGGCGTCAGCGACAGTGAGATCGCCGCCGACAGCAGGATCGACACCGCCAGCGTGATGGCGAACTCGCGGAACAAGCGCCCCACCACGTCGCCCATGAACAACAGCGGGATCAGCACCGCGATCAGCGAGAAGGTCAGCGAGATGATGGTGAAGCCGATCTGCGCCGAGCCCTTGAGCGCCGCCTGCATGGGCGAATCGCCCTCCTCGATGTAGCGCGCGATGTTCTCGATCATCACGATGGCGTCGTCCACCACGAAGCCGGTGGCGATGGTCAGCGCCATCAGCGTCAGGTTGTTGAGGCTGAAGCCCGCCAGGTACATCACGCCGAAGGTGCCGATCAGCGACAGTGGCACCGTCACGCCGGGAATGAGCGTGGCCGGCACGTTGCGCAGGAACAGGAAGATCACCATCACCACCAGCGCCACCGCCAGCATCAGCTCGAACTCGACGTCGTGCACCGCGGCGCGGATGCCGTCGGTGCGGTCGCTGAGCAGGGTGACGTCGACCGAGCCCGGCAGCGTCGCCTTGAGCTGCGGCAGCAGCGCCTTGATGCGGTCGACCACCTCGATCACGTTGGCGCCGGGCTGGCGGCGGATGTCGACGATGATCGCCGGGCTGCGGTTGGCCCAGGCGCCGAGGCGGCGGTTCTCCACCTCGTCCACCACCGCGGCCACATCCGACAGGCGCAGCGGCGCGCCGTTCTTGTACGCCAGCACCAGGCGGCGATAGTCATCGGACGAGGCGAGCTGGTCGTTGGCGTCGATGCTCGAGGCCTGCAGCGGGCCGTCGAAGCCGCCCTTGGACTGCTTGACGTTGGCGCTGCCGATGGCGCTGCGCAGATCGGCCAGGGTCAGGCCGTTGGCCGCCAACGCGCGCGCATCGGCGCGGATGCGCACCGCCGGGCGCTGGCCGCCGCTCAGGCTCACCAGCCCCACCCCGGAGAGCTGCGACAGCTTCTGCGCCAGGCGCGTGTCGACCAGGTCTTCCAGCTTGGGCAAGGGCAGCGTCGGCGAGGTGATGGCGAGCGACACGATCGGGCTGTCGGCCGGGTTGACCTTGTTGTAGATCGGCGGCGACGGCAGGTCGGCCGGCAGCAGCGAGCTGGCGGCATTGATCGCCGCCTGCACTTCCTGCTCGGCCTCGTCGAGCGCGATGTCGAGCGTGAACTGCAGCGTGATCACCGAGGCGCCGCCGGAACTGCTGGTGCGCATCTGGCTCAGGCCCGGCATCTGGCCGAACTGGCGCTCCAGCGGCGAGGACACCATCGCCCCCATCACCTCGGGGCTGGCGCCGGGATAGAGCGTCACCACCTGGATCGTCGGGTAGTCGACCTGCGGCAGCGCCGACACCGGCAGCAGCTTGTACGCCACCCAGCCGGTCAGCACCAGCGCCAGCATGCACAGCGTGGTGGCGATCGGCCGCAGGATGAAGGGACGGGACGGGTTCATCACTTGGCCTGCTCCGCCGGCGCCGAGGCCGTGCGCTTGCCGTGGCGTTTGCCGCCGCCCTGACCCGCCGCCTCATCCTTCGCGCCGAACGCGCGCGGCTTGACCTGGCTGCCGGCGCGCAGCCGGTCGAGGCCGTCGAGCGCCACGCGCTCGCCTGATGCCAGACCCTGCTCCACCGCCAGCTGCCCGGCGTCGGCCGGCCCCGGCACCACCGGGCGCAGCGCGACGCGGTTGTCCGGCTGCACCAGGTAGACGAACGGGCCGTCCTTGCCGCGCTGCAGCGCCGCCTCCGGGATCAGCACCGCGTCGCGGCGCACCTCGGTGAGCAGCTTGACGTTGATGAACTGGTTGGGGAACAGCACGTTGTCGGCGTTGGCGAAACGCGCCTTGAGCTTGACCGTGCCGGTGGTGCTGTCCATCTGGTTGTCCAGCGTCTCAAGCCGGCCCTGCGCCAGCAGCTTGCCGCCGCGGTCCCACGCCTCGACCGGCAGCGCCTGACCGGCCAGATAGGGCTTCATCACCGTGCTCAGGTGCGCTTCGGGCAGCGCGAACACCACGTGGCTGGGCTGGGTCTGGGTGATCACCACCAGGCCGTTGGCGTCGTTGGCGGTGATCATGTTGCCGGCGTCGACGCGGCGCAGCCCGACCCGCCCCGCCAGCGGCGCCGTGATATGGCTGTACGACAGCTGCAGGCGGGCGTTGTCGACCACGCCCTGGTCGACTTTGACCGTGCCGCGGAACTGCTGCACCAGCGCCGCCTGGGTATCAACCTGCTGGCGCGCGATGGAATTCTCCGCCAACAGCGACTGATAGCGCGCCAGGTCGATCTCGGCGTTCTTCAATTGCGCGCTGTCGCGCAGCAGCTGGCCTTCGGCCTGCGCCACCGCCGCCTGGAACGGGCGCGGGTCGATCTCGGCCAAGAGCTGACCGGACTTCACCAGCTGGCCCTCGGTGAACAGCACCCGCATCAGTTGGCCATCGACGCGGCTTTTCACCGTCACCGTCTCGCTCGGCGTCACCGTGCCCAAGGCGGTCAGATAGACCTTGAGTTCACCGCGCCGCACCGCCGCCACCGTCACCGTCTGCGGCCCGCGCTCGCCCCGTTTCTGCACCGCCGCCTGGTCCGCACCGGACGCCGCATGCCAGCGCTGCCAGCCGACCGCCCCGGCCACGGCCAGGCCGACCAGGGCCAGCCATAGCAGGCGGCGACGCGGGCGGGGGGAAGAGGGAGAAGACGGGGGGGTGGATTCGGCGGGGGTCGGGCTCATCGTGTCGGTTCGCAGTCTGGGGGCTGGGAAAAAGGAAAACGGGCAGACGCCCGGACCAGCCTTGACGCACCGGGCGAGGTTCAATGATATCGGCTAAACCTTACGCAAACATGGAGAGAATGCGAATTCGTACCAGGTGTCATGCCGGTCGGGACGGCCTCCGGCGCCGGACTCGGCGCCGTGCCGCGCATGCGCTATGCTGTGTCACCCCCCAACCGAGCCGCCCCGCCCGATGAGCGCCCCCTGCCCGACTCCGCCGACCGCCGCCCCCGAAGACATCCACTTCGTGCTGTTGCCGGAGTTCTCCATGCTCGGCCTGCTGTCGGCGATCGAGCCGCTGCGCGTCGCCAACCGCTTCCATCCGGCGCTGTACCGCTGGCACCTGCTGAGCCTGGACGGCGGCGCGGTGAGCGCCAGCAACGGCATGTCGCTGGCGGCGGAAGGCGCCTGCGCCGGGGTGGGCGAGGTGCGCACGCTGTTCGTGGTGGCGGGCTTCAACCCGCTGGCGCACGCCACGCCGGCGTTGACGGCCTGGCTGCGCCAGCTCGACCGGCAGGGCGCGACGCTGGGCGGCATCGACACCGGCAGCTTCGTACTGGCCGAGGCCGGGATGTTCCGGCACGAGAAGCTGACGCTGCACTGGGAGGCGATCGCGGCGTTTCGCGAGCGCTACCCGGCGCTCAACGTGACGCAGGAGCTGTTCGAAATCGACGGCGCGCGCATCAGCTCGGCCGGCGGCACCGCCTCGATCGACCTGATGCTGGAGCTGATCGGCCGCCGCCACGGCGCCGAGCTGGCGATGCAGGTGTCCGAGCAGTTCGTGCTGGGGCGCATCCGCGCCAAGTCGGACCACCAGCGCCTGCAGATCGCGGTGCGCTACGGCGTGCACAACCGCAAGCTGGTGAACGCCATCGGCGCCATGGAACGGCATCTCGAGACGCCGCTGACGGCGGACGAGCTGGCCGAGACGGTGGGGGTGACGCGGCGCCAGCTGGAGCGGCTGTTCCGCGCCCAATTCGACGACACTCCGAGCGCGTTCTACCTGAAGTTGCGGCTGGAACGGGCGCGCGAGCTGCTGCGCCAGACCGGGATGAACGTGATGGAGATCGGCGTGGCCTGCGGTTTCGAGTCGGCCACCTATTTCGCGCGCGCCTACCGCCAGCGCTATGGGGTGACGCCGAGCCACGACCGCCACGAAGAGAACGCAGCCCGGGCGGCGCCCTGACCGTAGGGCGGAAGCCCCGCCTGCGGGGCGTTCCGCCACACCACGCTGAAACCCTTGCCAGTCTTGGCGCGGAAGCCCCTTTTAAAGGGGCGTTCCGCCAAGTCGGAACCACGGAGTTGCGTACCAACGACGACCTGTGGCGACACTGAGCAAGGTAGCACAGCGTTGCGAAGGAATGCGGGGGAGCTCTGCCAAACTCCCGTTGGGGAATCGCGACGCCCGGCGGATCGCCCTGTCACAGACTTCGGCGGATCGCCCCGGCCGCGCCGGGGCATCCGCCCTACTCTCCGCCCCCGTAGGGCGGAAGCCCCGTGACTGAGCAAGATAGCGCAGCGTTGCGAAGGAATACGGGGCGTTCCGCCAATCAACGCCAAGAACAACGGTGAATTCGATACGCCTGCCGACGACACCCCGTCACGACTCCCGGCGGATCGCCCTGTCACAGACCCCGGCGGATCGCCCCGGCTCTGCCGGGGCATCCGCCCTACATGGCCAGCTCGGCCCGATCGCGGAACAGCGCCAGCGCCTCCGGGTTGGCCAGCGCCGTCACATTCTTCACCGGCCGGCCGTGCACCACCTCGCGTACCGCCAGTTCCACCAGCTTGCCGCTTTGCGTGCGCGGGATGTCGGCCACCTGCACGATGCGCGCCGGCACGTGGCGCGGCGTGGTGTGGGTGCGGATGCGCGCGCGGATCGTCTGCTGCAGCTCATCGTCCAGCGTCAGCCCGGCGGCGAGCCGCACGAACAGCACCACGCGCACGTCGCCCTGCCAGTCCTGGCCGATGGCGAGCGATTCCAGCACCTCCGGCACCGTTTCCACCTGGCGGTAGATCTCTGCGGTGCCGATGCGCACCCCGCCGGGGTTGAGCACGGTGTCGGAGCGGCCATGGATGATCAGCCCGCCGCGCGCGGTCAGCTCGGCGTAGTCACCATGCACCCATACGCCGGGGAAGCGTTCGAAATAGGCGGCGCGGTACTTCGCTCCATCGGCATCGTTCCAGAAACCAAGCGGCATCGACGGGAACGGCTTGACGCACACCAGCTCGCCCTTCTCCTCCTCTACCGCTTCGCCGGCCTCGTTCCACACCTCCACCGCCATGCCGAGCCCGCGCGCCTGCAACTCGCCGCGGTACACCGGCTTGGCCGGGCAGCCCAGCGCGAAGCAGGACACGATGTCGGTGCCACCGGAAATCGAACAGAGCGCCACATCCGGCTTGATGGCGCGGTAGACGTAGTCGTAGCTGGCCGGCAACAGCGGCGAACCGGTGGAATAGATGAAGCGCAGGCTCGTCAGGTCATAACGCTCGCCCGGCTCGACCTCGGCCTTCTCCAGTGCCGACAAATACTTGGCGCTGGTGCCGAAATGGGTGAGCCGCATCTCCTCGGCGATGCGCCACAACACGTCCGGCGCGTCGTTCAACAACGGGGAGCCGTCGTACAGCACCAGCGTCGCCTCGACCGCCAGCGCCGACACCATCCAGTTCCACATCATCCAGCCGCAGGTGGTGTAGTACAGCAGGCGGTCGCCGGCCCCGAGATCGCCGTGCAGCATGTGCTCCTTCAGATGCTGCAGCAGCGTGCCGCCGGCACCGTGCACGATGCACTTGGGCTGGCCGGTAGTACCGGACGAATAGAGGATGTAGAGCGGCGCATCGAACGGCATCGGCACGAAGTCGATCTCGCCGGCCGGGTACGGCGCGACGAAATCGTCCAGCGACTGCGCCTTGACCATCCCGTCGAGCTCCGCTGCGCCGCCAGCGTAGTTCCACACCACCACGCGTTCGAGGCCCGGCAGGGCGCCGGCCACAGCGGCCAGCTTGTCGTGCAGGTCGATCGCCTTGCCGTTGTAGCGGTAACTATCGCTGGCAAACAGCACCTTGGGCTCGATCTGGCCGAAACGGTCGAGCACACCCTCGACGCCGAAATCGGGCGAACAACTGCTCCACACCGCACCCAGGCTGGCGGTGGCCAGCATCGCCGCCACCGTCTCCGGCATGTTCGGCACGAGGCCGGCCACGCGGTCGCCGGGGCCGACCCCAAGGGCGCGCAAAGCCTGGGCCAGGCGCGACACGGTGTCGTACAGCCGGCGCCAGCTCCACGTCGCGCGCACCCGGTCCTCGCCGTAGAACTCCAGCGCCACGCCGTCATCGCGTCGCCGCAGCAGGTTGGCGGCGAAGTTCAGCCGCGCGCCGACGAACCAGCGCGCGCCGGGCATGCGCTCGCCATCCTCCAGCACGGTGTCCGCCTCGCGCATGGCGCGCACCTCGGCGTAGCGCCACAGCGCCTGCCAGAATGCCGCCGGCTCGCGGATCGACCAGTCGTACAGCGCATCGTAGTCGTCGAGGACGATGCCCTGCTCGCACGCCACCTCGCGACGGAAGGCGTCGAGCCGGCACGGCGCGCTGGGCCGCCACAGCGGCTCGGTGTGGGTGAGTTCGCTCATGTCAGATCGGCCTCCGAACGCGCCCGCTGCGGCAGCCCGATCACCCGGCCGGCGTAGGCCGGACGCGGCAGGCCGGCGTGCGCGGCGGCGAGTTCGGCCACGCGCGCCAGTACCGCGGCGTCGAACGGCGCCGAGCAGGCTTGCGCCGTGTCCACGTGCAGCAACATCTGCTCGCTGACGGCCACAGGTTCGGCTTCGTCGCCACGATGCAGCGTCAGGTAGACGTGCAGGCGCTTGCTGTCATGAGCGAGCAGCTGGCAGTCCACCCGCAGCGCCGTGCCCTGCTTCAGCTCGTGCAGGTAATTGAGGTGCACCTCCAGCGTGTAGACCGAACGCCGGCTGCGCTCGCGCTCCGCCGCGTCGAGTCCGATGGCGTCGATCAGTGCATCGACGGCGTAGCTGAACAACAGCAGGTAGAAGGCATCGCGCAGGTGGCCGTTGTAGTCCACCCACTCGGCGCGCACCTCGTCGCGGTACAGCGTCAGCGCGCTCATTTCACTCCTCCGGCTTCAGGCCGTGATGCGCCTTGGCCGCCGCCACCGCGCCGAGCACGCCCAGCAGGCAGTCGTCGCGGTAGCGCTCCAGCGCCTTGATCGAACGCGCGCCCTGCTGCGCCGTGGTTCCCTCGACCACGCGTTCGATCAGCTCGTCGGTCAGCTCGGGTGCCGGCAAATAGGTCCACGGCAGTTGCAGCGCCGGACCGAACTGCTGCATGAAGTGGCGCATGCCCGCCTCGCCACCGGCCAGGGTGTAGATCTGGAACGTGCCCATGAAGGCCCAGCGCAGGCCGGCGCCGAAACGGATGGCGTCATCGATCTCGCCGGTGGTCGCCACACCGTCGTTGACCAGGTGCAGCGCCTCGCGCCACAAGGCTTCCAGCAGGCGGTCGGCGATGAAGCCGGGCACCTCCTTGCGCACGTGCAGCGGACGCATGCCGAGGCCGGCGTAGATCGCCTTGGCGGCCTCAATAGTCTCCGGCGACGTCTTTTCTCCGCCCACCACCTCGACCAGCGGCAGCAGGTAGACCGGGTTGAACGGGTGGCCGACGATGCAACGCTCGGGATGCAGCGCGTCGCGGTAGAACTCGGATGGCAGCAGACCCGAGGTGGACGAGGCGATGATGGCGTCGGGCTTGGCCGCCGCCGACACCCGTGCATGCAATTCCAGTTTCAGCTCCAGCCGCTCCGGCGCGCTCTCCTGGATGAAGTCGGCGTCGGCCACCGCTTCTTCGATGGTGGCGACGAAGCGCAGCCGCGCCGGCGCGGCGCCGGGCTTAAGGCCCGCCTGCTCCAGCGCCGGCCAGGCGTTGGCGACGTTGGCGCGCAGTTGCGCCTCAGCGCCGGGGGCCGGGTCCCAAGCGACCACGTCGAGGCCGTTGGCGAGCGCACGCGCCACCCAGCCGCTGCCGATCACGCCGACGCCGAGCGCGGCAAAAGTTTGGATTTTGGTGATTACAGACATGAACATCCCCTGTAGGTTGAACATGGGTAGGTTGGACTGCCAAGCCCAAGCTACGAACGATGATCGAGTGCAGTAAGTAGGATGGGTGGAGCGCAGCGCAACCCATCACGATGAAGATGGCAAGGGCTTGATGGGTTACGCGCTGCTCCACCCATCCTGCGACTCAGCCGCGCTTCTTCAGCCCGAGCTTCTTGCGTCCCTCTTCCGGCGTCAGCGTGCGCGCGCCGAGCTTCTGCACCAGGTCGATGGCGCGCTCCACCAGCGAGCCGTTGCTGGCGAACACGCCGCGGTCGAGGTAGAGGTTGTCCTCCAGGCCGACGCGCACGTTGCCGCCCAACAGCACCGCCTGCGCCACCATCGGCATCTGCATGCGGCCGATACCGAAGCCGGCCCAGTTCGCCCCCGGCGGCAGGTTGTCGACCATCGCCTTCATCGTGGTGGTGTCGGCCGGCGCCCCCCAGGGGATGCCGAGGCAGAGCTGGAACAGCGGCGCGTCGTCGAGCAGGCCTTCCTTCAACAGCTGCTTGGCGAACCACAGGTGGCCGGTGTCGAACACCTCCAGCTCCGGCTTCACGCCCAGCTCCTGGATGCGCTTGGCGCCGGCGCGCAGCTGCGCTGGGGTGGAGACGTAGATGTAGTCGCCGTCGCCGAAATTGAGCGTGCCGCAGTCGAGTGTGCAGATTTCAGGCAGCAGTTCCTCGACGTGGATCAGGCGCTCCAGCCCGCCCACCAGGTCGGTACCGGGGCCGAACTCCATCGGTTTTTCGCCGGCGCCGATCTCCAGGTCGCCGCCCATGCCGGCGGTCAGGTTGAGGATCATGTCGACCCCGGAGGAGCGGATGCGGTCCACCAGCTCGCGGTAGAGCTTCGGGTCGCGGCTGGGCTTGCCGGTGTCCGGGTTGCGCACGTGGCAGTGCACCACGGTGGCGCCGGCCTTGGCCGCCTCGATGGCGGCGTCGGCGATCTGGCGCGGGGTGACCGGGATGGCCGGGTGCTTGCCGACGGTGTCGCCGGCGCCGGTCACCGCGCAGGTGACGATGACTTCATGGTTCATGCTATGTCCTCTTTGCGTGAATCTGTCGGCGGCGTCACTGCGCGAGCGCGGCCTTGACCGCGTCCAGCCCCGGCTTGCCATCGAAGGTGGTGACCCCGTCGAGCCAGGCGGTCAGCGCCTGCGGGTTGCGCTGCAGCCACTGCTTGGCCGCCAGCTCCGGGTCGACCTTGCTCATGATCGGGTTCATCACATGGTTCTCCATGTCCAGCGTGAACTTGAGGTTGTCGACCAGCTTGCCGGCGTTCGGACAGCGCTGTTGGTAGTCGTTGGCCACCACGGAGTACACCTTGGAGCCGCCGTAATTGGGGCCGAACTGCTTGTCGCCGCCCGAGAGGTAGGTCAGCTTCATCAGGAAGTTCATCGGGTGCGGCTCCCAGGCCAGGATCACGATCGGCCGCTTCTGGCTGAACGCCTTGGTCGCCATGACCAGCATGCCGGCCTCGCTCGACTCGATCAGCTTGAAGCCCTTCAGGCCGAATTCGTTGTTGTCGATCATCTTCTTGATCTGGGCGTTGCCCTGGCTGCCGGGCTCGATGCCGTAGATCTTGCCGTCCAGCTCCTTGCGGAACTTGGCGATGTCGGCAAACGTCCTGAGCCCCTTGTCGGCCGCGTAGCTCGGCACCGCCAGCGTGTACTTGGCGCCCTCCAGGTTGGCGGAAGGCAGCACCTTCAGCGACTTGCTCTGCACGAACGGGGTGATGGCCGGGGTCTGCGACGGGTCCCAGTAGCCCAAGTAGACGTCAAGCTGCTTGCTCTTCAGGCCGGCGAACACGATGGGCTCGGAGGCGATGGTCTTGGTCGGGGTGTAGCCCAGCCCCTTGAACACCACCGTCGCGAGCCCGGTGGTGGCGGCGATGTCGGTCCAGCCAACGTCGGCAAAACGCACGTTGCGGCAGCTTTCCGGCTCCGCGGCCAAGGCCGGCAGCGCCAGCAGCGAAGAGAGGCACAGCACCAGCGGTTTGATATCCAGTTTCATGTCCTAGCTCCGTGAAAAGAATCGGTCCTGTTCCGACCCGCGGGCCGTTGCGACGGCCATCCACGCGGCGCCCTTTGGCGCCTCGTCACCCGGCGGAGGGGGTAGTGGCGTCACTGTAGCGTCATCGGTACCCGGCCCAGCGAACTCTGGCGACATTTGATCAGACTGGAGCGACACGATGCCGCCACAAACGAAAAACGGGGAGCCAAAGCTCCCCGTTGGGTCAAAAGGTTGGCCGAAGCCCTCAAGACCCGCCCCCGTAGACGGGCGAGCCAAGGCAGGTTGAGTGCCGCCGAAGCACCGGAGCCGGAATGGACATGGAGTAGCCGAATCGAGCTCCTCAAAGCCCGCCCCAGTAGGCGAGCGAGCCAAAGCAGGTTGAGTGCCGCCAAAGCACAGGAACTGGAATGGACACGGAGTCCATGAGGATCATGGCTGAGCGAATCTCTGCAATAGATTCGCACGCGCAGAGCATCGCCGGCGCTCAAGCTGCGCAGGCGCAGCCGCCTCGGGATGGGCTCGCAGAACCTGTCCACGATCTGTCGCGAGCGGCCCTCAGCGGGGTAAAGAGCAGCGCAGGAACCGGAATGGACATGGAGTCCATGAGGATTCCTGATCGCTGAGCGAATCTCTGCGTGCACATCTTCGATGTGCCCAGCGAAAGATTCGCACGCAGTGCACACAAGCCCCAATCAGGAACGCGCAGCAGGATCGTGCACAGGTTCTCAGCCGCGCCGCCGCCAGCCTAAGAGCAACACCCCCGCCAGAATCAGCACCCCGCCTGCCAGCATCGCCGCGCTCACCGCCTCGCCCAGCCACATCGCCCCCCACAACACGCCAAACACCGGCACCAGGTAGGTGACGCTGCTGGCGCGGGTGGCGCCGAGCTTCTCGATCAGGCGGTAGAAGATCACGTAGGCCAACGCCGTGCAGGCCAGCGCCAGCAGCAGCACCGCCCCCCACACCTTGCCCTGCGGCACCACCGGCGGCCAGGTGAAGAGCGCCAGCGGCAACAGCAGCACCGCGCCCGACGCCAGGCTGCCGGTCGCCGTCACCAAGGGCGGCAGGCCCGGCAGCCAGCGCTTGGCCATGTGGCCGGACCAGCCGTAGCAGGCGGTGGCGCCGAGCATCGCCAGCACCGGCAGCCCGCTGTCCAGGCCGAAGGCGGCGCCGCGCCCCAGCGTCAGCACCAGCACCCCGGCCAGCCCCAGCGCCAGCCCGGCGGCGCGCTGCCGGGTCATCGCCTCACCGGCCAGCGGCATCGCCCACAGCGCGGTCATCAGCGGCGTGGTGGCGTTGAGCACCGAGGCCACCCCGGCCGGCAGGCTGAGCGTGGCCCAGGCGATCAGGCAGAACGGCAGCGCCGACAGGAACACCCCCACCACGGCGATGGCGCGCCAATGCTGGCGCCATAGCGCGATCCCGCCCTGCCACAGCAGCAAGGGCAGCAAGGCCAGCGCCGCCACGCTGAGGCGCAGCGCGATCAGCGGGAACGGCCCCAGCTGCGGCACCGCCACGCGCATGAACAGGAACGAGCCGCCCCACATCGCGGCCAGCAACACCAGCCACAGCCAGTCGCGCCGCTCAGCCATGGCGCACCTCCACCACGGCGGTCACGGCGCGCCGTGGGTCGCGCCCGGAATAACGACTCGGTAGCTTCATCGGGATGTCCTCGCAAAACGCCAGTGTAGAGAAGGTGGCGTCGCATGACGATCCGATTCTTGCTGTGCAAATAGAAACCGCCGCACAGGGCGGCGGCGGGCAGGAGGTAAGAGCCTGTTCAAGGTCTTTTTGTGGCGGCGGCCGGGCACTGCCGGATGCAGCGCTAGAAGAGAGTCCCGCCGCAGTGTCATTCACTGCCAGGGACGAACGACAACGCGATGCGCCGGCAGTACCCGGCCCCGAAGGGCTGGTCCGGTAAACGGCCATCTGCGGTGTTGGACGACTTGACCTTAGAATGACTAAGGTCTGCGCCGTCCGCCTAGCATCTGGCCATTTACCGGACCAGCGCAGCCGGAAAAAGACCTTGAACAGGCTCTTAGCACCTGTTCACGATCTGTCGCGAGCAGCCCTCAGCGGGGTGAAGAGCAGCGCAGCAACCGGAATGGTCTGGAGTACATGAGGATTTCTGATCGCTGAGCCAATCTCTGCGTGCCAATCTTCGATTGGCTCAGCGATAGATTGGCACACAGGGCACATGAGCCCCGATCAGGGATGCGCAGCACGACCATGAACAGGTTCTAAGCGGCGGCTAGTGGCGGCACTTGCAGGTGTTGATGCCGAAGAGCGCGTACGGCGGGCACCAGCCGACCAGCCCGGTGGCGAGCGGAATCAGCCCCAGCCAGCCCCACGGGCTGTGTGGCCCGACCAGCGCCAGGCTGACGATGCCCAGCCCCGCTGCGATGCGTACCACGCGTTCGATCTTGCCGATGTTCTGCTTCATCACTCGCTCCTTTGTGCGCCATTCGAAAACAATATATATAAATATATAATATATGGTGCGTAAAAAGGCAAGCTTGCCCCCAAACGAAACGGGCCGCCCGAAGGCGGCCCGTGTGACGGCAAAACGAGAGGAAGGGCGCAGAACCTGTTCACGATCTGTCGCAAGCCGCCCTCAACGGGGCGAAGAGCAGCACAGGAACCGGAATGGTCTGGAGTACATGAGGATTCCCGATCAGGAAGGCGCAGCAAGATCGGGAACAGCTTCTCAGTCGCCCATGGCGGCCAAGAGCTCGGCTTGGTGCTCGGCGATCAGCGCGTCGGTCAGTTCGAACAGATCGCCGTCCATCACGTAATCGAGCTTGTACAGCGTCAGATTGATGCGATGATCGGTGATGCGGCCCTGCGGATAGTTGTAGGTGCGGATGCGCTCGGAGCGGTCGCCCGAACCGATCAGGCTCTTGCGCTCGGCGGCGACCGATTGCTGCTGCGCGCGCAGCTGGATGTCATAGATGCGCGCCGCCAGCACCTGCATCGCGCTGGCCTTGTTGGCGTGCTGCGAGCGGCCGTCCTGGCACTCGGCGACGATGCCGGTGGGCAGGTGGGTGATGCGCACCGCCGAGTCGGTCTTGTTGATGTGCTGGCCGCCGGCGCCGGAGGCCCGGAAGGTGTCGATGCGCAGGTCGGCCGGGTTCAGCACCACCTCGGCGATTTCCTCAGCCTCCGGCATCACCGCCACGGTGCAGGCCGAGGTGTGGATGCGGCCCTGGGTCTCGGTGGCCGGCACGCGCTGCACGCGGTGCCCGCCCGACTCGAACTTGAGGCGCGAGAAGGCGCCAAAGCCCACCAGCCGCACGATCACTTCCTTGTAGCCGCCCAGGTCGGACTCGGACGACGACACGATCTCCACCTGCCAGCGGTTGCGCTCGGCATAGCGCGTGTACATGCGCAGCAGGTCGCCGGCGAACAGCGCCGCCTCGTCGCCGCCGGTGCCGGCGCGGATTTCGAGGAAGATATTCTTCTCGTCGTTGGGGTCCTTGGGCAGCAACAGCTTCTGCAGCTCGACGTCGAGGCTGGCCATGCGCTCCTTGCCTTCGTCGATCTCGGCCTGGGCGAATTCCTTCATGTCCGGGTCGCCCAGCATCTCGGTGGCGGCGGCCAGGTCGCTCTCGCACTGGCGATAGGCGTGGTAGGTTTCGACCACCGGCGTGAGCTCGGCGTGTTCGCGCGTCAGCTTGCGGAACGCGTCCATGTCCCGGGTGGCGGCTTCGCTCGCCAACAGATGGGTGACTTCTTCCAGCCGGTCCGCCAGCTGGCTCAACTTCGTCGCAATCGACGGTTTCATTACGACTCCGGGTGTAAACGGTAAAGACGCGTGATGGCGTGCACCAGCGCGTCGTGCTCGGGGCCGTGGCCCGCGGACAGCGCCTGGGTCGGCGGGTGCATCAGCTTGTTGGTGAGCTGCTGCGACAGCGCTTCCAGCACCTTGGCCGGGTCGTCGCCGCGCGCCAGCTGCTTCTGCGCCGCCTCCAGCGCGTGGCGGCGCACGCGCTCGGCCTCGTCGCGCAGGCCGCGAATCAGGGGCACGGTCTCGCGCCGCTTGAGCCACTCGACGAATTCCTGCACGCGCGCCTGGATGATGGTCTCGGCCTCTTCCGCCGCCAGCTGGCGCGCCTCGCGGCCGACCTCGACCACGCTGGCGATGTCGTCCACGGTGTAGAGGAAGACGTCGTCCAGCTCGCCCACCTCGGCCTCGATGTCGCGCGGCACCGCCAGATCGAGCATGAACACCGGGCGATGGCGGCGGATCTTGATGGCGCGCTCCATCAGGCCCTTGCCGAGGATCGGCAGCTGGCTCGCGGTGGAGGTCACCACCACGTCGTAGCGCGGCAGCGCCTCGGGCAGGTCGGACAGGGTAATGGCGTTGCCGCCGAAGCGTTCGGCCAACTTCTCGCCACGCTCCAGCGTGCGGTTGGCCACGGTGATACAGGACGGGTTGCGCGCGGCGAAGTGCGTGGCCACCAGCTCGATCATCTCGCCGGCGCCGATGAACAGCACCTTGAGCTCGCGGATGGTGGGGAAGATCTGCTCGGCCAGCTTCACCGCCGCCGCCGACATCGACACCGAATTGGCGCCGACCGCGGTCTTGCTGCGCACTTCCTTGGCCACGGCGAAGGTTTTCTGGAACAGCGCGTTGAGCTGGGTACCGAGCGTGCCGCTCTGCTCGGCGGCGCGCACCGCGTCCTTGATCTGACCCAGGATCTGGGTTTCGCCCAGCACCATCGAATCCAGCCCCGAGGCGACGCGGAAGGCGTGGCGCGCGGCGGCGGCGGCGTCGAGCTGATAGAGATAAGGCGCGAGTTCGTCGAGCGGCAGGCCGTGGAACTGCGACAGCCACTCCAGCGCCGCCTGCGGGTTGTGGCTCGCGCAGTAGATCTCGGTGCGGTTACAGGTGGAGACGATAGCCGCCTCGCCCGCGGCGTCGGAATGGACCAGGCTCTCCAGCGCTCCCGGCAATACCTCCGCCGGAAAAGCGAGCTTCTCCCTGACCGACAACGGCGCGGTTTGATGATTGAGTCCGAAAGCAACCAGATGCATGAGCGGAAAGGCCGCAGATTAAATGGCTTATTCTAGCCTAAACCAGTGCTCCCGTCCCTACTCCCCACGGCGGAGGCGAAGAGGTAAGAGCCTGTTCAACGTCTTTTTGCAGCGGCGGCCGAGTACAGCCGGATGCAGCGCGAGAAGAGCGTCCCGCCGCAGTGTCATTCACTGCCAGGGACGAACGACAACGCGATGCGCCGGCAGCACCCGGCCCCGAAGGGCTGGCCCGGCAAACGGCCAGCTGCGGTGTTGGACGACTTGACCTTAAAATAACGAAGATCTGCACCGTCCGCCTAGCATCTGGCCATTTGCCAGGCCAGCGCAGTCGAAAAAAGACGTTGAACAGGCTCTTAAGATAGCACCCCACAGGAGGACGCCATGTCGCTGAAGCTCGCCGATATCCGCCACGATTACGCCCAGAAGGAACTGTCGCCGGACGACTGCCTGCCCGACGCCGTCGCGCAGTTCACGCTCTGGCTCAACGAAGCCATCACCGCCAAGGTCAACGAACCGACCGCCATGCATCTGGCCACCGTCGGCGATAACGGCCGCCCCAGCGCGCGCATCGTGCTGCTCAAGGGGGTCGAGGACGGCCGCTTCGTGTTCTACACCAACTACCACAGCCGCAAGGGGCGCCAGCTGACGGCCAACCCCTGGGTCTCGCTGACCTTCTTCTGGCCCGAGCTGGAACGCCAGGTGCGCATCGAAGGCAAGGCCGTGACGGTGGCGCCGGAGGTGTCCGACACCTACTTCCACAGCCGCCCCTACGCCAGCCGCCTCGGCGCCTGGGCCTCGGAACAGAGCAGCGAGATTTCCTCCAAGGCCGAGCTGATCAAGCGTGCCGCGCTGTTCGGCGCCAAGTACCCGCTGCACGTGCCGCGCCCGCCGCACTGGGGCGGCTTCGCCGTGGCCGCCGACCGCATCGAATTCTGGCAGGGCCGCCCCAGCCGGCTGCACGACCGCGTGGTGTACACACTGGACGCCACCGGCCAGTGGCAGAAGTCGCGGCTGGCGCCATAACGGCCCGCCCGGCCGGACAGGCCTCAAACAGGCAAAAAAGGTTGGCCGAAGCCAACCTTTTTTGCTTTCTGCCGCGCCGGTGCCGTCCAGGGCGGGCCGATCCACGGCGCCGCTACGACGTCTCGTCCAGATCGCTCTTGAACTCGGCCGCCTTGTGCGAACCGTCGCAGAACGGCTTGTTCCTGGAGTGGCCGCAGCGGCACAGCCAGACCTGGTCCTGCTCCACGGCGATCTCCCGGCCGCCCTGGGTGACGATCGTGAACTCGCCCTTGATGTGATACGGGCCGTTGTTGCGCGGCGTGATGATGGCTTTTCCCATGCATGCTCCCTGACGCTAGCGCCGGCGCGGGCGCGTCACGTGCTCCAGCGGTGGGCGAAACTGCCCCGCTCCGCCTTGTCCATCAGGTTGAGGAACTGCTCGGTGCGCATGTGGATCAGGTCCTCGTGATCGCCCGCCTCGAAGTAGATGTCCGGCTGCGCCGCCAGGCTCTCGTCGAGGTAGGTCTGCATGCCGTAGGCCATGCCCACCGGCGGCACCGCGCCGATTTCGCAGTCCTGGAACAGCGCCGACAGCTCGGCCTCCCGGACCAGTTCCAGATCCCGTCCGGTGGTGTCCCTCAGCTCCGACATGTCCAGGCGGAAGGTGGACGGCAGCACCGCCGCCACGTAGCCGCGCTCGTCGGCCAGCAGCACCGTCTTGGCCAGGCGATCGCCCGGCACGTGCGCCACCTGGGCGGTTTCGCTGGTGGAATGGGTGTGCGCGTGATGCACGATATCGTACTGACTGCCCTTGCGGCTCAGGCAGTTCTGCAGGGTGGTAGAGATCGACATGATCGTCCTCCTCCAAACTCGGCCATGACCCGGCCCCCGAAAGCCGGCGGACGACGGGCGCGAGCCGTGCGGTATGCGAAAGGTTGCCCCTTGAGATTCTTTAAAACTAGCCCGCTTTGCCCCACAAGTGAAGGCATCCGGCGGCACGCGCCCCGCCGCCCGGGCAATAAAAAGCCCGTCCACAACGGACGGGCCCGGGTGATACGCCACGCGCTGCCGGCTTACTTGGCGCCGGCGTCCTTCACGCACTTCTTCACGAAGCTCGCCTTGGCGGCGCCCGCCAGCTTCTTCTCGGCGGCCTTGCCCTCGCAGCTCGACTGCGCCGACGAGGCCTTGCTGTCCTTCTCGCACTTCTTGAGGAAACTGGCCTTGGCGGCACCCGCCAGCTTCTTCTCCGCCGCCTTGGCTTCGCACGCGGCGTTGCCGGCCAGGGCCACGTTGGCCGAAACCAGGGCCAGCAGTGCCATCATTACGAATTTGCGCATGGTTCACATCCCTTCTTCTGGTTGCATTACGGTCGAACTCAATCGAAAGCCACCGGCCGCATCCGCCGATGGCTGAACGGCGCATCACGCCGTTGGCATCAATGTAGCGCAGAACCCCAGCGTACCCAAGTCCCCGGGCACGCCGCCGCCCGCCACGCCCCCCTCAGAACAGCTCGAGTTCACCCGCCGGCTCCCGCTCCGGCTCGCGGCGGTCGACATCGAAATCCAGCGTGGTACCGTTGGCCAGACACACGCAGACCGTAACGTCGAAGCGCATCCCATCGTCCACCTCCACCGCGAAACACTGCACCCGCGTCGGATTCAGGACGGACAGGTAGCGAGCGCAGCTGCTCTCGAGCCTGAACGGCGTCGACATGCCGGCATGCAGGAACTCGGCGCACAGCCCGCGGTTGACGGCACCGCACACCATGTTGACGAACTCGGCGTAGGTGTCGAACTGGGCCTGATCGTCCAGGGCCCTGTCGCCGCCGCGCGCCTGTCCGGCCAGATGCGCCGTGGTGGCCGCCGCATTGTCGAAATCGAACAGCGCCACGATGCGGAACAGGTAGGACGACATGTTGAGCACCACGAGCTGGCGCGGGCCATCCTCGGCCGCGACGTCCCCCTCCGCCTTGCGGGTCACGGTGCAGCTCGCCCCACCGCCGAGGACACTGTGGTCGCGGATGGCCTGCTCGAACAACCAATCCATCGCGGCACTTGCCTTGGCGGTCATCATGCCGACAGGTCCGCGCTGACGATGGTCGACTGGATCTTCTCGGCCTTGGCCCGGATGCCGAAGACGGCGGTGCGGATCATGTTGCCGCTCGCCTGCATGTCCTGGAACGTGGTGGTGGTGATGAGATCGTTCTTGTCGAGATTGCACTTGTAGTCCTGCGACAGCTTGGCCGAGGTCAGAGCCAGGTCGCGCACGCCGTCCGCCACCACGGCAAAGCCGCGCCCGTGCTCGCCGGCGCGGGCCGCCTCGATGGCGGCATTGAGCGCCAGCATCACCACGTTCTTCACGATGCGGGCGAATTCCTCGTTCTGTTCCTTGAGTTCC
Organism: Pseudogulbenkiania subflava DSM 22618; assembly: GCF_900177275.1. GTDB lineage: Bacteria > Pseudomonadota > Gammaproteobacteria > Burkholderiales > Chromobacteriaceae > Pseudogulbenkiania > Pseudogulbenkiania subflava. Next base: position 332,791 of record NZ_FXAG01000001.1, read on the forward strand.
CGGTTGTTGCCCAGAATGGTCTGCATCTCGTCGTGCCAGCGCTCGACGGTCCTGACGATGCCCAACAGCAGTTCGATATCGCGCTGCAGGGACGCCTGATCGGCGCTCAGCTCCGCCCGCACCCGGGCCAGCTGCCGGGCATGCTCCTGGGCCAGTTGCGACAGACGGTCGTCGCATTCCACGGCGGCCTGCTCCGCCGCCAGGGCCAGCGCCGCCTCATGCACAGCGGCCTGCTGCGCCAGCTGCTGACGCAGTGCGTCGGCTTCGGCACGCCACTTGGCCAGGTGCGCCTCCAACTCGTCGGCAGCCAGGCGCCCGGACAGCTCGCGGATCAGCTCGTCACGCTGCGCGAGCTCCTTGCGGGCCAAGCGCTGCCCGGCGGCGGCGCGCCACCACATGGCGGCCGCGCCCAGCACCATCCCCGCCGCCACCAGCAGGAACGTGTTTAGCGTTAAATCCATCCCTTACCCTTTGCGGCCCGGCCGCTCCTCAGCTGGCCAGTTTCTTCAGCGTCGCGATCACGCCAGGACCATTGAACGGCTTGACGATCCAGCCCTTGATGCCGGCGGCCTTGCCGCGCTCCTTCATCGCCGGGCTGTTCTCGGTGGTCAGCATGATGATGCTGACGGCCGTGTTCTTCTGCTCGCTGCGGATTTTCTCGGCCATAGTCAGGCCGTCCATATTGGGCATGTTCACGTCGCTGACCACCAGCTTGATCGACGCATCCGCCTTGAGCTTGTCGAGCCCGTCCTTGCCGTCCACCGCGGTGGCGACCGCCAGGCCCTGCGACTTCAGAAAATCCGCCACCTCGTTGCGGACGGTGCTGGAATCATCGACTACCAAAATCTGCGCCATGGAATATCCTTTTCAAAATGACATGAGCAATGATCAGAACAGCTCGAGCTCGCCGGCATCCACCAGCGACTCGACCGAAGGGTTTTCCCGGAACTCGTCGGGCGACCAGTTCAGGTTGAAGACGAAGCGCTGGAAGATCGGCACCGCCGCCGCCTCGGGACGATGACGCTCGCGCAGCAGGTACTTGAGGCACAGCTGGGGATCGTCCGAACCAAAGGAAATGAAACCGCGCTGATGGTTGATGATGATCGGCACCTGGGTCTGGCCGCGCTCGCCACGGTTGTCATGGCCGACGTAGCGGTTCTTGAACGAGCCCCAGGCCAGGTTGGTCAATTCCCCCAGCACGTTGTTGAGCTCGCGGAAGGTCCAGTGTTCGCCCTCCGGCCCCCCGGCTCGGCGCAGCAGCTCCAGCACCGCCTCCTCCGAGGCCTGGAACATCATGTAGCCGCGGCACCAGTCACTGTCGATGGCGATCAGCGTGAAGACTTCGCCGTAGATGAGACGGTCCTTGACCAGATAAGGCGTCTCGGTGTCGATGTCGCAGAGGGGAAACAAGGTTTCGAGCGAGGCCCGGGTGAAGTCGGAGATGCCGCGCACCAGCTCGTTGGGGTAGACGCGGCTGAAGATCGAGACCTCGAGCGAGGAACGCAGCTGCTGCAGGTCGGCCAGCGTGTAGGCGCAGCGGAACATCGCCGCCGTCTTCTCGTCCAGCCCGGCCATGCTGGCCACGGCGTCGCGACGCAGAAAAATCGGCAATTCCGGACGCGCCGCGTGGATTTCACGGGCCAGAGCCAGGCCCTGGCCCGCCGTGCCGCCGAAGCGCTCGTACAGCATGATGCCGCCAAGATCGACATTGGAGCGGAGGATGGCCATCACGCTGGCCGCATCGCGCTGCTGCGGCCGGATGCCCACCAACCCGCACTCCTCGCAGAAGGCCTTCAGGTGCTCGAAATGCGCCGCCACATCGTCCAACACCAGGACCTTGCTGACGACCAGCCTATCGTTCTTCATCTACCAACCCTGTTCCTGATTCAACCATCCCATCCTTGCCCGCCGACGGCCCCCGGCCTCAGACCACGCGCAGGTTGCCCTTGCCGGGTTCCGCCTCGTGCGCCCCCTGGTCAGGCCCGGCCGCACTCCCGGCGGCCACCGGCTCCTGACGCGTGCGCTCGACCAACAGCACCTGGTCGTCATCGACATGCTCGGCCAGGCTCTCCGGCAGGCACACCACGATCTCGAACTGACGGAAATCGGCGCCCACCGCATCGTCGAGGAAACGGATCTCGATGCGGCCATGCTCGCGCTTGATGAAATCGTTCACCGCATCCATCCCGACACCACGCCCCGACACCTCGGTCACTTTCTCCGCCGTGGAGAATCCCGGACGGAAGATCTGGCGTGCGATCTCCTCGTCGACAAGTGGCGCGTCGGCCGCGATCAGCCCCTTCTCGACGGCCATCTGGCGGATGCGGGCCAGCGCCAGGCCGCGTCCGTCGTCACTGAGGCGAAGGTTCAACATGCCGCCGGCAACACCCATCTTCAGGCGGATCAGGCCAGCCCCCGGCTTGCCCTGCGCCAGCCGCACCGCCGGGGTTTCCAGGCCGTGGTCCATGGCATTGCGGATCAGGTGCATGAATACGTTCTTGAGCAGGCTGCCGGCCTGGTTGCGCACCACGTAGCCGTTGTCTTCGATCTTCACCAGCGGTGCGGCCTTGCCGAGTTCCTGCGCCAGCGCCGGCAGCGATTCGAACACCCCGCCTAGCACCTCGCCGATCGGCTCGGTGCCCAAGAGACGCAACGCCTTACGCACCGCATCGCGTGCCGCCACCAACTCGTGCAGGTTGCGGGTATTGATCGTTTCCAGGCGCTGGATGGCCTGCTGGATATGCTCCCGGTCGACCAGCAGATAGCGCTCGCCGCCACGCCGGCCCGGCCCCTTGCGTCCCAGGCTGACTTCATTGATGTGCGCATAGCACTCGACCATGGCCTTCACGCCGGCCAGCTCGTCCAGCAGCATGGCCTGATCCCAGGCGATGCCGGGGCGCGGCTTGCGCAGCTCGTCGTAGGTCTGCTCGGCCTCGTGCACGATGTTGGTCAGGTGCTGCAGGCCGTAGGTACGGGCATTGCCCTTGATGGTATGCATGTGGCGGAACAGCTGTGCGATCGTCTCGGCGTCGTGCTCCGGATGCTGGCGGATCAGCAGTTCGTTCTCGTCGATGAACTTGATCGCACCGGCGATGAAATCGTGGAACTTCTCCTGGGTGACGGCGAGGATTTCGCCGATGATCTCCAGCTCGCGCTTCTGCTCGTTGGCCTCCGCCGCCAGCTTGCGCAGCTCGGTCACGTCGCGCACGCACAGCATCAGGCGCACGATGGTGTCGGCGTCGTCGGTGATCGGCGACCAGCTCAGGTCGAGAATCTTCACCCGGCCATCCGCCATGGTCTTTTCGATTTCGCCGACCAGCAGGTGCTCGTTGAAGGCGAAGTTCATCACGTCCTCGCCGAGGCACGCCCCGCCGACGGCCTCGAGTTGCGACAGCGCATCGGCGCCAAGATGGGTGTTGGCAAAGACCAGGTCCATCATGCTGCGGCCGGCGATATCCCTGGTCTCGAAAATCGTTTCCAGATAAGCGGAAAACTCCGGGTGAACCTTGTTGCCATCGACGATGGTCAGAATGCCCTGCGGGATGTTCTGCAGCATGGCCTGCATGTCGGCCGTCTTTTGCTGCAGCAATTCCGAGCTTTCCTGGATCTTGGTGATCATGCTGTTGAACGCCACGATCGAATGGCCGATTTCATCCATGCGGTCGACCGGCACGCGGCGGGTGAAATCCTGGCTCGCGGCGATCTCGCTCATCATCGCCTGCATGCGGCTGATCGGCCGGGTGATCTGGCGGTACAGCAAGGCACCGGCGGCGGCCAGCACCAGCGCGGCCAGGACGCTGACCCCGGCGATGGCCATCACGGTATCCGACAGGTTCTCGTTCAAGGCGGTGATCGCCTCGTCCTTGGTACGGTTTTTCTCGATCCGCAAGGTGCCGATGATCTGTTCCATGGCCCGCTGGTACTCGGCAACGCTGGCGAACAGGCTGGCCTCGGCCAGGTCCTTCTGACCCGCCAGCTTGAACTGCATCGTCTCGTCCACCGCCGCAAAGTAGTCATCCAGACCCTCCTGGGCCTGCTGCAGCAGGCCTTGCTGGGTGGTGCTGCTGGCCTGCCGAAATTGCAGCTCCAGCCCCACTTTCAAGCGCGCTTTCTGCGCCGTCAGCTTGTCCTTGGCCTGGGCCGCGGTGTTCTCGTCCGGCGCGGTGACCAGCGTGATCGTGGCCAACTGCACATCCTTGAGCAGCGCCACCAGATCGGCGGAAGCCAGGGCGCTGGGCACGACACCCTCAGTCACCACCTTGACCTCGGCGGCGTTGTTGCGCGATTGCAGGATGCTGTAACCGCCAATCGACGAAATGGCCAGGAAGGCCAAGACAATCAGCAGCGTGATCCGATGACGGAGATTCATTTTGCGTACTACCCCCGGAAACAGACAGTGGCGAAATAGCTATTCGGCATAAAACACAGAAGAAAAAGAACCGGCATGGCACCCAATTAAGGCCGCCATTTTTTCAGATCAATATGACCTCTCTATGACACCGGCAGGTCAACGCGAAGCTGGCCGTGCTATTTGGCATGCGTCATTGGATATAAATGACAAAAGCATCTTAGGGTAATTCCGGAAAATATCGGGGTAGGCCGATTGGGGCGCCCTGGGCGGGCTTTGGCTCACGGAAAGCAGGGGAAGGAAGGCGCGGTCGACAAGTCCGTATCAGGAAATACCGACCGAGTGCGAGGAAAAATAGCGCGATGGCTTTTCACTATAAATGATGAGCACATTTATAGGCTCGATCCATCGCGATTAAATAAATCGTCGGATAAAGATGAAAGAACCTGTCCTGGGTAAATGGAAGGTTATTAAATGGTCACGGCGCGCCGAAGTACGATCAAACGCGCCGCCTCAGTCGCCCCGCTCCAGCGGCAACTCCCCGAGCCGGTCCTTGACCTTCTTCATCACGATGTAGGAGCAGATGTCGCGCATGCCCGGAATCTTGTTGAGCTTCTCCACCACGAAATTCGAGAACGCCGTGAGATTGCGCGTGCGCACGTGCAACACGTAGTTGGTCGGCCCGCTCACCACGTAGGCGGCGACAATCTCGTCGAGCGCCGCGATCTGCTCGAGAAACTGCTCGTGCCACTCCTCGCGCGAGCGGTCCAGCGTGACGTGCACGATGGACTCCAGCTCGAAACCCAGCTGCTGCGCGTCGAGTTCGGCATGGTAGCCGCGAATCAGGCCGTGCTCTTCCAGCGTGCGCACCCGGCGCAGACAGGCCGACGGCGACAGCGCCACCTTGTCGGCCAGGTCCTGATTGCTGAGCCGGCCGTTCTGCTGCAGCGCGGCAAGAATGCGCCAATCTATCGAATCGACCTGCATCTGCAATATCCCATCGTTTAGCACTATTTCTTCGAATAATCTGCGAAAAATAGCACATCGACAAGTCGAACTTGCAATTTCGGCCAAAGCCCCCGGTGCTAGCATAGTTCTCAGCCTCAGCCCACCAGGAGACACCCCATGCACACCCGTGAAGCCTGCCTCACCGCCGACCGGCACGACCCGTTGGCCGCACTCAAACACCATTTCGACCTGCCCGCCGGGGTGATCTACCTCGACGGCAACTCGCTCGGCGTGCTGCCGAAAACCGCCCGTGCGCGCAGCGCCGAGGTCATCGATCAGGAATGGGGCACCGGCCTGATCCGCAGTTGGAACACCGCCGGCTGGTTCGATCTGCCGGCACGGCTGGGCGACAAGCTAGGCCGCCTGATCGGCGCCAACGGCGGCGAAGTGGTGGTCACCGACACCACCTCGCTCAACCTCTTCAAATCGCTCGCCGCCGCCCTGCGCATCCAGCAGCAAGACCACCCCGAGCGCCGCGTGATCGTGTCCGAACGCGACAACTTCCCCACCGATCTCTACATGATCCAGGGCATGATCGACCTGCTGCAGCAGGGCTACCAGCTGCGCCTGATCGACGACCAGACCCCGCTGGAACAAGCGCTGGACGACGACGTGGCGGTACTGCTGCTGTCGCACGTCAACTACCGTACCGGCTACCTCTACGACATGGTCGCCACCACCGCGCTGGCGCATCGCCACGGCATCCTCACCATCTGGGACCTGGCGCACGCCGCCGGCGCGGTGCCGGTCGATCTCAACGGCGCCGAAGCCGACTTCGCCGTCGGCTGCACCTACAAATACCTCAACGGCGGCCCCGGCTCCCCCGCCTTCATCTGGGTGGCGGCGCGCCACCAGGACCGCTTCTGGCAGCCGCTCTCCGGCTGGTGGGGACACCAGCACCCGTTTGCCATGGCCACCGACTACCAGCCCGCCAGCGGCATCCGCCGCTTCCTGTGCGGCACCCAGCCCATCGTCTCGATGTCGCTGATCGAGTGCGGCCTGGACGTGGCGCTCGAGGCCGACATGGCGACGCTGCGCGCAAAATCCCTGGCGCTCACCGATCTCTTCATCGAACTGGTGGAACAACGCTGTCAGGGCCATCCGCTCACCTTGGTCACCCCGCGCGAGCACGCCCGGCGCGGCAGCCACGTCAGCTTCAGCCACCCGCAGGGCTTCGCCGTGATGCAGGCCTTGATCGCGCGCGGCGTGATCGGCGACTACCGCGAGCCGGAAGTGCTGCGCTTCGGCGTCACCCCGCTCTACCTCGGCTACGCCGACATCTGGGACGCGGTGGACACGCTCAAGGACATCCTCGACAGCGGCAGCTGGGATCGCCCCGAATTCCACCAGCGCCCCTCGGTGACCTGAGCCCCCGCACCGTCCACCTCGTCCCATAACAACGACCGCCCCGCTCCGACGAGCCGGGCGGCGGGCCGGCTGCAACGCCCCCCGCAAGGGGCTTGGCCGTAGCCGGCCAAGCGCCGCCTTCGGTGCTAGCATGGATCATGGCCGCCACCAACAATACCATCGCGATTGCCACGGTTGACCTGAGCAAACGCTTCAACCACGTCACCGCGCTCGACCGCCTCACCCTGAGCGTGGCGCGCGGACAGATCTTCGGCCTGCTGGGCCCCAACGGCGCCGGCAAGAGCACCACCATCAAGATTCTCACCACCCTGCTCGAAGCCAGTTCCGGCCGCGCCACGGTGGCCGGTTTCGACGTCGCAGCCGACCCGATCGAGGTGCGGCGGCGCATCGGCTACGTGCCCCAGCTGCTGTCGGCCGACGGCGCCCTCACCGCCACCGAGAACCTCACCCTGTCGGCCCGCCTGTACGGCCTGCACGGCGCCAGGCTCACAACGCGCGTGCGCGAAGCGCTGGCCTTCGCCGGCCTCGAGACCGTGGCGCACAAACTGGTGCGCACCTTTTCCGGCGGCATGATCCGCCGCCTCGAAGTGGCCCAGGCCACGCTGCACACCCCGGAAATCCTGTTTCTCGACGAACCCACCATCGGGCTGGACCCAGTGGCGCGCCGCACCGTGTGGGAGCGGCTGCAGCAGCTGCGCCACAGCCAAGGCATGACCATCCTCATCACCACCCACGACATGGAAGAGGCCGACGTGCTGTGCGACGAACTGGCCATCCTGCACCAGGGCCGCCTGGCGGTCATCGGCCAACCCGAGGCGCTCAAGGCGCAAGTCGGGCCTGAGGCCGATCTGGCCGATGTCTTCGCCCACTTCAGCGGCGCCGTCATCGAGCAGGAAGGCTACTACCGCGGCATCCGCCAAAGCCGTGGCACCATCCAACGCCTGGGGTAAAGCACATGCTCGACTGGCTCTACGAAAGTGCCGCCGTGACCGACACCGAAGTGCGCAAGCTGGCACGCGACCCCACCGAACTGCTGTCGCGCGCGGTGCAGCCGGTGCTGTGGCTGGCGGTGTTCGGCCAGGTGTTCAGCCACGTGCGCGGCATCCCCACCGGCAGCCTGCGCTACCTCGATTACATGGCCCCCGGCATCCTGGCGCAGAGCATCCTGTTCAGCGCCATCTTCTACGGCATCGCCATCATCTGGGAACGCGATCTCGGCATCGTGCACAAGCTCTTGGTCACCCCGGCGCGGCGCAGCGCCCTGGTGTTCGGCAAGGCTGTGGCAGCCGGGCTGCGCGGGCTGGTGCAGGCGGCGGTGGTGTACCTGGTGGCGATCGCGCTGCACGTGGCGATCCGCTGGGAGCCGCTGCCGATGATCACCGTGGCCGCCGGCGTGTTCGTCGGCTCGTGCATCTTCTCCACCTTCTCGCTGGTGATCGCCTGCATCGTCAAGACGCGCGAGCGCTTCATGGGCATCGGCCAGCTGCTCACCATGCCGCTGTTTTTCGCCTCCAACGCCATCTATCCGCTCGATATCATGCCGGACTGGCTACGCGGCATCGCCGCCTTCAACCCGCTCACCTACCTGGTGGACGCGCTGCGCGGGGCGATGATCGTGGGCGGGCACAGCGTCTACGGTGACGCCACCAGCTTCGGCATCATGCTGCTGGTTTTCCTGCTGCTGCTGGCCCTGGCCGCCAGACTCTACCCGGGGCTGGCGCGCTAGCCGCAGGCCGGCCCGTACCGGACGGCGCTACTTCGGCTTGCCGTACTGCTGATCGAGGTAATCGAGAATCAGCGGCACGTCTTCTTCCTTGATCGGCGCCCCCATCACCTTGACCATCTTGGTCACCGTCGCCTCCCAGCCCTTGCGGTCGAGAAAGCGCGAGTTCATCTGGATGTAGTCCAGGCTGTGGCAGACCGCGCAATTGCGGGCGACCACGTCCTGGTTGTTGCCTGGCCGCAGTTTGACGGCGCTCTCGTCCGCCAGCGCCAGGGCGGACCAGCACACCAGCAGCGCACACAAAGTCTTGTTCATGGCTCGCCCCTCACACGATGTCCACCGCCACCTGGTGCACCAGGTTGTGGTGATACCCGGCCGGGTTGGCGATCAGTTCGAAGGTCTGGGTCTGGCCGATGCGGTTGGTGGCCTTGGCCAGCAGCGTGTAGCGGCCCTTGTGGCGCGGCTGGAAACGGTAATGCCAGGGGCGGAAGGAAAAGCGGCCGTGATCGGTGCCCAGCTCCGCGTTGCGCCAGCTCTGGCCGCCGTCGGTGGACACCTCCACCTGGCGGATGCCGTAGCCCGCGTCCCAGGCGATGCCGGCCAGCTCCAGCGGCTTGCCCAGCGGCAGGCGCTCGCCCTCGCGCACGCTGGTGATGAGCGAATTGACCACCATCTCGGTGATCGGCGTGTTGGCCGCCGTCTCCTGCGACAAAAAGCGCTCCACCACCGGAAACTTGCCCACCGGCACGCGGTAGGCGCTCTTCATCCAGAAGCCGTCGAACGGCGCCGACACCACGTTGATCGAACTCAGGTGCTTGACCCAATAGGTGGCGGTCCAGCCCGGCACGATCAGCCGCGCCGGAAAACCGTTCCAGTGCGGCAACGGCTCGCCGTTCATCTCGAAGGCGATCAGCGTGTTCTCGTCCAGCCCCTTCCACAGCGGCAGGCTCTTGACGAAATCCGGGGTCTTTTCCAGCACCGGGCCGTCGGCTCCGTCGAGCACCAGCTCCAGCGCGCCCTTCTTCACCCCGGCCTTGTTCAGCACGTCGCGCAGCCGCACCCCGCGCCAGCGCGCATTGCCCATCGCGCCGTAACTCCACTCCACCCCCGGCACGTGCGGCTGGAACAGGCCGCGCCGGTTGCCCGAGCACTGGCACACCGCCGCCAGCTCCACCGTCTCAAAGCGGCGCAGCTCGTCCAGCGTCAGCACCAGCGGGCTCTCCACCTCGCCGCCGATGCGCAGCTGCCAGGAGCGCGCCTCCACCTCGGGAATGTTGGCCAGGTGATAGCGCACGAAAAACGCCTTGTTGGGCGTGAACACCTCGCGGAAGTACTCCGGCGGCGTTTCATAGTTGGGAGGACGGTAACTGCGCTTGATCAGCGGCACCTTGCCGGGCAGGGCCTCGAGCAAGGCCGACTCGCGCGCGCCATCCGGCAGCGCCGCCGGTTGCAACAACTGCGCGCCCTTGGCCCAGGCCGGCACCAGCAAACCCCCGCCAGCCAGCAGCAAGCCACCCGATCCGACACGCAAAAAATCCCGCCGGTTGATACCCATCGCCGCCCCTCCCGAATTGTTGGAGTTTGTTCCATGGTAGATGGTGGCAAGGGCAACGCAATGCGATTTGCGGGCAGCACGGAGCGGGCAGGCGCACCGCAGCGACCCGCACGGAGGAAAGGACTCAGCGGCAACGCACCGCCAACGGAGGCCGCCCGGCCGCCGCCAGCGGGACGCTTACTGTTGCGAGACGCTATTGATCCAGCGCTCGATCTCCTGCACCGAGGCCGAAGGCGCGTTCAAATGACTGGACGCGGGCTCGACCATCCGGGTGAGCGGGTGCTTGGCCAGCATCCCGAACATCTCCTGCTTCACCCGCACCAGCGCCGGATAGTCGCCGGTCGGCGCCACGTACAGCACCGGGGTGTCCGCCTTGATGCTGCGCATCGCGAGCGCCTGGTTCATCGCCCCCTCCGGCTCGAACCAGCTCAGATAGGCCGCCGGCGTGGAGGTCACGGCAAAGGTCCCCTTGCCGCTCTCGTAATCGCTGAACCGGGCCTTCTCCTGCCCCTTGCCCTCCGCCACCAGATTGCGCGCCTGCTCCACGGACGGCCCCAGCGTTTCACGGAAGGTGGCATTGCCGACGTTGCCGCCCGGCGCGATGGCCACCACGCCGTCGACACGGTGCCGGCCGCCAAAATACAGCGCAAACACCCCGCCCTGGCTATGCCCCGCCACGAATACCTTGCCGGCGCCCTTCTGCCGCAACGCCGTCAAGGCCGCCTCCACCTCGTTTTCAGCGGTGGCGACATCCACGTCGTAATTCCGCTGGCCGGACCAGGGCATGTCGAGATTAGCCACCAGAAAACCATCGCGCTCCAGCGAGGCGGCCAATTCAGACACATGCATGGAAGGAGACCCACCCTTGCCATGCATCACCACGACCCCTGCCTTGGGGGTATCGCCCTGGGCGTGAAGACTGACGCCCAGCGCAGCCACAGCGAACAGCTTGACGAAGAGCTTCATGTTGTTTTCGTAAAGAGGGGGAAAAAGACATCATGCCACGATATGGCGGTGGGGGAAGACACGTCGCCGCAGGCACGGCCATCAACCAGATGGTTTACCGCCCTACGGCCCTGAATGGCGAGGCCCGGCGGGGATAGGCCGGCAGCCTATTGGGCGACGATGTTGGTGAGTGGGAGTGGAGCTGAAGCGGGGCGGCCAACCTTGAACAAGGTTGGCCGCAAGGTGGTAACGCGCAGACGGGCCGGCTTAACGCTTGCCGGCCGCCTCTTCGCGCCGGCGCTTGGCCTCTTCCAGCAGGTAGACCTGGTAATCGTCCAGATCGCCCCCGAAATCGCTGACCCCGCCACGCGACACCATCCAGAATTCGTCGCACACCGCGCGCAGCAACGCCCGGTCGTGGCTGACCAGCATCACCGAGCCTTCGAACTCGTTCAGCGCCACGCTCAGCGCCTCGCGAGTGGCGAGGTCCAGATGGTTGGTCGGTTCATCCAGCAGCAGCAGGTTCGGCCGCTGCCACACGATCATGCACAGTACCAGCCGCGCCTTCTCGCCGCCGCTCATGCTGCCGACCGCCTGCTTCACCATGTCGCCGCTGAAATTGAAGGTGCCAAGGAAATTGCGCAGCCCCTGCTCGCGGCAATCGTTGGCCGGCGGCCGCATCGCCGCCGGGGTGTCGCGCACCAGACGGAACATGTGCTGCAGCGGATCGTCCTCCGGCCGCAGCACGTCCAGCTCCTGCTGCGAGAAGTAGCCGATATTGAGCCCCTTGCCGCGAATAATCTCGCCGCCGACCGCCTGCAGCGCCTCGGCCACGGTTTTCACCAGCGTCGACTTACCCTGGCCGTTGGCACCGAGAATGCCGATACGCTGCCCAGCCAGCACGGTGCGGTTCACATTGCGCACGATCACCGTCGGCGGCGTGTCTTCCGGCGCGCCCTCCGCCGCCGGATAGCCGAACACCGCGCCGGTCATCGACAGCATCGAGTTCGGCAGGCTCAGCGGCTCTTTGAATTCGAACTGGAACTCGGCATCGGCCAGCACCGGCGCGATCTTCTCCATCCGCTCCAGTGCCTTGACGCGGCTCTGCGCCTGCTTCGCCTTGCTGGCCTTGGCCTTGAAGCGGTCGATGAACTTCTGCAGGTGCGCCATCTTTTCCTGCTGCTTGGCCTGCGCCGCCTGCTGCAGGACCAGCTGTTCGGCACGCATGTCCTCGAACTTGCTGTAATTGCCGCCGTAGCGCACCAGCTTGGCGTTGTCGACGTGCAGCGTCACGTTGGTGACGGCATCGAGGAATTCGCGGTCATGGCTGATCACCACCATGGTGCCGGCGTACTGCTTCAACCACGCTTCCAGCCATACCAGCGCGTCCAGATCCAGGTGGTTGGTCGGCTCGTCCAGCAGCAGCAGGTCGGACGGACACATCAGCGCGCGCGCCAGTTGCAGCCGCATGCGCCAGCCGCCGGAAAAGCTGTTCACCGGCTGCTGCAGCTCGGCGACGCTGAAACCCAACCCGAGAATCAGCGCCTGCGCCCGTGCCGGCGCGTCGTGGGCACCGGCATCGTTGAGCGCGGTGTAGGCGTGCGCCATGCGCATGTAGTCTTCGCCGGCCTCGGCCTCGGCCACCTCCTGCTGCGCGGCGAGCAAGGTGATATCGCCTTCGACCACAAACTCGGTCGCCGTCTGCGCCGTTTCCGGCATGTCCTGCGCCACCTGCGACATGCGCCACTGTGACGGGATCGACACATCGCCGCCGTCTTCGTGCAGCAAGCCGTTCAGCACCGCGAACAACGAGGATTTGCCGGCGCCGTTGCGGCCGACCAGGCCGACTTTCTCGCCGGGATTGAGCGTCACCGACGCGTTGTCGAGCAGGACTTTGGTGCCGCGGCGCAAGGCCACGTTTTTCAGAATGATCATGGGAAGCGCCGTGCGGCGGCAGAAAACAGGTTACGCCGCGACCGGCGACAAGGCGGGAAGACGACAGAAAGGGCGGCCAACGTTGGCCGCATCATGGCAATGGTGCTGCATCAGCAGCGGTGCGCCGTCGCATGCGCAAAGCAATAAAAACGGCGCGGCGCAAATGGTAACACGCCCCCTGCCGCCGCGCCGGCCCGGCTATAAAAAACAGGCGCTTAAGGCGGGGACGGCGCGACCGCGCGTTGCGACCAACACACTGAATGATCTGTGGGCGCGGCCCTGTGGCTCACGCAGCCTTATGGCGCAAGCGCAGCAGGCTCAAGCCCAATACGACAAAGAGACCGCCGGACACACGATTGAACAGACGGACACGCTGGGCACTGCCGAATTGGTTCTTCAGCACACGCCCAAGCAGAACATAGAAAGCGTGTGAGAACACCGCGCAGGCGGCAAACGTGGACGTCAGGACGAAGAACTGCGCCAGAACTGGAGCATCTTGCGTCAAGAACTGAGGGAACAGCGCGGAGAAGAACAAGATGCCCTTCGGGTTGGTCAGTGCCACGGTGACACCGTGCCCGAAAAGACGCCAATCGGTGTTCGAGCCTACCGATGAAGCCGATGCACTCGTGTCAGAAAAAGCACTGGCCTTGCTACGCCACTGCTTGATGCCGAGGTAAATAAGGTAAGCCGCACCGCCGAGCTTCAGTACGGTGAAGGCGGTCGCCGATGTAGCCAGGATCACGCCCATCCCCGCCATGGCAATGGCTGACACCATGAACAGGCCCACGGCATTGCCCAAGGAGCCAAGCATCGCACGGCGAGGCCCGACGGCAACCGAATTCGAGATTGCCAGCAGCACACCTGGGCCGGGAGTAAAGGTAATAAGTAAGGCAACGCCGCAGAAGACCAGCCAGTTTGAGAAGTGCACTTTGGGGTGTCCTAAAGATACGGTTCAGGAGCAAAAGGATATCGCTTAGGAGGGAGCGGGGATACCTGCCCCCGCTCCACTGACGCGGTACTTAATTTTCAAGCTCCGGCAATGGACGATCATTGCGATGTAGTACCTCCGACAGCCGGCAATGAGCACACTCCACGAACAATAGCTCGCCCTCCTTACGCAGTTTGGTCTGGCGGTGGCAAAGGCGGCAGTCGAGTTTGACCGAAGTATTCTCTTCGCAATCAAGACACTTGAAGTAATAGCCGTATTTGCCGTAGCGGAATTCCAGATTTTGCGAGGCGCACTTTTTGCAATAAGTGGCATAGACCTTGCGGAGACCATCTGAGCCACCCCCAAAACGCGATAGCCCGGTCGCCTTAAGCCTATCCCCGATGTATTCAAGGTGCTCAGGTGCTGTACGCGTGACAGGAGTTGTTTTGGCTTTGACCGGTTCAGCTTGATAGACTGCGTACGCTTCCTGCGCCACAGGTTCCGCTGTAGCCACAACGGCAGGAGCAGACACCGGTCCGGAGGCTGGTGCCTCACGCGGCGTATGGCTACGCAACAAAAAGTCAGCCAACAGCTTGCGATGGCTCTCGGAAAACCAAGCCAACACATCCACCATCTTGACGCGTAGCTTCTCACCTACCAGATCAGTCTTGCACACCTCCGGCGGCGGATTGCTTTTCGGAGGGATGTACACTCCCTGTGAAGAAATCGCCACCAAAAAATCTATCGGTAAGCGGTCGATCGCTTCTGGTTGACGCGTATTGGCGCGGAGGAATTTGCGCAGCAGCTCCATCTGGAGCTTGGCCTGAATCAACGGGGAAGCCATTCCGGACGAACGGTCACCATACCAGCGTAGCCATTGCCCATCTTCCTTCATCTGCACCCTGCCAGCCACGCTCTTGGTCTCGACGATGGTCATCCCGGCAGCGTGAATGACCAGATGGTCCATCTGTGCCACGTCATCGTTAAACTCGATACGTATATCGTGCAGAACAAACACGTCGGGGTCGTCAGAGAAGTAGCGCTTCAAGTAGAACGCCATCTCGCGCTCGGCAGCATCACCAGCCGCTTGAAATTTGTCTTTGGGCTCGGTTGCCGCTTTATCTTTCAGAATCATGAATTGCTCTCGGTTTGCCCACTGGCATGCAGACGTACTGAAATTCTAGCCATAGCCCTGCGACAACTGCAATGACATATGTGTAACGGCTGTCCAGAGCGGCCGGCTGGATCAGCAACTCAGTCCCTACACGCGTGCAAAATGTGGTGCCGTGCACTTCGCTTCGATTGCGCCCTACGGCCCCCATGTTTCTGTGAAATTACCCAAACAAAACAACATCGACAAGCTTTACCATGCCGCATTATCGAAGATATTCGATTTAGGAAATCAAATAAAAAGGAGGCAGCCAAGTCGCCTCCTTTAACATATATTTACCGAAACGGGAAACCTAGATTTCACATTGGCCTTTGCAGTTATTCACTCAACCGCAGCCTAAATAAATCAACTACTTTTTCTCACATTAATTGTTTCGACTGGTAGCTTCTTCTGGGGATCTGCACCAGGGTTCACTTTAACATTTGGCGACTTATATTCATCCATAACCACTTTATTTTCCCTAGCTTTTCCACTCCCATTTTTTTCAATCTGATCACCCCTGACAGACTGTCCTGTGACGATCGCAAGCAAAGTCAAGGAAAAGAAAATAGCCCCATAAAAAACAAAGGACTTTTGCCTGCTTCGCAATGTTATACCAAACAGTGCCCCTGGACTCGCATCACCAATTGCTTTAGTTAGTCCAATTTCAGGTAACCGGCCGACTAAGGCTTTCTCTATATTTAGACCATGATTTACTGCACCAACAAGTAATGGGTAATACCAGAAGTGGTCCATAAAGAAAAAGGCTAGCCACATAACTGCTGAAACTGCCAACAGCATGCTGGCCAAGCTTATATAAACATGCAATCCAAGAACGACAACATCCACCTGAATATGCTCTTTCAGAGCAACACCACTAGCACCAACAAGTGCAGACACGACCAAAATTGAAAAATTTCTTATTTTCATCTGCAACTCATTGAAGTGCATTTGCACCTCAATAGTTTTTTCCCAAATTTTCAATTCTTGCTCAGCATTCGCCTCTTTTTTCTTATTTCTGCCCATTGGCCGCATATAACAATTCTTCCTATCTAAAATAAGTCAGCAGGCTATTGTAATTCGATATAACGCATTCGGCATTTACTGAAAGGTGCTCCATACTTTCTGCAAGTCGTCTCTCCTCCGCTACTTCCCCCTCACTCCAATGTGTAACTGCTCTTAGCAAATTATAGTCCTTTACCCGTTCATTTATATGATTTGCATCTTCTGAAAACCATAGATAAGTAGTGCCGCACAACTAAGTTGGAATGATTTTTGCTTCTGTTTGCGTATCTCCCTGATGCCGGTTCGACGATGCGTAAACTCACATTGACCTTGAATGAAGCTGAAGTCTGCACTCTTGAACAATTAGCCAAAGCACACCCCAAGGAATATTTCCGCTTGCGCGGCAAGGCGTTGATTGCTGTCAACCAAGGTCAGGACATTGCCACCGTTGCCGCCGTGTTGCGAATCAGCGGCGAGAGCATCAGAACATGGATTCACAACTGGGAACGCCACGGTCTAGTCGGCATC
>NZ_FXAG01000020.1 GCF_900177275.1 Pseudogulbenkiania subflava DSM 22618
GAAGACCTCGACCTCAGCCCGAGCGAAGTCTGGAAAGGCCTGGAGTACTTCGCCGAAGCCGGCGCCACCCACGAACTGGGGCTGCTGGCCGCCGGCCTGGGCCTGGAACGCTTCGTCGACATCCGCATGGACGAAGCCGAAGCGAAAGCCGGCCTCACCGGCGGCACCCCGCGCACCATCGAAGGCCCGCTCTACGTCGCCGGCGCACCGAAGTCGGAAGGCTTCGCCCGCATGGACGACGGCACCGAGGCGGACAAGGGCGAAGTGCTGTTCATGCAGGGCACCGTGTACGACGCCGACGGCAAGCCGCTGCCGGGCGCCCAGGTCGAAGCGTGGCACGCCAACCTGATGGGCAACTACTCCTTCTTCGACAAGAGCCAGTCGCACTTCAACCTGCGCCGCACCATCATCACCGACGCCAACGGCCGCTACCAGTTCCGCAGCATCATGCCGATGGGGTACGGCTGTCCGCCGCAAGGCACCACCCAGCGCCTGCTCGACCTGCTCGGCCGTCATGGCCGCCGTCCGGCGCACATCCACTTCTTCGTGACCGCCGCTGGCCACCGCAAGCTGACCACGCAGATCAACATCGACGGTGACGAGTACCTGTGGGACGACTTCGCCTTCGCCAGCCGCGAGGGCCTGGTGCCGGCCGTGAACCGCATCACCGATGCGGCCGAGATCGACAAGAAGGGCCTGCAGAAGCCGTTCGCCTCGATCGACTTCGACTTCCGCCTCAACGGTGAGTCCGCCGCCGCCCCGACGACCGAAGTCGAACGTCAACGCGCCAGCGCCTGATCGATACCGAGCATAGAGCAATAGGGACGGGCCCTGCCTAGGCAGGGGCCGCCTGTCCCGACTGAGGAGAACGGCAATGATCCCCATCCATCCCGATGCCACCCCCAAGCTGAAAAAGCTGGACGATTACCTGATCGAGAACCCGCAGACCGGCGACTACCGCGTGCACCGCAGCGTCTTCACCGATGAAGCGCTGTTCGAACTCGAAATGAAGCACATCTTCGAAGGCAACTGGATCTACCTCGCGCACGAGAGCCAGATTCCCAACGTCAACGATTACTACACCACCACCATGGGGCGGCAGCCGGTGTTCATCGCGCGCAACCGCCAGGGTGAACTGAACGCATTCGTCAACGCGTGTACCCACCGCGGCGCCACGCTGTGCCGCCACAAGCGCGGCAACAAGGCGACCTACACTTGCCCGTTCCACGGCTGGACCTTCAACAACAGCGGCAAGCTGCTGAAAGTGAAGGACCCGGAAGACGCCGGCTACCCGGATTGCTTCAACAAGGAAGGCTCGCACGACCTGAAAAAGGTGGCGCGCTTCGAGAACTACCGCGGTTTCCTGTTCGGCAGCCTGAACGAGAACGTCAAGCCGCTGACCGAATTCCTCGGCGAGGCCGCCAAGATCATCGACATGATCGTCGACCAGTCGGCCGAAGGGCTGGAAGTGCTGCGCGGCTCGTCGACCTACACCTTCGACGGCAACTGGAAGCTGACCGCCGAAAACGGCGCCGACGGCTACCACGTCTCCGCGGTGCACTGGAACTACGCCGCCACCACCAACCACCGCAAGGAACAGAGCGAGCGCGTCGACACCACGCGCGCCATGGACGCCGGCAAGTGGGGCAAGCAGGGCGGGGGTTTCTACGCCTTCGAACACGGCCACATGCTGTTGTGGACGCAGTGGGCCAACCCGGAGGACCGCCCGAACTTCGCCCGTCGCGACGAATACGCCGAAAAGCTCGGCCCCGAGATGGCCGACTGGATGGTGCGCAACTCGCGCAACCTGTGTCTGTACCCGAACGTGTACCTGATGGACCAGTTCGGCTCGCAGATTCGCGTGGTGCGCCCGCTGTCGGTGAACAAGTCCGAAGTCACCATCTACTGCATCGCGCCCAAGGGCGAGTCCGACGAGGCACGCGCCCGCCGCATCCGCCAGTACGAAGATTTCTTCAACGCCAGCGGCATGGCCACGCCGGACGATCTGGAAGAGTTCCGTGCCTGTCAGCAGGGTTACGCCGGTATCGCGCTGGAATGGAACGACATGTGCCGCGGCTCCACGCACTGGATCGAAGGCGCCGACGAGGCGGCCAGGAAGATCGGCCTCAAGCCGGTACTGAGCGGGGTCAAGACCGAAGACGAGGGCCTGTACACGGTGCAGCACCGCTACTGGCTGGACGTGATGAAGCACGCGGTGCGCGAGGAAGGAGAACAGGCATGAGCAACGTCAACATGGAGCAGATCCGCAGTTTTCTCTACCGTGAAAGCCGCCTGCTGGACGACGAACAGTGGGACGAGTGGCTCGAGTGCTACCACCCGGACGCCGAGTTCTGGATGCCGTCGTGGGACGATGACGACAAGCTGGTCACCGATCCGCAGCGCGAAATCTCGCTGATCTACTACGCCAACCGCCAGGGGCTGGAAGACCGCGTGTTCCGCATCAAGACCGAGCGTTCCAGCGCCACCATGCCGGACACCCGCACCAGCCACAACATCAGCAACGTGGAACTGGAAAAGCAGGACGGCGACCTGGTCACGGTGCGCTTCAACTGGCACACGCTGAGCCACCGCTACAAGACCAACTACAGCCATTTCGGCATGGCGCGTTACGTGATCGATTTTTCCGGCGCGAGCCCGAAGATCCGCAACAAGTATGTGGTGCTGAAGAACGATTACATCCACCAGGTAATCGACGTCTACCACATTTAAGCAAGCATCGAGAGCCGCCGGCACTCCCGGCGCAGCCCGCCCCGCCGTCTTGCATTCGACAGGACGGCGTGGCGGCGCGGGACGGGGAGGGTGCGGCTCGGCACGGCAGGAGTAGGAATCATGAGCTACAACATCGCACTTCAATTCGAGGACGGCGTCACCCGTTTCATCAGCTGCAACGAAAACGAAAAGCTGTCCGACGCGGCGTATCGCCAGAAGGTCAATCTTCCGCTGGATTGCCGCGACGGCGCCTGCGGTACCTGCCGCTGCTTGTGCGAGTCGGGCGAGTACGACCTGCCGGAATCGAGCTACATCGAAGACGCACTGGCCCCGGAGGATGCCGAGCAGGGCTACATCCTGACCTGCCAGACCCGGCCCAAGTCGGACTGTGTGATCAAGATCCCGGCCTCGTCGGTGGCGTGCAAGACCGGCGTGTCCAGCTTCGCCGGCACCATCGCGGCGGTGCAGCCGCTGTCCGATTCCACCATCGGCTTCTCGATCGAACTCGATGATCCGGCGAGCCTTTCCTTCCTGCCGGGCCAGTACGTCAACGTGGGCATTCCCGGCACCGAACTGACCCGCGCGTATTCGTTCAGCTCGGCGCCTGGCGCCAGCAAGGCCGCGTTCGTGGTGCGCAACGTGCCGAACGGGCGCATGAGCCACTTTCTGACCCACGACGCTAAAGTGGGCGAACGCATGACGTTTGCCGGCCCGTACGGTAGCTTCTACCTGCGCGAAGTGGCGCGGCCGGTGCTGTTCCTGGCCGGCGGTACCGGCATTGCGCCGTTCCTGTCGATGCTCGACGTGTTGGCCGAAAGCGGCAGCACGCAGCCGATCCGCATGGTGTTCGGCGTCACCAACGACGTCGACCTGGTGGCGCTGGCGCAATTGGATGCCATCAAGGCCAGGCTGCCGCAGTTCGACTACCGTACCTGTGTCGTGGCGGCCGAGAGCGCCCATCCGCGCAAGGGCTATGTCACGCAACACATCGAGCCGGAATGGCTCAACGCCGGCGACGTCGACGTCTACCTGTGCGGCCCGGTGGCGATGGTGGAGGCGGTGCGCGGCTGGCTGCAGCAGTCGGGCGTGACCCCGACGAGCTTCCTCTACGAAAAATTCTCCGCCAGCAGCGAGGCCTGATCATGCGTGCACGATTTGAAAACAAGGTAGTGGTCGTGACCGGTGCCGCCCAGGGCATCGGCCGCGGGGTGGCGCTGAGTGCCGCCGAGGAAGGCGCCCTCATCGTGCTGGCCGACCGTTCCGAGCTGGTACACGAGGTGGCCGGCGAGATCAAGGCCAAGGGCGGCCAGGCTACGGTGGTGACGGCCGACCTGGAAACCTACAACGGTGCCCAGCTCGTGGTGGAGGCCGCCGAGGAGGCCTACGGCCGCGTCGACGTGCTGATCAACAATGTCGGCGGCACCATCTGGGCCAAGCCGTACCAGGAATACGAGGAGGCGCAGATCGAAGCGGAAATCCGCCGCTCGCTGTTCCCCACGCTGTGGTGCTGCCGTGCCGTGCTGCCGGCGATGATCGAGCGCCAGCAGGGGGTGATCGTCAACGTGTCGTCGATCGCGACGCGCGGTATCTATCGCATCCCGTACTCGGCCGCCAAGGGCGGGGTGAACGCGCTCACCGCCAGCCTGGCCTTCGAGCACGCCGAGGACGGCATTCGCGTCAACGCGGTGGCCACCGGCGGGACCGAGGCGCCGCCACGCAAGGTGCCGCGCAATAGCGCGCCGATGAGCGAGCAGGAAAAAGTCTGGTACCAGGGCATTGTCGACCAGACCCTTTCCAGCAGCCTGATGCACCGTTACGGCAGCATCGACGAGCAGGTTCGCGCGATCCTGTTCCTGGCGTCGGACGAGGCGTCCTATATTACCGGCACGGTGTTGCCGGTCGGCGGCGGCGATCTCGGCTAGGCGCCACCCACGAACCCCCTTGCATCATCGCGTTCGGACCTCTCATCCTGATGGATGAGAGGTCATTTTTTGGTGAGGCATACTCAATGAACCATTCATCCCAAGGCAGTTCTCTTGCGTCCCCGGCACCGCAGGTGCGCGCCTTACTGCGCCAGGACTGGTCGCTCTCCGCCATCACCGCCGGCTTCCTCGCGGTGCTGATTTCCTATTCCGGTCCGCTGGTGATCTTTTTCCAGGCCGCCAAGATGGCCAACATGCCCAACGCGATGATCTCGTCCTGGGTCTGGGCCATTTCGATGGGCGCGGCGGTGTCCGGCATCGTGCTGAGCTGGCGGCTGAAGGTGCCGGTGGTGACCGCCTGGTCCGCCCCGGGCACCGCGCTGCTGGTAACACTGTTCCCCGGCGTCACGCTGAACCAGGCCGTGGGGGCCTATCTCACCGCCGCCGTGGTGCTGTTGCTGATCGGCGTGTCGGGCTCGTTCGACCGCCTCATGCGCCACATTCCCAAGGGCATCGCCGCCGGGATGATGGCGGGCATTCTGTTCCAGTTCGGCGCCAGCGCCTTCAAGTCGGTCGGCTCGATGCCGACGCTGGCCTTCGGCATGGTCGGCGCCTACCTGCTGTTCAAGCGGCTCTTGCCGCGTTACTGCATCGTGCTGGTGCTGGCCTGCGGCGCTGCGTTGGCCGTGCTGCTGGGGCAGACCCACCTGGGCGATGTGCGGCTCAGCCTAGCCACGCCGCAGTTCATCCGCCCGGAGTGGACGCTGGGCACCACGCTGAGCCTGGCGCTGCCGTTGGTGATGGTGAGCCTGACCGGCCAGCATCTGCCCGGCATGGCGGTGCTGCGCGTATCGGGTTACGACACCCCGGCCAAGCCGATCATCACTGTCACCAGCCTGGCCTCGCTCGTGGTGGCGTTCTTTGGCGGCATCACCATTGTCATCGCCGCCATCACCGCCGCGCTGTGCACCGGCAAGGACGCGCACGACGACCCGTCGCGGCGTTACGTGGCGGGTATCGCCAACGGGGCGTTCTACCTGGTCGGCGGGATGTTCGGCAGCACCATCGTGTTGCTGTTCACCGCCTTGCCCAAGGAGTTCGTCGCCGTGCTGGCGGGGCTGGCGCTGATCGGGGCGATTTCGGCCAACGTGCTGGGCGCGGTGGAGGAGGCCGATCACCGCGAGGCGTCGATGATCACCTTCCTCGCCACCGCCTCCGGTATGAGCTTTCTCGGCCTGGGATCGGCGTTCTGGGGCGTGGTAATCGGCTGCATCGCCTACCTGGTGCTGAACAAGCCGCACCAGCGCGAGGCCAAGGGGCGTTAGCGGAGCTCGGGTGCGGACGGCACCTCGTCCCCGAGGCGTCCGCCCCTCCTCCGGAGGAGCAGCGCGGAGGCCTCCTGGCCGTGCAGTCCCGCTCTAATGGCCTGTTTTCGCCGTCTCATCATGGCCGGCGTGCCCGGGCCGCCCTGACTGCCGGTGCTGACCCGGCTGCTCGCCGCGGACGGGTATCGACCACTCTTTCCCAAACGACACCCCAGCGCCGTGGCTTTCGGCCAACGGTGCGTTGTCGTGATGCCCTGGAGGGTTTGTTATGGAACTGCGCCACCTGCGTTACTTCGTTGCCGTTGCCGAAGAAGGCAACATCACGCGTGCGGCCGAGCGCCTGCATATCGCCCAGCCGCCATTGAGTCGCCAGATTCAACAATTGGAAGACGACCTCGGGGTGGTCCTGATCGAGCGTGGCTCACGTCCGCTCAAGCTCACCGAGGCAGGGCAGTTCTTCTATGGCCATGCCCTGCAGTTGCTGTCGCAGACGCGGGAGCTCAAGGCGATGACCCAGCGCATCGGCATCATCGACAGCAAGATGTCGATCGGCTTTGTCGGCTCGACGCTGTACGGCATGTTGCCCAAGATCATTCGTCGCTTCCGCGACGCGCACAAGACCATCGAACTGAGCCTGCATGAAATGACCACGATGGAGCAGATCGGCGCGCTCAAGGAAGGCTGCATCGATGTCGGGTTCGGCCGCATCCGTCACGAAGATCCCAATGTGCGCCGCATCGTGTTGCGCGAGGAACGTCTGATGGCGGCCTTGCCCAGCGAGCATCCGCTGGCGATCAAGCCCGCCCTGTCGCTGCAGGATATTGCCATGGAGACGCTGATCGTGTTCCCGAAATCGCCGCGCCCGAGTTTTGCCGATCAGGTGCTGACGGCCTTTCATGACCGGGCGTTGGAGCCAAGAAACATCTACGAGGCGCGCGAGCTGCAGATTGCGATAGGGCTGGTGGCGGCCGGGGTCGGCATCGCGATCGTTCCCTCCAGCGTGCAGGGCCTGAAGCGCGAGGATGTCTGCTATCGGGAGCTGGATGTACCCAATATGGTGTCGCCGATCATTCTCAGCACCCGTCTGCTCGACGAGTCCAACGATGTCAAACTGCTCATCAAGATGATCATCGACATTTACGAAGCCGAATCGATGGCGCATGCCGTGTCGGCGCAGGACTTGAACGGCGTGCTGCTCAATAGCTGATCGGTGTTGGCCGATGCAGGTCCTTGCGGTAGGCCTGGCTCAGGGCCAGCACTTTTGCCGTCACGCTGAAATAGCCTTTTGCCTGCCGCTGGACGAAGCCCATTTTGCTCAGCGTATACAGGCAGCGATAAACCGCCGAATAGGGAATGCCGGTTTGCGTGCTTACCTCTGTGGCGGAAAGGGTCGGGTTGTCGGCGGAGAATGCCTGCAGCACGGCAAGGCCGCGTTCAAACGGGGTATGGGAGGCATTCATGGTCAATCCCTCGGGAAAATAACCGGTTGACTTAGTGTGCAATCGGCAAGATTAAAGACGAAAAACGAAGCGGTTTGGTGATTGGTGGGAAATAATCGGCGTTGTATTTATAAGAAACGGAATGGTAGGCAATCCGGTGTAGCGCGCCATCCAATCCGTATCGAGTCGGGCTGATATTCAGCCCGACTCGGCCATGCGGTTTTGTCTTTCCCGGTGGTTCAATACGCCGGGTTTATTCCGCCGGTTTCAGCGAGGGCAGGGCACTGGCTGCCGTCGCGTCACGCCCGGTTTTCACCGACAGGGTCCAGAGGGCCAGCATGGCGATGCCAGCGGGGAGGGCGAGCAAGGCCAGTGTCTGGCTGAACGGCAGTTGCATCCCCTGCAATACCCCGCCCAGCAGGGCCCCGGCGATGCCGCCGAAGCGGCCGATACCCAGCATCCAGGCGATGCCCGTGGCACGACCCTGGGTCGGGTAGATCGGCGCGGCCAGCGCCGGCAGGGAGGCCTGGGCGCCCGTCACCATGACCCCGGCGAGGAAGATCAGCACGGCGAACAGTGAAACGTTGTCCATGCTCTGCCCCACCGCCACCAGGAACAGCGCGGCCAGCACGTAGACCAGACTCAGCACGCGGCCGGGGTTGTACTTGTCCATCAACAGCCCGCTCACCAGGGTGCCGATGCCGCCGCCCAGCGGGAACAGCGCGGTCAGCAGGGCCGCCTTTTGCGTGGTGAATCCCGCGTCTTTCATCATCAGCGGCATCCAGTTGGTCAGCAGATAGAAAATCAGCAGGCCCATGAAGTAAGTGACCCACAGCATCAGCGTCGGCACCAGGAACGGCTTGGACAGAATCAGGCTCAGTGCCGATTTCTCCACCTTGCCTTTACCGGCCGCTTCACCGATGACGCAGTGCTTGACGTGGCTCAGGTCCTGATGGCAAATCCGCTCCAGCACCGCTCTGATTTTTTCGATCGGGTACTGTTTGGCGGCCATGTAGGACACCGACTCGGGCAGGTGGCGGATCATGAACGGCAACAAGGCCAGCGGCAGGAGGCCGCCCAGGATGAAGACGCCTTGCCAGCCATAGTGCGGAATCAGCCCGGCCGAGACGAACCCGCCCGCGGCGGCGCCCAGCGGAAAGCCGACGTAGACGGCGTTGACGACGAACGAGCGCCGTTTGGCCGGGGCGAGTTCGGCGATCAGGGTGACCGCGTTGGGCATCGCCGCGCCCAGGCCGAGACCGGTCAGGAAGCGCAGCGCGGACAGGCTCGGGACGCTGCTGGCGTAGGCTGTCAAACCGCTGAAGACGGCAAACACGAGCGTCGAGGCGATCAGTACGTTTTTGCGGCCGAAGCGGTCGGCGCTGGGGCCCGCCGCCATGGCGCCAAAGGCCAGGCCGAACAGGGCGGCGCTTAAGACCGGCGCCAGCGCGGGACGGCTGATGCCCCATTCGGTGACAAGGGCGGGCGCGACGTAGCCGATGGCCGCGGTATCGAACCCGTCCAGTGCCAGGATGGAAAAGCAGAAAAACAGGACCAGCCAGTGGTATTTCGTAAAGTCCTGCTCGTTGATTAATGCCGTCACATCGACGACTTCCTTGTTATATTCTCGACTCATTTTTCCTCCGTAAACTGATCGACTTGCCTGCTGGCGCCGGGTTTTACGACGGCGCTGCATGGTTTTATTTTGTTTGAATGGGAGTGCCGAAATGAAAGCGCCGTTTTAATGAACGGCCCATTCAAGGCAGTCGTATCCTGAGGATAAAGAAATCGACCGTCTAATACTGTTTCAGTATCCGACGATACTCGGCCAGTATTGAGCAAGGCCGAGGCCCATTCCCGCTGGAAAGCGGGCCGGTAAAAAGCACGGGGAGCCGGAAAAAAAGCCCGCCTTTCAACGAAAGGCGGGCTTTGGCCGGTAGGGTCTGATGGGCCAGAACGGCGCGGCGGCGGGCGGGGGCTTTACTCGTTATGCCAGGCAGCGTGCCGTCAGCCAGTTGACGAAGTCGTGGGCCATCTCAGACGTCAGCTGGTGGCCCACCGGGTAGAGGTGCAACTGGTGGGGCACGCCCAACTCACGGAGCCAGTTGTCGGCTTTTTCCGCCCAGCTCAATGGCAGCTTGTCGTCGAATTCACCGTGCGAGACGAAGCCTTCCAGCCGTGCCAACGCGTCGGGTGCGCCGAGGCGCGGGGCGATTTCCGGCAGAATACGCCCTGACAGCAGGCCGAAACCGCCCACCTGCTGCGGTTCGGTCAGGGCCAGGCCGGCGCTCATGATGCCGCCCTGGCTGAAGCCCGCCACCACCGTGTGCGCGGGATCGATGCCGCTGGCCGACTGCAGGCTGGCGGCCAGTTGCTGCAACTGCTGCCGGCTGCGTTCGGCCTGCTCCGGATTGATCGACGGGCCTTGCGGGCCAAAGCTCACCTGGAACCAGCCGAACTGCCCCGGCCCGAACTCCAGCGGGCCGCGCACCAGCGCCACCTGAATGCGGGCGTCGAGCAGCGGCGCCAGTCCGGCGAGCTGCATCTCGTTGCCGCCGATGCCGTGCAGCAGCAACAGCAGGGCCTGAGGCCGGGGTGCCGCTGCCGCGGTTGGCAGGACCAGTGTGCGGTAGGTCAGCCCCGAGGCCGCGTCGTGCTGCGGGGGCGAGAGCTGTGCGCTGGAAAGGGTGAGCGGCTGTGGCGACGTCGTCGGGTCACGGTCTTGCGGCGGGGTCATCGGGTGTCCTTGCAGGAAATGCGGCAACAGGGGAGAGCATGGCACCCATTCTGAGGCGTCCCCAGGAGCCGATAAACCCGGGTCCAGGAAAATGACTGTCTCCCGACAGGAAACAATCATCAGAAGCCTCCGTGGTCATGCTCGGTCGCCCGGCACGCTCAGGTTCAGGGTGCGCGGGTGGCCGATCCACAATGCGCAATCGCAGTGGCCGCGCAGGAGGCATTCCAAATGTGCGGCGTGACACGTCCTAGCCCAGCTTCTTGAGGTAGGCCGCCACCCCGCCCATCAGCATCTCGATCGAAATCGCGGTCAGCACCAGGCCCATCAGCCGCTCCAGCGCTGCGATCACTGGCTCCCCCAGCAGCTTTTGCAGCCGCCCGGAGGCCAGGAACACGGTGGTGCTGACCAGCATGGTGATCGTCAGCGCGCCGGTCCACTCCAGCATGCGTGCCGGTTCGCGCGTCGACAACAGCAGCACGGTGGCCATGGCCGAGGGCCCGGCGATGAGCGGAATCGCAATCGGCACGATGAAAGGCTCGCCCTGGGTTTTGCCGGAAAAGGCGCTTTCCTCGCCGGGAAAGATCATCTTGAGTGCGATCAGGAACAGGATCACGCCGCCCGCGACGCGCAGCGACTCGTCCGAGAGCTGCATCAACTCCAGGAAATGGCGCCCGAAGAACAGGAAGATGAGCAGCACCGCGAACGCGATCAGGCACTCGCGCAACACCACGCGCCGGCGCCGTTCCGGCCTGACCTGTTTGAGTGCGGTGATGAAGAGCGGAATGTTGCCCAGCGGATCGGTGATCAGGATCAAGAGCACGGTGGCCGACCAGAACGACGTTTCCATGTTTCTCCCGGAGTCAGCGCGGCATCAGGCCGCTGGCGGCGGCAAAAAGGCGTCCGCCCATTCTACCCAGTATGCCGCACCGGTCATCCGTGCGCTGCTGTTGCCATCGTCCGGTGCGCGATCCTGACGGCGGCCTGCGTCTAGAAGCAGCTGAACCCGGTTACGAGGGCGAGATGGTCCACACGCGAGGTCGGTCCGAAGATCAGCTCGAGCTCCTTCACCGTCATGGGGAAACCGACGGTTTGGCTACCCGGTGCCGTTCGGAAAATGTCCTTGAAGGCCGAGCCGCACGCGCCCAGGGTCAGGGAGTCCACCTTGCCGTCGGGGTCGATGTCGAAGGAAAAATACTGATGGCGGCCCACCACCGATGCCCACAGCGGCAAGTCGGGGTGCCAGATGGCCTGGGTGAGCGTGCCGTTCTGGTAGGTATGAATGCCGTGTTCGCTCAAGGTCTGACGGGTAATCTTCCTGGAGTCGACCCACGCGCCATCGGGAAAACGAAACTGGAAGGGGGCTGCCTGGTCCAGCTTGATCCAGAGGTCGTCGATCGGGTTCTGCGCGTTGCCGGCGTAGCGGAAACCACGCACCACCGGGCTGCCCTGCCGTTCGATGAAATAGTTCTCGCCGTACTGCGGCCGGGCGCAGCCGGAACACGCCAGCAGCGCCAGCAGCATCGCCACGCTCAGCCACTTGGCCTTCATGGACGCGCTCCCTGGCGTTGTTTCGCCGACAAGGCAGGGCCGAGGACAGCAGGCGATGCCGCCGTGTAGATGCGCCTGCCAACCTTTCGTTTTCATGCCGCTCCGTCCGGTTCCAGATAGCTCATCCGGGGCGCTTCCCCGAGCAGGAAGCCCTGATTGAGCTCGGCGCAGGCGCGCAGGTATTCCGCCGCCAGCGTGATGCGCTTGAGCTTGCGCAGGTCTTCACTGTAGTACATCCAGAATTGCCGTGTGACTTCCGCCCGTTCCGGCATCACCCGCACGAGCCGCGGGTCGTCGCCGACCAGAAAGCAGGGCAGGATCGCCAGGGCGCGGCCTTGCAGCGCGGCCTGATACTGGGCGACCACGCTGGTGCTGCGCAGCTGGCTTCTGGCGCCGGGCAGCACGTCATCCATGTACAGCAGCTTGGGGCTGAAGGCCAGGTCATCGACGTAGGTGATGAAGCGGTGTCCGGCCAGGTCTTCCGGCTGCCGGATCGGCGGGTGGCGTGCCAGGTAGTCCGGGGTGGCGTACAAGAGCAGGCGATAGTCGCACAGCTTGGAGCACACGTAAGGCCCGCGCTCGGGGCGCTCCAGCGTGATGGCGATGTCCGCCTCGCGCCGCGACAGGTTGATGAAGTGCGGCACCGGCAGGATATCGACGGTGATGTCGGGGTAGCGGTCCTGGAAGCGGCTGATCTGCGGGGTGACGAAGCAGGAGCCGAAACCCTCTGTGCAGCCGATGCGCACGTGGCCGGACAAGGCGAAGCCGGTCCCTGATACTTCTTCACAGGCCGCCTGCAAGGCGCTTTCCATCGCCTCGGCATAGCGCAGCAACTGCTGCCCGTCTACGGTGAGGACGAAACCGGCAGAGCGTGACTTCTCGAACAGCAAGGCTCCCAGCGCCTGCTCCAGCGCGCGGATGCGGCGCGACACCGTGGTGTAGTCGACGCCGAGGCGCTTTGCCGCGCTGCTGGCGGTGTGGGTGCGGGCGACCTCGAGAAAGAACTTGATGTCGTCCCAGTTCAGCCGGTCGACCGGTATGGTGTTTTTTTGCATATCGCTCCGGTGTTTTTGTCTATTCCTGGTGGAATTTCTCCTATCTATACTCGTTTTCAACCACCCAGACCAGCGGCTTCGCGGGTTGAAGCACAACAAAAAAACGAACCAGGCCGGCACAGGGCCAGACGTGCCGGCGGTGTTCCATCCAGGAGAGAGACGTCAATGAATGCACGTTGCCAGGCCTTCGTGGCTGCGCGGGATTTTCTGCTGACTCACCGTTCCGACTACGCCACGGCGTATCGTGACTTTCGCTGGCCCGAACTGGGCGAATTCAACTGGGCGCTGGACTACTTCGACGAGCTGGCGCGCGGCAACCAGGCGCCGGCGCTGTGGATCGTCAACGAGGACGGCAGCGAGGAGCGTTACAGCTTCGACGAACTGGCGCGGCGTTCCAACCGCGTCGCCAACCATCTGCGCGCCCGGGGGGTGAAGCGCGGCGAGCGCATCCTGCTGATGCTGGGCAACGAAGTGGCGCTGTGGGAAACCATGCTGGCGGCGATCAAGCTGGGCGCCGTGGTGATTCCGGCCACCGCCTTGCTCACCCCGGAAGACCTGCGCGATCGTCTCGACCGTGGCCGCGTCAGCCACGTGGTGGTCGGCCACGCTCATGTCGACAAGTTCGCCGAGGTGGCTGGTGATTACACCCGCATCGTGGTCGGTCCGGCCACGGCGGGCTGGATCGAACACGCCGCCGCCGCTAGCTGCCCGGATAGCTTCGAGCCGGACGGCACGACGCTGGCGACTGACCCGCTGCTGCTCTATTTCACCTCCGGCACCACCTCCAAGCCCAAGATGGTGCTGCACAGTCACCAGAGCTACCCGGTGGGCCACCTCTCGACGATGTACTGGATCGGCCTGCAGCCGGGCGACGTGCACCTGAACATCTCGTCGCCGGGCTGGGCCAAGCACGCCTGGAGCTGCCTCTTCGCGCCGTGGAACGCCGGCGCCTGCGTGTTCATCCACAACGTGGCCCGCTTCAGCGCCCCGGCCTTGCTCGGCGTGCTGGAACGCTGCCGCATCACCAGTCTGTGCGCGCCGGCCACGGTGTGGCGCATGCTGATCCAGGAAAACCTGGCGGCCTACCGCGGGCGGCTCAACCTGCGCGAGCTGGTGGGCGCCGGCGAGCCGCTCAACCCCGAGATCATCGAGCAGATCCAGGCGGCCTGGGGCCTGACGCTGCGCGACGGCTATGGCCAGTCGGAAACCACCGCACAGATCGGCAATACCCCCGGGCAGCCGCTCAAGGCGGGGTCGATGGGCCGGCCACTGCCGGGCTACCGTGTGGCGCTGATGGGTCCGGACGGCGAACTGGCCGACGAGGGCGAAGTGGTGCTGCCGCTCGAACCGCGCCCGCTCGGGCTGATGCTGGGCTACGCCGACAGCCCGGAGAAGACCGCCGAGGCGATGGCCGACGGCTACTACCGTACCGGCGACACCGCCATGATCGACGGCGAGGGCTACATCACCTTCGTCGGCCGTGCCGACGACGTGTTCAAGGCGTCGGACTACCGCATCAGCCCCTTCGAGCTGGAGAGCGCGCTGATCGAGCATCCGGCGGTGATGGAGGTGGCAGTGGTGCCGAGCCCCGACCCGGTGCGCCTGGCGGTGCCCAAGGCCTTCATCATCCTGGCCCCCGAGCAGGTGGCGGATCGCGAGCTGGCGCAGACCATCTTCCGTTTTGCCCGCGAACGGCTGGCGGCCTACAAGCGCGTGCGCCGCATCGAGTTCGTCAGCGAGATGCCCAAGACCCTGTCGAGCAAGATCCGCCGTGTCGAGCTGCGCAAACTGGAGACGCAGCGCCGCGAGGAGAACACGCGCGGCCCGCAGGAATACTTCGAAGAAGACTTCCCGGCGCTCAAGGGCTGACCGGCACAACGCCTCTCCCATTTTCCCGTTAACGACACTTCCCCTCGGTCCTGGCGCCGGGGGGGCTGGCCCACTTCGTCCATAAGGCAGGCTCATCATGACTCTTTCCACCACCGTTCCCACCATCAAGCTCCTGATCAACGGCGAGTTCGTCGAATCCCAAACCAGCGTCTGGCGCGATGTCGTCAACCCGGCCACGCAGGAGGTGCTGGCGCGCGTGCCGATGGCCACCCAGGCCGAGGTCGACGCCGCCGTGGCCGCCGCCAAGACGGCCTTCAAAAGCTGGAAGAAAACCTCGATCGGCAGCCGCGCGCGCATCTTCCTCAAGTACCAGCAGCTGATCCGCGAACACATGAAGGAACTGGCGGCCATCCTTACCGCCGAGCAGGGCAAGACCCTGGCCGATGCCGAAGGTGACGTGTTCCGCGGCCTGGAAGTGGTGGAGCACGCCGCCAGCATCGGCAACCTGCAACTGGGCGAGTACGCCGAAAACGTGGCCAGCGGCGTCGATACCTACTCGGTGCTGCAGCCCTTGGGCGTGTGCGCCGGCATCACCCCGTTCAACTTCCCGGCGATGATTCCGCTGTGGATGTTCCCGATGGCCATCGCCACCGGCAACACCTTCGTGCTCAAGCCGTCCGAGCAGGACCCGATGGTGACCATGCGCCTGGTGGAGCTGGCGCTGGAGGCCGGCATTCCGGCCGGCGTGCTCAACGTGGTGCACGGCGGCCCGGACGTCGTCAACGCCATCTGCGACCACGCCGACATCAAGGCCATCTCGTTCGTCGGTTCGAGCAAGGTCGGCACCCACGTCTACAACCGGGCGAGCCTCAATGGCAAGCGCGTGCAGTGCATGATGGGTGCCAAGAACCACGCCATCGTGCTGCCGGACGCCAACAAGGAGCAGGCGCTCAACCAGCTGACCGGTGCGGCCTTCGGCGCCGCCGGCCAGCGTTGCATGGCGCTGACGGTGGCGGTGCTGGTGGGCGAGGCGAAGAACTGGATTCCGGAACTGGTGGCCAAGGCCAAGGCGCTGCGCGTCGGCCCCGGTAAGGACAACCCGGACGTGGGGCCGGTGGTGTCGTGCACCGCGCGCGACCGCGTCGAATCGCTGATCGCCCAAGGGGTGGAGCAGGGCGCCAAGCTGGAGCTGGACGGACGCGGCGTCAAGGTGCCGGGCTTTGAGCAGGGCAATTTCGTCGGCCCGACCATCTTCAGCGGCGTGAAGCCCGGCATGGCGATCTACGATCAGGAAATCTTCGGGCCGGTACTGTGTCTCTCGGCGGCCGACACCCTGGACGAAGCCATCGAACTCATCAACGCCAACCCCAACGGCAACGGCACCGCCATCTTCACCCAGAGCGGCGCGGCGGCACGCAAGTTCCAGGAGGAGATCGACGTCGGCCAGGTCGGCATCAACGTGCCGATCCCGGTGCCGGTGCCGCTGTTCTCGTTCACCGGTTCGCGCGCCTCCAAGCTCGGCGATCTCGGCCCGTACGGTAAGCAGGTGGTGCTGTTCTACACCCAGACCAAGACCGTCACCAGCCGCTGGTTCGACGATGCGGCCAGCAGCGGCAAGGTCAATACCACCATTTCGCTGAACTGATTGCCCGTCCCATTAGGCGGCCTGCGCATCTTGAAGTCGGGCGGTGCTCTGCGCGTGCGAATTTCTAATTCGCTCAGCCATGATCCTCATGGACCACATGTCCACTGCGGTTCCTGCGCTCCGTCCTTCCTCAACCTGCTTGGGCTCGCTCGCCTACTGGAACAAGCTTGTTAAAAGGTATGACTATGGATTTCGCACTCAACGAAGAGCAGATCGCCTTCCAGGACAGCGCGCGCGAGTTCGCCCGCCACGAGCTGGCGCCCTACGCCGCGCACTGGGACGAGGAGGAAGTCTTTCCCAAGGACACCCTGCGTCGCGCCGGCGAGATGGGCTTCTGCGGGCTGTACACGCCGCAGCAGTACGGCGGGCTCGGGCTGACGCGGCTCGACGCCGCCATCGTGTTCGAGGAACTGGCCGCCGGCTGCACCTCCACCGCCGCCTACCTCACCATCCACAACATGGTGAGCTGGATGATCGGCAGCTTTGCCCGACCCGAAGTGGCCGAGCAGTGGGGGCCGGCGCTGGCGAGCGGCGCCAAGCTGGGCAGCTATTGTCTCACCGAGCCCGGTGCCGGTTCGGACGCCGCCAACCTGCGTACCCGCGCCGAGCGCGACGGCGACGTCTACCGCCTCAACGGCAGCAAGGCGTTCATTTCCGGCGCCGGCAGCAGCGACGTGCTGGTGGTGATGGCGCGCACCGGCGGCCCCGGCGCCAAGGGCATCTCCGCCTTCGTGGTCCCTGCTGACCTGCCCGGCATCAGCTACGGCAAGAAGGAAAAGAAGATGGGCTGGAATTCGCAGCCCACCCGCACCATCACCTTCGACAACGTGGCCGTGCCTTCGGCCAACCTGTTGGGCGAGGAGGGCCAGGGCTTCACCTTCGCCATGAAGGGGCTGGACGGCGGGCGCATCAACATCGCTACCTGCTCGGTGGGGACCGCTCAGGCCGCGCTGGAAGCCGCCACCCGCTACGTGCAGGAGCGCCAGCAGTTCGGCCAGGCGTTGGCCGAGTTCCAGACCGTGCAGTTCCGCCTGGCCGACATGGCCACCGAACTGGTCGCGGCGCGCCAGATGGTGCGGCTCGCCGCCTGGAAGCTCGACAGCGGCAGCCCGGACGCCACGGCCTATTGCGCCATGGCCAAGCGCTTCGTCACCGATGCCGGCTTCAAGGTGGTGAACGAGGCGCTGCAGCTGTTCGGCGGCTACGGCTACATCAAGGAATACCCGCTCGAGCGCCACCTGCGCGACAGCCGCGTGCACCAGATCCTGGAAGGTACCAACGAAATCATGCGCGTCATCGTCGCACGCCGGCTGCTGCAGGACGGCGCGCTGGAGACGCTGCGCTGATCGCCACAGACAAAAGGCTATTGAGGGACTCCGTCATGCAAGAGATTGTCCTGTTTGAAGAACGCGTCACCGCCAGCGGTCATCGCCTCGGCATCGCCACGTTGAACGCGGAAAAAACGCTCAACGCACTGACGCTGGACATGATCCGTCTGCTCCAGCAGCAGCTGAGCGCCTGGGAGGCCGACCCTGGCCTGGTCGCCGTCGTGTTGCGCGGCGCGGGCGACAAGGCCTTCTGTGCCGGCGGCGACGTGCGCTCGCTGCGCCGTGCGCTGCTGGAAGACAGCCGCACCCCCAACCCCTATGCCGTGGCGTTCTTCAGCGAGGAATACCGGCTGGATTACCACCTCCACCGCTATCGCAAACCCGTGATCGTGTGGGGCGGCGGCATTGTCATGGGGGGCGGGCTCGGGCTGATGGCCGGGGCCAGCCATCGCGTGGCCACGCCCTCCACCCGCATCGCCATGCCGGAAATCACCATCGGCCTCTACCCGGACGTGGCGGGCAGCTGGTTCCTGCAGCGCATGCCGGCCAGACTCGGCCTGTTCCTCGGCCTCACCGGCGCGCCGCTCAACGCGCACGATGCCCTGCTGTGCAACCTGGCCGACTACATGTTGGCCGAAGACGGCCAGGAGGCCCTGCTGCGGGAGCTGGGTCGGGCCGACTGGTCCCGGCCGGCGGCGCGGCACCACGGCATGGTGAGCGCACTGCTGGGGGCGCTGGCAGAGTCCGGCCATGAGGCGATGCCGGACGCAAACTGCGCGCGCAACCTGCTCACGGTGCAGCGCCTGATGAGCCTGGGAAGTCTCGACGCCGTCGCGGCGGCGCTCGCCGGCACCGCGTTCGAAGACCCCTGGCTTGCCGCTGCGGCCAGGAGCTTTGCCCAAGGCTGCCCGACCTCGGCTGCCGTCACCTGGGAAATCTTCCGGCGCGCCCGC
This sequence comes from Pseudogulbenkiania subflava DSM 22618, assembly GCF_900177275.1. GTDB lineage: Bacteria > Pseudomonadota > Gammaproteobacteria > Burkholderiales > Chromobacteriaceae > Pseudogulbenkiania > Pseudogulbenkiania subflava. Next base: position 18,513 of record NZ_FXAG01000020.1, read on the forward strand.
CACCTGTCGCTGGCTGACGCGCTGCGCATGGAGCTGGCGTTGTCGGTCAACTTCTGCGCCCGGCCGGATTTCCGCGAAGGAGTGCGCGCCTTGCTGGTCGACAAGGACCGCGCGCCGCACTGGCACTACCCGACCCTGGCCGCCACCCCGGACGGCTGGGTAGAAAGCCACTTCATCAGCCCATGGCCGGCCACCGAGCACCCGCTGGCCGACCTCAAATAACACGCCATCAGAGGAGAAACACCATGCAACACGTCGCATTCATCGGGCTGGGCAATATGGGCGGTCCCATGGCCCTCAATCTGCAGAACAAGGGTTTCGCCGTAAGCGCCTTCGATCTCTCGGCCGAGGCGCTCGCCAGGCTGCAGGCCGCCGGCGCCCGTGCCGCCAGCAGCGCGGCCGATGCCGTGGCGGGGGCCGAGATAGTGATCTCGATGCTGCCCGCCGGCAAGCATGTCGAAGGACTGTACCTGGGCGAGGACGGCCTGTTCGCCCGCCTGCCCAAGGGCACGCTGGTGATCGACTGCAGCACCATCGCCGCCGCCAGCGCGCGCAAGGTGGCCGAGGCGGCCCGTGCCGCCGGCCTCAACATGCTCGATGCCCCGGTCTCCGGCGGCACCGCCGGTGCCACTGCCGGCACACTCACCTTCATCGTCGGCGGCGAGCCGGCCGATCTGGAGCGTGCCCGTCCGCTGCTGGAAGCCATGGGCAAGAACATCTTCCACGCCGGTACCAGCGGCGCGGGGCAGACCGCCAAGATCTGCAACAACATGCTGCTCGGCATCCTGATGACAGGTACCGCCGAGGCGCTGGCCTTGGGCGTCAAGAACGGGCTCGACCCCAAGGTGCTGTCCGACATCATCGCCAAGAGTTCGGGACGTAACTGGGCGCTGGAAGTCTACAACCCCTGGCCCGGTGTCATGGAGAATGCCCCGGCGAGCCGCGGCTACCGCGGCGGCTTCGGCACCGACCTCATGCTCAAGGACCTGGGCCTCGCCAACGAAGCCGCGCGCGAAATCGAGTTGCCGCTGGCGCTGGGCGCGCTGGCCGAGCAGTGCTACCGGCGTTTCAGCGCGGACGGCCACGGCGGGCTCGATTTCTCCGCCATCATCCAGAGTTACGTTGAGGAATTGTCGGTCTGAGCTGCTGCACGAGTTTGACATCGGGGTGATGCGGGGTTACGCAGCAGCTCGGCACCTACCTGTCTATCTGTTCCCCTGTGCGCTCAACACGCTATGTTATCACCAGCAAAGCCGCTTCAATCCATCGGGGCGGCACTATCCAAGTACACCCCCAGAGCGACCCGTGGCTTGTCATGTTCCATTCGTCATGGGTCACTGACTCAGCCATTGCCTTTATGATGCATCCTTCTATTATGTCAACCGTGTGCCCAGCCGCTCATCGACCCTGCCCAGGACAAGCAGGTGGGCGCGCTGGCCGAGATGTAGTCGGGGGTAGGTTTGCCTCATCAAAATAATGTTGAGCCTTCCGCCCGATGGATCTGGGTAATGCGAGGTTGGGTGGCTGAAACCAGCGATGGGCAGGATCCATCATCATCGCACCTTGCCACCCCGTTTACAGAAGATTCCTCGGGCCGCCGAACAGTCATTTTTCCAGGAAATTTCCATGCTTCTACGTATTCCCGATGTCCTGACACGTGAAGAGCTGGCTCTCGCCCGTCGCATGATGGTCAGTGCCCAGTGGCAGGATGGCCGTGTTACCGCCGGCCATCAGGCTATCGAGATGAAGAACAACTTACAGTTGCCACCCACGGGGGACGCCGCGCGCGAACTGGCCCCCCTGGTACAGCGTGCCTTGGCGCGCAATCCGCTCTTTATGTCAGCCGTGCTGCCCAAGGTGGTGATGACGCCGATGTTCAACTGCTATCAGTCCGGTATGACCTATGGCAATCATGTCGACAATGCGGTCCGGAGCGATCCGCTGACTGGCCAGCATGTGCGTACCGATATCTCCTGCACGCTATTTCTTAGCGAACCACAGGAATATGAAGGTGGCGAACTGGTGGTGGAAGATACCTACGGCAGCCACTCGGTAAAGCTTCCGGCCGGCGAGATGATTGTCTACCCATCAGGAAGCTTGCACCGAGTGGAGCCGGTCAGAGCGGGGGCACGCCTGGCCTCGTTCATGTGGGTGCAAAGCCTGGTGCGGGATGCCAGCCGGCGCGCCATCCTGTTCGAGATGGATAGGTCCGTGATGAATTTGCGTCAGAAACTGGATAATTGCCAGGAATTGGTGGACCTGACCGCGTGCTATCACAAGCTGCTGCAGCAGTGGGCGGAAATCTGACGCGCTGCCGGGCTGGGGCAGGTCAACGCCATGTTTGGCGGGCCGCCTTTTCCAGCATGGGCCAGATGGATGCCCAGCAGCATTGATGGTCGGCGCCTGGCACCACCACCACGCTTGGTTGGTGAGTGGCCGGAAAACGCGCCGCGTATGGCTGTACCGCGGCTAGCCCGACCAGAGTGTCGTTTCCACCGACAAAATGCACTTGGGGCACGACCTGTAGCGCCTGCCAGCTGTCGGCCGGATTAAGCGATCCCGATAACGGGGTGAGATGGTTCTGCCTCGTCCAGGCCTGATGATCCAGGTTGGCGGCGACCGTAATGAGGCCGGCCACGTCCTGCCTTCGGGCGGCCAGCAGGGCGGCAATCGCCCCGCCTCCCGAGTAGCCCACCAGAATCAGGCGCTGTGCATGGAACGGCTGCTTAAGCTGGTCGACCGCCTGATTGATCGCTTCAATCACTTCCGGGGCAAAGCGGTGGCTGGTCCAGTATTTCGGTTCGCATTGGGCATTGTCGGCCAGTTCATACTGACATGGGCGTGACAGGTAGACGGCGGGGCCAGGGTCCTGCAGCGCCAGCCTCAGGCCGAGCGGGTTTACCGGGGTTGGGTCAAAAGAGGGTGTGTCGGCAGCAAGCCAGGCCAAGCCGTCACCTTCCAGGTAGACGGTGAGCGTGGCGGCGGACCGGGTGTCTGTCGCTTGGTAACTTCTCAGAGAGAACCGGTCTGTGCTGAGCAGAACAGCATGCCAGCCGTGCGAGTTGGCGAGCTGCGCGGCGAGCTGGCTGCGTTCATCCACCGTCGGTATGTGCATGCAGGCGGTCAATAGCCCCATGAGCAGGCAGCCGAAGGCTGGGCGCATCCATCGCTCGAACCAGAACCGGGTGTTACGTCGCATATCCTTCCCGCATCAGAATGTAAAAAGCCACGGGGCACCCCGTGGCTTGGTGTCGGCAGGGCCGCTTGCTTAGAACATCCAGCGAGCCTTCAGGGAGGCCGTCTGGTTGGTGAAGCCCTCGCGGATTTCGACGTCGTAACGAGCGGACAACTCCACGCCGTTATTCAGCTTGGTGACCAGACCCAGGCCGCCGCGCGCCAGCCAGGGGCTGGGGTCGATGCCTTTCGTCGTGAAGGCGGCCGAGGGCGATCCCGCAAAAGCGGCGGTGATGCTGGACTGCTCGTTCATGAAGTCATAACCGCCACCCAGGCTGGCCAGCAGCGTGGTCCGGTCGGACAGGTTATGCGTCAGCTTGCCCTCCAGAGAGAGTACCAGTTCCTCGGTGCGATTCCCATCGACAATCAGATTGAGCGCATCCGCCCCGGTCTCGGTGTAGCCATCGTCGTGAATCACGGTGTAATCCGCGCGGATGGAGGGGGTCAGCGTGGTCTTGGTCGACAGGGCATAGCTGCGAGCCAGGCCAGTGCCGACATGGGCGCTCCAACTGCTGTAGTCGGATCGGGCGATGCGGTTGATGCCACCAAAGTCGATCTGGCGATCGCCCTGGGTGTCGTGCAGACCGACATCCGCTTGGAAGCTCAGGTCCATGGCATCGCTCAGGCTGTGGCTGCCGTAGGCGACCAGCTGATAGGTGTCGACCGTGGCGCTCTGGCGGGCGACGGTGGACTTGCTGTCCACATCGCTGCGCGAATACGCGAAGGCCAGACCCAGGCGGTTCTGGGCCTTGATCTCGGCATCCGCGCCAAGCACGAAACCGTAGGTGTTGGCGTCATAGCCGCTGGCGCCATTGTGGTTCTCCTGTTCCGCCCAGCTGCCGAACGGCTTGAACCACAGTTTCCTGTCGCTCAGTGCGTCATCCCCGCTGGAGCGGCCAAGCTGGCCTTCCTGGCGCGATTGCACGATACGATTGGAACTGTGCAGCGCGCCGCTGATGGTTTGGCCGACACCCGCCGTCGTCAGAGGGAGCAACTGGGAGACGGCGTTGGAAACCTGTTGCGAGGTTTCCAGTTTGCCAAGCTCGGTGATGACGGTCTGCATGTCGCTGTTGCTGGTGCCGTTATCCACCAGATTGTCGATCACCCCTGCCGCCCCGAGAGCAGGGCTGTTGCTGTTGTCGTTCGCGGCCTGGGTGGCCGTCAGAGCTTTGATCACTTTCAGATCAATGTGGCCGCCCGTGCCTTCGGTGGCTTGGCTCTGGAAGTTGAACATGGCGCTGTTGTCGGTCACCGAGGTGAAATTGCCGCTCAGGTTCCCGGCGGTGACGACGTTGGCCAGTGTGGCACCGACTGCCAGGGTGTTGACCTCAGACACATTGACGTCGATGCGGCCGGCAATCGAGGCATTGCCGGAAACCGCCAGTTGGGAGTAGTTGCCGGTGTTGCTGCCGCTGGCTGCGATGCGCAGCGTGCCGGAGGCAGTCTGGGTGAAATCGCCGCCGATATAACTCTGGAAAGCAGAGTGAGCGTTGGACAGGTCGATCAGGCCGCTGTTGGTGAATTGCAGCGAGCCGCCATTCAAGTTCCATATATTAATGGCACCGTTCATCACGCCGGTGGAGAGGTTTTCGATGGTGCCGGTGGTACCACTCTCGTTGTAGCCGTACAAGGAGTAAGCATGCTGGTCGCTCTCTCCCGAAATGGTGCCGCGGTTGATGAGCGTACCGTTTAGATTGTTAATATATGCACCGATGCCGTACTCAGAGCCACTGCCGCTGAGGGTGCCTTCGTTGTACAAGGTGCCGTTCAAGGTGTGGATTTCGGCGCCGAACCCGAAAGCCGCTTGCCCGCTGATGGTGCCTGTGTTGTGAATCAGGCCGGTCTCGTTGACGGTATCCAGCCGAATACCGCTACCCCAGTAGTCCGCCTGACTACTGATCGTCCCGCTGTTTTCCAGGGTGCCGTTGAGGGTCGTTGCGTAGATACCGGCTGCGTACGAGTACCCGCTGTCGTTGCTGCTGTGCGCTTGTGCCGAAATGGTGCCGCTGTTGTTCAGCACGGCATCGGCGGCGATCTCGTTGCTGATGGAGATGCCGGCCGCGCTGGCCCAATAGTTTTCGGCTTGGGCCGAAGCGGTGATGGTGCCGCTATTGTTCAGCGTGCCCTGCATCGCGCTCGGGCTGCCTTCATAAATACCGGCGGCAACCGCATAGTTGCTGCCGGTGGCGACGTCGCTGGCGGAGATGGTGCCGTTATTGTTCAGCGTGCCCAGGAGTTCGCGGTCGATCTTGATGCCCGCCAGTGTGTCCGGGTTATAGCCGAAGCCATAGCCATAGCCGTAACCGTAGGTGGTGCCGGTACCGGTGGCGGAAATCGTGCCATTGTTGGTAAGCGTTTGGCCGCTGCCCAGATCGCCATTCACCCCGCCTTCGCCGGCCGTGATGGCGTACCACAAAGCCGAACGATTCAGCTCGTTGTTGATGGTTACATCATTGTTGACGGTCAGGCTGACCTCTTTCGAGGCGACGCAATCCGCTTGATTGGAGCTGATCGTCTGGTTGCCGCTGCTGAAGCCATAATCACAGGCCAGGGGGGTAGCCGAGGCAGTCGGGATGTAAGCCAGGCTTGCTATAGCGGCCACCACCGCGCTGTGAAGGGTTTTTTTCTGCCAGCCAGAATGCTTTGACATGAAGTATTTTCCTCTATTTGTAATACGGGTCCATCGTCCTCCAGCTCGGCCTCGGCAGCCGACTGGGGCGTGTAGGTGGGTGGTTTTGCAAAAAAAATGCTATCAGAGGTTTAATGGTATTTGCTTAGAAATTCTGTAAATGTATCTAAATAACAACATCATTGTCATAAGTTGCATGGATTAAAATGCCGAATGCCTGGATCGGGTACTCAATTGGTAATGAGGCAGGGGTTCGCCGTGCACCTGGGCGGTATCTTTTCTGACAGAGTGTTTCGCGTACTGGCAGTACCAGCCCATCCGTGTCCGATTGCTGGCTACCTTCTTTGACCCTATGTTCAGTCATTTCAAGAAACAGTCCTTACTTTCTTGATCGAATGCCTTGAGTGGATTAGTGCATTGATGACATTCTTAGAGGTGGGAGCTGATGGTGGCGGAAAGCACCAAGAATCCGGACGGAACGTCCTGAGATGTCGGGAACACGATCATTCACGCGGCCAAGTTCGAAGTGACGTTCGGCGGTGTACAGGTAGCTCCTAGCGAGGGGAAAGGGGAGTATGGCACCGCTGTGTCGCTATCTGCAGATGAACTCCAGTCCATTGCCTCAATAGCTGTTTTCTTGGCGAAGATCCTCGGAGGTTCGTGGGAGCCCAACCCTTAGAACCTGTTCAAAGTCTTTTGAGCAAGAGGCACAGGAAGGCAAGGTGGACGAATTGTAGGCTGGTATTGAGTAGCCGCTCGCAGTTCTTCCATAGCCGCCTGTTTTTCTCCAGCCAAGCGAAGCTGCGCTCGACGATCCAGCGCTTGGGCATCACCTTGAAGGTATGTAGCTCGCTTCGCTTGGCAATCTGCACCGTCACGGGCTCCGCCAGAATCTCACGCACGCCCTGCGCGAAGGGTTGGCCCACATAGCCGCTGTCAGCCAGCAGACTTTGAACCCGATTCAGCCCGGATTTGCACCGCCTCAGCGTCTGCAGGGCTCCCTTGCGATCCGTCACCTCGGCCGTCGTGACTGCCACCGCGTGGGGCAGGCCCTGCGTGTCTACAGCAACGTGGCGCTTGATGCCCGAGACCTTCTTGCCTGCGTCATAGCCCTTCAGCGCCGCCGTGTCCGTGTTCTTCACGCTCTGCGCGTCCACGATCAAGAGCGTGCTGCAGGCGTTGCGCCCCTGTTTCTCTCGGGCCACGCCAACCTGATTTTTTAAGCGCCTGCTCCAGCAGGCTGCCGCCTTTGCGCGGCTCACTCCAGATGGCGAAGTACGAATGCACGGTGCGCCACTTGGGAAACTCTTCGGGAAGCATGCGCCATTGGCAACCGCTCCTGAGCAGGTACAGCACCGCACAAAACACTTCATACAAGTCCACTCGCCGAGGGCTCGTTTTCTTGCGTGCGCTTTCCAGTAGCGGCTTGATGGCTTCAAATTGTTCGCGGCTGATGTCGCTTGGGTAGCTTTTTCTCACCCCCGGAGTTTCTCACATCCAACAGTGAACAGAGACTTTGAACAGGCTCTTAGAGCTGTTGCCCGGCGAGAGGATGTTTAGCCCCGCGATGCGGTTCGGGCACGGTTTCCGACGTGCAGTCAAACCCGAGGTGTTATTCCCTGGAGGGAGGCAACTATTTCAAACGCCTTTTTCCAGTGCCGCCAGCGACTATCCTATCGATAGATCAAAGGTTAAACCTGGGCAAAACGTGGCTTGGGATAGTGCCGCACCGGGTAACTTGTCAAACGTAGTCTTCACGCGGGGAACCAGCAATGCCACCGCATTGGCCACGCGAAGCGCGGTGCGAATCTACGAGATGCTCCATGAGCTGCACGAACATGGAGGAGAGGACCTGCCGGAACCGCTGATGGGGGTGCTGATCAAGGCATTGCTGATCCATGGTGCAAGACAGCCTGAAAGTGCCAAGGCACAGCTCACGGCGGTGTTAAAGAATGCCCACAATTCACGTAAGTTTAAGGAAGTCATTGCGCGTTATGTTGGCTATGGCGCGGCAGATATAGAGCGCGTGCTAACGTGTACTGCGCAGCGTGCAACCGTACTCGGCTGTGGAGAAATTCGCGAGAACGAAGTGCATGAATATGCATTCCCATTGCCGGTGGGCTTGTCGGCGCAAAAACTCTGGCGGCGCCTGGTGGTTACGCTTGCATGGTTCACACCGATCAACCCAGATCATCGAAATCTCCGCGAAGCCAAGTTGGAGTTGGAGCCTGGCGGTGCCAAATGGGATGCAATTCCGCTGAGGCTGACTCGCCAAGATGGTGATCATAACCAAGTGCTTCGGGGGACTGTGCAACATGAAGTGCTTGAGGGGACGAATATTATCTCGGCTTACCAAGATGGCGAGATGTTGCGTATCCGAGTTACATGCAAAAAAAGTGCAACTGTCAGCCTAGATGACGTGATCCCCTATGGCCTTGCTGTGACACTGGAGGTCAAGGAAGACGTGGGTATTCCGATCTACCAGCAGATTCGTGCCAAACTCAAACCGCAAATTGTAGTTGGTGCTGGTCAGGCATGATCGGTTGGCAAGGCAGAATGTGCTGTCGTTGCCGGACCGTGAAGCGACCTGGATACGTCGACTGTTCGAGCGAGCGAGGGGGGCGGTTTTACGACGCGTGGTATTGAGCCCACGAGGATGGCGGGTGCTGTGCTGCGGCACTATGGGCTGGCAGATCGAGCAGAAGACGACTGGGATCGAAAAGATCCTGCCGACGATGCGAACCGATGTCGTGCTCAAACACCCGTCACCAGATCTATGCTACCTGCGTTCTCAGGTTGGGCGCGGCGATGCGCTTGCTGATCGCGCTAGTGGATTGTTGTTGCATCCAGCGATGGCCAGATGGTCGATGAGACAGTGGTGATCCATGGACATCATGTGCGGTTTGCCGCTGTGGATTTGGCGGCCTCGCCGTCTGACATCAGATCGCAACTATCAAGGCTGTGCGAGACAACGCCACCGGCAAGGTTAGTTTTGTAAAAACGGATGCTGCCAGCTAGAGAAGGATGGGCAAACACTCTAGCCAACGCACCACTTGTTGTGGGATTTTATGTGGGACAAAATCAATAAACAAACGCAAGTTATTGATTTTGTTGATAATTTGGCGGAAGCGGTGAGATTCGAACTCACGGAAGGCTCACACCTTCGGCGGTTTTCAAGACCGCTGCCTTAAACCACTCGGCCACGCTTCCGTATCGGAATGAGCACGGAATATTACCGTCAGTTTGCGTTTTTGGCTAGGGCCTCAGGTGTGGAGCGCGAGCATTTCGGCCGCATGGCGACGGGTGGTGTCGGTAATGTCGACGCCACCCAGCATGCGGGCGATTTCCATGATGCGTTCTTCGGCGTCGAGCGGGCGAATCTGGCTGAGCACCTTGCCCTGGCGCTCGGCCTTGCTGACCTGCCAGTGCGTGGCGGCGCAAGAGGCGACTTGCGGCAGGTGGGTGATGCACAGCACCTGGTAGCGCTCACCCAGCTGGCGCAGCAGTTTGCCGATCACCTCGGCGACGCGGCCGCCGATGCCGACGTCCACTTCGTCGAAGATCAATGTCGGCACGCTGGCGACCTGGCTGATCACCACTTGCATCGCCAGACTGATGCGTGACAGCTCGCCGCCGGAGGCGACCTTGGCCAGCGAACGCAGGCTGGTGCCGGCATTGGCGGCGACCAGGTATTCGACCGATTCCAGGCCGTAGGCCGTGGGGTCGCCCAGTGGTGCGAGTTCGATGGCGAAGCGGGCGCCGCCCATCGCCAGATTCTGCATTTCGCCCGAAATGCGCTCGGACAATTCAGCCGCGGCCTGGCGGCGTTTGCCGGACAAGGCTTCGGCCAGGGTGCGGTAGCGCGCCAGGCAGCTCGCTTCGGCAACGGCGAGCGCCTCGATATCGGTCGACGCCTCCAGCTCGGCCAGCTGGCGCTGCCAGTCGGCCAGCTTTTCCGGCAGGTCCTGCGGCTGCACCCGGTACTTGCGGGCCGCACTCATCAGGGTGTCGATGCGGCGCTCCATGTCGGCGAGCTGGGCCGGGTCTTCGTCGATGCTGGAGGCGTAATCGCGCAGGCCGTACACCACCTCGCGCAGCTCCGCGTCGACCGAGTCGAGCAGCGACAGGCTGTCGGTGAGGCGGGGGTCGAGATGGGACAGCTTGCTCAGCCGGCTCTGCACCTGGGCCAGGATGGACAGGCAGTTGCCGTCCATCTCTGAGAGTGCATCCACCGCCAGCTGGGCGCTTTGCGCCAGTTCGGCCGCGTTGGCGAAGCGGGAGTGGGCCTGATTCAGGCCGGCCCATTCGTCGGGCTGTAGCTGGAGTTCACTCAGCTCGTTGATCTGCCAGGACAGGCGCTCGCGTTCGACTTCGAATTCCCGCGACTTCTTTTCCGCCTCTTCACGGGCACGCCGCGCCTTGTGCAGCGCCTGCCAGGCTTCTTCCACGTCGCGCGCCAAGGCGAGCGAGCCGGCGTAGGCGTCCAGCAGCTGGCGTTGCGTTTCCGGGCGGGTCAGCGACTGGTGGGCGTGCTGGCCGTGGATGTCGACCAGAAAATCGCCTACCTGCTTGAGCTGGGCCAGCGTTGCCGGCTGGCCATTGATGAAGCCCTTGGAGCGGCCGCTGCGGTCGACCAGGCGCCGTAGCAGCAGCTCGTCCTCGTCCGAATCCAGCGCGTTGTCGTGCAGCCAGGCGCGTAGCTCGGGCAGGTAGGTCAGCGCGAACTGGGCGGAGATTTCGGCCCGGTCGGTGCCTTCCCGTACCATGGTGCCATCGGCCCGGTCGCCCAGCAGCAGGCCGAGCGCATCGAGGATGATGGATTTCCCGGCGCCGGTTTCTCCAGTCAGCACGGTGAAGCCGTCGGAAAAGTCCAGCGCCAGCTGGTCGACGATGACGAAATCTTTGACGTTGAGCGTGAGCAGCATAGATAGGCGAGTTTGGTCAGGGTCAGAGCAGGCGTTCGCCCCAGTGCAGCTTGTGCCGGAGCATGTCGTAGTAGTTGTAGCCGACCGGGTGCAGGATGCGCAGGTGGTTGCGGTGACGGCGGATCAGCACGCGGTCCATTTCCATCAGGTCGCAGTGCGACTGGCCGTCGAAATGCACGCGCGCATCCAGCCCGCGCGTCAGCATGAATTCGACCTCGCACGAGTCGTTGACCGCGATCGGCCGGTTGCTCAGCGACTGCGGGCAGATCGGCACCAGTGCGATGGCCTGTAGCGTCGGATGCAGGATCGGGCCGCCGGAGGCCAGCGAATAGGCGGTGGAGCCGGTTGGCGTCGAGACGATCAGGCCGTCCGAGCGCTGGCTGTAGACGAACTGGTTGTCGACGAAAATCTCGAACTCGATCATCGAGCCTACCGCGCCGCGGCTGAAGACCACGTCGTTGAAGGCCAGCGCGTTCATCACCTCGGCGTCTTCGCGCATTACCGTCGCCTGCAGCAGGATGCGGTCTTCCGGGACGAACTGGCCGGCGAGGATGGCGTCCACCGAGCTCAGCATCTCGTGCAGCGGGATGTCGGTCATGAAGCCAAGACGACCCTGATTGATGCCGACCATCGGCACGCGGTAGGGGGCGAGCAGGCGGGCGATGGACAGCATGGTGCCGTCGCCGCCCAATACGATGACGATGTCGGCGAGCTTGCCCAGATCGAGCCGGTCGATCAGGGTATAGGGCCCCGCTTCTGCGGGCGTGACGCTGTCACGGTCGATCAGCACCGATACGCCCGAGGCCGCCAGATGGTCGGCCAGTTGCCGCAGCGAGGCGACAATGGAGGATTTGCTGTGGCGGGCCACCAGGCCCACATTCTTGAAGAGACGATCCATGGCGTTATTTTACCGGGCTATGGCCGGTCGTTCTCGTTTATTCGTGGCTGGAGCGCTTCATGCCGGTGGTTTCCAGCGCCTTGAGATAGAAGCGTATCAGATCGGCCAGCGAATCGACGCCCAGTTTGCTGAACAGGTTGGCGCGATGGGCTTCGACAGTGCGCGGCGAGAGCTCCATGGCGCGGGCGATTTCCTTGCTGGACAGGCCGTCGGCCACCATCTCCAGCACCTCGCGCTCGCGCCCGCTGATGCGTGACAGCCGCTGCATCACTTCCAGCGTCTCGGTTTCCTGCTTGTGCTGCTGAATGCTGAGGCGGATGCCGCGGCGCAGGCTGTCGATCAGGCGGCTGGTGTCGATCGGCTTGGTCAGAAAATCGATGGCGCCGGCGCGGAAGGCGCGGCTGCATTGCTCGATATCGCCATGGCCGGTGATGAAGACGATGGGGATGGTGATCTCGCGCTGGATCAGCAGTTCCTGCAGCGCCATGCCGCTCATCTGCGGCATGCGGATGTCGAGGATCATGCAGCCGATATCGCCTTCGCGGTAGTCGCGGACAAATTCCTGCGCGTTGGCAAAAGTGACCGCGCGCATCCCCTGCGCCATGATCAGCATGGCCAGCGATTCCCTGACGGCGGGATCATCGTCCACGATGAACACGCTGGGGGTCATGGTGTTGGTGCTACTGTCCATTCCGGGCTGTTTCCGATTGTTGTTGTGCCTTGGTCTGGTGTTTTACCACGAATCGGGGCGGATTCGGTTGATTTGCGGTCGGGCCGATGGCGGTCGGCCTGGCGGCTCAGGCCGGATGGTGGTAGTTGATGATGGCCATGACCGAGCTGCCGGACTTGAGGGTGGTTTCGGGCGAGGGGTTGAACTCCACTTCGCCACCGGGGTGCTCCAGGGCGATCACCATCACATTCTGGGGCTGGGTCGGTTCGAATTCGCCCAGTCGCCGGCCATCGCTTTCCGGGCCGACGCTGAACAGTCGGGCGTGAAAGGCCTTGGGGAATCGCTGCTGCAATTGCTCGAACAGGTGCAGTGTTTCCGGCCGGGCCACCATGTTGGCCATGTTGACGCCCCCCAGGTGCGACGGGATCACCACCCGGTCGGCGCCGACGGTGAGCAGTTTGCGCCGCGAGGTTTCGGTTTCGGCCTTGGACACCGCCTTGATCGAGGGGTTGAGGTTTTTCGCCGTCACCACGACAAAGGCGTTTTCGGCGTCGGAAGTCAGGCAGGTGACCAGTGCGCGTGCCTTGGCCACGCCCGCGGCGACCAGGTGTTCGTCCGCCGTGGCGTCGCCGACGATATAGGGCACGTCACGGCTGTCGAGCTGCTGGGCCAGCGTTTCGTTCTTTTCGATGACGACCACGTCGTGGCCGGCGCTGATCAACTCTTCCAGCGTGTAGAGGCCGGTGCGACTGAGGCCGCAAATGATGATGTGCTGATCGAGGCGTGCGATGCGTTTTTCCATTTTGCGGCGCTTGAGCAAGAGGGGCAGGTCACCCTGGAACAGCATCAGGGTGAGCGACGAGATGCCGTAGCCCAGCACCCCGGTGCCGAACACGATCAGGCTGATGGTGAACAACCGGCCGCCGTCAGTGAGCGGGTGGGTTTCGCCATAGCCGATGGTGGCCAGCGTGATGACGGTCATGTAAATGCTGTCGAAGAGCGACCAACCTTCGATCAGCATGTAGCCGGCTGTCCCGGTGCACACGGTCGCCAGGATCAGGCCGGACAGAAACAGCAGTTTACGGGTGAAGCTGGATTCCATGACTACCTGTTGTGGAGGGGGCGGGAGGGCCCGCGGCCCCGATTATACGTCGGGAGTGTGGCGTCGCAGCAGGGCCGGAAACAGGTGCTGCAACTTGGCCAGTTTGGGGGCGATGATCGCCTGGCAATACGGCGCGCTCCGGTTCTGGTCGTAATACTGCTGGTGGTAGGTCTCGGCCGGGTAGAATGTGCCGGCGGCGACCAGTTCGGTGACGATCGGCGCATCGAACACACGCTGCCGTTCCAGGTCGGCGATGAAGGTAGCGGCTTCCTGTCGCTGAGCGTCGTCGTGGTAGAAGATGGCTGAGCGGTATTGCGTGCCGACATCGTACCCCTGGCGGTTCGGCGTCGTGGGGTCGTGGATGGCGAAAAACACGGCCAGCAGGTCACGGTAGGAGAGGGTGGCCGGGTCGAAGGTGATCTCGACCGCTTCGGCGTGACCGGTGTTGCCGTCGCAGACGTCTCGATAGCTGGGGTCGATGGTCTGGCCGCCGATATAGCCGGAAATGGCGGACTGGACGCCTTCGAGTCGGTTGAAGGCCGATTCGATGCACCAGAAACAGCCGCCGGCCAAGGTTGCCTTGTTCATTGCATGTACTCCTGTGTTTCGTCTATCGGCGGGCGAGGGCTGGCCCGGTCGAACCGCCGTACCGCTTCCCTCACCGTGGCGGTCTGGATGGCCACCGTCTCTTCGATGGGCACGGCATAGCCGCCGGCCATGGCAATGGCGACGCCGACCTCGTGCCGCTGGCACGCATCCAGCACCATCTGGTCGCGCCGCAGCAGGCCGTCTGCCGTCAGGCCGAGTTTGCCCAGGCGGTCGCCGCGATAGGGGTCGGCGCCGGCCAGGTAGAACACCAGGTCCGGTCGGGCCAGTCGGAACAGTTCCTCCAGGTTGGCCGAAAGCAAGGCCAGGTAAGTTTCGTCCGACGTGCCGTCCGGCAGCTCGACGTCGCGGTCGCCGGCCACTTTGCGGAACGGGAAGTTGTTCTGGCCGTGCATCGAGAAGGTGAAGACCCGTGCTTCATCGCGGAACAGGGCAGCGGTGCCGTTGCCCTGATGCACGTCGAGATCGATCACCAGGGCTCGCCGGATATGGCCTTCGTCCAGCAGCAGGCGTGCCGCCACGGCCACGTCGTTGAACACGCAAAAGCCGCTGCCCTTGTCGGCCTGGGCGTGGTGGGTGCCGCCGGCCAGATTGACACCGCAGCCCTGCAGCAGCGCGACGCGTGCAGCGGCGATGGTGGCGCCAACCGAATGGCTGGCGCGGGTTGCCAGCTGTGGCGACCATGGCAGGCCGATTTCCCGCTGTGCGCGTTCCTGCAGGCTGCCCTCGAGAAAGGCGTGGACGTAGGCGGCGTCGTGCGCGCGGCACAGTTCCGCCGGCGTCGCCGCCGGTGCCGGCTCAAGCAGATGGGCCGCAAAGCCCGCCACCGCCTCGGCCAGGAGACGGTATTTCTCGGCCGGGAAGCGATGGCCGGGCGGCAAGGGCAAGGCCAGGTGGTCGGTACGAAAAATGCGCATGTACGCTCAGAACGCCTTGACCAGGGCAAAGCGTGGTTGGGGTACGCCGTCGTGGGTGACACTCTCCTCGAACATGGCCACCGGGCGCACCCACAGGCCGTACTCGCCATAGAGTGCGCGGTAGACGACCAGCGGTTCTTCGGTTTCCGAGTGCTGCGCGCAGCCGATGACTTCGTACAGCGGTCCCTTGTAGTGGCGGTAGATGCCGGGGGTGATGCTCATGTCGGGCTCCAGAGTCGGTAGAACAGCGGCAGATAGCGCTCCTCCACATGGATATTCAGCGATTTGACGATACGGAAGCGCTCCTGCGCCGTGTCGATGCGTTCAGCCGGGTGCGATTGGGGGGCGACTCGCGGGGTCGCGGCATTGGCAGTGATGTTGACCACTATCGCCCGATTGCCATCGGCCAGTTCGACGAAGCTGCCTGGCGGGTAGATGCCGATGATCTTTACCAGGTGAGATACCAGCTCCGGGTCGATTTCCCCCATCTTGCCGGCATAGAGCTCACCCAGGGTCTGCTTGGGTTTCATGCGCGCGCGGTAGGTGCGCGGCATCATCTTGGCGGTCACCCGGTCCAGCGTGTGCAGCAAGTGGGCCAGCGGTTCGACATCTTCGCCGGCCAGGTTGAACGGATAGCCGCGGCCGTTCTTCTTTTCGTGGTGCAACAGCACGATGGTGTGCCATAGCTCATCGTCGACCCCGGCTTCGCGCAGCAGGGCGGAGCTTAACAGTGGGTGAGCGTGCAGAGTCTGGCGCTGGGCGGTGGAGGGCTCGGCCTCCTGCGAGGCCATGCTGTCCTGCAAGTTGGCCGAGGAGATGTTCATCGTCAGGGCTGCGCACACCAGTTGTTTGGCATCGGCTGGCGGCAGCCCGTAGCTCTGCCCGACCCGGGCGGCCAAGAGGGCGCAGTTGATGGCGTGATGGGCTGCATAGTGGTGATACGGGCACAGCATGATGGCCGCGATGACGCCGTCGGGCTGGCTGCCGGCCATCTCGATCAGCAGATTGGCCAACTCTACGAGGCGTTCGCGGTAGTCGCTAAAAACCAGCACGCGCTGGTTCAGGGCGCGCAGATAGTCGGCCAGTTTGGGTACTGCCTGCACCGGGCTGATGTTGGTCGGGGGCAGGATAGGGATCGGTCCGGCGGGGTAGTCTTCAATCAGCGATTGCTTGAATTTGTCCGTCAGCCGGAAGTGTTGCTCGGGTTCCTGCCCGCCATGTCTGACGTTGACCTCAACCAGGCGGTTATGGATGTAAAGTGAGTCTGGCAGGCTAAAACGCAATTTGTATGCTCCGTGGCGATTCTTGTACGTTTGCTACGAGTATACCTTGCCGAAGGGAATTGCGGCGTGGCTTCCCCAGCAACGGGTATCCTCGGATTTCAGGCCGGGCCACGGCCTCAGGGAAGCCTGGCCAGGCAGTCCGTCAGCAGCGCGTACACGCCGTCGGCGTCGACCTCGGTGAGGTAGAGGACATTCGCCGACCGGCCGCTCACGCCCCACCAGTCCACCACCGTGGCGCCCAGCGTCAGCGGGCTTGCCGTTTCCACCTCGACATTCACCCGGCGTCCCTTGAACAAGCCCGGCTGCAGCAGATAAGCCACCACGCAGGGGTCGTGCAAGGGGGCGCCGTTGACGCCGAAGCGCTGTACGTCATGTCGCTCATGGCTGATCAAAATGTCGGCCGCGAGGGGGCCGCAGCGATTGCTCAGGGCATGCAGGCGGGCAATACGGGCTGCGCTGGCACCGACCTGGTGGGTAACGTCCAGCGGCAGCATCACGATCGGCACGCCCGAGCCCAGCACG
The DNA here is from genome assembly GCF_900177275.1 of Pseudogulbenkiania subflava DSM 22618. Classification (GTDB taxonomy): domain Bacteria; phylum Pseudomonadota; class Gammaproteobacteria; order Burkholderiales; family Chromobacteriaceae; genus Pseudogulbenkiania; species Pseudogulbenkiania subflava. The sequence goes on from NZ_FXAG01000020.1 coordinate 35,299, forward strand.
ATGGCGGCCGCCTCCGGATCGACGAAAATGTTGAACTCGGCTGCCGGCGAGATGTTGCCGCCGGCAAAATAGCTGCCCCCCATCAAGACGATTTCCTTGATGCGTGGCGCGATGTCCGGCGCTTTGGCCAGAGCAAGGGCGATGTTGGTCAGTGGGCCGACGGGGCTGAGTGTGATGGTGCCGGCTGCCGCCTCGCGCAACGTATCGATGATGAAGTCGACGGCATGCTTGCCCTGCAGCGGCATCTCCGGGTGGTGAAGGGGGACGCCGTCGAGCCCGCTCTTGCCATGGACATGTTCGGAGGTGACCAGCGGGCGCCGCAGTGGGCGTTCGCAGCCGGCGTAAACCGGGACATCGGGGCGTTGTGCCCATTCGCAAACGATACGGGCGTTGCGCGAGGTCAGGTCCACACCCACATTGCCGGCCACCGTGGTCAGCGCGAGCAGATCGATCTGTTTGCCGGCTCCCAACAAGGCGAGGATGGCCACGGCATCGTCCAGGCCGGGGTCGGTATCGAAAATGATGGTAGGACGCGTCATGTCAGGCGCCTATGGAGGAAGTGGAGCCGGCGTCACGCCGTCGAAGTGTGTTCGGAGGAGTCAGGAATACGGGTCTCCCTGAACTCCATTTTAAACATACGTTCTGTTTCCCCATCATGCCAAGTCGCCAGCGTTGTCCAGCCGGGAAGGCTGACGGGCGATGCCAGTTGGCCGAAAGACAGGGTCGGCGGACTTGGCTAGAATACCGCCTCCTGAATCTGAGGTATTCCCCCAATGAAGCTGGTACTCGCCCCGATGGAGGGCTTGGTCGACGACATCATGCGCGATGTGCTGACCCGCATCGGCGGCATCGACTGGTGCGTGACCGAGTTCGTGCGTGTCACCAGCACGCTGCTGCCGCCCAAGATGTTCTACCGACTGGCGCCCGAGTTGCACCGGGCAGCGCGCACGCGCGCCGGGACCAGCGTGCGCGTGCAGCTGCTGGGGTCGGATCCGGTGTGCCTGGCGGAGAATGCGCTGCGAGCGGTCGAATTGGGCGCCCCGGCGGTCGACCTCAACTTCGGTTGCCCGGCCCCCACCGTCAACCGCCATCGCGGCGGGGCGGTGTTGCTCACCGAGCCGGAGCTCTTGTTCCAGATCGTGTCGGCCGTTCGTGCCAGCGTCCCCAAAGCGGTGCCGGTCACGGCCAAGATGCGGCTGGGTTATGAGGACAAGAGCCTGGCGCTGGAGTGCGCGCAGGCGATCGAGCGGGCGGGGGCGGATGAATTGGTGGTGCATGGCCGCACCAAGGTAGAGGGTTATCGGCCTCCCGCCCACTGGGACTGGATTGCCCGCGTCCGCGAGAGTGTCCAGCTGCCGGTGATCGCCAACGGCGAGGTGTGGACGGTGGAGGATTACCACGCCATTCGCCGCGAGAGCGGTTGCGACACCGTGATGATCGGGCGCGGGCTGATTGCCGCACCGGATCTGGCGCGACGCATCAAGGCCGGGCCGGGAGCCGAACCGATGCAGTGGGACGAGATGATGATCTGGCTGCGCGACTTCTTCGAGCAGTGCCGCGAGCGGGCCGAGGAGTCGGCCTACCCGGCATCAAGGCTGAAGCAGTGGCTGGGGCAGCTCAAGCGCAGCTACCCCGAGGCGGGCGAATTGTTCGAACGGATACGGCGCGAGAAGCAGTCGGCGGAAATTGCCCGGATACTTGCCTGACATAGGTAATTGTACGAATAGAGAATGCCATCATTATCGCCTAGAGTGGGATTGCTGCAGGTCGTTTGCCCTAAACGATGGCAGCAGTAGCATCGGTGCCTCTCAGTTCCGGTTGTTACATTCCCCCCAAGCAAATTGATACGCCCTTCATGCGAAGGGCGTCTTCTTTTGGTGAGGTCGGTTCATCGCCGTTGCCGGCAGGGCGGCTGATCCTCGGTGTGGGCGTGGGTTTGGTATAAGGCCTGCGATTGCAATGTGTCGCCAGGTTCTGGGGTGGACTCAGACGAACTCGACCGGCACGAAGTAGCTGCGACCGGTACGCGAGATCAGGACCTGCGGCTGCCCCTGTACGACCGAGCGGAAGGCGCGCGGCAGTCGGCGCCAGTCGAGGAACTTCATCTTGATTTGCTGGTTGTTGCTCATGGTGCATTCTCCTCAATCGACCTTGTGAATCACGTTGGTGACCACGCCCCAGATGAAGAACGAGGCCTCTTCCGGCACCTCTATCGGGGCAAAATCCGGATTTTCCGGCAGCAGGCGCAGGCCCGTCGCCGTTTTCTCCAGCCGTTTTACCGTCAGCTCGCCATTGATCACCGCTACCACCACTTTGCCGTGACGAGCTTCCAGCGATTTATCGACTACCAGCATGTCTCCGTCGTGGATGCCGGCATTGATCATCGAGTCGCCCTTGACCGTGACCAGGAAACTGGAGGCGGGGCGTCTGACCAGGTGGGTGTTCAGGTCGACATCGGCCTCTTTCAGGTCGTCGGCAGCGACGGGGGCGCCGGCAGGAACACGGCTGGCAAACAGGGGCAACGACACGTCGGACAACTCGCTGGTGAGCGAGCGGAATTCGTCCACGTGCAGTTCACGCACCGCCCGTATGGCGCGATACTCTTGCAGCCAGGCTTCCAGCACCGGCTTGAGCGGTTCCGGTACGCGCATGGCGACCGTCTTGTCCCCGCCAAAGGCGGACTTCCTGCCGGCGCCTTGGCGCTTGCCTCCCTGGGTCATGCTGCGTGCTCTGTGTCCTGACGATGATTTGATTCTGTACAAAATCAAACGAACTGGCAACCTGAATTTGCCGTCGAGCATGGAAGCGATGGCGGCAATACAACAGGAGGGACGAGTCTGTACCCGGCTCAGGTGTTGGACGGAATGAGGGGCGGTGCCGGAAATGAATTTCTCGCCAAGGTTGGCCGAAGCGGTCGTTCCAGGTTTGTCAGTCTGTTGTGCCAGCGTTTGCCAGCGGCTTGCGCGCTGGCATCGATGCTGCATGCCGCTGGTCGGCGACGGCGTAGCCTGATAGACTGTCCGCCTTTTGCTAACGCGCCAAGTCATTGTGAACAAAACGGATTTTTCCTCGCTTCCCCTGTCGCCCGCCCTGGTCGACAACCTGGCCAGCCTCGGCTACAGCCGCATGACCCCGATCCAGGCACAGAGCCTCCCTGTCATCCTCAACCGCCAGGACCTGATCGCCCAAGCCAAGACCGGTAGCGGCAAGACGGCGGCCTTCGGCTTGGGATTGCTCGACAAGATCAATCCGCGCTGGTTTGCCGTGCAGGCGCTGGTGTTGTGCCCGACGCGCGAGCTGGCCGATCAGGTGGCCAAGGAAATCCGCCGGCTGGCCCGTTGTATCGATAACATCAAGGTGGTGACGCTGTGCGGCGGCACGCCGATGGGGCCGCAGATCGGCTCGCTGGAGCACGGCGCGCACGTGGTGGTGGGGACGCCGGGCCGGCTGCATGATCACCTGAGCCGCAACACGCTGGATCTGTCCACCGTCGAAACCTTGGTGCTGGACGAGGCCGACCGCATGGTGGACATGGGCTTCTACGAGGAGATTGTCGGCATCGTCGCCGCTTGTCCGCGCAAGCGCCAGACGCTGCTGTTCTCCGCCACTTATCCGGACAATATTCGCAAGCAGAGCGCCCGTTTCCTGAAGAACCCGGTCGAGGTCAAGGTGGAGTCGCTGCACGATGCGGGCCACATCGAGCAGCACTTTTACAAGATTCAGCCGGAACGGCGCGTGGCGACGGTGGCGGCGTTGCTCGACCATTTCCGCCCGGTCTCGACCATCGCCTTCTGCAATACCAAGCAGCAGGTGCGTGAGTTGGCGAATGAGTTGCAGCAGCAGGGCTTCTCGGCGCTGGCGTTGTACGGCGAGCTGGAGCAGCGCGAGCGCGACGAAATCCTGGTGCAGTTTGCCAACCGCAGCTGTTCGGTGCTCGTAGCCACCGATGTGGCGGCGCGCGGCCTCGACATCAGCACGTTGGAAGCAGTCATCAACGTCGACCTGTCGCACGATCCGGAAATCCACATTCACCGCATCGGCCGTACTGGGCGTGGTGGCGAGAAGGGGCTGGCGCTGAGTCTGGTCGGCCCGAACGACAGTAAGCGACTGGCGCTGATCGAGGACTACCAGCAGGCCAAGCCGAACTGGGCCGATCCGGCCGAGCTGACGAGCAGTGGTGGCCCGCTGGTACCGCCGATGGTGACGCTGTGCATTGCGGCTGGCCGCAAGGACAAGGTGCGCCCGGGCGACATCCTTGGTGCGCTCACCGGTGAGGCAGGCATTGCCGGTCAGCAGGTGGGCAAGATATCGGTGTTCGAATTTGCCAGCTACGTGGCGCTGGATCGCCATATCGCTCAGCAGGCCTTCAGCCGCCTGGCCGAGGGGCGGATCAAGGGGCGCAGCTTCAAGATGCGCTTCGTCGGTGCTTAAGCTCGGACCAACCCTGGCGCATGAAAACCAAAGCGGCCCTCGACGGGCCGCTCAGGCTGCTGACAACGTGCCTTATTTAGATGCTGCCGGACCCGGCAAAGCCGGGCCGCTCCTGATAAGAGATTGAATCCGCAGCCTTCCTGTTTACACGACAAGCCCCTTCCGCTTCGCAAAAGGGGCTTGTCAATAATCCCAGCGGCCCTCGACGGGCCGCTTTTTTGCGTCATCAGCGATGCCCTCAGTGGGCATGGGTATGATCGTGGCGGTGTTTCCAGTTGTCGAACAGCCAGGATATCCCCTGGATCACCCCGACCACGGCGAGCGCCGCCAAGAGGGCCAATGGAATCCACGGTGCGGAAACGAACAGCACTACAGCCATAATGATGCTGATCATCATTAGGCCGGTGTACCAGCCGCCCTGTTTGCCTTGCGATTTCATCTCGGTACTCCCCACCTCCAACCAGCACGTGCCTGTCACATTCAGTTTAGTTCATGGCGTCGGTGATGGCAGGGGAGGGTGGGTTGTCGAGGCGCGGCAGGGCTTGGTGGGGTCAGGGATCGGGCTGCCAGTTGGCGTAGCGTTGTTCGATCTTGGCGGTGGTGCCGTCGCTGATCATGCTGGCCAAGGCCTGGCGCAAGCTGGTGATGGTGGCGTCCGGTGTCGCCAGGCTGCAGGCCAGGCCGCCGGTAACGCGGAAGAAGGTGTGTACCGGCACCACTTGCTTGGTCAGGCCGGCCTTGCGCAGAAGATCCGCGGCGACCAGGCGGTTGGCGGCCCACAGGTCGATACGCTGGGCGACCAGCTTGCGCGGATTGGCGCTTTCCTCGATGGCGGTATCGACGATAAAGCCGCGTTCTTTCAGATAGCTGTCACGGATGTCGCCGTTGTAGGTGCCGATGACGTAGCGTCGTGCGTCTTCGAGGTTGTCGATGTCGAATTTCCGGCTGGCCAGGCCAAATAGCGTCCAGTCGGCGTAGGTTGTCGGTTCGACCCACTTGAATAGCTTGTCGCGGTCCGGCGTGTGAGCCGTATTGAACACGCAGTAATTGGCCTGGGTCTGCGCCAACGAGTAGGCCCGCAGCCAGGGAAGCACCACGATGCGATAGTCGATATGGGTGCGGGCCATCATTTCGCGCACCTTGTCGGTAACGACTCCGGCGAGCTGCCCGTTGACCATCATCTGATTTGGCGGATACGACTCGGTGGTCAGCGTCAGGGGCGGTAGCGCTTCAGCCCTCAGCATGGGCGATAAAAGAAGTGAGGCCGCCAGTGCGATGGCTGCTCCCCAGCGCCCGACATGGCCGGCAGGGCCAATCCATTTGCCTATTGTCAGCCGTTGAGTCATGTTTTCGTCATTGTGGTTGTGTGCTTCAGTCCGCAAAGGGTAAACAGGCTTGTCCCCGCACGCAACCCGATTCCTGCATTTCCATGCTAAGGAGAGGGGCTTTAGGGCGCGGCGCCTGCACGGCTTCGGTGCGGGTATCGATCTTCCTAGTGAGTGATGTTCCGTTTCGGGCATCGTTTCCTGGGCGTATTTGGGGCGGGCCTGGATGGTAGCCGTGCCGGGATGGCAGGCCGGCGGTGGCGGCGTTGAGGGCATCGCGTGCGCCGCCTTCGGGGGAGACTTTGCCCCTGTCATTTTTTGATGGGGAAAACTATCATCAAATCAACATGATGCCGGGCGAACCAAGGGTGCCCTTTCTACAGAATTCGCCGCTTGGCAGAAAGCATATGAACGCCATGAATAGCCGTCCTTTTGCCTTCGTGCGCACGCCGCTCCCTCCCGAGCAGCTCAAATTGCAGGTCGAGGCCATGCGCTGGCTGCTGGATTTGCCTGCCCCGGTACGCCCATTGAAGCTGTCGCGGCAGTATGCCCGTATCGTCAATCGACTAACCCAGCTGTGGCCCGAGGAGAGTTCATGCCGCCGCTATCTGGACAGCTTGATGCTGGATGAGCGTGGCGGACGACAGGGGTTTCCGCTGGAAATCGTCATGGAACTGGGCAACCTGCTCAATTATTACGATGAACTGCATCCGGTGAGGTCGGCTCCAGTTTGGGAGTGGGGCGGCAATACGCTCGGCTATTGAGGCCTTTGTCTTTGGCCGCATGTCATGATTCGTTGCCGGCGACTGGCAGGCAGCGGCTCAGCGTTGCAGTACGTAGCTGCCGGGGGCGTTGCCCAGTGGTGGGTAGCCTTGCTCGGCGGCGCCCATCGGGGGCGGCTCCCTGAGGCCGTCGGAGTGGCTTCGCAGCCACTCCGACCAGGCCGGCCACCATGAGCCTTCGTGAGGGGTGGTGGAGGCAAACCAGGTTTCCGGGTCGATGTAGGGGTGGTCGCTGGTGCGGTGAGAGAGCCGGTAATGCCTGCCGTCGTGGCCGGGTTCGCTGACAATGCCGGCGTTGTGGCCGCCGCTGGTGAGCAGGAAGCTGACTTCGGTATCGGCGATGAGGTGAATTTTATATACCGACCGCCAGGGCGCGACGTGGTCGGTTTCCGTGGCCACGACGAACATCGGCACGCGGATGTCGCTCAGCACCACGGGGTGGCCGCCGATGCGGTAGCGGCCTTCGGCCAGGTCGTTGTTGAGGAAGAAACGGCGCAGGTACTCGCTGTGCATGCGGTAGGGCATGCGCGTGGCGTCGGCATTCCAGGCCATCATGTCGTTCAACGGCTCGCGCCGTCCCATCAGATACTCATGCACCAGACGCGACCAGATCAGGTCGTTGGAACGCAATAGCTGAAAGGCGCCCGACATCTGCTTGGTGTCGAGGTAACCCTGGTCCCACATGATGTCTTCGAGGTAGCTCAACTGGCTGTGGTCGATGAACAGCATCAGTTCGCCGGCTTCGGTAAAGTCGGTCTGCGCCGCCAGCAGGGTGACCGAGGCCAGGATCGGATCGGCTTCGCGTGCCAGATAGGCCGCCGCGATCGACAGCAAGGTGCCGCCCAGGCAATAGCCGACGCTGTGGACCGGGGCGTTGGGGATGATGGCGCGGATGGCGTCGAGCGCATCCAGGACGCCCAGCCGCAGGTAGTCTTCCAGGCCGATGTCGCGGTCGTCGCTGTGCGGGTTGTGCCAGGAGATCATGAACACGGTGTGGCCCTGTCCGACCAGGTAGTTGACCAGCGAGTTACCGGGGGAGAGGTCGAGAATGTAGTACTTCATGATCCAGGCCGGCACGATCAGGACCGGCTCGGCATGGACCTGCCCGGTTTGCGGGGTGTACTGGATCAGTTCGATCAGCCGGTTTCGGTAGACCACCTGGCCGGGCGTGATGGCGACTTCATGCCCCGGGCGGTAGGCTTCGGCCCCCAGAGGGGGCTTGCCACCGATGGCGCGCTCCCAGTCGGCCTGGAAGTGGCGCAGGCCGCGTAGCAGGTTCTGTCCCTGTTCCTGCAGGGTGGATTGCAGTACCTCTGGGTTGGTGGCGACGAAATTGATCGGCGACATCATGTCGAGCAACTGGCGTGCGGTGAAGGACACGACCTGCTCATGGTGACGCGAGACGCCGCTAATGCCGGTGGTGGCGTTGTGCCACCATTGCTGGTTGAGCAGGAAGGCCTGAGAAATCAGGTTGAACGGCCAGTTGTGCCAGGCGGGGCTGCTGAAGCGGCGGTCCTGCGGCAGCGGTTGGATGCAGGCCGGGCAGCCGGCATTGGCGTGCGCCCTGACGGCGTAATTGCCGAGCCGGATCGACTTGCGTACGCCCTTTTCCACGAGCTGCTGCCACTTGCCCGGCGAGACGGCAAGGTGCACCGCCCAGTCGAAATAAGCCAGGGCCAGGCTGGCCGGCGATATGCCGAGGGTGGCTCGGCCCAGGTTGGCGCGCAGCAGCCGGTCGAGGCTGGTGGGGCCGTCGTCGGCGTCACTGGAGCCGGGTTCGGATACGGACGGGGGTGTGGGCGGTTCGCCATCGAACAGGCCGGAGAGTCGAGCCCAGTGGCCGCTCCACTGGCGCAGTCCCTCGTACCAGCCGAGCACCGGCCAGGTGTTCAGCGGTGCGGTCGGGAAAGTGGGGGTAGTGGAGTGTGTCTGCGGGTCGGTTGCCTTGTTCACTGTCGATCACCTTTGCCGTTTCTTGTCATGATAACGGTTTGTGCCCGGCGCAGCAGGGAAGACGAAACGGCTATCCCTGGCGGTATGGGGTTCACTGTGCCATGCGGGGCGACCCCAGACCTTGATGAAGGTTAAATCCGGATGTGTGGCGTGGTCTTTCCCCGGCGGCGTGCGAACGGGGCGGTCATTGTGCAAATCGCCGCGATGCCCTAGTCTCGCTGCCATTTGGGAGAAACGGCTTATGTTGATGCTGCTGGCGGCGAGAATCGACCGCAACAATCAGATTCTGATCAATGCCCGGCTGGATGGTTACCCGGCGCATTTTCACGTGGAGCCGGAGGCTGTCGACGCCTGGCTCCAGCTGCCGCCATTGGGGGTGGAGAATTCGTTGACTCTGCTGCAGGGCAACTGGAGCCGCTTTGCGGTGCCGCTGGAAAGGCTGGTGCGGCGCCACGGTAACGATTTTGTGGTGACGGCAGAGATGCTCAAGCCGTGAGCGAGGGCTGAATTACACCGTCCCGTCCGGGTTTTTTCGGGTCTCCGGCGGCGGGGTGTCGTCCGGGTGGGACGGGAGGGTCCGTTGTTGGCGCTTGAGCTGGTCGAGGTCCGACAGGATCTGCCAGGTCAGATGGTCGATGCGCTTGTGCAGGCCGTCGATCGATGCTTCGGACTTGAGGTTGACCTCGAAGTCGCGAATCATCGTCATGCGGTCGCGTGCGGCCTGACGGTTCTGCGACATCATGATGATTGGCGCCTGGATTGCGGCCAACATCGACAGGATCAGGTTGAGAAACACGTAGGGGTAGGGGTCGAAGGCCCGGGTGCCCAGAATGTCGGTGTTAAGGACGGTCCAGCCGACGAGCACGGCGGTGAAAATGCCGATGAAAGTCCAGGAACCGCCGAATTCGGCGACACGGTCTGCCAGCCGCTCGCCGAGTGTGACGCCGTCGTCAGGCAGGCTGGTGTCGGTACGCGTGGCCTGCAGCCGTTTGGAAATGCGCATCAGGGCGTGGCGCTCGCGTTCGCCGAGGCCGCCTACGCCGGTGTGCAGCAAGTGTTCTGCCAGGTAGCGGATGTCGCGGTTGTCCTGTTGCATGATGGAGTCCCCCGAGTTGATGGTGGGTGGGTTGGGACCGAGTGTGGTCGCACCCCTTTTATTGTGACGGCGCGATTGTGCCACAAGGTGACGGTGGAGCGTGTAAGCATTCGTAATAGGGCTTCGGCCAACCTTTGAGAACGGCCGCCCTGCGGGGGAGTGTTCTCCTGTGACCGTGCGGGTTACACTTTTGCCCTTTCACCAGAACAAATAAGGACAGAGCATGGAACAGTTCGATAACGTCAGCGTGGTCAAGAAGGCCAATGTTTACTTCGACGGTAAATGCGTCAGCCACAACATCGTCCTGGCCGATGGCACCAAGAAATCGGTGGGCGTCATTCTGCCGGCCAAGCTGACGTTCAACACGGGCGCACCGGAAATCATGGAAGTGCTGGCCGGCGAGTGCCGCGTCACCCTGAGTGGCGAGACCGAGTCGCGGACCTACAAGGGGGGCGAGTCGTTCAAGGTGCCCGGCAACAGCGCTTTCGATATCGAAGTGGTCGATACCCTGCACTACGTTTGCCATTTCGGCTAATTTCGATAGCGGTACCCCAGCAAAAGGCGACTTCGGTCGCCTTTTGCGATTATTGACAAGCCCCTTTTGCGCAGCGGAAGGGGCTTGTCGTGTAAACAGGAAGGCTGCGGATTCAATAACGGATCAGGAGAGGCCCGGCTTTGCCGGGTCCGGTAGGGTCTGAACAAGGCACTTTGTCAGCAGCCTGGAAGGCGACTTCGGTCGCCTTTTTTGTTTTTGGGCCGGAGGCGGGGCTGCTGATTTACAAGCGATACGGTTGGCGCGTAGTATTGCTACGTTTTTTCGCGACCAGAGTTCATGGTCGGGCCAGGTAACGGTCTATCGTGGACATGGAAATACGGCGGGTAAACGAGGCTAATGCTTGTTTTGTATTGATATATTGAATGGCGTTGCCTTTTTTTGCCGGTCGATATGTGACGACCTGTCCTGGATGGATAGCGTGCTCTATAACAAAATATCTGTAGCAATGCTACACGTCTGGCGCAACAAACCGCCGGCTTGCCATGCGGACGCTCACTGCATCGGGCCGGCTGACCGTAAACAGCAGAAAATAGTATGGATGGAACGACAGACATGTCCTCTCAGCTTGGTAAGACCAATTACTCGCGCGCCCTGACGGTGCTCACCTCCCTGTTCTTCATGTGGGGGTTGATCACCTCGCTCAACGACATCCTCGTCCCGCATCTGAAGGCGATCTTCACCCTGAGTTACCTGCAGGCGGCACTGATCCAGTTCAGCTTCTTCACCGCCTACTTCGTGATGTCGTTTCCGTCGGGCTACCTAGTGGAAAAGCTCGGCTACAAGCGCGGCATCATGATCGGCCTGGCAACCGCGGGTCTCGGCTGTCTGCTGTTCTACCCGGCGGCCGGTGCCAAGTCCTACCCGTTCTTCCTCGGTGCGCTGTTCATCCTGGCCTCCGGCATCACCCTGTTGCAGGTGGCGGCCAACCCGTACGTTACCTTGTTGGGCAAGCCCGAAACCGCGTCCAGCCGCCTCAACCTGACCCAGGCGTTCAACTCGCTGGGGACGGCCATCGGGCCGTTGGTGGGGTCGGTGCTGATTCTGGCGGTGGCGGTGAAGCCGGCGCAGGAGCTGAGCGGTCTGTCGCCGGAGCAGTTGGCGGCCTACACCGCCGCTGAGGCCGGTTCGGTGCAGACGCCGTACCTGATCCTGACCGCGCTGCTGTTTGCCCTGGCCGTGATCATCGGCCTGTTCAAGCTGCCGCAGGTGAAGGAGGGTGATACCCCGGCCGATGCGCCGCAAGGCAACGCCGAGTACCATGCGCATGCCAGCGTCTGGGGCTACCGCCACCTGGTACTGGGCGCGGTGGGCATCTTTACCTATGTGGGTGCCGAAGTATCGATCGGCAGTTTCCTGGTGAGCCTGATGGGGCAGCCGCAGATCGCCGGTCTGTCCGAGGCGGTGGCCGGCAAGTATCTGGCTCTGTACTGGACCGGTGCCATGGTGGGTCGTTTCATCGGTGGCGTGGTAATGCGCAAGATCAAGCCGGGCCACGTGCTGGCCTTCAACGCGCTGGTCAACGCACTGTTGATCGCGCTGGCGATGAGCGCCGGCGGCAAGGCCGCGATGTGGGGGCTGATCGCGATCGGTCTGTTCAATTCGATCATGTTCCCGACCATCTTCTCGCTGGCCATCGAGGGCCTGGGCAAGTTCACTGGCGAGGGTTCCGGCGTGCTGTGCATGGCGATCGTCGGCGGTGCCATCGTGCCGCTGATCCAGGCGTTCTTCGCCGACCGCATCGGCATCCTGTATTCCTTCGTGGTGCCGCTGGTGTGCTATGCCTACATCGTGTTCTACGGCTTGAAGGGGCACTATGCCGATTTCACCGCGGTGCGCAAGGTGGCGGCAGCGAAGCGCTAAGCGCCATGGCCCGCAGGGGCTGACTGCATGAGCAGCGCCCGGTCCCGCAGCAAGCGCGGGGCCGGGCGTTGTCGTATCAGGGGGGGCTGCCGGGGCGCGAGCTAGCGAAGATCACAAGACCGCCGCCACCGCCGCGCCGACCTCGCTGGTGTCGGCCATTCCCCCCATGTCCGGCGTGCGCGGCCCCTCGACCAGCACGGTTTCGATCGCGCGCATGATCGCGTCGTGCGCGTGTTGGTAGCGCGGATCGCCGTCGCCGAGGAAATCGAGCATCATCGCGCCGGACCAGATCATCGCGATCGGGTTGGCGATGTTCTGGCCGTAGATGTCGGGTGCAGAGCCATGCACCGGCTCGAATAGCGAGGGGAAGGTCCGTTCCGGGTTGAGGTTGGCCGAAGGCGCGATGCCGATGGTGCCGGTGCAGGCCGGCCCGAGGTCAGACAGGATGTCGCCGAACAGATTCGAGGCGACCACTACGTCGAAACGATCCGGCTGCAGCACGAAGCGGGCGGAGAGGATGTCGATGTGCTGCTTGTCCCAGGCGACGTCGGGGTAGGCTTGCGCCATCGCCGCCACGCGCTCGTCCCAGTACGGCATGCTGACTGCGATGCCGTTGGATTTGGTCGCGGCGGTCAGCTTCTTGCGCGGCCGGCGCTGGGCGAGCTCGAAACCATATTTGAGGATGCGATCCACGCCGTGGCGGGTGAACACCGCCTCCTGCAGCACCAGTTCGCGCTCGGTGCCCTCGAACATCTTGCCGCCGACCGACGAGTATTCGCCCTCGGTGTTTTCGCGCACGACGTAGAAGTCGATATCGCCTGTCTTGCGGTTGGCGAGCGGGCAGGGCACGCCGGCAAACAGGCGTACCGGGCGCAGGTTGACGTATTGGTCGAATTCGCGGCGGAACTTGATCAGCGAGCCCCACAGCGAGATGTGGTCGGGCACCTTGTCCGGCCAGCCGACCGCGCCGAAGAAGATGGCGTCGAAACGCTGCAATGTCTCGAACCAGTCGTCCGGCATCATCTTGCCGTGCTGGAGGTAATAATCGCAGCTGGCCCAGTCGAAGTGGGCGAATTCGAGGGTGAGGTCGAACTTGGCCGCGGCGGCTTCCAGCACGCGGATGCCTTCCGGCAGTACCTCTTTGCCGATACCGTCACCGGCAATCGCGGCGATTCTGAATGTCTTGTTCATGCAATGTCTTCCTTGTTGTCCGGCCGTCAGTCGTGGCGCATCGATTGATCCGATATCCCTAGCATGCCGCAAAACATTCGTTTAATAATTGCCTCCTCCGTGCATTCATAAAACACGAATCATGAATAATGAGCCGCAACTGGAAGACCTTCGCGTGTTCTGCCTGGTTGCCCGCAAATCGGGCTTCGCCAGCGCCGCCGAGGAACTGGGGGCATCCCCTGCCTACGTCAGCAAGCGGATACGGCTGCTGGAAGACAGCCTGGGCGTGAAGCTGCTGTACCGCAGCACGCGGCGGGTCGCGGTGACCGAGGACGGCGAACGGGTCTACCGCTGGGCGCAAAAGATTCTCGATGACGTCGACCACATGGTGGACGAGGTGTCGGCAACCAGGCTGGCTCCGCGCGGCCTGATCCGCATCAGCAGCAGCCTGGGCTTCGGCCGAGTCCACGTCGCGCCGGCGCTGGCGGCCTTGGCCGAGCGCTATCCCCAACTCGAAATCCGCTTCGATGTGACGGACCGGCTGGTTGATCTGGAGAGTGAAGGGATCGATCTCGATATTCGGGTCGGCAACGAGATCGCGCCGCAGTTGATCGCCAAGAAGCTGGTCGCCAACCAGCGCATCCTTTGCGCGGCATCGTCCTACCTCGAGCGGCGTGGAACGCCGAAGAGCCTCGGCGAACTGAGCAGCCACGATTGCCTGGCGATCAAGGAGCGCGACCACCCGTTCGGCGTCTGGCGGCTTTCCGGCCCCGGTGGCGAAACGGTGATACGCATCACCGGCCCCTTGTCGGCCAACCACGGCGAGATCGTGCATCAGTGGGCGCTGGCGGGACGCGGCATCATGCTGCGTTCCCTGTGGGACGTACGCGCTGCGCTTGCCGCCGGGAGGCTGGTGCGGGTGTTGCCCGACTACAGCCTCCCGGCCGACATCTGGGCGGTTTCTCCCATGCGCCTATCGAGCTCGGCCAAGCTCAAGGTGTGTGTCGATTTCATCGAACAGTACTTCCGGACGCAGGATGTTGGATGACGACTACGGGCGAGGGGCTTCAGTCGGGCAAGCCAATCGGCCGGCATTTGAGGTATGGCCCTGAAAGAGCTCACCCATTGAGTTGTCCCGGCAACGGAGCGGGCAGTCCGACTTCGCGTGCTAGGCTCCGCCCGGGTTTGCCGGCCGCTGCCGGTCCTGCGTGGGACAGAACCGGCAGGCCGGCTGATACGCTCAGAAGCGCTCGGGGAACTGCTTGGCCAGGGCGCCACCCAAGGCATCGGCGATCACGTTCATGTGCTGTTTCATGGCTTCCCAGGTGTGGGCCTCCTGGCGGTAGTCCTTGTCCTTGAGCTCCTGAATCTGCTGGACGTGATGGCCGCCATGGGCCAGCAGCAGGCCTTGCAGCGTTTCTTTCGGTAAATAGGGGTTGGCGCTGGACAGGAAGGCGGCGATCTCGTCCACGTTGGCGGCCATGGCTTTGTTGGCGCTATCCTGCCCGCTCTTGCTGCCTTTCCCCGTGGCGATCAGGTACTGCTTGACCGCGCCATAATGGCCGGCCAATAGGGTGAACAACTTGTCCGAGGCGGCCTGCCCGTAGAAGGGCTGGATCGACGCGGCAATCTGTTTGGCGTTGGCGACCACCTCTTGCTCGGCGGCGGCGGCGCCGGACTTGTCGTGCGCCAGCGTTTCCAGGGCGACGTTACGCACCCAGAAAATGTGGCCGCTCCAGAGATCGCGCAGGGCCACTTGTGTTTGTGAAATCTTGGGGCTGCTGCTCAGCTCGGCATGGGCGAGCGGGGACAAGAAGGCCGCGATAAGCGACGCCGCCAGGGTTTTTTGCCAGGTTTTCATGAGAAATCTCCTTCGTGCTCAAGCTTCTTTGGAAGCTGTATTGTAGTCTATTTTGTCACTTAAACAATATAAATATGTTTTAACTTATCAAAGTGATTTTTGCGCCATGAAGGATATAATCAAACTGAACGGGCAAATTGAAGGTGTACCGACATGTTGGAAGCAATGGGTGAGCGTCAGCAGCAACTGTTACGGCTGCTGCAACGGCAGTCTGCAGGGCTGACGGTGGAACAACTGGCACAGGAGCTGGCCGTTACCCGTACCGCGGTCAGGCAACATCTGACGGTGCTGGAACGGGATGGTCTGGTGGAACGCGGAATGACGCAACCGACGGGGGGGCGGCCCGAGCAGCTCTTCGTGCTGACCCCGAAGGGGCAGGAGGTGTTTCCCCGCCGCTATTCCTGGTTTGCCGAACTCCTGCTGAAGATGCTGGAAGCCAAGCTTGGCCAGGACGAACTTGCCAAACAATTGGCCGAGATCGGCACCACTCTGGCCGCTACCTTGCCGCCGGCGAAGGCGAACGATCCGGAAGCGCGCATCCGGGCGCTGGCCGACATCATGCTGGAACTCGGCTACGATGCCCGGCCGGAAGATGCCGACAGCGGCCTGCCGCGCATCGTGGCTACCAATTGCATCTTTCATCATCTGGCGGCACGTTTTCCGGAGGTTTGCCAACTGGACCTGGCGCTGATGTCGAGCTATGTGGGAGAGCCCGTGACGCACGAAGAATGCATGGTGCGGGGTGGGGCCTGCTGCCGCTTCCGGTTCACCAAGCCGTGAGCCATGTCCGTGCCGGGCCGAGGCGCTCCGTCATGCCACGCACTGCAGAGGGTGTCCATTTCCATCGGGTGCTTGTGTGGCATCGCCACTAGCCAGGAAAGCGTGGGCCGGGCCGGCCACCCTGCCTGGCTGAAGAGAAGGTTGGCCGAAGAGCCAGAGGACATGCCTTGGGCATTTAAAAGGAATTGGCGGATTGTCATTGCGCTGCCATGTGCCACACTGAAACAAGCGGAAAGGGGGCTCGCTGACGGGTTTCAACTCTTGTTCAGGAGGTGTGAAATGTCAGTTTCCATTGCCAAATACCTTGGTACCGCGCTGTTGGCGTCGTGCCTGGCGGTACAGGCCCCGTTGGCCCGTGCCGGCATGGTTTCGACCGAGCAGGCGGCTGCAGCGCAGCAGGCCCAGCAAGCCCAGGCCGATCGGGAAAAAGTGAGGGCCTTTCTTGATCGGGCAGAAGTCCGTGACAAGCTGCAGGCCCTTGGCGTGCAGGCCGCCTTCGCCAAGGATCGCGTCGATTCAATGACCGATGAAGAAGTCACCACGCTGGCTCAACGCATCGATACGCTCTCGGCCGGTGGCCGGCTCAGCAATTACGACCTGATCGTGATTTTGCTGATCGTGCTGATCATCGCCGTCATCGTGTAGTTTTTCCTGATTTCGTTTGGGGTAACGCCAGCATGGGGCCGCGGCTCAGGCTGCCCGGCTGGTGACGGGAGCCGCTGTGCGCCTGGCAGGCTGGCGGAATACCAGTACGTTGCCGGCCAGTACCAGGATCAGCCCCGCCAAGGCGAGTGGCGTCCAGCGATAACCCTCCAGCCATACCGACACATTCAGCGCCACCACCGGGAACAGGACGGTGCAGTAGGCTGCGCGTTCCGGGCCGAGCCGGCCGACCAGCATCAGGTAGGCGGTGAAGCCGATCACCGAGCCGGGAATGGCGAGGTAGAGCAGGGCGCCCAGGTAGTGTGGCGAGGTGTCGAGGGTGAGCGGCAGGCCGGCGGCGAGGCTGCCCGCGAACAGGATGAGTGCGCCGGTCAGCATGGCCCAGGCGTTGGTCTGCAACGGCGTGTGGCCGAGCGCCTGCAGCCGTGCCGACAGCAGGTTGCCGGCGGAGAAGCACAGGGTGCCCAGGATCGATAGCCCCAACCCGAGCAGGGTGCCGCCGTCGGTGCTGTGGCCGGCCAGTTGCGGCCAGAACAGGGTGGCGATCCCGGCCAGCCCCAGTGCGCCTCCCGCCATCACCTGCGGGGCGATGCGACGCTTGAGGATCAGGCGTGCATTCAGTGCGTTCCACAGCGTGGCGGTGGAGAACACCACGGCCACCAAACCGCTCGGCAGATAGTGGCTGGCGTAGTAAAAGCACAGGAAATTGAAGCAGAACAGCGTCAGCCCCTGCGCAGCGATCAGGCTAAGGGCGGTGCCGCGCGGGCGACGCAGTTGGCCGCGCCAGGCAAGAATGGCGAACAGCGCCGCGGCGGCGAGGAAAAAGCGGTAGGCGATCGAGAGCGGAATCGGAACCGGCCCCAACTGCACCTTGATGGCAATCCAGGTGGTGCCCCAGATCAGCACGGTGGAGAGGTAAAGCAGGGCGTTCATGGCGATGGCTCCGGGGGAGGGACAATGGCGCTAGTTTCACCGAACCCGACGAAACGGGATTGCACATTCCTGCGCTTTTTTGGCGTCGAGCGATGCCGTGGCGGCCGTCAGGCCGTACACTAATGGCCTTGAGGACGCCCCATCATGCCCCGCGCCACCCTACCTGTTTACGACACACTGACCCAGACCCGCGCCGAGCTGGAGCGCAACAGCTCGCTCGGCGACGGCCTGTCGGTCGCGCTGTGGCAGCGCAACCAGCTGGAAGACACCGTCTACAGCCGTCCCGGCCACCATACCTTGTCGCTCTACCTCGAAGGCGGTTTCGACATTCGGCGCCGCGACCAGCCCGGCCTGCGTGGGGCGCCGGACAAACTGTGCATCCTGCCCGCCGAACATGAATCGGATTGGCGCGTCAGCGGCCAGATTCGCTTTCTGCACCTGTATTTTGCGCCCGATCGCTTCGACGCCTTGGCGCTGACCCTGCTCGACCGCGAGGCGCGCGACCAGCAGCTCTATGACCGCACCTACATGGACGATCCGTGGCTCGCCGCGGTGTGCCGTCAACTGGCCGGACTCGATTGGGACGATCCACATGGCCGGCTGGCCGGCAACGCGCTCGGCCATGAGGTGCTGGCCCACCTGATGCTGACGCAGACCGGCCGGCGCCGCTCGGTGACCGTGAAAGGGGGGCTCGCTCCGGCGCAGCGCCGCCGCGTGCAGGAGCTGATCGAAGCCCGGCTCGACAGCGTGTTGACGGTGGGCGAACTGGCGGCCGAGCTGGCGTTGTCGGAGTACCATTTTGCGCGCATGTTCCGCGCCTCGTTCGGCCAACCTCCGCATGCCTGGATCTTGCAGCGTCGCCTGGTACGCGCCCGGGAGGCGCTGGCGGGGGGCGATCAGGCGCTGGCCGATATCGCGGCCAGCTGCGGCTTTGCCAGTGCCAGCCACCTGGCCAACCGTTTCCGTGCCGCGCTCGGCGTGACGCCCGGCGAGTACCGGCGCTGGGCGGGGAGGTAGGCGCCCGCGCCGGCTCTACCGCTCGCCCGGTCTGTTGATCGTCCTGTCGCGCGCTTGGCGATACACACGCGGTGCCACCTCTGATCGCCCTGGCTCCATTGCATCGTGTCGGAGTCTCACCGTCGGCACGAGAAGAAAGATCGCCATGGCCGCGACACCCCTTGTCCGGCCCGTCTTTGTTGACCAGGAGAGAGACATGACCGCTTCCATGAAACGCGCGCTGATCGTCATCGATGTGCAAAACGAATACGTCACGGGCCACTTGAGGATTGAATACCCGGCGGTGGAGTTGTCGCTGAGCCATATCGGCCAGGCCATGGACGCCGCGCGTGCGGCGGGAATACCCATCGTGGTGGTGCAGAACAGCGCGCCGTCTGGTTCGCCGATCTTTGCCCACGGCTCCGAGGGCTGGGCGTTGCACCCGGTGGTGGCCGGCCGTCCTGCCGATCATTACGTGGAGAAAACCCTGCCCAGTGCCTTTGCCGGCACCGATCTGGAAAGCTGGCTGCGCGAGCAGGGCATCGACACGCTGACGGTGGTCGGTTACATGACCCACAACTGCGTCGATTCGACGGTGAAGCAGGCGCTGCACGCCGGGTTTGCCGTCGAGGTGCTGGACGACGCCACCGGCTCGGTTCCGTATTCCAATCGGGCCGGCCTCGTCAGTGCGGAGATGATTCATCGCACCTTCATGGTGGTGTTGCAGTCGCGTTTTGCCAATGTGATGGAGACGGCCACCTGGCTTGCTGCGCTGGCCGGGCAGCCGCTGCCGGAGCGCGAGTCGATCTACGCTTCCAACCAACATGCGCTGCAAATGAGAGCGCGCATGGCTTGATGTCGGGTATCGGGCGCTGCCAAGCGCAAATCCGCTGCCATGCCGGCGATGTGCCAGCATGGCAGCAGAAATCAGTCGACATGCGGCCGTAGCGCGCCGGGAATCCTTTGTTGCGTCATTCCTCCGCTATCCAGCCAGCGGTGCGTGCTCTCTGCCGCGCGCTCGATCAATTCATGAGCGCGCGAGAAATCGTAGGGCGATACCGACAGGGGACACAACGGCGGCACCGTGATCACCTCAACCTGGCCGGCAAGCTGCTCCAGATCACGAACGAGTTGATGGGCGATCAGCAAGTTAAGCGCATGCAGGGCGTTGGCAATGACCGTTGCGGGCGGCGCTGCGAGGGCGCAGGCAAAGCCGGTGGGGAGCACGACCAGCCGGCTGGCCCCCAGCTCGACTGCCGTCATGATGGGCGTGTTGCTGGCGATGGCGCCGTCAATCAGGTACGTTTCCCCGACTCGAACCGGCGCAAAGGCTGCCGGTATCGCACAACTGGCAAGGATCGCCTCGATGGCCGGACCGGAGGACAGCCGCACTGACGCACCGCTCAACAGCTCGGTGGCTGTAATGTGTATGGGAATGGCAGCGTTCTCCAGGTTCCGGTAGGGAAGGTGGCGCTCAACGAGATGACGTAACCCTCCCGAATCGACCAGAGACGGCGACTGGAAAAACAGGCCGACGAGGTGGCGCAAGGTCAGCGGAAATATTTCCTGCCGTTGCAGCCCGCACCAGATGCTTTCCAGACGAGCCACTCCCGCCGCTGTCGGATTCCCTGCGAAATAGGCGCCGTTCAGCGCTCCCACCGATGAGCCCACCACCAGTTCAGGCTGGATGCCGTTCCTCACCAGCTCCCGCAGCATCCCCACCTGGATGGCGCCGAAGCTGCCACCGCCTGCCAGCACGAAAGCGGTTTTTCCTGCGGTGTGGTCTGTCATTCTGGGTTCCCTCCGCAGCGATTTGGGGGAACCCCATCCCGAGCGACGGTGAGAGCGCCTGGGGTGGGGCGGGCATTCGGAATGCTTGTTAGCGGCTCTTAGTACCCGTAGAACTCTTCGGTGCGGATATCATCATCATCGACGCCGGCAAGATTCAATACCCGGTGCATGTCTTCGACCATCGCAGGCGGTCCGGCAAGGTAGCAGATCGGCGCCGGAAGCTCGCTGATGACTCGTTTCAACAGCGTCTCGTCAATCTTGCCCACCTCTCCCGCCCATGGCCGGGTGGATTGCTCCATCTGCGTCATCGTCGCCACCAGACGGAAGTGACGGTTCCGTTGTTCAAGTACTTGCAGTTCGGCGAGAAAGGCGGCGTCCTCCGGCCGGCGATTGGAATAGATCAATACCAAGCGCTGTGGTAACCCATCCTGTGCCGCTTGCCGCAAGATGCTCATGAACGGCGTAATGCCGATGCCCCCCGCAATAAAGACGGCCGGCCGCGCACGATTGTTGTGCAGGGTCAGCGATCCGAACGGCCCTTCGATCCGGATCGGGGCCCCGATTGCCAGCGACTTCAAGGCTCGCTTGAACGCACTGTCGCGCATGCGCGTGGTAATGCTCAGATGCTCTTCGAACGGCGCGCTGACGATAGAGAAGGCATGGCGGGCACTTTGTGGATCGGTGGCCGGTGGGTCGACGAGAACGACATCCATCGCCTGACCGGGCTTGAAACTGAAGCCGGGCGGTTTTTCAAAATGAAACGCCATGGTGCCCTCCACGATCATTTCGTGGCCTTCGATTCTTGTGTCGTAAGCACTCATTTTGTGGCTCCCATTGGTCAACTCGTCTTGCCGTTTGCCCGATAGACGTTGGTTTGCGGTTATTTCAGATTTGGCCACTAAAGCCTGTTTGTCAATCATTATATGATTTAATATTTTGATTGGATTCGTGCTTTCCCTGATTTGTGGAAACGAAGGCTGCGAGATCAGGGGAAACCTCTACTATCTCTTTCCGGAAATTGTCCAGCCAGCCGGTATGCAGCCCTGCCTACCCGGAGCGCCACGGGCTGTTCCCGGACGTCCGCAGCCTGGGGCAGGCGGATTTGTTGGACCTGCACCGGAAGCATTGGCCTTCCGATGCCATTGGCTGGCCTCCGATCACCTGGGACGATTGGTAAAGCGCTGCTGCACCTCCTCCCCCTGGTGCTGACGGCTGTCAGCCGTCTCGGGGGATGGGAGTATCTCCATGGACACCCCACGGCCGCAGCAACCAGACCTGTTCGCACCCATGCAACTCGGCCTCTTCCATGAAAAAAGCCCCCGGAGTCCCGAGGGCTTTACTCTTGACCATCCTACCGGCGCGACCGTAGCCAAGGAGCCAGATCGACCCGCCGACTTCACTGAAGCTCTAGCAGGTATTGCAGCGACGTGATCGGGTGAACCCCCTGCTGGCGCATGCGTTTCAATGCAAGTTGATGTGCGTCTTCGGTGATGTCCCCGCAGGCGTCGGCGATGACGTACACCAAAATACCTCGATCCAGCGCCGACAATGCCGAGTCGGCGATTGAAACGGAGGTGCGCAGGCCGGCCAAGACGATTATTGGCGTCTCGGATGCCGTCACCCACTGGAGAATCCATTCGTTCAGCTGAGGCTTCGTGTTCGAGGGGGCGCTCACCGCATTGTCGGGAAACCTTGGGGTTTGGACGTCGCGTTCCTTGTCCGGCTGGTCGGTTATCGCTGTCACGAGAATCGGCACCTGATAAGCCTTAGCTGCCTTGGTTACCATGAAAACATTGGTGCGGAGCGGGTCCGCATAGGCAGGTTGCGCAGCTACGCCGATTCGGGGCTGGTGGTCGATCAGGATGAGCGAGTGGTTCTCATGATCAAGCAAAGTTTGGTCTTTAGCGACAAGCATGTTCATCCCCCTGATGAAGTGCCGATCAAAAAGAGGGGCCTGCCTGGGGCAGAGTCAGGCAAGCCCATTCCACCTTTTACCAACAGATACAATTGAAACGTAGACACCGTGGCAAGCCACGGCAAAGAGAAATTTTTAATTGGCATTTCGGAGGACAAATGACTACGCCATCAACAAGTTAGGTGAACACGTGCTACGGCTGCGTCGTGGCCATTGATGGCGTCGGCGACTGGGGAGTCCGTCGAGCGGGCGGTGGCGGTGACCGGCTTCATCTTTTGCGCCCTCGGTTGCCTTGCTCGCTGCCTGACCCGGCTTGCCCTGTGAGCCGGTTTTGCCTGCGGAAGGCCTTCGCCCGAGTCCAGTCTTGACGGCCCGCCAGGGGCAAATGGGAGGGATCGATGGTAGAAAGCGCACGGTCACGGTGCTTTCATCAAATCCGACTAGAGTGGATACCTTTGTTCATCGTCAGGTGAGGGGTGACTGTGGCTTATGTCGATTTGTATTGCGAGCGGATCGCGCCGGGCTTGCTCGGCGAACCGATCAACATGCTGAGCAATCTGGCGTTTTTTGCCGCCGCCTGGTGGGTGTGGCGTCACGCTGCGATGGCGGGCGCGGGCGCCAGCCGGGCGCGGTGGCTGGCGGGGTTGCTGGCATTGATCGGCGCCGGCAGCTTCACTTTCCATGCTTTCGCCACCGGCTGGGCGGAGTGGCTCGACGTGCTGCCCATCCTGTTGTTCCAGCTGGTGTTCCTGTGGCGCTATTTCCGAGACATCGCCGGTTGGCGGCGCGTTGCGGCGGGGCTGTTCCTGGTGGGTTTCGCCGCCGCCGGGGTCGAGGCCGGGAATTATCCGCAATGGCTGAACGGGTCGCTGTCCTACCTGCCGGCGCTGCTGGTGTTGTTGGGCATTGCCGTCTGGCATGGCCGGACCGGTCGTGCGGGCTGGGGGTCGTTGGCGGCGGCCGGCGGCACTTTCGTGGTGTCGCTGTTTTTCCGCTCGATCGACAACGCCGTTTGCCCCGCTTTCGCCATCGGCACGCATTTCCTGTGGCACTTTCTCAATGCCGCGGTGCTAGCGCTGGCGGTGCGAGGGTGGATGCTGGGGGTGTCGGGTGCTGCGCTGTCCGGTCGCCTTGGCGGCGTCGCGGGACGCCGTATAGGCGAGCCGTCTTAGAACCCGTTCACGCTCGGTAGCGTGCAGCCCCAGTGATGAATTGGCACGCTGTGCACATGAACTCCGACCGGGGGTGCGCCGCAAGATCGGGAACAGGTTCTTAGTCGCTGGTGATCTGTCCGGCGGCGCGTGGCGCCATCAGCTTGAAGGTTCCCATCGCTTTGGCGACCAGTTCTCCCGTTGCGTTGCGGATTTCCCCTTCGCAGAACACCAGGGAGGAACCGGCGCGCAGCACCCGGCCTTCGCAGTCCAGCATGCCGTTGGCGGGCTCCAGGAAGCTGACGTTCAGGTCCACCGTGGCGACGCCGGTGGCGTGGGGGCGGGTGCCGCGTGCGGCGGCGGCCAGCGTGACGTCGAACAGCGTCATCAGCAGCCCGCCGTGGCCGTTGCCGGCGGCGTTCAACAGGGGTGGGGTCAATTCGACACGCGCCCGTGCGATGCCGGGTTCGCGTTCTACTGCGACGATGCCGCAATGCTCGATGAAGGGGCTGTAGATGCCGAAAAAATCGTTCATGGGCGGTTTCTTTCGCGCTGATCCGTGGGGGTAAAGGTTGGCCGAAGAGGTGTCGCCGTGGAGGCGGAGCGGGCGTCTCCCTGGCGATCCGCGCTTGGCGGACCGTCAGGGCTTGGCGCTGCCGGTCTTGAGCTGCTGGTAGTCGCCCAGAACGACGTCCGCCTGCTGCAGGATTGTGCACAGGGCCTCGGCGGTAGGGAAGCTGGCGAAGCTTAGTGCCGGGTCGAGCGCCAGCAGGGCGCGGCGGGCGCTGGTGCAGACGTCCACCGCCGCATTGAAATCGGCTGGTCCGAGCACCTTGCCGTTGCGAATCTTGCGGTAGTGCACCCGGCACATCTGCAGGTACTGGCGGGCGGTGTCGTGCGCATCCAGCACGCCGGCGTTCTCCAGCTCGGTGAATGCCGCCATCAGGGACTGGCAGGCCTTCTCGGCGCGCGCGAGGCGCTTCTCCGACGCCAGTCTGGCGTCGCGGCTGGGATTGGCCGTGGTGGATTTCTTGGGTTTGGCCGCCATGCGCAGGCTTTCCTGGTTGGGCAGGGCGCTGTCATCGAGAGCGCCCCGCGTGGATTCGAGGGGCGCATTTTAACGCGCATTGTCGTGCCAGGCACCTGCCGGCGCGGGGCTTTTCAGCGCGAAACGGCGCTGTCCGCCACGTTGTTCCAGCCGTTCTCGAATACCAGTTCCTGCAGCGGCTGGCGCCGCGCCCAGTTTTCCTGTTCCAGCATCGGCTTGGCGTAGAACTGATCGACGTGGCCGATGCAGAGGATGGCCACCGCCTTGGCTCCCTCGGGCAAGCCCAGCAGCTGGCCGAGTGCTATCGGGTCGAACAGCGACACCCAGCCGAGGCCGAGGCCTTCGGCGCGCGCCGCCAGCCACATATTCTGGATGGCGCAGGCGACCGAGGCCAGATCCATCTCCGGCAGCGTGCGCCGGCCGAACACGTGGCGTTCGCGCCCGTCCATCAGCGCTGCCACCAGTACCTCGCCGCAATCGAGAATGCCTTCCACCTTGAGCCGCATGAACTCGTCCTCGCGCTCGCCGAGCGCCGCTGCGGTGCGCACCCGTTCCGCCTCGACCAGCGCGTGCATGTCGCGGCGCAGTTGCGGGTTGCTGATGCGGATGAAGCGCCACGGCTGCATGAAGCCGACGCTGGGCGCGAGGTGCGCGGCCTGCAGCAGGCGGGCGAGCAGTTCGGGATCGACCGGGTCGGGGCGGAAGTGACGCATGTCGCGCCGTTCGCGGATGGCGCGGTAGACGGCGGCGATGTCGGTGTCGTTGTATCGATTCATGATATAGGGGGCCTTGAAAACCGTCGCGAGCGGGCCGAGTGCAAGGCGGACGGCGCGCAGCGACCGAGATAGTACAAGTAGTACAGCGAGGGAGTCTGTGGCTGAGCGAGTTGCACACCAACTCGCACGCCAACCGTGCAACGCAGCAATCGGCGCGCGCAGCAGGTTTTAGGGGGGGCCGGTGAACAGGCTGGCAGTGGCGATAGGGTTGGACGGGAAATAGGCGTGCAGATAGCTCGCCACGATGCTGCCGTGGCGGTAGACCGCTTCGCCTGGCGCCGTGCCGCTGGCTCGACGGGCATGGGTTAGCGGGGCAAGCGGGGTTTGCAGGCTGGTGTAATGGAAGGTGTGGCCGCGCAGCGTCTCGCCGTCGAGTTCTACCGCTTGCAGGCCGAGCCCGGCGAGGCGCCGGCCCAGCGTGGCGTGGCCTGGCAAGAGCCCGAGCAGGGCACCGGTTTTGCCGGCCTTGTCGGTGAGCGCGTCGAGCAGGTAGAGCATGCCGCCGCACTCGGCATAGAGCGGTTTGTCGGCGGCAACATGTTCTCGCAAGCCGATCGCGGTCCGAAGGTTGGCCGAAAGCGTGGCGAGGTGCAGCTCCGGGTAGCCACCTGGCAGGTAGACGGCGTCGGCCTCCGGCAGCGCATCGTCGGCGAGCGGCGAGAAGAACGCCAGCTCGGCGCCCAGCGCTTCGAGCAGTTCCAGATTGGCCGGGTAGACGAAGGAGAAGGCCTTGTCGCGGGCGATGGCGATCTTCACACCGGCCAATAGTGTCGGCAGTGGGGCGGCGATGGCGGGCTGGAAAGCGATGGCAGGCGGCAGTTGGGTCAGCCCGGTTCCGGCGATCTGTGCGGCAGCCTGCTGTAGCCGCGCTTCCAGGTCGTCGATTTCCTGCGCCTGCACCAGGCCCAGGTGGCGTTCCGGCAGGGTCATGGCGTCTTCGCGCAGCACGGTGCCGAGGCAGCTCAGCCCTGACGGCAAGGCTTGCAGCAGCATCTCGGCGTGGCGCGCGCTGGCGACGCGGTTGGCCAGCACGCCGTAGAACGGCAGGCCGGGGCGGAAGCTGGCGAGGCCGTGCGCCACGGCGGCGAAGGTCTGCGCCATGCCGGTGGCGTCGATTACCGCCAGCACCGGCACGCCGAAAGTCTGCGCCAGATCGGCGCTCGACGGCGTGCCGTCGAACAGGCCCATGCTGCCTTCGATCAGGATCAGGTCGGCATCCCCGGCTGCGTCGTACAGCCGCTGGCGGCAGTCGGCTTCGCCGGTCATCCACAGGTCGAGCGAGTAGACCGGGTTACCCGATGCCTGTTCGAGGATGTAGGGGTCGAGGAAGTCCGGCCCTGTCTTGAACACGCGCACAGTGCGGCCCTGGGCGCGGTGGTAGCGCGCGAGGCCGGAGGTGAGCGTGGTCTTGCCCTGGTGCGAGGCCGGTGCGGTGAGGAACAGCGCCGGGCAGGAGCGGGCTTTCGGCTTGTTGGGCATGGACTGATCCTAGAACTCGACGCCTTGCTGTGCCTTGATGCCCTGTTCGCGGTAGGGGTGTTTGACCAGCTTCATCTCGGTCACCAAGTCCGCCGCCTCGATCAGCGCTTCGGGTGCATGGCGGCCGGTGACGACCACGTGCAGATCGGGCGAGCGGGCGGCGAACACCGCCAGCACCTCGTCGAGCGGCAGATACTCGTATTTCAGCACCACGTTGAGCTCGTCGAGGATCACCATGTCGTACTCGCCGCTTTCGATCATGCTCCGAGCTTCGTCCCAGCCTTTACGCGCGGTGGCGATGTCGGCGTCGCGGTTCTGGGTGTTCCAGGTATAGCCCTCGCCCATGGTGAGGAAGTCGCAGTTGTCGAAGCTGCCCAGCAAGTCGCGCTCGGCGGTGTGTAGCGCGCCCTTGATGAACTGCACCACACCCAGGCGCATGCCGTGGCCGACCACGCGCAGGCCCATGCCGAAGGCGGCGCTACTCTTGCCCTTGCCGGTGCCGGTGTTGACGATCAGCAGCCCCTTTTCCTTGGTGGCGGCGGCCTTCTTCTTCTCGAAGCCGGCCTTGCGCCGCTCGGTCATGCGCTGGTGGGAAGTCGGGTCGGTTTTCATGATGGATTCCTTGCTAATTCAATCGTGTGCATTAGCGCCAAATGGTGCCGGTCAGCTCACATAACTGCTCGACGATACGCGGCCGGCTCGGGTGGTAGCCGATGAACACCAGTTGCGCCTGTTTCGCCGGCGCTGCTTCGGATTCGTGGCTGAGCTCGATGCGGCTGCGCACGCCTTGGATCAAGAGCCGGCCTGCTCCGTCACGCGGCGGGGCGAAGCCCTTGATGCGCAACAGCGGTTCGCTGCGGGCGATGGCGGCGACGGCGTCGCGCAAGGTGTCGGCGTCTTGCGCTTCCTTGCTGCGGATCATGAACGACTGCCAGCCTGGGTCCTGCTCGTGGAAGTGCTTGTGCGTCGTCAGCCCGTGGCTGTGGGCGCCGAGGCCGCTGTGGCTGTGTCCGTCGAGCAGGCCCTGGTTGGCGAGCGGGCGCATGGTGAGCCCCGGCATGGTCGCCACCGGGCCGTAGTGGCGGTGCGCGGTGTTGGCGGGTTCGTGCAGATGCAGACCTAGCGTCAGCCGCGTGTCGAGCTTGGCCTCGTAGGCGAGCTCGATGAAGCGGATCGACGGCGCCAGCGCGCGCACGCGGGTTTCCGCCGCCAGCAGCGCTTCGTCGTCCAACGCGTCGATCTTGTTGAGCACCACGATGTCGGCGTTGGCGAGCTGCATCTCGAATAGCTCGGCGACCGAGGCGTCGACGGCCTGTTCGGTGTTCGAAGGTTGGCCGAAGCCGCCGTCCAGCAGCAGCGGGGTGTCGACCACGGCCAGCGTGGCGTCGAGTACGAAATAGGGTGCCAGGGCCTCGCTTTGCAGCCGTTCCATCACCGCGCTGGGCAGAGCCAGTCCGGAGGTTTCGATCAACACGTGGTCAATCAGGCTACGGCGCTGCCACAGCGCCAGCATGGTGGGCAGGAAGTCCTCGTCGTCGTCGTAGGCCACCAGGCCGTGCGAGAGGTCATGGATCTCCACCTCGCTGCGTTCGCCGCCTTCGCCGCGCAATAGGGCGCCGTCGATCGACACCTCGCCGAATTCGTTGACCAGGATGGCGAGACGCCGCTGTTTGCTGTCACGAATCAGGTTGGACAGCAGCGTGGTCTTGCCGGCGCCGAGAAAGCCGGTGACGACGGTGACCGGGATGCGTGCTTGGCTCATGCCGGTTGCCCCTCTTGTTGAGCGGGCAGCGCGGCCAGCACGCCGGCAAAGTCGGATGCCATCGCCGGGTAGTCGAGCACGGGGCGGTCCACCACGATCAGCGGGATGCCCAGCGCCGCGGCGGCAGCAGCCTTGGTACCGTAGCCGCCGGCGTCGCCGGATTGCTTGGTCACCACGCAGTCGATGCCCCAGTCGCGCCACAGCGTTTCGTTGGCGGCCTGCGAGAACGGGCCTTGCATGGCGAGGAGGTGCGAGCGTGGAATGCCCAGGTCGATGGCGCGTTGCAAATGCTGCGGGTCCGGGGCGAGGCGCACGAACCACTGGCGCTGGTCGGCACCGTCGGCCTTGACGAAGGCGGCCAGGTCCTTGGAGCCGGTGGCGAGGAAGATACGCTGGCCGCGCTGCATCGCCAGACGCGCGGCGTCGGCCATGGTTGCCACGTGCTCGGCGGGATGATTGTCGGCGGCGCTGGGGCGCTCGTAGCGCAAATAGGGCAGCGCGAGTTCCTGTGCCAGCTCGATCAGCTGCTGCGACATGTCGCTGGCGTAGGGGTGGGTGGCGTCGACGATCACCCGTGCACCGCTGTCGCGCAACAGTTCGCGGCGGCGCTCGATGCCGAGGCGGCCGGAGACCGTGGTGAGGCCGGGGCAGTTCTGCTCCACTAGTTCGGCGCCGTAGTCGGTGGCACTCGACACGATGACTTCACGGCCCGTCGCGGCGATCTCGCGCGCCAGTGCGTTGCCGTCACTGGTGCCGGAGAATACCCACACTGCGCTGTTCGGCAGCACGTCGGCCTTGACGGTGTCGGGCGTGTCGTCCCAGTTGCCGTAGCCGCGCGGTGAGAAGATCCAGTTGCGCTTGCGCTTGGTGAAGCGGTTGCCGATCACGAGCGAGGTCAGCATGTTGAAGCGGCGCGTACGCAGTTCGGCCAGGGTGACGATCTCGACGGTCTGGCCCTCGCGGTAGGCGTTGTGCACGATGCCGCACAGCGTCTCGGGGCGCTTGTGCTCGAGCATGATGTCGAGGACACGGTACACGCCTTCCTGGCGCTGCTTGCTCTGCACGTTGTAGAACACCGCGGCAAGGTCGGCTTCGGCGATGTGGCGTGCGCGCTTCTCGATCCATTCCCACGGACACAGCAGGTCGGACAGGCTCAGCGTGGCGAAGTCGTGCGACAGCGGCGCACCCAAGAGCGACGCGCAGGCGTTGGCCGAGGTGATGCCGGGGATGAGCTGGACGTCGAAGGTGTCGGTTTCCAGCATGTCCTCGTAGGCGAGCGTGGCCATGGCGTAGATGCCGATGTCGCCGCTGGAGATCAGCGCCACGGTCTTGCCGGCGCGCGCCTGTTCCAGCGCCAACTGGGCGCGGTCGCGCTCCTGGGTCAAGGGCAGGGTGCGGATGTCCTTACCGGAAATCCACGGCTGAATCCAGGTGAGGTACAGGTCGTAGGAGACGATCACATCGCTCGCGGCGAGGGCGTCCTTCACCATCGGCGGGATCAGTTCGGCGGTGCCGGGGCCGACGGAGACCAAGTAGAGTTTGCCGGTCATAAATGCTTTCAGTTTCTTTTTTCAACCATGACGGGTGAGCGCCATGCTTCGTGATGCTGTAGGGCGGAAGCCCCTTTCAGGGGCGTTCCGCCAGCTTGTCTTGTTGTCATCGGCGGATCACCCCCTTTGGGGGCATCCGCCCTACGTGGCCCCGACTACCCGGCAGTCTTCGACCACGGCGACGGTGACGCCATCGAACGCGGTCTTGGGCACGATCAGTCGGCCGCGCGGGCTGGCGATCAGCGCGCAGGGTTCGCACACGCCGGCAACGCCGACGTTCTGCTGCACCCAGTCGGAGGGCTGACCCACCCAGGCGCGTGCGGCGACGTCGGATTGGGCGATCACGCGCAGCGGCAGGCCGTGGCGGGCACAGAATGCCAGCAGGCCTTCTTCGTCGGCCTTGAGGTCGATGGTCGCGACCTCGCGCACTTCGGCCAAGGTGCGAGCACCCAGCGCGGCCAACACCGCCCGTTCGATCTCGTCCGCCGACTTGCCGCGCCGGCAGCCGATGCCGAGTGTGAGCGGTTTCAGCGCCTCGGTGGCGGTGGTGACGGCGGGAATCGCACCCGTCAGCCGCGCCACCTCGTAGGCGAGCGCGTTGGCGCCGCCCTCGTGGCCGGAGAGGAGCGGGATGGCGAAGCGCGCCGCCTCGTCCAGCACCACCAGCGCCGGGTCGGTGTACTTGCTCGCGGGCAGGCCGTCGAGATAGCGCACCGCGATGCCGGAGGCCATCACCGCCACCCAGCGCCGGTGCTGGTGGAACACGCGGCGGAACTGTTCGCGCGGGCTGTCGTCTGGGGTGAGCCAGGGCTGGTACAGCGTGGCGCCGAGCGCGTCGGCCAACCTTTGGCCCAGCGGCAAGGCATCACCACGCACCAGCCAGATGGCAGTCTCGCTCACACCGCGTCCTTCGCCGCCTTGCGCTTGCTCGGGCGCGGGGTCTTGCGGTCGGTGCCGTCGCGGAAGATGTGGGTGAAGCCGGCCGCGTACAGGCTCGATTCCACTCCGCCCTCCTGCGACAGCGCGCGGCCGACCAGCAGCAGCGTGGTCAGCAGCCAGTCCTTCTGCTTGACCTCGGACATCAGCTTGGCGAGCGTGCTGCGGTGGATGGCCTGATCCGGCCAGCTGGCGCGCCGCACCAGCGCCACCGGGGTGTCGGCCGGGTAGTGCAGCAAGAGGTCGGCGATGGTCTGCTTCAGGCGCTGGCCGGAGAGGAAGATGCACATGGTCGCCTGGTGTTCGGCGAAGCGGGCGATCGATTCCAGCTCCGGCACCGCCGAGGCGCGACCCGAGACGCGGGTCAGGATGATCGATTGCGACACCGTCGGGCGCGTCAGTTCGCTGCCCAGCGCCGCGGCGGCGGCGGTGAACGAGGACACGCCGGGCACGATCTCGTAGCCGATGCCGAGCGCTTCCAGCCGGCGCATCTGCTCGGCGGTGGCGCCGTAGATCGCCGGGTCGCCGGAGTGCAGCCGCACCACGTCCTTGTCCTCAGCCTGGGCGCGGCGGTACAGCGCTTCCTGCTCGTCGAGCGAGAGTTCGGCGGTGTCGAAGATTTCGGCGTCAGGCCGGCAGTGTTGCAGCATTTCGGCCGGCACCAGCGAGCCGGCGTACAGCACCATGGGCACGTCGCCCAGCAGGCGGCTGCCGCGCAGTGTGATCAGGTCGGCGGCGCCGGGGCCGGCGCCGATGAAATAGACTTTCATGGGTGGCGTTTCTCGCGGGCGTTTTTGCGGATCAGCATGGTGGCGAGGTAGCCACTCGCCGCTGCGGTGAGGGTAGAGACGTCGTCGCACAGCACTTCGCCGGGCAGGCCGATACGGCGTGCGAAGGCGCAGTGGCGGGCGATGTCCATGTCGGAGAGCAGGCCAAGCACGTCCGGCAGGCGCGCACCGATCTTCATCAGCACCACGATGTCGTGGCTCTCGATGTCGGCGCGCAGTTCGGCCATGTCGTCCGGGCAGGGCAGAATCAAAATCCGTTCCTTGCCTTCGCCCAGCGGCCAGGACAGCGCCGAGGCGGTGGCGGCGAAGCTGGTGACGCCGGGGAAGGTGGTGTGGGGCAGCTCCGGCAGCTTGTCACGCAAGGCCGCCAGCAAATAGCCGTAGGTCGAGTAGGTCATCGAGTCGCCAATGGTGAGGTAGGCGACGTGGCGCCCAGCCGACAGCTCGGTGGCGACCGCTTCGGCCAACTCGCCGTAGTGGCTGGACAGCACGCTGCGGTCCGGGTCCATCTGGAACTCGATTTCGCGGAATTTTTCGTCTGGGATGCTGAGGCCTGCCAGGCACTGGCGGGCTACAGAAATTTCACTACCGCGTGCGCGCGGCAGGTAGATCAGGTCGGCCTGTTTGAGGGCGTCCAGCGCCGCCACCGGGATCAGCCCGGCCGGGCCGGGGCCGACGCCGACGCCGGTGAAGTGTCCGAGCGTGCTCATGCCGCTTCTCCCGATGCGTCACCGGCGGCTTCACCGAGTGGCGTGCCGTCCATGCTGAACAGGCGCACCGCGACGCGGTCGACGCTGGGCACTTTGGGCGCCATCAGCGCGGCGACACGCCGCTCGATTTCCATCCAGTAAGCGCGCGCGCCGGCTTCGTTACGCACGATTTGCACTACATTTTCCACGGTATTGGCTTTCTCGATTTGTTCCACGAGTTCGGCGGCGAAGCCGAGCTCGGCGGCCACGGCGGCGACGGAGCCCATCGCCATGCCGCTCTTGCTCGAATGGGTGTCCCACACTCCGTCGAGCAGCTTGGCGATCTTGCCGGGGTGGCCCAGCACCCATAGCGTGCCAAGCCGGGCCTGTTGTTCTTCCAGCGTTTGCTGGGCGTAGTCGAGCGAGACGCCGACGAAGTTGGCGATCTGCACCACTTCCTTCTTTTCCAGCCCCAGCGTGTCGGCGGCGTAGCCGCGCCCGATTTTGCCGGGGGTGAAGGCGATGGCGTCGGGGCAGTGCCCCAGCGCCACGCGGATGTAGACCTCGATCGAGGCCATCCACGCCGCGAGCGACATCGGCTCGACGATGCCGCTGGTGCCGAGAATGGAGATGCCGCCGACGATGCCGAGCATCGGGTTGAAGGTGCGCTTGGCGATCTTGTCGCCGTCGACGCAGCCGATGGCCAGATCGAAGCCGGGGTCGGGCTCGCCCGCCAGCACCTCGTCCACCGCCCAGCGCATCATCTGGCGCGGTACCGGGTTGATCGCCGGCTCGCCGGGCGGGATGCGCAACCCCGGCTGGGTGACGGTGCCGACGCCGGTGGCGGCGATGAAGCGTATCGCCCCCGTGCCGTTTGCCGACACCTCGGCGAAGATGGTCGCGCCGTCGGTATTGTCCGGGTCGTCGCCGCCGTACTTCAGCACCTCGGCGCGGACCGCGCCGCTGTCCAGCCGCTCCACCTTTTCCACCGGCACCACCAGGTAGTAGTCCGGGTCCGGCAGGCTGACCTCGACCTCGCGCACCGCCTCGCCGCGCAACAGCAGCGTCAGCGCCGCCTTGACCGCTGCCGTGGCGCAGCTGCCGGTGGTGCGGCCACGGCGCAGGCCGTTGGGCGCCGGCGTGGCGAGGTCGTAGGGGCGGCGGGCCGATTCGCTCATCGCTGTGCTGCTTGTTCCTGGTTCTGGCGCCCGACGTGCTCGATGGCCGAGATCATCAGCGCGTTGACCACGGTGGCCGCCCACGGCGAGCCGCCGCGCGTGCCGCGGTTGGTGATGCGCGGCACCTGCAGCAGGCGGGCCAGTTCTTCCTTGCACTCGCGCGTGCCGACGAAGCCGACCGGCAGGCCGACCACCAGTTGCGGGCGCCAGCCGTGCTCGCGCACCAGCCGCACCACTTCCATGATCGCGGTCGGCGCATCGCCGATGGCGACGATCACGTCGTTGCCGAACTTCTGCCAGGCGCGTCGGATGCCGGCGGCGGAGCGGGTGATGCCGTGCGTCTTGGCGAGCAGATGCGTTTCCTCGTCGTGCACGCCGCACCAGGTCTCGACGCCCAATTGATCTAGCACCGCGCGCTTGAGGCCGGTCTGTACCATGGTGACGTCGGTTACCACGCGGCGGCAGCGCAAGAGCGCGCGCAGGCCGATATCGGTGGCGCCGGGCGAGAAATACATGTCGTCGACGCTGCTGAAATCGCCGGAGGTGTGCACCAGACGTTGCAGCACGGTGTGCAGCTCGGCCGGGATGGTCGACCAGTCGTAGCCGTCCTGGATGATGCGCATGCTCTCGGCTTCGATCGGGTGCGGCACGTAGGGCGGCCAGTTGTCGAGCGGCGCCGGTGCGGCGTCGGTACGGCCAAGCAGCCCGCGCACCAGGCCGTGGTGGCCCTGCTGCGGCGTGCCGACCTGTTCCTCGAAGCCGACGATCTGCACCCGGTACTTGCACAGCGCGCAGTTCATCGTGGCGCGGCCCTCGACGCCTTCCTGGGCGCGCTCGAGGAACACGTCGGCAACGTGCGGGTGCACGCCGAGGTAATCGGTTTTGAGTACTTCCAGTTCCGGATGGCGCGCGGCCAGGTCGTCGACGGCGCTGTAGATGCGCTTGACCAGCACGCCGTCAAACAGGAAGTAGGGTAGTACCACGATGCGCTTGTGGCCGAGCAGGGCGGCGGCGCGCAGGCCATCGGCCACCAGCGGCTTGGCGGTGCCGGAATAGCAGACGAACGAGGTGCCGAAGCCCATGCCTTCTTCCAGCATGCGTGTCAGCTTGGAAATCTCGGAGTTGGCGTCCGGGTCTGTGGTGCCGCGCCCCACCACTACCAGGCAGGTGTCGGCGCGCGACACGGTCTGACCGGATCGGCCTTCGGCCTCGATGATGCGCTGGCGGCACAGCTCCAACAGCTTCGGGTGCAGGTCCATCGCCGCGCCGAAGTGGAATTCAGTGTCAGGATGCGCGCGCTGCAAGGCCAACAGCTCGCTCGGCATGTCATTCTTGGCGTGGGTGGCGGCGAGCAGCACGCCCGGCACCATCACCACCTTCTTCGCGCCATCGGCGATCACGGTGTCGACCGCCTCGTCGATGGTCGGCGTGGCGAATTCTAGGAAACCGTGCGCGACGGTACGGCCGCCGGCACGCTCGCGCAGCAGCTCGACCAGCGCCATGAATTCGTTGATACCGTCCGGGTCGCGGCTGCCGTGGCCGGCCAGCACGATGGCGTAATCGTTGGTACTCATTTGTGGGTCGGCTCGATCTGGCTGTCCATGGGGGCGAGGGTGCGGATCAGCATGATGCTCATGTCGGAGAAGCGCTGGTCGGCGCATTCGGCCAGGGTGCCGTGCCATTCGGCGTCGCCACGGGTCAGGTTCTCCCACACTTCCACCGGGTGCTCGGGCGGGATGCCGTTTTCCAGCAGGTAGGCGGCGATGTGCCAGGGCATGAAGGAGCGCGCCTCGTCCCAGGGGCAGGGGATGACGATGGCGTTGCGCTGGTCTTCGAGCGCGTGCACCAGATGGCGCTTGAACGGGGTCAGGTCGCCGCGGCGGTGGAAGGTGATGAAGCTGGTCTCGTCGAAGCACACCTTGGCACGCGAGGCCAGGATCTGCGCCGACGAGATGCCGGGGATGGTTTCCACCGGGTGGCCGCAGGCGCGCTCGACGCGTTCCAGGTACTGGAAGCCGCTGAAGTGGATGTCACCCATGAACACCACCACGCATTTCTTGCCGGCGTGATGGCGCTCGGCAACGATGTCGAGCTGGGCGACCTGGTCGCGGTAGCCCATCTGGATCACTTCGGCGGTGTCCGGGATCAGCGGGCGCACCACGTCGACCACGGCGTTGAAGCCGGCGACCACGTCGGCCTCGCGGATCAGTTGCGCGGAGCGTTGCGGCAGGTAGCCGATGTCGCCGGGTCCGGCGCCGATGCAGATAATCATGCAGTTTTCCTCTGTATTGCGTAGGGCGGATGCCCCTTTGGGGCGATCCGCCAGCAGGCGTTACATTAATCTTGTGTAGGGAGGATGCCCGTCAGGGCGATCCGCCGGAATGTCCATAGTGTTGCCAGCTTGGCGTAGCGTCGGTGCTGGCGGATCGCCCTTATTCCTTCGCGACGCTTCGCTTGCCTCGCTCAGTCAGGGCATCCGCCCTACGTTCAGCCGCCCAGCCGCTGCCGTATCGTCAGCGTCAGGCTTTCCGCCGATAGCGTGTCCATTGGCAGGTATTCGCCCTGCAGCGCCGTGGCGAGTTCGCGTGCACGGCCGAGGCGCACGTAGCCTTCCTCGGTGTCGAGCACCAGCGCCGGCGTGCCTTGCCCGGCCAGGGCCTCGGCCAGTGCCAGGGCCTCGCGCCACGGGTCCTGGCGGGTGTCGAGCGCGATGTTGGCGCGGCCGTCGGAGAGCACCACCAAGAGCGGCGTCAGGTTGTCGGCGCGCGCGTGCTGCGCCAGCGTTTCGGCAGTCAGCTGCAAGGCATGCGCCAGTGGCGTGCGCCCGCCGGTGGGCAGCTCGGACAGGGCGCGTTCGGCCTGTTCGATCTGGCGCGTCGGCGGCAGCACCAACTCGGCGGTATTGCCGCGGAAGGCGATCACCGCCACCTGGTCGCGGCGCTGGTAGGCGTCTTGCAGCAGGCCCAGCACGCAGCCCTTGACCGCTTCCATGCGGCGCTTGGCCGCCATCGAGCCGGAGGCGTCGACCACCAGCAGGATCAGGTTGGCCTGCTTGCCGACGCGCACCTTGTCGTGCAGGTCGGCGCGGGTGACGCTGAAATTGTTCGGGTTGCGCAGCAGCGCGCTCTTGAGGGTGGCATCCAGCGCGAGCTGGCTCGGTGCCTCGCTGGGCACGGCACGCAGGGTGTGGCCGTGGCGCGTGCCCTCGCTGCTGCTGCGCCGCCCGCTGGCCTCGGAGGCGTGCAGCGCGGCCACTTCGATGCGGCCGACGTTGCTTGCCGCGCCCATGGCGAACAGTTGCTCGGCAGCGCTGCCCGGCTGGGTGTTGTCGTCGTTTTCACCGTCCGAGGGCTCGGCGTCGTCCGGCTGTGTATCGTCAGTGTCGCTGCCCGCGCTGTCCTGGCCCGGGGGCGGTTGCGGTGCGGGCGGCGGGGGCGGCGGTTCGGTGGCCTGCCGCGTCAGCTCGTCGAGCTTGTCGCGGTCGAGGCCGGATTGTTCGAACGGCTTTTTGCGGCGGCGGTGTGGCAGCACCAGCTCGGCGGCATCGCGCACGTCTTCCGCTGTCACCTCGCGCCGGCCATCGAGTGCGGCGAGCGCGCGCGCGGCCTTGTTGAGCACGATGTCGGCACGCAGGCTGGCCACCTCGAACTCGCAGCACAGCCGGCTGATGAAGTCGAACAGCGAATCGGGCATGGCCACGTCGGCGAGTCCAGCCTGTGCGGCATGCAGGGTCTGGCGCAGCGCAGCAGTGTCCTCGGCCCAGCGCCGGGTGAAGCCGGCCGGATCGGCCTCGAACGCCAAGCGGCGGCGAACTACTTCGGCGCGGGTGGCAGCGTCGCGCGGCGCGCTCACTTCCACCATCATGCCGAAGCGGTCGAGTAACTGCGGACGCAGCTCGCCTTCTTCCTGGTTCATCGTACCCAAGAGCGTGATGCGTGCCGGGTGGCTCACCGACAGGCCTTCGCGCTGCACGGTGTTGACCCCCATGGCGGCGACGTCGAGCAGCACGTCGACCAAGTGGTCAGCGAGCAGGTTGATTTCGTCGATGTAGAGCAGGCCACGATGCGCTGCCGCCAAGAGGCCCGGCTTGAACGCCTGCTGGCCGTGCTTGAGCGCCTTCTCGAAATCCAGGCTGCCCAGCACGCGGTCTTCAGTGGCGCCCAGCGGCAGGTTGATAAAGGGCACGGGCGCGGCTTCGGCCGACGTTTCAGGGCTCTGGCAGGTGGGGCACTCGGCCAGCGGTGCGTCCGGCGCGCAGTTGAAGCCGCAGCCGGCAGTGCGCGCGATCGGCGGCAGTACCTCGGCCAGCCCACGCGCGGCGGTGCTCTTGGCGGTACCCTTGTCGCCGCGGATCAGCACACCGCCCATGCTGGGGTCGACCGCGCACAGCAGGAGCGCGCGCTTGAGCTGTTCCTGGCCAACGATGGCGACGAAGGGGTAGTGATGTTTCATCGTTTCGGGTTCTCCCCGCGTTCTTCCAGCATCGCTTCGCTTTGCAGATGCAGGTCGCGCAGCGCGGCCAGGGTGTCCGGGTTCGGCGCTTCCCACAACCGTCGCTGGGCGGCTTCCAGCAGCCGTTCGGTGATGGCGTTGAGCGCCCACGGGTTGCTCTCGGCGAAGAAGTCCTGCATCTGCGCATCGAGCGCGTAGGTCTCGGCCAGTTGCTCGTAGACCCAGTCGTCCACCACGTGGGCGGTGGCGTCGTAGCCGAACAGGTAATCGACCGTGGCGGTCAGTTCCAGCCCGCCTTTATAACCGTGTTTTTGGATGCTGGCGATCCATTTCGGGTTGGCCACGCGCGAGCGGAACACGCGCAGCACTTCCTCCTTCAGCCCGCGCACCGCCGGATTGTCCGGGTTGTGGCTGTCGCCGAAGTAGTGGCGCGGCTGGCGCCCGGTGAGGCTGCGGATGGTGGCGATCATGCCGCCGTGGTATTGCAGGTAGTCGTCGCTGTCGAAGATGTCGTGTTCGCGGTTGTCCTGGTTGTGCAGGGCGATCTCGACACCGGACAGGCGGTGGCGGAAATCGGCGCGTGCGTCGGTGCCGTTGTCGCGCTGGCCGTAGGCGTAGCCGCCCCAGTTGATGTAGGCGGTGGCGAAATCGGCGTCGGTTTCCCAGTTCTGCTCGTTGATGAGCGGTAGGATGCCGGCGCCGTAGGTGCCGGGCTTGGAGCCGAACACGCGGTAGAGCGCGCGCTGGCTCGCGGTCTCGGACGGCAGGCCCTGGAACAGGTCGTGAGTCAGGTCGGCGAGGTAATGCTTGCGCACGAAGTTCTGCTCGACCGGTTCGTCGAGCCGCGCCACGGAGTGCACCGCCTCGTCGACCAGGTGGATCAGGTGCGGGAAGGCGTCGCGGAAGAAGCCGCTGATGCGGACCGTCACGTCGATGCGCGGCCGGCCGAGTTCGGCGAGCGGAATCACCTCGATGCCGGCCACGCGGCGGCTCTCGGCCTGCCACTTGGGGCGCACGCCGAGCAGCGCCAGAATCTCGGCGATGTCGTCGCCGTGCGTGCGCATGGCGCTGGTGCCCCAGACGCTGATGCTGACCGTCTCCGGCAGGTGCCCGGTTTCTTTGCGATGGCGAGCCAGGACTTCGTTCGCCAGCTCGGTGCCGATGCGCCAAGCGGCCTGGGAGGGCAGGCTGCGCGGGTCGACCGAGTAGAAATTGCGCCCGGTCGGCAGCACGTGCGCCATGCCGCGCGTCGGCGCGCCGCTGGGGCCCGCCGGCACGTAGCCGCCGGCCAGGCCGTGCAGCAGGTTGGCTATCTCTTCCGAGGTGCGGGCGAGGTTGGGCACCAGCTCGCGGCAGACGAAGGTCAGCGTATGGCGCAGGCTTTCGGGGGCGTCGCTGCCCGGCAGCACCTGTGCCAGCGCGCCGTCGATGGCCGCGGCATCGAAGCCGTGCTCGGCCAAGGCAGCGACCAGCGCACGGCCCAGCGCGGCGATGGCGTCGAGCGCGTCGGCACGGGTCACCAGCGGCTTGTCGGCCAGCGCCTGCAAGGCCGGTGGCACGGTGGTGAGCCGCTTGCCCTTGTCGTCCTGCAGTCCATTCCAGTCCACGCCCAGCGCCTCGGCGATGCTCGCCGGCAGGCTTGGGATGGCCAGGTTGGGCAGGCGCACCATCGCGCACACCATGTCCACCAGCGCCGCGTCTTGCGGCACCTTGCCGAGGATGTGCAGACCGTCGCGGATCTGCGCCGCGCCCAGCTCGCACAGGTAGCCGTCGATGTCTTCGATCAGGTGGGCGACATCGACGCCTTCCATCTTGGCCAGCGTCAGCGGCACGCCGTCTTCATTCAGCGTGGCGTCCCACTCGTGTGCATGGTCGTGATCGTGATCGTGCCCATGGTGATGGTCGTGATGATGTCCATGACCGTGATGCTCGTGGTCATGATGGCCATGATCGTGCCCATGTCCATGGCTGTGCGGCTTGGCAGCCATCGGGCGGTACTTGCCCCCGACGCTCGCCGTCGCGCTGACCTGTGTCATGGCGGGCTTGGCCGGCTGCAGACGATACTTGCCGGCCTCGGTTTTGTCCGTGTCGTGGGAATGGCCGTGCTCGCCGTGGTGGTGTCCATGGTCGTGATCGTGGTGCGCGTGGCTGTGGTCGTGATCATGTTCATGGTGATGTTCGTGATCATGATCGTGGCCCAGCATCGCCGCCAGATCGGTATCGAGCTTGGCTTCCTTGATCAGGTCCCAGATCTGCTGCTGCAGCAGCGGCAGCTTGGCCGGGTCGAGCATTTCCACCTGGTAGTACTCGTCCACCAGCTGGGTGAGCTGTGCCAGCGGGCCGTAGGTGTCGGCGGTGGTCATCGGCGGCGTCAGGTGGTCAATGATCACCGAGTGGGCGCGGCGCTTGGCCTGCGAACCTTCGCCCGGGTCGTTCAAGATGAACGGGTAGAACATTGGCAGGTCGCCGAGCAGCGCGTCCGGGAAGCAGTTTTCCGAGACGCCTACACCCTTGCCCGGCAGCCATTCCAGCGTGCCGTGCTTGCCGACGTGGACGATGGCGTCGGCTTTCCAGTCGTCGCGCAGCCAGCAATACAGTGCGTAATAGTGGTGGGTCGGCGGCAGGTCCGGGGTGTGGTAGATCGCGTCCGGGTCCATGCCGTAGCCGCGCGGCGGCTGCAGCGCGACGAAGGCGTTGCCGAACTCCAGCCCGGCGAACATCAGTTTGCCCCCGTGCACGTAGGCGCTGCCGGGTGCCTCGCCCCAGCGTTCCAGCATCTTTTGCTGCAGCAGATCGGGCAACTGGCCGAACCACTCGGCGTAGCGCGCCGCCGGCACGCTGGCGATGGCACGTTCCAACTGGTCTGCAGTCAGGTAATCCTCGTCGTAGGCGCCGCGGTCGATCAGCTCGTGGATCAGCGCGTCGCTCGATTCCGGCAGGTCAGGGAGGTGGTAGCCCTCGGCGCGCATGGCGTGCAGCAGGGTGAACAGCGAGGCCGGTGAATCCAGCCCCACGGCGTTGCCGATCTGCGAAGCCTTGCTGTTGGAGTTGGTGAAGATGAAGGCGATGCGCTTCTTTTCCGCTGGGATGCGGCGCAATGCCACCTGGCGCGCGGCGATGCCGGCGACACGGCGCACCCGGTCGGCCAGCGGCGCGTAGTGGGTCTCGTCCTGTTCGTGCTTGAACGACATCGGCACGCTGACGATACGGCCGTCAAATTCCGGCAGCGCGACGTTCATCGCGGTGTCGAGCGGGTTGAGGCCACGCTCGGAGGCTTCCCACTGTTGCTGCGTCATGCTGCTGGTGATGGCCTGGATCACCGGGATGTCGAGCCGCTCGAACGCTGCCACCGACCAGCCGGCGGCAGTGGGGCCGTCGGCGTTGACGTCGCCCATGGCGAAGGAGGTGGTGTTGATCAGCGCGTCGATCGCGGGAACCCCGACCATCCTGCTGCGCGAGTCGATTGCTGCGTTGCGCGGTGCTCGCTCCCTCGCTGTACCGTTTGTACTATCTCGGTCGCTGTGCTCCGGGCGCCTTGCACTCGGCTCGCTCACGACGGATGGTCGAGGTTCCCGGAAAAACTGCAGCGCGGCCGGCATGCCGGTCTCATCGAGCGTGCGCAGCGACGCGGTGTACACCGGCAGCGCGTTGAGCCGACGCTCGGCCAGCATATCCACCAGCATGTCGATGAAGCGGGTGTTGCCGCTCATCCAGTGCGCGCGGTAGAAGGTGATGCCGACCGTCGGCCAGTCTGGGTTGCGGATTGCCGCCCAGTCGTCGAGCGTGGCGAGCCCCGACAACTCGGGGTGGTAGATGCCGTGTTCGGGCAACGGGGTCAGCGGTTGGTAGCCGAAGCCACTCATCAGCAGCCGGTCGGACAGGCAGCGCAGCAGTTGCGCCATATTGCCGCTGCCGCCCGCCTGCAGGTAGGCGGTGACCTCGTGCTGCAGCGTCGGCGGCACCGAGGACAGCGCCGCAAGCTCAGGGTCCGGTTCGCCGGTGCCGCTCACTACGATTAGCGAGCGGTCGTGGTCCTTGGCATCCTTCAGCAATGCCTCGAAGCCGGGGATGGCGTGGGTGCGGCCCAGTACGCGCACCACCACGATGCGTGCTTCGGCCAAGGTGGTGGCGATCAGCGCGGCCATGCGCTCGGTGCTGTCGACGGTCTGCAGGTTGACGCCGGCCACCGGCGCGAAGCCTTCCGGCAGTTCAGCCTCGGCGCGATGCAAGGCGGTGAGGTCAGTGCCGGCATGGGTCAGCAGCACGATGCCTCCGTGGGACAGGGTACTCATGGCTGCTCTCCTTGTTCGACGTCGCCGATGCCGATCCGGTGAAACACCAGTTCCTCGACTGGGCAGTCACCCGCCAGGTGTTCATGGACGATGCGCTGGATTGCCGCCGTATCGACCTTGCGATACCACACCCCCTCAGGGTAGACGGCGAGGATCGGCCCTTCCTTGCACACGGCGAAGCAATGGGTGCGGGTACGCTTGACGCGCAGGCCCTCGCAGGCATCGATGGTCTGGCCCAGCACCTTGAACATGGCTTCGGCCTCGACCCCGTTTTCGGTGCAGCGCGGACCGGTGCACATCAGCACGTGTTTGTAGTGGGTTCTCATGCCGGCATCCTCGCCAGGAGCGTGGCGGCGGTAGGGAAAACGCGCTGACGGGCAGCGCGGTGGTTCTGAATTCGTGGTAGCGGCGACGCCATGGTAGTGCCCTCGGTAAATACGCATCGCCGCGAGCGAGGGCATGAGCGGCCGCCATCGGGGGCGCTCGCGCGATCCCCCGGTGCACCCCGCCCGGTTTCTGCTTGCGACGACAAAAGGGACGGCCGGTCTCCTGGCTCGCGCGTCATCGCCGTACGCCGCCTTCCCGGAATCTCTCCAGTGGCCTTGGGCGCCGACTCGTCGCTTACAGTTGCGGGGGCAGCCGCGGTATCGCACCACGTTCCCGTCACCGTCACTTATAGGGGCAGGATGATACGTGAGGGCGGCAGGCTTGTGAACAAAAGCGGTGATGCCATTCGGCTATTTGCCGTGCAAAGAGGAGGGGGATGGGCATAGGCCGGGTCTGAACCACAATTCCTTGCGCCCGAGTGGCGTCTGTGGCGGCAAGATAGGGTTGTCGAGTTCGATGACGGTGCGTTTCTCGAGCCTGGCCTGCTCGATGAACCCGGCGTAGTGCCGGCAAAACAGTCGGTCGAAGCTGCCGTCGGCGATGGCACGTTCCAGCCCGCGCTCGATCGTCGTGGCGAGTGCGGTGTCGCGCCGGTTGACGAAGAAATAGAACGCCGTGGGATAGCGGATCACCAAGTGTTGATCGATCACGATGCCGTCGGCGCGATGGCGCTCGGCCTCGGCCCGGATTTCGATGAGGGAACGGGGGAAGTAATCGAACCGCTTCAGCACCAGCATGCGGAACAGATTCTCGTATTGGGGAACGCCGACCACCTTGAGGCCGTTGCCGCGCAGGATGTCGGTGTCGGGCCAATCGTGCCCCTGGCCAGCGATGAAATGGCGCAAATCCTGGACGGTACGCACGCCAGCGAGCAGATTGGCCTGTTCAGCGCGCACCAGCGGCAGGCGCCATCCGATCAGCCCTTTGTTGATGGGGATGCGGATCGGCCGTAGTGCCGCCTCGCGTTCGATCGACGTCATGCTCCAGGCCACGCGCACGGTGTTGCCACGGGCGAGCTCATTCAGTGCGCGGCCCTGCTGCATCCATTCCTCCGACGCGCGTAGCTGATGGTTCGCGCCGGCCTTGGCGAAAGCCAGCCGCAGCAGGATGAGGGGATAGTCGGTGCGCGCATCGCCAACCGCCTCTGGCCGGGGATAGACGATCACCTCGGCCTGCGCGAGTGTGCTGGCGCCGATCAGGCAGAGTGAGGCGAGCACGACAGGCAGGATCATCGACGGGCTCCTGGGCTAGTAATAGTTACAGCTAAGCCGATGAGGTGAGGGCAGGCAAGCGGAGGCCAGCATTCGAGGCCGCTCTCAGGCGGACTTCGCCCGCGTTTCCTGCATGCGCACTACCGCAATTGCACCCGAAAGAAATGTCAGCCCGGCCACCAGCCACAGCGCACTGGCCATGCCGAACAGGTCGGCCACCACTCCGGACAGCAGGGCTCCGATGGCGTAGCCCAGGTCGCGCCACAGACGGTACACCCCCACCGCCGAGGCCCGCCAGCCCGGATGCGCCACGTCGCCGATGGCCGCCAGCAGGGTGGGGTAGACCATCGCCGTGCCGACGCCCAGCAGCACCGCACCGGTGAAAAAACCGGAGAAGTGCAGGCTGCGGGCGGTCACCACGATGCCGGCCGCCTGCAGCCACATGCCGGCCACGATCAGCCCTTTGCGGCCGATGCGATCCGACATGGCCCCGGTCACGAGCTGGCAGCCGCCCCATACGGCCGGGTAGACGGCGGCCAGCCAGCCAATCTGCGTCAGGCTCATGCCGGCGGCGGCGAAAACTAGGGGAAACAAGCCCCAGGCCATGCCGTCGTTGAGGTTGTTGACCAAACCCGCCTGGCAGATGGCAGACAGGTTGCGGTCCTGCCAGCTGGTTTGCCAAAAAACCCAGCGAGGCGATGGCGACTCGGTTATTTCGCCCGCCTGCCGCAGCGAGGCTTCGTGCCGGGCATGCGTCTGTGTCTCGCGTACCGCCAGCAGGGACAGCAGCAGGCCGGCCAGCACAAAGGCCACACCCAGGTAGAACGGCTGCGGCCGCAGCCCGTAGCGGGCGGCAACCCAGCCGGTGGCCAGCGCCGCCGCACCGACGGCGAAATAACCGGCGAATTCGTTGACCCCCATCGCCAGCCCCCGGTTGCGCGGGCCGGCCAGGTCGATCTTCATGATGACCGTGGTGGACCAGGTCAG
Source organism: Pseudogulbenkiania subflava DSM 22618 (assembly GCF_900177275.1). GTDB lineage: Bacteria > Pseudomonadota > Gammaproteobacteria > Burkholderiales > Chromobacteriaceae > Pseudogulbenkiania > Pseudogulbenkiania subflava. The sequence goes on from NZ_FXAG01000020.1 coordinate 80,097, forward strand.
GCCCTGGCTGATGCCGAGCAACAGGTTGGCCAGCAGCACCCAGTTCCACGACGGCGCCCACATCAGCAGAAACGGTACCGGCGTGGCGATCAGCCAGCCGGCGACGAGGATGCTCTTGCGGCCGTAGACGTCGGCATAACGGCCGGCGAGATAGTTGGTCAGCGCCTTGGAGACGCCGAACACCACGATGAAGGCGAGGATGGCGGTGTGCGCCGCCAGCCGGAACTCCTGCTCGGCGATGGCGGGGAGGATGGAGCGCTCCATGCCGACCATGGCGCCGACGAAGGCATTGACCAGGACCAGCAGGCTGAATTGGGCCAGGTTCGCCCGCAGGCCGAGCCGGATTGGGCGGGGCGGGTTGCCGTTTGCGTCGCGAGTTGTGCTCAAGGTGGGTGTATGCCTCCTATCGAGGTATACACCATGCGCTCAATGCCGCCTCGAGGCGCTGCCAGTCGGCTTCGCCCGCCGGCAGGCCGAAGCGGACGCTGCCGTTCTCCGGAAAATGGCGGATCAGGATGCCGTGGCGGGCCAGGAAATCGTGCAGCGCCGTGGCGGCAGGGTGCGCCAGCCACTGGAACAGCGCACTGCCGCCGTTGGGCGTCAGCCCGTTCACGGCTAACAGCCCGGCGAGGCGGGCGCTGTCGGTTTCCAGCCGCTCGCGCATGTGCGCCTGCCACTCCCGGTCCTGCAAGGCCAGCCGCACTGCCACGCGGGCCGGGCCGCTGAGCGTCCACGGTCCGAGCTCTTCCCGCAGCCGCGCCAGCAATTCGGGCCAGGCGAACACGAAACCGGCGCGCGCGCCGGCCAGACCGAAGAACTTGCCGATCGAGCGCAGCACCACTAGCCCCGGTGTGCCGATGCGGGGCAGCATGCTCTGCTCCGGCGTACAGTCCATGAACGCCTCGTCCACCACCAGCCAGCCGCCACGGGTGGCCAGCCGGGCGCGCCAGGCGTCCAACTGCGTCGGCGACGCCTGCCAGCCGGTCGGGTTGTTGGGGTTGCAGACCAACAGCACGTCGAGTGTGTCGAGCGCCTCGTCGATCCGCTCCTGCGCCAGGCGAACCACCTCGTGGCCATTTCGTGCCCAGGCGTGCGGGTGTTCGGCGTAGGTGGCGGCCAGCATGCCGACCCGGCAAGCCGGGCGCAGCCGCGGCAGCGCCTGGATCGCCGGCTGCGAGCCCGCCACCGGCAGCAGGGCTTCACAGCCGTAATACTCGGCCGCGGCGGCTTCCAGCCCGTCCGCCGTTTCCGGCAAGCGCTGCCAGGCACGCGCCGGAATCTCCGGCACCGGCCAGCCGTGCGGGTTGAGCCCGGTGGACAGATCGAGCCAGTCCTGTGCCGGGATGCCGTAGCGGCGTGCCGCTGCCAGGATGCCGCCGCCGTGATCAAGCATTGAAGCCTCCCGTCACCAGCGCCAGCAGCAGGCCGATGCCGACCCACAGCCACACGCCGCGGTTGACGAGGCGGATGGCGCGGCGAATATCCGTGCTGTCCGGTGCGCGCTCCAGTCCCAGCGCCGGGCGCTCCTTGAGCTGGCCGTGGTAACTGGCCGCACCGCCCAGCGCCACGCCCAGCGCGCCGGCGCCGGCCGCCATCACCGGGCCGGCGTTGGGGCTGTACCAGGTCGGCGCCTGGGCGCGCCAGCACGCCCAGCCGGCATGCCGGTCGCCCAGCGCGATGTAGGTCAATGCGGTCAGCCGTGCCGGGATGAAGTTCAGCGCGTCGTCGAAACGCGCCGCCGCCCAGCCGAAATGCAGGTAGCGCTCGTTCCGGTAGCCCCACATCGCGTCCAGCGTGTTGGCGAGCCGGTACAGCACCGCGCCCGGCGCGCCCAGCAGCAGGAACCAGAACAGCGCGGCGAAGATGGCGTCGCTGCCGTTCTCCAGCACCGATTCGATGGTGGCGCGCGCCACGTCCTGTTCGTTCAGTGCCGAGGTGTCACGGCTGACGATCATGCCGACACGCTGGCGCGCCAGCGGCAGGTCGTGCCGTTCCAGCGCCTCGATCACCGCCTCGGCGTGCTGGGTCAGGCTCTTGGCGCCGATGGCCAGATAAAGCAGCACCACGCTGTAGAACACGCCGATGAAGGGCAGCCAGGCCAGCAGCGCGGCGAGCAGCGTGAAGGGGATCAGCAGCAGGGCGATGCCGATCGCGCCGCGCAAGCGCATGCGCTGCACGGTTTCCTGTTCCGGGGCGGCGGGGTAGAGCCGGCTTTCGAGCCAGCGCACCAGGGTGCCGAAGCCGACCAGCGGGTGCCAGCGGGGCGGCTCGCCGAAGAGTTTGTCGAGGAGAACAGCCAGCAGCAGAAAAACGGGGGAAGTCACAACGTGGGCCTATATAATTACCGGCTTTGCCGGTCGATGACGCCGCTCCGAGGCGGGCTGGGCATCGACTACATCCAATAAGAAAGCCGTCATTCTAGGGCCGCCGTCAAAAAAATGCGCGCCCGGAGTCAAACCATGCCAGCCAAAACCATCATGATCCAGGGCACCACCTCGGACGCCGGCAAGAGCACGCTGGCCACCGGGCTGTGCCGCCTGTTGGCGCGTCGCGGCATCCGTACCGCCCCATTCAAGCCGCAGAACATGGCGCTCAACAGCGCCGTCACCGTCGACGGCGGCGAGATCGGCCGCTCGCAGGCGGTGCAGGCGCAGGCCTGCGGCGTCGAGCCGCACACCGACATGAACCCGATCCTGCTCAAGCCCAACAGCAACGTCGGCTCCCAGGTCATCGTGCAGGGCCGCGCCATCGGCAATATGGAAGCCAGCATCTACCACCGCTACAAGCCCGAGGCGATGAAGGCGGTGCTGCAATCGCACCAAAGGTTGGCCGAACAGTACGACTGCATCGTGGTGGAAGGGGCGGGCAGCCCGGCGGAAATCAACCTGCGCGAGGGCGACATCGCCAATATGGGTTTCGCCGAGGCGGTGGACTGCCCGGTGATCCTGGTGGCCGACATCGACCGCGGCGGCGTGTTCGCGCACCTGGTCGGCACGCTGGCGCTGCTGTCGGAATCGGAGCAGCGCCGCGTGGTCGGTTTCGTCATCAACCGCTTCCGCGGCGACCTCGCGCTGCTGCAGCCGGGGCTCGACTGGCTCGAACAGCACACCGGCAAGCCGGTGCTGGGGGTGCTGCCGTATCTCATAGGGCTGCACATCGAGGCCGAAGACAGCCTCACCCGCCAGAACGCGCCGGGCGGCGCGCGCGACGACCAGCGCCTGCGCGTGGTGGCGCCGGTGTTCCCGCGGCTGAGCAATCACACCGACTTCGACCCGCTGCGGCTGCATCCGCAGGTCGAACTGACCCTGGTCGGAGCAGGGCAGCCGATTCCGCCGGCCGACCTGATCGTGCTGCCGGGCAGCAAGAACACCCGCAACGATCTGGCCTGGCTGCGCGCCAATGGCTGGGAGCCGGCGATCCGCCGCCACCTGCGCCTGGGCGGCAAGCTCATCGGCATCTGCGGCGGCTTCCAGATGCTGGGGCGCGAGCTGCACGACCCGCTCGGGCTGGAGAGCGAGGCCGGCAGGACGCCGGGGCTGGGTCTCTTCGACATGGAAACCACGCTGACCGAGCACAAGCGGCTGGAGCGGGTGGAGGGCCGGCTGAGCGTGGCCGACGCCGCGGTCAGCGGCTATGAGATCCACATGGGGGTGTCGAGCGGCCCGGCGCTGGCCAGGCCCGCGGTAAAACTGGCCGAAGGCAGCGACGGCGCGCTATCGGACGACGGCCAGGTTCTCGGTACCTATCTGCACGGCCTGTTCGACCATGCCGATGCCTGCCAAGCGCTGCTCGCCTGGGCCGGGTTGGCCGAACCCGTGCCGCTCGACTACCGCGCCGAACGCGAGAAGCACATCGACCGTCTGGCCGATTCGCTGGAACAACACCTTCGACTCGATCGCCTGGCCGGTCTGCTGCCGTCGCTGTCGCCATGATCTGCCGCTGAACACGGTTCTTCGGCCAACGTTGGCCGAAGCCGGCAGGCATGGAAAAGCCCGGGAATGCCCCGGGCTTGGGTGTTTGCTCGGTCAACGAGCCATTTCCGACATGTCTCTGTCGGGTTCTTTGCGTTCCAGTTTCAGGTAGGCATCCGCTGCCACAATACCGAATACCAGGTGGGCGATCAGCGTCGTCCAGCTGCGGGCCTCTGCGAACCACGGGAAGAACTGGGTCATGCCGTAGAAATTGACCACGTAAACCACGAAACCGAACACCACCCCTACCGCCGAGGCCATGCCCCAGCTCGAGTCGAAGTGGAACGGTGCCATGATCAGGCCCAGGATCAATCCCATGCCGATAGCCAGCGCAAAGTGCACGATTAGGGCAACCACCACGATGCCGATATTGAACATCGCCGGCGACCCCAGTGCCGAATTGCCCATGACGATGGCGGCGATCATGTGAGTAGGAGCCCATGGGCTGCCACCCGCCATAACCATGGCCAGCATGTCCAGCAGCAGGAAAACCACACCTGCCAGAACCCCTGCCAGCGACGCCGCCCGCCAGTCGGGCAGCCGATGTGTCAGCTGATGCGAATGCATGTGAAGATCCATAGCAAACTCCTTTCAGCACTCAATCGAACGGGGCGCACTCTGCGCCTCTTGTTAGACTGACCAAAAAGGCAAAAGTGCGCGGCACAACAACTGTTAATCAAAAATAGTTCCTTTGTTTTCAGTGGATTGGGATTGTAACGCACGTCACTATATGCGGATGGGACGGGAACCACCCCGGCTCGAAAAATCTCTAATCAAGTGGCGGGTTTTCCCCGCCATGGAAGTTGTAATTAGGGAGGGTGAAACGATGATTGCCCCGAGAGAGCAGTACCGGGTGGGTCATTCCGGCTACGTATCGCCGTTCACCGAGTTCATGGACGGCTTTCTTGCCGAACATCCGGAAGTCGTCGAGGACCAGCATCACGGCTGGTACCTCTTCTGGGATCACAAGGCCGATTTCGAGGAATGGAAAGAAGCCAGGACGGATAGCGTGCCGGTAAAAGGGTACGACTATTTCTGATGCGCATCCCCCGTTTGGATGGTCATGCCAGGATTGCACGCACAGCGGCATGGCCAGTCAATGCGAGCGGGGGGTGCGTCTTTTTTTGCCTCTGCCGGCACGCGTCCCGTTGGCTTGCGGTGGTCGGTCTGGGCCGGCCTCAGAACCTGTTCACGATCTGTCGCGAGCGGCCCTCAGCGGGGTGAAGAGCAGCGCAGGAACCGGAATGTACAAGTAGTACATGAGGATTTCAGATCGCTGAGCCAATCGCCGATTGGCACGCAGTGCACATGAGCCCCGATCAGGGACGCGCAGCAAGATCGTGAACAGGTTCTCAGAAGTGCTCCGTCCAGGGGCGCAGGTCCAGTTCGTGCGTCCAGGCGCTGCGCGGCTGACGGTATAGCTGGTAGTAGGCCTCGGCGATCGCCGCCGGGTCCAGCATATCGTCGGGGTTCGGCGCGGAGCCCATCTGTCCCGGCGACTGCGGCCGGATGTGGCCGTCGAGCACCACGTGGGCGACATGGATGCCCTTGGGCTGCAACTCGCGCGCCATGCTCTGCGCCAGCGCGCGCAGACCGAATTTTCCTACCGCCAGGTTATGGAAGCCCGCGCTGCCGCGCAGGCTGGCCGTCGCCCCGGTGAACAGGATGGTGCCGCCGGCGCCGCCGTTCTCGATGCGCGCCACCATGCCGCGCGCCGCGGCGCGCCCGACCAGAAAGCCCCCCAGACAACCCACCCGCCAGCAGCGCTCGAACTCCTCGCGGCTGGTGTCGAGCAGACCCGCCGGAGCAAAACGCCCGGCGTTGTACACCACCAGGTCCGGTTCTCCCAGGTCGCTACGGATATTCTGGAACAGCACCTCGACCGCCGCCTCGTCGGTGGCGTCGCAGCCGTAGGCCCGGCCGGCGTGGTGCACGCCGGTGCAGTCGGCCGCCAGCCCCTCCAGCTTCTTCACGTCGCGTGCTACCAGTGCCACGTGCATCTCGGCGTGGGCGAAACGCTGCGCCAGTGCGCAGCCCAGACCGGGGCCGACGCCAACGATGACCGCAATCTTGCCTGTATCCATGGTTTACTCCTGCCTGTCGCTGCTTTCATCTTAGAACCCGTTCGCCAACTTGCTGCGGCCCTTTGCAGGGCGTGTTCCCGCGTGAGCGCAGGAGGGGTGGCGGTGCTATTCCCTTGTCGCGCTATTCTTGCCTCGCCCCGTCAACGCCGGGAGCCGTCAATGCACGATTTTGCTGCTTCGCCCACCCCGCGCACCGTATGCTTCGACTCACCGGCCACGTTCTGGACACTCCGGCGCGGCAGAATGAACCCGTTACCAAGTTGATGAGTTTCCGGAATGAGCTCAGCAAAATGCATCGCTTGAGCACACCACCCGGAAGGCAGAGACTGAGCACCGGTTTCGCACGATCACACCCCCACCCGGCGAACGAGAGCAGGTCGCGGCGTACCACGTCGCGTCAGGATTGCGGTTCATGGAAGATTGGAGAGGAATGCCATGCAGGACATCGAGGCACCGCGCAACGGCGGGCGGATTCTGGTCGAATCACTGGTCAAGAACGGGGTGGAGGCAGTGTACTGCGTGCCTGGCGAGAGCTACCTGCCAGTGCTCGACGCCTTGCGCGACGAACAGGGCGTGCGCACCGTCGTCACCCGCCACGAAGGAGCGGCTTCGTACATGGCCGATGCCTACGGCAAACTCACCGGGCGCCCCGGCATCTGCTTCGTCACGCGCGGGCCGGGCGCCACCCATGCCAGCAACGGCGTGCACACCGCCATGCAGGACTCCACCCCGATGATCCTGTTCATCGGCCAGGTCGAGCGCGGCTTTCTCGGGCGCGAGGCGTTCCAGGAGGTCGACTACGTCAGGATGTTCGGTGGCCTGGCCAAGTGGGTGACGCAGATCGACAGCATCGAGCGCATCCCCGAAGTGGTGGCGCGTGCCTTCAGCGTGGCGATGTCGGGCCGGCCAGGGCCGGTGGTGGTGGCGCTGCCGGACGACATCCTGTTCAGCACGGGCGTGGCGGGGCCGTCCGTGTCGGCACGGCCGGTGCAGGCCGCGCCGGCACCGGCCGGCATGAGCGAATTGCACCGGCTCCTGAGTGCCGCCCAGCGCCCCTTGCTGGTGGTCGGCGGCAGCGGATGGAGCGCGGAAGCCTGCCAGGCCTTGCATCGCTTCGCCGCGGCCAACGCGCTGCCGGTGGCCACCGCCTTCCGCCGCCAGGACCTGTTCGATAACGACGACCCGCACTATGTCGGCCATCTCGGTTTCGGCCTGTCCCCACAGTTGGCCGAAAGGGTGCGCGACGCCGACCTCATTCTCGCCATCGGCACCCGGCTGGGCGAAGTCACCAGCAACGGCTACAGCCTGATCGCCAGCCCGCAGCCGGCCCAGACCCTGATCCACGTTCACGCCGACCCCGAAGAACTGGGCCGCGTCTACCACGCCCGCCTGCCGATCAATGCCGGGATGCAGGCCTTTGCCAGGGCGCTTGCCGAACTGCCGCCGCTCGATGGCAATGCCTGGCGGCAATGGACGCACGATGCCCGTGCCGAGTACCTGGCCTTCAGCACCCCGCCCGCAACCTCGCCCGAACACCGCGGCGTCGACATGGGCAAGGTGATGACGCACTTGCGTGAAGTGTTGCCGGCCGACGCCATCGTCAGCAACGGCGCCGGCAACTACGCCGTCTGGGTTCACCGCTTCTACCGCTACCGCCGGCCTGCAACCGAGCTCGCGCCGACCAACGGAGCCATGGGCTACGGCCTGCCGGCGGCGATTGCCGCCAAGCTGCAGCACCCCGAGCGGCAGGTGGTGTGCTTCGCCGGTGACGGCTGCTTCATGATGTACCCGCAGGAACTCGCCACGGCGCGGCAATTCGGCGCGGCGGTAGTGGTCATCGTGGTCAACAACGGCATGTACGGCACCATCCGCATGCACCAGGAGCGCGAATACCCCTCGCGACCCTTCGCCACTGACTTGCAAAACCCGGATTTCGTCGCGCTGGCGCAGGCCTTGGGCGCTCACGCCGAGGCGGTGGGACGCAGTGAGGACTTCCCGGCCGCGTTCGCCCGTGCCACACAGGCCGGTCGTCCCGCGCTGATCGAGCTGAAGGTCGACCCGCGCCAGATCACGCCGCAGGCGCGGCTGGCCTGATCGGATATGGGTTCGCCGCCGGAGAGGGGCTAGCGGCGATGCCGGGCAGCAAGCCGGCATCGCCCCTAACCATCAGCCCTCCAGCCGTTTCGACCAATCCTCCACCGCCCCGGTGTCGAGGCGGCGCCGGAAGGTGCGCTTCCAGTTCTCGGCCAGTGGCGCCAGCTCCGCCGCCGCTGCCCACTCCCTAGCGAGGCCCGGATCGCGCCGGAACAGCAAGCCCATCACCCGGCTCAAGGGCCAGTCCGTCTCGCGTCGGTCGACGAGGACCAACTCATCGCTCCCGGTCACGAAACCGGGCTTCAGCACGCGGTAATACCAGCCGGTCCGGCCCATGTCCTGCATCAACCTGGCCGCTCCTTTGTGCCCAAGGCGAGCGTTCAGCTTCCAGCACGGCTGGCGTCCCTGCGACACCTGCACCACCGCCTGGCCCAGCTCAAAGACATCCCCCACACAGACGGATTCTTCGGTGAGGCCGCGGGTCGAGAGGTTTTCTCCGAAGGCGCCTGGCGCCAGCAGCAGCGGCTGCGCGCCCAGCTGCTCGATCCAGGCGGAGTAGTGGTCGCGTGGGTAATGGTGAACGGCCTTTTCCGGTCCGCCGTGTACCCGCCGGTCCGCTTGCTCGTCACCGTCAAAGCCCTGTTCCGACAACCAGAGCGGCGTCGCAACCAGGCTCTTGTGGATTCCGCTCAGGTGAGAAGTGCCTGCCAGCGGTGCGGAACGGCCCACCAGCAGCGCCTCCACCGCTATTCGCATCGTGTCGTACCCAGTTGCTGCAGCCAGGCGCCCAGCATCGCCGAGCCGGCCTGGGCCGCGTTGTCGGCGTAGCGGTGGCTGGCCGCGCGTAGTTCGGGAACCGACAGCCCGGCATGCTGCAACTCGCCGCTGTGCCCGATCAGCCACGCCTCGATCAGATGGCCGTCGACCTCGGGGTGGAACTGCAATGCAAGCGCGTTGTTGCCGCAGGCAAAAGCCTGGTGCGGGGTCAGCTCGGTCGATGCGAGCAACTGCGCGCCGGCCGGCAGGTCGAACGTATCGCCATGCCAGTGCAGCAGTGGCACCTCTTGCAAGCAAGACAGACTGGAGAAATTGCCGGCGGCAGAGAGCGAGACCGCTCCCCAGCCGATTTCCTTCTCCCGGCCGGGGTAGACCCGGGCCCCGAGCGCCGCGGCCATGATCTGTGCGCCCAGGCAGATGCCCAGCGTCGGCAGACCCTGGGCCAGGCGCCGTGCCACGCCATCGATCTCGCCCCCCAGCCAAGGGTAATCCGTCTGTTCGTAGACGCCGATGGGTCCTCCCAGTACCACCAGCAGGTCGGGGCTGAGCCAGTCGTCAGCCTCCATTCGGTCGATGCCGGCCTGGCGGTACTCGACGGCATAGCCGAACTGTTTCAGCACAGTGCCGAAGACACCCAGGTCTTCAAAGGCAACATGCCGTAATGCCAGGCATTTCATGACGTGATCTCCTTGTGGGAACGCGTGCTGACCACCGGGGCGGTGGACATGGCTGACGGATGGGGGTAGAGCATCATGGTATGCCATGGGGGTGAATGGTTCCAGCCTTGGCAACCCATCACCGCCTGGCGTTCCGGGTCATTGGTCGTCTGGCAGGCTCGGCGACGGGTGTCGACCACGCTATACGGTGCCACGGCTGCACGGTGCATAGGGTTGCAAGGGAGCGCTTGCCGTGTGCACGTTTTTCATTGCGCAAGGGGACAGCGCCCGGATTTGCCGTTGCGGTATACGGCAGGGAGCTTCTGAGAAGTGAAAGCAGGGCGAGTATGGTGGCATGCCGACGCTGAACGTTGACGGTCGGCAAACCGCTGTCATTAGCTGGGTACGCGACAGGGAAAAACAAAAAGCCCGGAACAAATGTCCTAACTATTAGAGATTTGTTGGGATTGGCTCCAGTTCTCTATAGCTTGTCAAAGCTTTATCTGGCTTATGTTTCATAGAAATCCTTCTTTGTTGGGGTTACACTGAAATTGTCGGGGTTACGCCTACAACGTAGCCCCAGAAGTAACCCCGAGGAGGATGCCATGAAAGCCCGGACCAACTCTTTTGTTTTCACCAAGGCGGCGCTCGATGCGCTGGAACCGCCATTAGCCGGTCAGCGACTCACCGTCCACGATATAACTCAGCCCGGCTTGCAGCTTCGAGTTACGTCGAGCGGGGTCAAGACCTTTTGCGTGTTTAAGCGGGTGGCTGGTGGTCAACCTGAGCGGGTGACAATTGGGCGGTATCCCGAACTGACCATCGCGCAGGCGAGGGCGGCGGCGCGGGGCATCATCAATCAGCTTGCCAGTGGCACCAGCCTGAACACCGGCAAGCGCCAAGCCAAGGCGGCGAAGGCGGATACCCCGACGCTGCGCGAAGCTATCGAGGAATACTGTGCAAAAGCCCGGCGCGTCAGTGACGACAAGCCGTTGAAGCCGCGCACGCAGGATGATTACAAGGCGATGGTAAAGAACTCCGTCACCAAACGTACCGGCTACGTCACCAAGGCCGGCGAATTGCTGCCGCTGGCCGACAAGCTGCTAACCGACATCACCGCCGATCAAATTCGGGGGGTCTACGATACTGTGCACGCACACAGCGCGCGCCGCGCCAATTACGCGATGGTCGTTTTGAGGGCCATTTTCAATTATTTCGAGGTGCCCATTCCTGAAAATTTGTTCTCCAAGACCACGGCACGACGCAAACGAATTCATCTCGCACCTGCCGGCGTGGCTGGCGAGTGTATCCACATGGATGATGTCGGGAAATGGTGGCGATTGCTAAAGGAAATGGAAGAAAGCGACGCCGTCAATTATCTGAAGTTCCTGATCATCACCGGCTGTCGGCCATCTGAACCGCTTCAAATCACCATCGAAAACATCGACTTTACTCGGCGCTGGGTCACGCTGGTGGACACCAAGAATCGGTCAAATCACGTGTTGATGCTATCGGACCAAGCGTGGGAAATCGTTCAAAAACAGGCAGCAGGTAAGGCAACAGGCGACCAATTATTCAAAACTTATGATGCATGGAAAACTGTTGCAAAAGTGAAAGAAATCACTGGCGTGCATTTCCACTGCAAAATGCTGCGTGCCACTTTCGCCACTATTGCGGACTCGCTGGTGTCTGGTTCCACCGTTAAAAGACTGATGAATCACAAACAAAAAAACGATATTACCAGCACACATTACATCCAGAAGAATGAACAGCAATTGCGCGAGGGCTGGCAGGCGGTTGCGGATTGGCTCGACGAACAGGCCGCACTTGCCAAGGCCGGGGTGATTACTATGGAAAGTGCCTAGTCGCAAAATCGCAACACCTCTGGTCTTTCATAATAAGTAATCACGCATAACTAAATTTGAGTTCTGTGCCAACCCTATCCAGCAAGTCGGTCACCTTGCTTTTCAATTCGGTGGCACCCCATGTCT
>NZ_FXAG01000026.1 GCF_900177275.1 Pseudogulbenkiania subflava DSM 22618
TATGCCTCCTGCGTGGAAATGGAGGATATGCTCGCCTTGCGTGTGATGCTTATGCTGTGCTTCCGGGCTCGCCCAGTGCTCCACAAAGACAAATCGTCGTGGGTCATCCTGTTGAACAAATAGCTCGTATCGCAAGTTACCTTCATCCTTGCGTGACGGCTCCACCAGTGCAGCCAGGTTTTCCCGCAATTCGTCTTCTCGCCCCGGCTTTGCGTACAAAACGGCGAGCACGTAAAAATCGCTCATGGTCATTCCTTGTTTCCCGATGAGGTGGATTGCGAGGGGGCGATACTCCGCCCCCTCTAACAAGGCTGGTGGCTGCTACGTTCTGTCGTAAGAGAACTGGATGCCCGCCGTGCCGCCCGTTTCGATGAACAAGTTGATGAAGGCCGGCACCGTCTCGCTGCGAGCCCAGTCGCGTTGCAGTTCGCAGAACAGTTGAGCCACACTAATCATCTTGCCGCCGGCCTGCTCGATACGACGCAATGCGGCCTCATGGGCGGCGACGGAGGTGCCTCCCACTGCATCGGCCACGACATACACTTCATAACCCTCGTTGAGAGCGTCCAATGCCGGGAAGGTCAGGCAGGCCTCGGTCCACAGGGCGGTCATGATCAGTTTCTTTCGCCCCGTCGCCTCGACCGCTTGCTTGAACTCCACATCCTCCCAGGAGTTGATCGATGTGCGGTCGTAGGTGGGCAAATGCTCGAGCACCCTTTGCAGCTGCGGGATCGGCGGTTTATTCAAGCCGGTCTTCACATTGACGGTGGAGTGGATGATGGGTAGCCCGTAAGCAACAGCAGCCTTAGAGGTGCCTACGATGTTGTTGATCAAGAGTTGCCGATCCATCGAGGCGATAGAGTTCACTTGCACCGGCTGATAATCGATGACGATGAAAGCAGCATTCTGGGGGGTAAGCAGATGATCACTTTTCGGATCGCGAATCACTTCACTAGCCATCGTTTTCTCCTCCAACCTGGGTTGCTGTGGTAAGTGCGTTGACGCACTGCATACAGTGTAGGCTCCCACGAAGAAGCTGAAGTTGCCGATCACGACACACGGTGTTCTGCGAAACAGAACACCGTGCGAAAGCGTACGCAGGCTGATTGGAACCGCGATTCAGCCGCATGCAGAAGGCACGTTGCTTAAGGCGAATACCCCAGAATTTATCTTGTGCATCCAAAGCCTAATAATTTCTCCATAATCTAAGCCGGGATGGCTTCATATGACCATCTCGGCTTAGCCTAGGCCTTGCTTCTTACGAAACCGCGCCCTTTTTTACGACTGCCACCACCCTGGCAGGGGCCGTTTCATCAAGTAAAGCAGAAACAATAAAACCGATTATTAGCGCTGCCATGCCAAGATGCATGATGTATTGAATGCCAAAATTTTTCGCAACATAACCAGCAACCGATGGGGCAACTCCTCCCCCAAATATCTCGCCAATACCAATAACAAGACCAGAGGCAGTTGTCATTAGCTTTGCGGGGACGGCCTCTGCGCTAATAGGACCAACGGTGAGCGTAATCATGCTGAACACGAAAAAAATAGCCATCATAAGCCAGAAAAACAATACTGTCGGATTTGGCCCAGTGTTAGACAGTGACCACAATGCAGCGAACGCACCGATAACGGAAATCATCATCACGGGTTTTCGTCCGAGTCGATCAGATAGTGCAGGAAACGTTAATCCACCAAGTGTTCCGCCGATGCCAATTGCAGATAGAACGAACCCCATCTGCTCAAGTGTCAAATGCAGAAAATCGGTGAGATAGTTTGGAAGCAATGCACTCAAGACAATAAGACAAGTCAGCCAGCACAGCATACCAATGATGCTCAATGGTACATTTCTATAACGCAGGGCGTCGTGCCACTTATGATCACTGCTATCGTGATTTTCCGTATGAACAGCAGCGGCCTCTGCCGATGTGTTATGCAGAATCTTGTAAACAAGGGCGCAAAGTATCAGGCCTGGCACTGACACCATTGCAAATACCCAATGCCATGGTATGACCTTGAGAAGTTGAGTAACAGCAATAGGGGCAATGCCTAAACCCAACAATGGCAGGGCCGCCTGTTGAATGCCGACATTTAGTCCGTGCCTGGCTGGCTTCGAAGCGTCAATAGTTGCCGTGATACTAGCAGGTGTATAGGCTCCTTCAGCAAAGCCGATCAGAGCACGAATCATGATCAGACTGCCAACGCCACTAGCAAGACCACTTGCCCCGGCCAGTAAAGAGAAGGCAATCATTGCCGGGATAATCACCTTACGGTGCCCAATACGATCAGAAAGGTTCCCCATGAATAGGGCAGAAATGCCCCATGCAATCGATAGTGCACCCGTAATATGCCCAAGGTCCTGATAGTCTAGCTTCAGGTCCTTCATCATGACCGGGAAGAGTGGCATGATCATAAAACGATCAACGCCAACTAGTCCAAAGCCAAGTGAAAGCAGAATGACAACCTTCCACTCATATGCTGTATCCCAGTCTGAATTTAACTTATTTTTCATGATAACAGTCTCCATTTATCAGATTTTTCTTTGTGGCTTGGGTTGCCATCCAAAAAATACAATGGCAACTCATAAGGATTAATGAAAAATCTGGTGATCTACCAATCAAGGCTCTAACCAGATTTTTGAATGGCAATTATTCTAATTTGTATAAGTTGAAAAATCCTTCGAGCGGATTGTTGGACGTTCACTCGGCATTCAATAATGCTCCGGTACAGTGTTGGATTTCTTCTGCGGATACACCTGGCGCCAATTCGGCTAATTTCAGACCTGCCGGAGTCACATCAATAATGCCGAGGTCTGTGATGATCCGGTTGACTACCCCCACGCCAGACAAAGGCAGAGTGCATTGAGTGACAATTTTGTATGCATTGCCCTTGGCAACATGCTCCATCAAAACCACCACCCGACTCGCTCCAGCTACTAGGTCCATCGCTCCGCCCATACCCTTGATCATCTTGCCTGGGATCATCCAGTTGGCCAGGTCTCCGGTTTCGCTCACCTGCATCGCCCCAAGAATCGCTAGGTCGATATGCCCGCCGCGGATCATCGCGAACGAATCGGCGCTAGAGAAAAAAGAGGCACCGGGTACTATGGTTACGGTCTGTTTGCCGGCGTTGATCAGATCCGGATCGACCTTGTCTTCTGTGGGGTACGGTCCGATGCCGAGCAGGCCATTCTCGGACTGCAGCCACACGTCCATCCCCTCCGGGATGTGGTTCGCCACCAGCGTCGGCAGACCGATGCCGAGGTTCACATAGAAGCCGTCCTGCAGCTCTTGCGCCGCACGACGGGCCATTTCATCGCGGGTCCATGCCATCGTTGTTCTCCTCAGGCCTGTAGGGTGACGGTGCGCTGTTCAATACGCTTTTCCGGACTGGGGTTGACGACTATGCGGTGAACGTAGATGCCAGGTAGATGAATCTCGTCCGGATCAAGCATGCCGGTCTCGACCAACTCCTCTACCTCCACTACCGTCACCCGGCCAGCCATCGCACATAACGGGTTGAAATTGCGTGCGGTCTTGTTGAACATAAGATTGCCGGCACGATCAGCCTTCCACGCCTTGATCAGTGCCATGTCTGCGGTCAGTGACGGCTCCAGGATGTGCGGCACGCCATTGAACTCGCGCACCTCCTTGCCCTCGGCGACTACTGTGCCAACCCCGGTCCGGGTAAAAAAGGCCGGAATCCCCGCGCCGCCAGCCCGCAGCTTTTCGGCCAACGTGCCCTGCGGGGTGAACTCAAGTTCCAGTTCCCCGCTGAGATATTGCCGCTCGAACTCCTTGTTTTCGCCCACATAGGACGAAATCATTTTGCGGATTTGCCGGGTGGCCAGTAGTTGGCCCAATCCGAAGCCATCCACGCCAGCATTGTTACTGATGCAGGTCAATCCCTTCACGCCACTGTCGCGTAACGCAGCGATCAGTACCTCGGGTATTCCGCACAGTCCAAAGCCGCCAACTGCGATGGTCAGATCATCACTGGTCAAACCAGTCAAAGCCTCGCTCGCATTTGGGAAAAATTTATCCATGACTTCTATCCGATTTTGAATTTGCCTTTGAAATGGCTTCACGACGAAGCATCATGCGCATTAGAATGGTATGGAGAGCTTTACTTTGAACTCCGACCCTTTTGCGCGATTCTCTACGCCGCTTTCTTTTTGCCACTTTGCTGTCACGAAAAAGCCTTTACCGTTGTCGTATTTAATGGATGGGCCGATAGCGAAGGCTTGTCCGCGATTGCCATTTTCTGGGGCTGCAGGGCCTTTATCATCAGTTGTCTGCCGATAGATATAACCACCCACGCCAACTACCCAGCCGTTGCCGAGTCCCCAGCCTAACGCATAATCAGCATGCAGCTCTTGCCCGCTTTTGTAGTTGGTGTCTTTGTTTTTCCAGTTGTAGTCGTACATTACTTTTAGATCGCCATTAATGCCGGATTGTTGCACATAGCTAACTCCAATCAATGGCTCAACATTCCAGTAATTGCGACCGATATTGGCCAGATTGTTTTTATCGTACTCGCCAGTGGGTGTATTGACGTCCACGCCAACAACATAATGCAGCTTGTCAGAGGCGTGATAGGCAATAGCCGTCCCAAATAACATGTCTCCCAGGCCTGATTTGGTTTGACTGGCCCCATTAACGCTGACTTTTAGGTTGACGAGAGGGGCAATTGCATGGAATACCAGATTTCCTCCCAATACAGTCTGGGGAGTTACCCAAATCAATCGGGGAGCAAAGGCATTGGCATCCACCTTGAAGTCAACCGGAATTTTATTGCCAGAGTTGTCATGCAGCTCATCTGCGTGATAGCTGGAAGCAAAGCCCTGCAGATAGACACCCGGTGGAGGAACAGCGGCAGCCAAGTAATTTTCGCTACCATTCGGATACATGCCGCCACCGTTTTCAGTGGCAAAGCCACATGAGCTGGCAAGCAGCAATACCGAACCGGTAATCAATTTGTATTTGGTATTCTTCCTCATTTCCAGTGTTCTCCTTTATTCCAATGTCATATTTTTAGTTTAAAAAAATACCTGCGCACAACAAAAGAGCAAATTATTTTTATGAAGCCTATTTGAGCAAAAAAGAGAAATAAAACCGGCCTAGCTGTTTGGCTTCGGCTGGAAAATTTATATCAATTTTTTGATCAAGCTTACGAATGATCTAAATTTGTTAACAATAAAGTTGGCTTCCTGAAAATCAAAGTCGAAGGCTGGCCGGTCTGGATAAAAGCAGGTCATGAGTTCGACTTTGATTCAAAGCATTTGATGCTAGTTAATTGCGCCCCAGAATCTGGTGCAGCGCTTGGCGAAGTTGCTGTTCTGGGTCACCTACCATCTGCTTGGCCCGGAAAGCGATATAACGATCCGGACGCACCAACAAGCAGCCATCCTCTTCGATCTCTCGACGCTTGGCCCAAGTACCATAAATGTCCAGCGCATCGAGTCCGTTGCCGATGGAAATTGCTTCGACAGGCACACCAAACTCGGCGCCAAGTTTCTTTGCCGCATCGACCCAGTGCTGCCCCCCTACCCCTGTGACGACGGTGAAAGCACCGTGACCGACTACGTCCAGGGTCGAGATCTTTTTACGATCTACTTCCAGCCAGGCGTGGGGAATGTAGGCTCCTGGGAAAGTTGTCGGCTGATAGTAAAGTTCTGGATCGCGAGTCGGTTGTGGACGTTGGCTACCATCCTGGACGACGGCAGAAGAAGCGTAGACCTGACCGAGTTCGACCCCGTTGCAGTTGAATTGATAGTTCTGCAATTCAATTGCCTTAGTCAGTTCCTTTCGACGCTCCCTGCCCCGTGGCGAATTGCCGAACAACTCATCCAGAGAAGCCCAGCCATCCGCGGCGGACTGGCCCGGCTCGAAGCCGAGTGCCTTGGAAATGGGCAGCATGTCACGTACCGATTTCATTGCACGATCGACCACCTGGCGCGCTACCGGCTGGCGCTCGTCGGAATAGGAATCGAGCAATGACGGGTCTGCTTGCCCTTTCAACACCATCGCCAGTTTCCAGCACAGGTTGAAGGAATCCTGCACGCAGGTGTTGGTCCCCAAACCGTTGGCTGGCGGATGCCGGTGTGCCGCATTGCCGGCGATCATCACGCGCCCCTTGCGCATGTACTTCGCCGCGACGTGGTTGATGGTCCACTTCGATACAGCTTTGACCTTGATCTCGATATCTGGGTCGCCGATCAAGGTACGAGCACGGGCAATAACGCCGGCCTCACTCAGGTCGGGCATGCCTTCTTCCGGGTTGTACATAAACAGGAGCACCCATTCGTTCCACGGCTTGACGCTGATCCAGGTGCCACTTCCAACCCAGTAATCACTACCTGGCTGGGCCAGCCAGTACAGCACGCCTGGGCGATGCGCGGTGTACTTGGTCAGATCGACTTCGAGCCAGCAGTTGACGGCTGCGCCCAGCCCCATCTCACCTTCCATCTCGAAACCAATTTCCTTGACCACGACGCTGTTGTCACCGTCCCCGCCAATCACATACTTGGAAATAATCTCGGTTTCTTCGCCAGTCACTTCATCTCGACAAATCGAGTAGACTCCATGTTCATCCTGACGCATGGCAACCAGCAGGGTGTTAAACATTACCTTTGCGCCAAATTCCCGCGCCGCATCCAGTACAATCGGCTCCATTACATGCTGTGGAATGTTGCACATCTCGCTCGGGCTGGAAATTTCATAATCGGCCTTGCGCTCTTCGCCAGTTCCCCATGCAGCCAGACGGGCAATTTCCTTACCCATAAAGCTGGTTGCCCAGATATTTCCCCCCATCAGAGTATTGGGGGTGGCCGCTGCCACGATGCGCTTTTCGATACCAAGATCCCGGAATACCTCCATGCAACGTTGATTGGTTACATGTGCACGCGGTGAGTTTGCCGTACCGGGATAACGCGTGATCGCCAGTACTTCCACACCGTATTTTGCCAACAACGCAGCAGAACTCAGGCCAGTGGGACCGGCTCCAACCACAAAGACATCTACCTTGATCTGTTTCATAGCTCACTCCATTTATAGATTTCCCAAGATGGGATTATAAAGATCAACTTACAGTTTCTCTTTTAGAGATGTTTATTGTTAAGAGTTGATCTCATTATTTTGAACGAAGCACTCCGGGACGCTGGGGCCCCATAGATAAAGCGAATCTGCAGGGTCCCTATCGCCGCCATTCCATTTCACCCCCTTGGGGATATAATCGATATGCGCACTATATTCCCACCATGAACCAAAAGGGTCTTGCACATAATCGAAATAGTTGGACCCAAGCACATGCCGACCAACTCCCCAATGGTGCAAGTAACCCGCAGCGCGCATCTGCTCAGCACCAAGCCCAACACATTCAATGCTTGGAACGTCCCATGCGCTATGGTGAAAACCACGTCCCTGCTCGCTGGCCACGAAGGCAATCAAGTGATGGTCACAGCCATGGCGGGCATAAGTAAAGGCAACCAGGTTCTTACTTCTATCGGCCACCTTTACGCCCAGGCCTTCTTCATAAAACTGCAGAGTTCTGGGCATGTCCCCTGTAAAAAACAACATGTGAGCAAGCCTGCTTGGCTGAATTTTGGGCGCAGTTGACCGGAAAAACGCACCCTGAATACCAACCGGCACGCTTTTGTCACCTAATTGAGCTTTGTCGCCGGGCATCATTTTGGGCGCGACCCAGAGCTGAATCAGATTGCCATCCGGATCG
Organism: Pseudogulbenkiania subflava DSM 22618; assembly: GCF_900177275.1. Taxonomy (GTDB): domain Bacteria; phylum Pseudomonadota; class Gammaproteobacteria; order Burkholderiales; family Chromobacteriaceae; genus Pseudogulbenkiania; species Pseudogulbenkiania subflava. The sequence goes on from NZ_FXAG01000026.1 coordinate 7,732, forward strand.
TGAAACCAAAACCCTTGCTGACTGCCGTAGGGTGACGATTCAGCTGGGCGACCTCCTGCGGCCAAGATCTGATGCCTGATTTGTTCGAAATCATCCTCGTAACACCCCAGGCTCAGATAAGCGAGTGCCTTGCGTTCCGCCTGAATGACTTTCAGCCATACATGATCGTCGCCAAAAACACGGACCAGCAGCACGTTTCCACGCTGCTCCACGGAAAGGCCGAATGCATTGATAAATCTTTTGGCCTCGTCAATGTCTGGAACAAACAAGCCAAAGCTGTGTATCGAGTGTACGCCGGCCTCAGCCCATCCTTCTTGATCTCCACTCACCTTAGTCTCCTTCATTTAATTATTATTAAGGTCAGGCTGGAATAATCCTGTTTTCGATGTGGCCGACCTTCTCGATTTCGGCCCGGACAACATCACCGGCTTTGAGATAAATCGGCGGATTCATGCCTGCTGCCACTCCCATTGGCGTGCCGGTCGCAATTAAATCACCAGGGTGCAGGGTTAGAATCTGGGTAAGAAACTCAATTTGCTGATAGATGTTGTAAACCATCAAGCGGGTGCTGTTGTTTTGGCGCTCTTCGCCATTGACCGTCAGTCGCATCGACAGATTGTGCGGATTTTCGATTTCATCGGAAGTGACCAGATAGGGGCCAACCGGACCATGGGTATCAAACGACTTGCCAAGCGTCCAGGTTGGACTTTTCCACTGCACGTCACGTACGCTGTAATCATTAGCCACCATATAGCCGGCAATGACCGAATGTGCATCGGCTGCGGAAACGTTCTTACAGCTCTTGCCAATAACAACGCAGAGCTCGACCTCGTAGTCGAGCATGTCCGACATGCTGGGCATTTTGACCGGGTCGTATGGACCATTGACACAGGAAACCTGCTTGTTAAACCAAATCTGGGTCTCCGGCATCTTGATGCCTTTGCGGGCAGACTCCTCGACGTGATCCTGGTAGTTCATGCCAATCGCGAGATATTTGGATGGCCTTTGAACCGGGGCTTCAAGCTTGACGTCAGGCAGGGCGATCTGATCAGCCTCTACGGCGGCAACGTTTCGCACCTTGGTCAGCGCGTTTTCGCCAAGTTCAAGAAGGGAAACCATGTCCCGCGGCAATTCGGGGCAGGCACTGGAAAGGTCAATCACCACGTTCCCTTCCAGTTTTCCGATGCGTGTCTTTCCAGCGTGGGTGAAAGTTACCAGCTTCATAAGTTGCTTCCCTCGTGATCGAGCATGCTGTGTTGCTCTGGGGTGGCGCCCACCTAGCCAAGCAGCAAGGACATAGCGCCAGATTAATCAAAACGAACACCCTCTCCCCAAGCCGGTCTGGTATAGCAAGGCATTAATGATGATTCGCCCTGCACTGACCAAGCCTTGCCCTTTCCGCCAAGACCCATTCCCTGCTGAACCTGTCCCGTTGAAGGGGCTGTCCAGTTCAGAGTACCTCCCTGTGTCATGGGCGCTGCTAGTGTGGCCAGCCCCGAGGCAATGCGGTGTTCGCATGAGATGTAAGCTACACCCTGAAAATATACAAATCAAGAAAAATATATAAAAAATCTGCTTGTAGATATTTCGCCCGCACCACACTAAAATGGAAACCGGGTAACCCATGACAGCCAGACACATCCCGCGGAGTTCTCTTGAGCACTAAACATCCTGCAGCGCCAGGCCCATTGCGTAGTCACGAAGAAGCGCAAACCAAGACCCTTGCCTCCATACTCACGGAGTCGATCCGACAAGACATCATCGCCGGGGTGTTCCTGCCGCAGTCGAAACTCAAGGTGCGAGAGCTTTCCGAGCGATACGGCGCGGGTGCCATCCCCTTGCGTGAGGCACTGTCGCGGCTGGTAATGAGTGGATTTGTCGAGGCCGAAGACCAGAAGGGGTTTAGGGTTGCCGGTATCTCGGAAGCGGAATTGCTGGATATCACTCGTATTCGTCAATGGATCGAGTCGGAAGCATTGCGGGATTCAATCTTGCATGGCGATCTCGACTGGGAAAGCAACCTTCTTTCTGCTTCGCATCGCCTGAGCCACCTTGCACTTCGCAATCCGGAAAACGGCGAGATCAACCCTCAGTGGGACCATGCGCACGATGCGTTGCACTCGGCTTTAATTAGCGCCTGCACCTCCCCCTGGCTGATCAAGCTCTCAGGGTTGCTCCGGGAGCAAACAGGTCGATATCGGCACATTTCAATTCAGGCCGAAAGCGCCAAGGCGCGAGATTTGCAGACGGAACATAAAGAAATCGTCAATGCGGCACTTGAACGTGACGCCGACAGAGCATGCGCCTTGCTCGCTGAGCATTTCGCCTTGACGTCGCAACTGGTTCTGGCACAACAACATAGCAAGCAACTTGCCCGCACGGCCTAAGTGGGCTTCGGCCCCTGGGAGGTTCTGTGGAAATTAACCAAATCAGCCAGGCTCTGCAGCAGAACACCATGACGGTGTTGTTCATGAACGTTCTCTTGCAGCAACTGGGGCTGCCGGTTCCTGCCGTGCCCACCATGCTGCTGGCCGGCAGCATGGCAGTGACCTTCGGTCATCTGGGCCAGGCCTTGACGGTTGCTACTCTCGCCTCCGTCCTCGCCGATGCAATCTGGTATTGGCTGGGGACGGTCTTTGGTTATCGGGTATTGGCCGGACTGTGCAAGCTCTCCATCAATCCAGGCTCATGCGTCAGCCAGACGGAAGCTCGCTTCATTCGCTGGGGTTTGTCATCGCTGGTGCTGGCCAAATTCATCCCCGGATTCTCGACCGTCGCGCCCCCCATTGCCGGTGCATTGCGCATGAGTCTGCCTGGTTTTCTTCTGGCCGCTGGGGCTGGAGCAAGCCTATGGGCCGGATTGGCACTTGGCGCTGGGTGGGTTCTCAAGGGCGCGGTTCAAGTTGCTATCTCATCGCTCGACGAGCATGCCGGTCGGGCATTGCTTGCTGTTCTTCTGGCGTTCGGCATCTGGTTGGGATGGAAACTATGGCAAAAATATCGTTTCAGGAAGTACTGTTCCATCCCCCACATTACCCCGGCTGAGTTGATTGATGCGCAGGCGGCCGAACCGCGTCCGCTGCTACTCGATCTACGGGGGCCGACCATGATTGCAGAGACTGGCCCGATTCCCGGTGCCATCGTTGCCGAGCTGGGCTTTCTGCGTGAAGCTATTGGCGATTGGCCCAAAAATCGGCCTATCGTCACGTTATGTGCCTGCCCGGAGGATGCCAGCGCCATTCTTGCCGCTCGTCGTTTGCTGAATGACGGGTATCTTTCCGTCAGACCACTCCAGGGTGGCTACGCTGCATGGATCGACGCCACCCGCGAAAAAGCACCGATTCAATAAGCGACACACTCAAGCGTCTTGCCACCCTGCTCATGGTGGGTCCCAATTTAGAGCGCTTTGGGCTATTCCAGCCACTTTCCCAATTCTTGTGTCGCCAAGTTGATAAAGGCGCGTAGCTTCGGCGCCATGAAGCGTTGGCGGGGATAGACGATATGAACGGGGTCGGCCTTGGCATGCCATTCCGGCAGGACACGTACCAACCGGCCTTCTGTGCAATCATCGCGACACAGATACATAGGCAGCAAGGCAACCCCTGCCCCTGCCAGCGCCATTGAGCGGATGACCCGGATGTCGTTTATCAATACCTGCCCCGCCATGGGCACGGTCACGCTGCTGTCTTTCCCCTTCAAGGTCCAACTTTCTTTGCCCAAAGGCGTGAACTGCAGACAGCCGTGGTGGCGCAAGTCTTGAGGTAAGTCGGGAGTCGATGCGGCTTTCAGATAGTCGGGGCTGGCAAACGGTACCCATTGTGCGACCCCGGCGGTTTTTGCGATCAGGCTCGAATCCTTGAGCGCACCGGTTCTGATTGCGACATCGACGCCTTCCGCAACCAGATCGACGTAGTGGTTCATCAATACCATATCGATACTGACTTTCGGGTAGTCGCGCCGCATCTGGTTAACGACGTTGGCCAATAGTTGATCGCCAATATCGGCTGGCGCCGTGACACGTAACAACCCCTTAGGCTCCCCCGTCGATTCAGTAACGGCCGCTTCGGCATCAATCATGTGCCCTAGCCCTGCTGAGGCGTGTTGGTAATACAACTCGCCTACTTCTGTGAGCTTTAGGCGTCGTGTGGTCCGTTGCAACAGTGTGACGCCGAGGCGTTTTTCCAAGGTTGCAACTCGGTTGCTGACTGTCGAGGTTGGCAAACCGAGTAGACGGGCGGCAGCGCTGAAACTTCCTGCTTGGACAACCTTGACGAAGACCGCGGCTTGATTGAAATCCATTATGCAATCCATTGGAAAATGTTTTCAGATTTAACCATCTAGTGGTCGAGCTGTCTGCCCTCTAAAGTACAGCCATCAACCAACGGAGAGCAGACATGAAAAAGCTGGCATTCATCAAGCGTAGCAACGGCAGTCACTGGGTCGGTGACGGCTTTCCAGTCAAGAGTATCTTTTCCTACGATGACATCGCGCAGGAAATGTCGCCTTTCCTGCTTATGGACTATGCCGGTCCGGCCAACTTCCCGCCGACCACACGCAAGCTCGGTGTTGGCCAGCATCCGCATCGCGGTTTCGAAACGGTGACCATCGTCTACGAAGGCGGCGTGTCGCACCGCGACTCTTCGGGCGGCGGTGGGACCATCGGCCCGGGCGATGTGCAGTGGATGACCGCAGCGTCCGGCCTGATCCACGAGGAATACCACAGCCCGGAATTTGCCGAAAAAGGCGGTGCCTTCGAGATGGTCCAGTTGTGGGTCAACCTGCCGGCCCGGGCCAAGATGGTTGCGCCGGGTTATCAGGGCATCACCGCCGACCGGATTCCCGAAGCCGCGCTGCCGCGCAATGCCGGTTTGGTGCGCGTGATCGCCGGCCGCTACGGCGATGCCATCGGCCCCGCCAGTACCTTCACGCCGATGAACGTCTGGGATTTGCGCCTGAAAGCAGGCCATCGCGTCGCCTTCGACCTGCCGGAGGGGCACACCACGGCCTTGTTCGTGCTGCGCGGTGCGCTCCGCCTGGACGAGCGCCATAACGTCGGCTCCGCCGAACTGGCCGTACTGGAGCGTGCCGGTAGCCGCCTGGAGTTCGATGTCACCGAAGACACTACGTTGTTGCTGCTCAGTGGCGAGCCGCTCAACGAACCGGTCGTCGGCTATGGCCCCTTCGTGATGAACAGCGAGGCAGAGATTCGCCAGGCAATCAACGATTTCAATAGTGGCCGTTTTGGACAGATAGGCCATTGACCCGCAGTACCTTAATCACAGCAAAAGGAGAATCACCATGAGCAAGCCCTACGTCAAACTCGACAAGAATAACGCTGCAGTCCTGCTGGTCGATCACCAGGCCGGCCTGTCCTCCTTGGTCCGCGACATCGATCCGGACAAGTTCCGCAACAATGTGCTGGCGCTGGCCGACCTGGCCAAGTATTTCAACCTGCCGACCATCCTGACCACCAGCTTCGAAAACGGTCCGAACGGCCCGCTGATGACCGAGCTGAAGGAAACCTTCCCGGAGGCGCCGTACATCGCCCGGCCCGGCCAGATCAATGCCTGGGACAATCAGGAATTCGTGGCGGCGGTGAAAGCCACCGGCAAGAAGCAGTTGATCATCGCCGGCATCGTCACCGAGGTGTGCGTGGCCTTCCCTGCACTATCGGCGCTTGAAGAAGGTTACGAGGTTTTCGTTGTTACCGACGCTTCCGGCACCTTCAACGAGATCACGCGCCAATCGGCCTGGGACCGCATGTCGGCTGCCGGCGCCCAGCTGATGACCTGGTTTGGCGTCGCCTGCGAGCTGCATCGCGATTGGCGCAATGACATCGAGGGTCTGGGAACGCTGTTTGCCAACCATATCCCCGATTACCGCAACCTGATCAACAGCTATACCACCGTCCAGAACAGCAAGTAAGCCGTTGGCCCTGGGTCTCCCCAGGGCTCTCTTACCCAAAGGAACATGCGCCATGCAAAAACTACTGCAACTCAAGACCAGTCTCTTTGCCAACCAGGGTCAATCCAGCCAGTTGTCCGACGCCTTCGTGGAGGCCTGGCAAGCAAGCCACCCGGGTTCGCAGGTCACGCTCCGCGATCTTGCCGTCGATCCCGTGCCACACCTTGATGCCGCGAGCTTCCAATCCTTCCTGACCAAGGCGGAGGAGCGTACTGCCGAACAGCAAGCGAAAGTTGAGTATTCCGATACGCTGATTGCCGAGTTGCAAGAAGCCGATGTGCTGGTCATCGGGCTTCCCCTGTACAACCTGGGCGTTCCTTCTACGCTCAAGGCTTGGATCGATCAGGTCGCTCGTGCCGGGATCACCTTCCGCTATACGGCGAATGGGCCGCAGGGTCTGCTTTCTGGCAAGAAGGCTTATGTTTTTGCCACACGTGGCGGTCGTTATGCGGGTACGGCCTTTGATACTCAGACCGATTTCGTGCGCAATTTCCTGGGCTTTATCGGGATCACGGATGTCGAATTCGTCTACGCAGAGGGTTTGAACATGGGGGACGAGAGCCGCACCAATAGCCTGGCTTCCGCCTATTCGGAACTTTCGCGGATCGCTGTCTGAATGGGGGCGGCTTTACGAGGGGTAAGGCCGTGACTAGAAATAGCCGGGGCGATAATTACGCTACCGGTTTGTCCGGTACCCCCCTCGAATCAACCGCCTTGCTTCTCGCGTGGGATTGCTGGCTTTGACCGCTCAATCCCACAAAAACATTCGTACAGGCACTATGCTTTAACCTGTATTGACAAGGATGGGCATCTAATCATCTCTGTCCGATGTTTGCTTTAGGAGTTGCCATGAAGAATGTGCTCGTATCAGCCTCGCTCCTGCTTTTGTGTGTATTTGCTTTCGCGGCGACTCCGGACGGCAAGGCGTTGTATCAGGACAATTGTGCCAGTTGCCATGGTGCCAAAGGCCAAGGTGCAAATGGCCCTCGGCTGGTTGGCGATGCCAGCAAGTGGCCGGCTCGCTTGTTCGAGCGTGCTGTCCTCTCCGGCATCGATGATCATGGCAAGCCTTTAAAATCCGCCATGCCGCACTGGCAAAATGCCAGCCTCAAGGCCGACCATGGCGCAGCCCCTTCCCAGGCTGAAATCAAAGCTATCCAGCACTACCTCAAGCAGATCAAATAGCCTGCTTGCCGTCCGAAAGGCATTTCTACAGCCTGCTCCTGAGCAAGGCGCCATCGCGGGCGATCACCTGGCCATGGCGGATCACGACGCGTTGCGACGGGCGCATCACGATGGCTTCGCCCAGCGTGGCACTGGGCAGCAGCAGGAAGTTGGCCGCCATGCCGGCTGTCAGGCCGTAATCGGTGCGGCCGAGCGCCTTGGCACCGTGGACAGTGCCGGCTTCGAACGCGGCATGCAGGCCTTCGTCGGTGCGTACCCCGAAGCGGAACGCCTGCAGCATCACCCGCTCCAGCATGTCGCCATTGCCCATGGGCGACCAGGCATCGCGGATGCCGTCCGAGCCGAGACAGACGTTGACGCCGGCGGCGTGCAGTGCGGCAAACGGGGGGACTTCGATATCGGCGGGCGCTGTGGTCAGCAAGGATATGTCGTTGGCCGCCAGTCGTTCGGCGATGGGCTGAACCTTCGGCCAACTTGTCATGCCCAGGCAGAAGGCATGGCTGATCATCACCCTGCCCTCGCGGTGATAACGTTGGGTGAAATCGATGATGCGTTCGATCTGCCACAGGCCAAGCTCGCCGCCGTCGTGCAGGTGGATATCGACGCCGCGGTCGAACTCGGCGGCCAGGTCGAATACCTGTGTCAGGTGGGCGATCGGGTCGTGGTCGATGCCGCAGGGGTCGAGCCCGCCCACGACTTCGACGCCCAGGGCCAGGGCTTCGCGCATCAGGGCGGCGGCACCGGGGCGGGTCAGCAGACCGGCTTGCGGGAAGGTGACGAACTCCAGGTCGATCAGATCGGCGTAACGCTGGCGCAGGGCCAGCATGTCCTCGATATGGCGTAGCCCGAGTTCCGGGTCGGCATCGACATGGCAACGCATCAGCAGCGAGCCCTGGGCGATGCACCGTTCGATGAGCGCACCGGCTCGCGCGGCGATCGGTACCGTCAGTTCCCGCAGCACCTGACGTTCGTTGTCGATGCGCGCCTTCAGGTTGGGGCCGGCACTGTGGGGCCGCCACGGCAGGCTCCACAGTGTCTTGTCGAGATGGATGTGGCTTTCCACCAGTGGCAGGGTCAATAGCTGGCCTTCGCCGTCGATGTCCGGTTCCGCTATGGGGCCGGCCTGTGCCGGCCGGCGCCGGCCGATACGGCCGTTGATGATTTCGATATCTTCCGCCGCCGCGCCGTAAGGGCGGACGTTGCGTAGCCAGAATGTCTTGTTCATGGATTCCTCTTTAAAACGTCGACAGATGGGTGCAGGCTCCGGCTGCCGGACAGGCGCCGGGCTGGGCGAGCTTTGGCTCCCCGGTGCCGGCCCTGCCCTGTTTCGACCGATCAATAGATATCGAAGGAGAAGTACTTCTTGGCGAGGCGCTGGTACGTGCCATCCTTGTGCATGTCGGCCAGGGCCGTGTTGATCCGCTGTGCCAGGTCGGTATCCTCCTTGCGCAGGCCGATGGCGGCCCCGACGCCCAGCGTTTTGGAGTCCGCTACCCCGGCACCGGCAAAGGCGTAGCCGTGCCCTGCACTGCTCTTGAGAAAACCGAGTTCGGCCTGCACGGATGACTGGAACGCAGCGTCGAGACGGCCGGCCGTCAGGTCCTGGTACACCAGGTCCTGATTCTGGTAGGACATCACCGCGACTCCCTTGGGCTCCCAGTAGGTCTTGGCGTAGGTTTCCGCGGTGGAGCCCTGCTCCACGCCGATGCGCTTGCCTTTCAGCGCCTCGGCGGTCGGCTGGAAGCCGGAGTCCTTGCGCGCGACCAGACGCGGCGGGACGTTGTAGATTTTGTCGGTGAACGCAACCTGCGCCAGGCGCTTTTCGGTCACCGCCATCGACGACAGGATGGCGTCGAATTTCTTGGCCTTGAGCGCCGGGATGATGCCGTCCCAGGCGTTTTCCACCCAGACACACTTGGCCTTCAGCTTGTCGCAGATGGCGTTGCCCAGGTCGATGTCGAAACCGACCAGCTTGCCGTCGGTGGCCTTGGATTCGAACGGGGCATAACTGGGGTTGACGCCGAAGCGGATGACGTTCCAGTCCTTCGCCATCGCGCCACTGGCGGCGCAGGCCAGCATGGTGGCCAGTGCAAGTTTTCTCATGTCTCTCTATCTCCTGTTGTCGCTACGGGTACAGCACCAGGCGGCCAGCCGGCTATCGCTGTTGTATTGACTGGCCACGAACCGGCGGGCAGCCACGTGGCCGTGGCCATACACCGGGCAAACTCGGATCACAGGCGGCGCATGCTGCGCTGATAGCTGGCGGGCGACAGCCGCCCGGTCAGCAGGGCCATCGCCAGCACGATCCCCAGGTGCCAGCACCAGCCGGTAGTGAAGCGGCCCCCGTCTTCGCGGAGCCAACCCATCAGCCACGGCCCGGCGGCCGCCAGCAAGAACCCCCCGCCCTGCACGAAAGCGGCCAGCGAGCCTGCCTGGCGCGCATCGGCGAGATGTTCCAGCACCACGATCAGGCTCAGCGAGAAAAACCCGCCCAGTCCGACGCCCGCCAAGCCGGCCCAGCACCATGGCGCCAGCTGCGGTTGCCATGCCAGGCCGGCAAAGCCGATAGCCTGGCAAGCCAGCGCCAGCCATAGCGTTGGGCGACGGTCACCGTGTTGGCGCGAGAGCAGTGGCAGCAGCAAGGCGGATGTGGCCTGCAGCACGGCCATCCATGCCAGCAGGTTGGCGGCGGGCTGCGCTGCCATGCCTTGTTCGCGGTAGAACGACGGCAGCCAGGCGACCAGGGTGGAATAGCCGCTGTTGGTGAGGCCGAAATACAGCACCAGCAGCCAGGCGCGGCGCTGCGTGGCAAAGCGGCGCAGCGATGCCTCGCCAGTGCCCTGCGCCGTGGCGGGCCCGGTGGCGGCGGTCTGGTGCAGCCAGAGCGCCATCCCGGCCAGTGCCGGCACGCTCCACGCCGCCAAGCCCAGGCGCCAGCCGCCGTGCTGCGCCAGCCAGGGGCTGGCTATCGCCCCCAGGGCGCCACCGCCGACCAGCGCCGCGGAATAGACCCCCATCGCCACCCCGATGCGCTGTGGAAACAAGCGCTTGGCGACGCCGGGCATCAATGCCTGGATGGTGGCCACGCCGGCGCCGGCAATGGCGGCACTTGCAATCAGCCCGGTGCTACCGCTGCTCCAGGCCCGGGCGGCGCAACCGCTGGCCAGCAGCAGCAGGGCCAGCGCGACCGTACGCCGCTCCCCGACTTGCCGTGCCATTGCTGCTCCGCCAAACGCCAGCAGACCCATCAGCACGAACGGCAAGGCGGTCATGGCCGCTGCGGCGCGTAGGCTCAGCCGAGTGTCTGCACGCAACAGGTCGAGCACCGGTCCGACCGAGGTGAGGAAGGGGCGCAGGTTGAGGGCGATGACGGCGAGCAGCAGCAAGGCGGCCAGCGGCAGTTCCCGGCGGCGTGACGCCACGGCGGCGACGTGGGTATCGGTCATGGTCGGCTATCTGCCGGCAGGTGGTTCGGCGCCGAGGGCATGGCCATGGCGAGAGGAAAGTGGTGTGGCGTCATCGATCGGCTCCGGCAAGCCACGCACGGTGGGTTGGGTGAAGAGGGTGTGGAGCAGTCTAAGAAGCGGCGATAGAATTGAGAAATTAAATGTTCAACTGAATATCAGTGGGAATCGTAATGACCAATCCGATGCTGGATCCGGTGCTGCTGAAGAGCTTTGTGGCGGTGGTGGAAAGCGGCAGCTTTACCCGTGCCGGCGAGCGGGTGCACCTCAGTCAGTCCACCGTCAGTCAGCATTTGCGGCGATTGGAAGAGCAACTGGGCAGCGAGCTGCTGGACCGCAGCGGCCGCTACGTGGTGACCACCGAAAGTGGCGCCCGGTTGCTGGGCTACGCCCGCCGCTTGCTAGCCCTGATGGAGGATGCAGTGGAGGAACTGCGTGAGGGGCAAGTGCAGGGTGAGATTCACATCGGCGTACCGGAAGACTTTGCCGGCGACCTGCTGACGCCGCTGCTGGGCGCCTTTGCTCGCGAGTACCCGGCGATCCGGCTGGAAGTGACCAGCGGTTTGAGCAATACCCTGTGGCAACAGTTCTGCGCCGGCAGCTACGATCTGGTGCTGGTCAAGCAAAGGCAGGGGCATACCGTCGGCACGGCCGCGTGGCCGGAGCCGCTGGCCTGGTTCGACAGCCTCGATACCCCCACCGGGCAGCGCGATCCGCTGCCGCTGGTGGTGTTCCCGGCGGGCGGTTTGTACCGCGACGAAATGATCCATGCCCTGGAGAGCGGCGGGCGGCGCTGGCGGATCAGCTATTGCAGCGCCAGCCTTGCCAGCATCCGTTCGGCGGTGGCGAGCGGGCTGGGGGTCAGCCTCCTCCCCGCCCGGCTGGCGTTGTCCGGACATCGTTGCCTGGGCGAGCAGGAGGGTTTCCCGCCCCTGTCTCCACTGGAACTGGTGCTGCATCGCCGTCCCGACGTGCCGCAGCGGGTGTTGGACCTGGCCGATCGCCTGCAAGCCGCGTGCGATGAGGTTATGGGGTAAGCGATCATGTCCGGCGCTGCCTGCAGCAGGCGCTCGGCGCGTTGCGCCTGGGTGGTGGAAGGGACGGCATCAGGGTTCGCTGTCAGGGGGTGGTGCTGAGGGTGGGCCATCGTGCATCCGCGCCGCGAGGTAGTCGAGCACGGCATTGAGCGAGACCAGCTGGCGGTAGTCGGCCTCGGGGATATCGACTTGGAGACGCTCGTGCAGGCCGATGATGAAGTTGAGCCAGTCCATGGAGTCGAGGTCGATCTCATCGCGCAAGGGGCGGTCGTCGCGCAGCGCGCTCTCCTCCACTTCCGGGGCAATCTTGCGTAGCGAGTCGATCACGAGGGTGCGAAGGCTGGCGCGGTCCATAACGGGCTCCGGTTAGGCGCTGCGGCGGTTAGAGGGCGTCCGGCTGTTGCAGCAGCTGGCGGATTTCGGCCAGGAACAGGGCGCCGCGATGGCCGTCGCTGGCACGATGGTCGCCGGACAGGCTGGTAGTGACGCTGGGCATGGCCACGCATTGGCCCTGCTCCACCCATGGCCGTTCCATCACCTTGCCGAAGCCGACCAGGGCGACTTGCGGCGGATAGATCACGCCGAACACCGACTCGCTGCCCTGCTCGCCCAGATTGGTCACGGTCAGGGTCGGGTCGGCCATCTCGGAGCTGCGCAGCGAACCGGCTCGGGCGCGCTGCACCAGGTCGGCGAGTTCGCGCATCAGCACCGCGAGTGGCTTGGCGGCGACGTTGTGCAGTGCCGGGGCGATCAGGCCGCCCTGGCGCAGCGAGATCGCCACGCCGAGATGGGCGGCGGGCGCGGCACGGAAGGTGCCGTCGAGCCAGTGACCGTTTATTTCAGGGTAGCGGCGTGTGGCGAGGGCCACCGCCTTGAGCAGCAGCACGGCGGGCAGCAGGCGCTCGGTGACGGGCAGTTCGGCGTTGCGCCGTTCCAGCCAGGCGAGCGCCGCCCGCAGCGGGATGGTGTCGGCCAGGTAGTAGTGCGGAATCTCGCGCTTGGAGCGGCTCATCGCCGCCGCGATGGCACGGCGCATCTCTGCGCCGCGATCGGCGGCCGGGGCGGTGGTGGCTGCCGCCTTGGCCTCGACATCCTGCAGCGTGATCGCCCCCTCCGGTCCCGAGCCGCTGAGGCTGACGAGGTCGACGCCAAGCTCGCCGGCACGCTTGCGCGCGGCCGGCGAGATGCGGCGGCGCTCGGCGCTCTTGGCGGGTGGCGCGGCGCTGTCCGCCGCTTCGCCCGGAGCCCGCAGCAGCGCGATCGGGGTGCCGACGGGCACCTTGTCGCCGATATCGATCAGCAGTTGCTGCACCGTGCCGTCGACCCAGCTTTCCACGTCGACAGCGGCCTTGGCGGTATCGACGATGGCGACGATATCGCCGCGTTTGACCGTGTCGCCGGGGTGAATCTTCCACTCCAGCAGCTTGCCTTCGTCCATATCGGCGCCGAGCGAGGGCAGTTTGAATTCGATCATGGCCGGTCTTCCCGTTGGCGCCGGGTGGGGTCGCGGGGTTGGGGTGGCATCACACTTCCAGATACTCGGTGTAGCCGAAGCCCTGGCGATAATCGAGCAGCGAAATGACCTGCGGCGTGACCTTGATCACCGCCAGCTCGCTGGCCATGGTTTCCACCGGACCCATGTCGGTGATTTGCGGGAATTTGGTTTGCATCAGGTCCAGGGCCTGCTCGATCTCGTCCGGGTCTTGCACTTCCTCGGCGGTGCCGCCCAGCGACAGTCCCCGGATTTCGTGCCAGTCGGTGTAGTCGTGGTCGATGACGAGCGAGACCTTGTTGTTGAGCCGGATGTTGCGCAGTTTTTGGGCGTGCACGTCACAGCACAGGTAGATGGTCAGGCCGTCGTTGACGTAGGCGACGGTGGTCGCCTGGGGGTAGCCGTCCTCGCGGACGGTGGCGATGGTGCAGAGGTTGTGGGCATTCATCACTTCCAGTACCCGCTGGCGTGCGACATCATCCATGGTGTCTCTCCGGTTAGGTTCCGCAGACGGTGCGTACCGCCGCGGCGATGGTGGCCACCTGGGGCAGCGCGGCCTCTTCCAGGTGGCGGGCGTAGGGAATGGGGACTTCGGCGCTGCACACCCGCACGGGTGGGGCGTCGAATTCGTAGAAGGCCTGCTCGGTAAGGCGGGCCACCACTTCGGCCGCCAGGCTGCCGCTTTTCCATCCCTCGTCCACCATCACCACGCGGTGCGTCTTTTGCAGCGAGGCCAGCAGCGTGGCGTCGTCGAGCGGACGCAGCACGCGCAAGTCGATTACTTCGGCGTCGATGCCCTCTTTCGCCAGTTGCTCCGCCGCGTCCAGTGCCTTGCCGAGCAGCCCGCCGTAGGCGATCAGGGTGACGTCGTTCCCGCTGCGCCGCACCCTGGCGGAATGGATGTCGACTGCGACGTCTTCGGCCAACTCGCCTTCCACGTTGTAGAGCTGGCCGTGTTCGAACAGGATCACCGGGTCGGGGTCCTGCAGCGCCGGCCACAGCATGCCGCGCGCGTCTTCCAGCGTGGCGGGTGCCAGCACGCGGATGCCGGGAATGTGGGCGTACCAGCCTTCCAGGCTGTGCGAGTGCTGCGCAGCGAGCTGACGCCCGGCGCCGGTGGTCATGCGGATCACCAGCGGCACCGAGCATTGCCCGCCCGACATGTGGCGCCAGGTGGCGGCGGTGTTCACGATCTGGTCCAGCGCCAGCAGGCTGAAGTTGACCGTCATCACCTCGACGATCGGCCGCAGTCCGCCCAGTGCCGCGCCGATGCCGGCGCCGACGAAGGCGAGTTCGGAGAGCGGCGTGTCGCGGATGCGCTCGGGGCCGAATTCCGCCTGCAATCCCTTGGATACGGCGTAGCTGCCGCCGTAGCGGCCGACGTCTTCGCCCATCAGGAACACGCGCGGATCGCGCCGCAGCGCGTCCCGCATGGCTTCGCGCAAGGCCTCGCGGTAGCTGGTGTGGCTCATGATGCACCCCCATCGGCCGGGGTGTGGACGTCGCGCAGCAGGTCGGAGACCGCTTCCCAATGGCCGGCGTCGGCAAACGCCACGGCGTCGTCCACTTCGCGCCCGACTTCGGCGTCGAGCGCCAGGAACTGCTCTTCGGCCAACCTGCCCTGGGTTTTCAGCCGTGCGGTGTAGGTGTGGATCGGGCCGTGTTCCTTCCAGTGCTCGACTTCCGCCTTGTCACGATACAGGTCGGGGTCGAACATCGAATGGGCGCGGAAGCGGTAGGTCTGGAACTCGAGGAAAAACGGCTGCTGCGCGGCGCGCACCGTGTCGGCGGCTTCGAGCGCCGCCTGGTACGTCGCCACCACGTCCATGCCGTCGACGGCGCGGGCGGCGATGCGGTAGCCCGCCGCCTTGGTGCACAGATCGGTCTGCGACTGGGCACGCGGTAGCGAGGTGCCCATGGCGTAGAGGTTGTTCTCGCAGCAGAACAACACCGGCAACTGCCACAGCGCGGCCAGGTTCATCGATTCGTGGAAGGCGCCCTCGGCGACGGCGCCGTCACCGAAGAAGCAGGCTGTGACGCGGCGGATGCCCTGCATGCGGTCGGCCAGCGCCAGCCCGACCGCCAGCGGCAGGCCGCCGGCGACGATGGCGTTGCCCCCGAAGAAGCGCGCCTTGGCGTCGAACAGGTGCATCGAGCCGCCGCGTCCGCGCGAACAGCCTTCCTGCTTGCCGAACATCTCGGCCATGATGGCGCGCATCGATACCCCGCGCAGCAGGGCCTGGCCATGCTCGCGGTAGGTGGCGACCACGGTATCTTCGGGCTGCAATGCCAGCATCGCGCCCGCCGCCACCGCTTCCTCGCCGATATAGAGGTGCAAAAAGCCGCGGATCTGCCCGGCGCCGTACAGCTCGGCGGCCTTTTCCTCCAGCCGCCGGATGCGCAGCATGTCGCGCAACAGGCCCCGTGCCAGCTCCGGCGCGAAGGGCACGGGGGCGGTGGGGACAGGGCCCGGCGGCAGCATCAGCTCGAGGCCCGCCTGGTTCGGCTGGCTCATGCGCCCTCCTCCAGCGTCGACAGATCGCCTTCTGGCAGGCCCAGTTCGCGCGCCTTGAGCAGGCGGCGCATGATCTTGCCGCTACGGGTGCGCGGCAGCGTCGGCAGGAAGGCGATCTCCTTCGGCGCCACCGCCGCCCCCAGTCGTTTGCGGGCATGGCCGAGCAGCTCGGCGCGCAGCGCTTCGCTGGCCTCGATGCCACGTTTGAGCGAGACGAAGGCCTTCACCACCTCGCCCACCATCTCGTCGGGCTTGCCGATCACCGCGGCCTCGGCCACCGCCGGGTGTTCCATCAACGCGCTTTCCACCTCGAACGGGCCGATCAGGTGGCCGGACGACTTGATCACGTCGTCGGCACGGCCGACGAACCAGTAATAGCCGTCGGCGTCGCGCCGGGCCAGGTCGCCGGTCAGGTAGAGCTCGCCGGAAAAGCACTTGCGGTAACGCTCGTCCTGCCCCAGATAGCGGCGGAACATCGACGGCCAGCCGGCCTTGAGCGCAAGTTCGCCGACGGCCTCCGCGTCACTCAGCACCTCAATGGGCCGGTCGGCCTGGTGCCGCACGATGCAGGCCTCGACGCCGGGCAGCGGCTTGCCCATCGAGCCCGGCTTGATCGGCATCGCCACGGTGTTGGCGATCATGATTCCGCCGGTTTCGGTCTGCCACCAGTTGTCGTGGATCGGCAGGCCGAGTACGTCCGCCCCCCACCACACCGCTTCCGGGTTGAGTGGCTCGCCGACGCTGGCGATGAAGCGCAGCGCGGGGAAATGAAACTGGTGCGCCAGCTCCGGCCCGGCCTTCATCAGCATGCGGATCGCCGTGGGTGCGGTGTACCACACGCTCACCCGCTCCTCCTGCAGGATGCGGTACCAGTGTTCGGCGTCGAACTCGGCCTCGTCGATGATGCTGGTCACGCCGTGCAGCAGCGGCGCGATGATGCCGTAGGAGGTGCCGGTGACCCAGCCGGGGTCGGCGGTGCACCAGTAGATGTCCTGCGGGTGCAGGTCAAGCGCGTACTGGCCGGTGACGTAATGGGTGAGCGCCGCACCGTGCACGTGCAGCGCGCCTTTGGGGGTGCCGGTGGTGCCGCTGGTGAAGTGCAGCAGCGCCGGGTCGTCGGGTCGGGTGGGGGCGATGGCGAAGTCGTCGGAGGCCTTGTCCATCAACTGGCCGAGGTCGAGCGTACCGGGTTCGTTGGGCGTGGAAAGGTTGGCCGAAGCATCATCATCGCCAACCAACAGGACATGACGCAGCGACGGCATCTGTGCCCGCATCGCGGCCACCTTGCGGCGGTACAGCGACGCGGTGGTCACCAGCAGCGCCCCCTGCCCGAGCTGCACCCGGGTGGCGATCGGCTCCGGGCCGAAGGCCGAGAACAACGGCGACACCACCGCCCCTGCCTTGAAGCTGCCGAGTACCGCGAGGTATAGCTCCAGGCGCCGTCCGCACAGCACGAACACCCGGTCGCCGCGGCCGATGCCGAGGCTGGTCAGGACGTTGGCGAAGCGGTTGCTGAGGCGGCGCAGCTCGTCGTAATGGATGTTGCGGCGGCGGCCGTCGGCGGACAGCAGGCGCAGCGCTGTGTGCCCGGCTCGCTCGCCCAAGGCGTGGCGGTCCACCGCTTCGTAGGCGATGTTGAGTCCCCCGCCGGGCAGCCCGGAGAGACCGCGCCGTGCCTCGTCCCAGGAGAAACCTCGCCATGCCGCTTCGCGGTCACGCATATTGGGGGGGAGCGGCAAGGCCGCGAGGTCTTTGTCGATCCGTTTGGTGTGCAAGGCGACTCCCTCTCAGCGATCGTCGCCTTGCCGACCGGGCGGTGGGTTGCCGAAGCTGGCCAGCAGGTCGATCGGCAGCGGGAACACGATGGTCGAGCTCTTGTCGCCGGCAATCTGCGTGAGCGTTTGCATGTAGCGCAACTGCATCGCCTGCGGTTGGCGCGCCAGCATCTGCGCCGCTTCCAGGAGTTTTTCCGAGGCCTGCAGCTCGCCTTCGGCGTGGATGACCTTGGCGCGCCGTTCGCGTTCGGCTTCGGCCTGACGCGCGATGGCACGCACCATCGATTCGTTAAGGTCGACGTGCTTGATCTCGACGTTGGAGACCTTGATGCCCCAACTGTCGGTCTGGGCGTCGAGCACCTTCTGGATATCTAGATTGAGTCGCTCGCGTTCGGCCAGCAGCTCGTCCAACTCGTGCTTCCCCAGTACCGCGCGCAGCGTGGTCTGCGCCAGCTGGCTGGTGGCTTCGAGGAAGTTGGCCACCTGGATGATCGAGCGCTCCGGGTCCACCACGCGGAAGTACACCACGGCGTTCACCTTCACCGACACGTTATCGTGGGTGATGACGTCCTGCGGCGGCACGTCCATGACCACGGTGCGCAGATCCACCCGTACCATCTGCTGCACGCCCGGAATGATCAGGATCAGGCCGGGGCCCTTGACCTTCCAGAAGCGTCCCAGCATGAACACCACGCCGCGCTCGTACTCGCGCAGAATGCGGAACGACGCCGCAATCAGCAGCACGATCAGCAGGACGAAGCCGCCGCTACCCAGTCCGAAAGCCATGACTACCTCCCTCTCGCATTATCCCCGCAAGGCTCCACGCGCATGATCAGGCCGTGACGGCCGGTCACCCGAATCTGCTGGCCGCGACGCAGCGGCACCGCGCTCTCGACGCGCCACTGCTCGCCGCGAATGGTGGCCCAGCCCTCGCTCTGCAAGTCGTCGATGATTTCGCCGGTGCTGCCGATCAGCAGCACCTCGCCGCTCACCACCGGGCGCCGGCGCGCCTTCAGCGCCATGCCCGAGATGAGGAAGATGAACAGGCCGGAGCCCGCGGCGAGCGCCACGATCAGCCCGATCGGTACGCCGAAACCGGGCAGGTCGGTGTCGATCAGCATCACCCCGCCGATGACGAACATGACGATGCCGCCGATACCCAGCGCGCCGAAGCTGGGCAGGAAGGCCTCCGCCACCATGCACCCCAGCCCCAGCAGCATCAGCGCCAGTCCGGCGTAGTTCACCGGCAGCATCTGCAGGGCGTACAGACCCAGCAACAGGCAGGTGGCGCCGACCAGACCGGGCACGACGAAACCGGGGTTGGAGAACTCGAACAGCAGGCCGTAGATGCCGATCACCATTAGGATCATGGCGACGCTGGGGTCGGCGATGACGCCGAGAAAACGGCTGCGCCAGTCGGGCTGCAGCGTGATCACGGCGGCGCCGGCGGTGTGCAGCACCCGCTCGTCCTGCCCGATCCGGACCTTGCGGCCTTGCAGCTTGATCAGCAGGTCCGTGACATCGCGCGCCGTCAGGTCGATCACGTTTCTGGCCAGCGCCTCGTCGGCCGACAGGCTGACCGCCTCGCGCACCGCCTGCTCGCCCCAGGCGACATCGCGGCCACGCAGCTGCGCCAGGCCGCGGATGTAGGCGGCGGCATCGTTTATCTGCTTGTGGGTCAACGTGTCCTGGCTACTGCCGCCCTGCTCCTGCGCCGCTTCGCTGCTGCCGGATTTGCCGCCCCTGGCGGGCGGCTGTTCCGGCTGCGCGCCGGTGATGCCGATCTGGATCGGCGTGGCGGCGCCCACATTGGTGCCGGGGGCCATGGCGGCGATGTGGCTGGCGTAGAGGATGTAGGTGCCGGCGCTGGCGGCGCGTGCCCCGCTGGGAGCGACGAAACTCGCCACCGGTACCGGCGACGCGAGGATGGCCTTGATGATTTGCCGCATCGAGGTGTCGAGTCCGCCCGGGGTGTCCATTTGCAGTACCACCAGCTGGGCGCCCTCCTTCTCGGCACGGGCCAGGCTACGAGTGACGTGATCGGCGCCGACCGGCCCGATGGCCCCGATGAGCGGGATGACCATGACCGGTGGCCGCGGCGTGGCAGCAGTCGCCCCTCCCAGTAACAGCCCGAGCCAGGTAATGATGATGATGTGCCACAGCTTCATCATCGCAGGCGGTCCAATCAATCACGCGACAGTATAAATTTAGACCATGAACCCCATCTGCACGGCGATTTGCCGTGCGGATGGCCGGTCAGCCTGTTATGCATCCGCGGATGCAAGAACGGCTGGCATAAATGAGAAATGCCAAATGAGCAGTCCAAACGCGGCGATTGTGCCCAAGATAATGAAGGCCATGCTGTAACCGTAGTGATGCGCAATCATGCCTCCCAGTGCCGGGCTCAGTGAGGCACCGATGCCCTGAATCGCCATGACGGCGCCGAGTCCAATGTTGATATGTCCACTGCGCCTGAGTATCTGGGCCACCAATCCCGGCAGCGTCACACCAAGCAAGCCGGCGCCGATGCCGTCGAGTATCTGTACCGGAATCAATGCCCAGCTGGAATTCCAATAGCCGGCGATCAATCCGCGCACTGGCAGTGCCAGCAAAGCTGCCATCACTAATGTCCTGTATCCATAGCGAGTGGCAAACCGCCCTGCCAGCAAGGCCACGGGGATCATCACCAACTGTGCCACAACGATGGTCGATGCCGTGAAGGCACTGGGGTCGGCCAGCCCTTGCGAGATGATGGATTGGGTAAGCAAGGGCAGCATCGCGGCGTTGCCAAGGTGAAACAGCATCATCGTGATGGCCAGCACCTGCAAAGGAACCGAACTTATCAGCACCTTGCCGATCGATGTTCCGGGGGTGTCATTTTGAACCCCTCTTTCCAGCCCGCGTGCAACGTCGTGGTCAATGTCCTGCGGCTGGATCTTCGAGATGCAGACCAACGAACCGACGGCCATGAGAGCCATCAGGATGAATACGGCAGGCAAGCCCCAGTAATAACCCAGCAGCCCAGCCAATGTGGCCGATACCACGTTGCCGGTATGATTCCATGCTTCATTGATGCCCAGTTGATGCGGTAAGCGCTCGTGCCCGACGATGCCCAAGGTCATGCTCATGACGGTTGGGCCGATGAGTGCACCGACAATGGCAGTGCTGATCTGGGAGCCCACCGTGACGGCAAACGATGGAAAGATGAACAGTGCCAGCGCGCCGACGATGATGAGGATGACGCCAAGAGTCAGCAGCAATCGCTTGGACCGGGAGGCATCGATCAGCGCACCCAGCGGCGTGGTCGCCAGCATGCCGGCGATGCCGCCGATGGTCATGATGTAGCCGATATCATCCGCCCCCCAGCCTTGTCCAATCAGGAATGCGCCAAGAAAAGGGCCCAGCCCGTCGCGCACATCGGCAAGAAAGAAATTGAGTCTCGACAACCATGTTATGGAATGCGAACGCGCGTGCGTAGCCGTCATGATGACCTCTTATCCGATGGGGCCTTTGAAAATAAAAAATGCGCCGAGGCAAATAAACGCGAAGCCCGCCACATGATTGATGGTGAATTGTTCGCCAAGGTAGACGACAGAAAAGATGGAAAACACCACCAGGGTGATGACTTCCTGCATGGTCTTCAGCTCGGCAGCGTTGTAGACGCTGTGCCCGATCCGGTTTGCCGGCACGGCGAAGCAATATTCGACGAAGGCGATCAGCCAGCTGATCAGGATGACCACGTACAAGGGCTTGTTTTCAAACTTGAGATGGCCATACCAAGCGACGGTCATGAAGACGTTTGATACGAGCAGGAAAACAATGGGGAGAATTTGGGGTGACATGTGCAGTGTTTCTTTTCGATGACGAAGGCATTGTCGTCTCGCCCGGCCGGACGGACGAGACGATGCGAGATGGTCAATGTATCAAGGGGCGCGGTCGTAAATCGGCTGGAGCGCCGACAGGCTGGTGCCCAAGCTGATTGCTTCCAGCGAAGTGCCGTGGACATTGCGCGTCCCTAATCCGGATGCGGCAAACGGCGCGCCTTGCTGTACCGGGAGGCGCAGACTATCGGGAGGAAAGCGAACGATACTGCCATCGGTCAGGATGACGCCGTTGGCTTCGCCGCGTGGACCGGTCAGCACTGTCTCAATGCGCCCTTCCACCTGTTGAGTCTGCAAGCGCTGGGCGCGCAAATGGGGAGGGAGCGGCTGGCTGTCGCCGATAGCAGGAGGCTGGTTGAATACCGTTTGCGCTGTCGTTAGGTTGACGATGGCGTCGGCGTTGACGGTGCCGCGTGCTTCGAAACGCCCGAGGACCCGAATCATCTGTCCGGGCTTGACGGCGCGAGTGAGTGCATCGCTCATGTGGGGAGGAAGCTTGACGATGGTACCATCCGTCAGGCGCAGCCCGTCCACTTCGCCATAGGGATTGATCAGCATGCGCTTGACCTGGCCTTGCGCAACCGGCGGTACCACCATGCCGACGGAAGCAAAATGGTCCTGCGGAGGCAGCGGCGCTTCTGCCGGACCGGGTGGCAGTGCATTGGCATTCGCGGCAAACAGACTAATGGCCAGAACAATGGCCGAGGATGTATAAGTCGACATGACAACTCCTTGAGGTAATGGACTGCACCATCACATTGGCAAAAGCCGTGCCTGCAAAGGAGTTGTTTTAAATCAATGGGTTAAATATTGTTCTGTGGCGAGGCTGTCCGTATTGGAGACACCGGGGTGTCACCTGGGCGGACAGCCTCCGTCGCAAGGGTGGAAAGCTCAGGCAAGACCGAATTCGTCGAGTTTGCGATACAGCTGTTGGCGAGATAAGCCCAGGCGGCGGGCTGCATCGGCACGGTTTCCCGCCGTTGCTGCCAGCGCACGTACGATCATTTCTCGCTCGACGTAGGCAACAGCATCGGCCATGCTGCCATTCCAATCGATATCCGGGCGTGATGCAGAGCCCGCATTGGCTTGCAAGCCGATATGCTCGGCATCGATGAACTTGCCATGGCTGAGGATTGCAGCACGCTCCATGGCATTACGCAATTCGCGCACATTGCCTGGCCAGTGATGAGCCAGCAGCAACCGGGCGGCTGGGGGAGTGAGCTGTTTGGGTGTCTCGCCACCGATCAGCCGCAGGAAATGTTCGGCCAGTTGCAGCACATCGCTGAGACGCTCACGCAGCGGCGGCAAGACCACCGGCACCACCTGAAGCCGATACCACAAATCTTCCCTGAAGCGGCCTTCCTTGACCGCCGTCGGCAGATCACGATGGGTTGCCGCCACGATACGCACATCGACAGGGATCACCTGGCTGCCACCGATTGGTGAGATTTCCCGCTCCTGCAACGCCCGAAGAATCTTGGCCTGGGTCGGCAGGGGCATGTCACCGATTTCATCGAGGAACAAAGTGCCGCCGTCGGCTTCACGAAAACGCCCGGCCCTGTCGTTGACGGCGCCGGTAAAGGCCCCTTTGACATGGCCGAATAATTCGCTCTCCATCAGGTCGGTCGGAATGGCCGCGCAGTTGACGGCAATGAACGGTTTGGCGGCACGCACACTGTTGCGATGCAGGGCCCGCGCCACCAACTCCTTGCCTGTGCCGGTCTCTCCCAGGATCAACACTGTCGCATCGCTGCCCGCGGCAAGGCCGATGCGCTTGAAAACCTGGCGCATGGCTTCACTGCTGCTGACCAGCTCATCACGATCGGCGGATGTGCTGTCCCCCGATGGCGATCCGGCTGCATCGTGTCCAGCGTCGGAAATCTGCTTTTGTTGCAGTGCCCGCGTCAGCGTCTCCACCAATGCCTGTCGTGCTACCGGCTTGGTGAGATGATCGAAGGCCCCTAGGCGCATCGCCTCGATGGTATTGCTGCCGCTGGCGTAGGCGGTCAGCATGATGCATGGCACCTGCGAAACCTGTTTTGCCTGGCGCAGGAAAGCCAATCCATCCTGACCGGGGAGCCGCAAATCGACGATAGCTGCATCCACTACCTCGGTACGCAAGCGATGCAGGCCGGCCTCGGTCGTTTCGGCCTCAAGTACGATATGACGAAGATCATGCAGCATCTCCGCCAGGCCGCCGCGAAAGGCGGCGTCATCGTCGACGATCAGGATGCGTGCCATGGCAACTCCATTTCAAAACATGCCCCTTGCGGCCTCTCCGTCAATGCAATTTGACCGCCATGCGCCTGTACGATTTCACGCGCCAGGGTGAGTCCCAATCCCGTACCGCCGGGACGCGCGGTGGTGAAAGGTTCAAAAATACTGTCACGCAGCTCGGCTGGTATGCCTGCCCCATCATCGGCGACCCATAGCAGCAGGGCGCCGTTTTGCCGGCGCCGTGCGCCGAGTTCTATCACACCGCCCCGACCGGTATGCGCCAGCGCATTGAGCAGCAGGTTGTCCAGCGCCCGCGCCATCTGCACCGGATCCAGCACGGCAGCGCGCGCTGCCGTGTCGGGGTCAATGTTCAACTCGATATGAACCCCATTTCTTGCGGCGGTCTCGGCATGGGCCTGCTCCCGCTCGTCCAGCCACTCACCCAGATGAAGCGCCTTGCGCTCGACGCGAAACGGCTGGGTCAGCGCCAACAGGCTGGAAACCAATGCCTCCAGGCGTGCCGTCTGCGACAGAACCGACTCCAGCGCGCCTGCCACACGCGCTTCGCGTACATCCGCCGGAGCGGCGAGCGCATTTTCAGCCTTCATGCGCATGGTGCCCAGCGGATTGCGTATTTCATGCGCCAGGCCGGCCGATACACGTCCGAGCGTAGCCAGTCGTTCTGCCTGGGCCAACTGCTCCGACAGCTGTGCCGACTGCCGTCGCCAGCGCGTGAGCGTCCAGCCTAGCCACACGCCAGACACGATCACCAAACCCAGCAACAGACCCAGGGCGACGATCAACTGGTTCAATATCTCGGCGCCGATCACGGGCACACGCTTGAGTGTCCATGCGATCAGTCCCGTCGATTCTCCCTCGACGGGGCAGGCGGCAAACACCACCGCCTCGCGCAAACCAGGCCGTACATCGGAAATCAGGCTGGCGGAGTCCTGCGCCCGCTGTGCCGTGGATGCGATCCGTTCCAGTTCGGCGCTGGGCGGGTCGCGTTTGATTCCGGTGCCGTCATAGGTGGGGAAAGCATAGGCGACCACACCCTGTCCGGACTGCCAGAAACCGCCCTCCATACCGGGCTCGTCGCGCAGAGCAAGATCGATTACCGCCTGTGCTGCCGACGGAGTGACCGCTGCTGCGGCACCGTTGGCGTGCACGGCTGCCAGCCGGGCACGCACAGCGCCGGCACGGATCGTCTCGCAGCTGATCGAGGCGTGGCTTCGTGCCTGTGCAATCTGCGACGCAGCTCCCTGGCGGCTCAATTGCAGTAACAGCCATGTCAGTATCAGCGCAACGGCGGCAATCGATACCCAGAGAATCAGGAGATCGCGTTTGATGGTTTTTTGGGCTGACAGGGGGTGCCTCCTTGGAGCAACGTGGCGGCCTGATCCTATGCGACGTTCATGGGGCCGTCAAAATGCCTCGGTGACGGCCAAGAACCCAAGGTTTGGATTGGTATTCTTCTTGGGCGAAGTTACTCTTCCTCGTCCTCGCCGGATTCCAACGCTAGGTGTGAAGCCAGTTGCTTGTTGGACTTGATTCCCAGCTTGCGCAGCTTCTCGGCACTGGTGATCAGGTTGCCGCGTCCGCTCTGCAGTTTCTTCATCGCGTCGCCGAACGTATCCCGGGTGGTGTCGAGCTGCTTGCCGAGCTTTTCCATGCTGTCGACGAAGCCGACGAACTTGTCGTACATCGCACCGCTCTGCCGGGCGATCTCCTGGGCGTTCTGGTTCTGGTACTCGTAGCGCCAGATGCTGGCGACGGTGCGCAGCGTCGCCAGGAGCGTGCTTGGGCCGACGATCATGATGCGCCGCTCGAACGCTTCGTTGAACAGGCTCATGTCGTGTTGCACCGCCAGCAGATAAGCCGGCTCAACCGGTACGAACATGAACACGAAATCCAGCGTGTTGAGCTTGTACAGATCCTGGTAGCGCTTCTCCGACAGCGTGCGGATGTGGGCGCGGATGGCGGCGATGTGCGCCTTCAGTTCAGCTTCGCGCAAGGTGTCATCGCCGGCGGCGGTGTAGCGCACGTAGGCGTTGAGCGAGACCTTGGAGTCGACCACCAACTGCTTGCCTTCCGGCAGGTCGATCACCACGTCCGGCTGGTAGCGGCGGTTGCTGCCGTCCTCGGTTTCCACGGTGTCGGACACCTGTACGCGGTACTCGCGGTCTTTGTGCAGGCCGGAGGTCTCCAGCACCTTTTCCAGCACCATCTCGCCCCAAGTGCCCTGCGCCTTGCTGTTGGCGCCGGTGAGCGCGTTGGTCAGCGCCACGGCGTCGTGGTTGAGGCGGGTGTTGAGTTCCTGCAGCCGGCGCAGCTCCTGTTCCAGAGTCAGGCGCTCTTTCGAATCCTTGTCATAGGTGTCTTGTACCAGCTTGCCGAAGTTCTGAATGCGTTCGTGCAGCGGGGTCAGCAGTGAGCCCAGGTTTTCCTTGTTCTGCTCGGTGAAGCGGCGCGATTTTTCCTCGAGGATTTCGCTCGCCAGTGCCTTGAACTGGTTGGATAGCGCCTCCTTGGCCTCGTCGAGCAGTGCCAGTTTCTCGCGTGTTTGCTGGCGTTCCTTGTCGAGGGTGGTGACCAGTTCCTGTTCGCGTGCGGTCAGCCGGGTGATGTCTTCGGCCAACCTCGTGGCTAGTTCGCGTTCCTTGATCACCTGCAGCTGCGAGGCTTCCAGTTGACGCCCTTGCTCGGCGCGCGCCGCCAGCTGGCTTGCGGTATCGCGCAGCTCTCGTGTCAGTTGCTCGATGGCACGTTCGCGCTCGCCCAGCACCTGCTCCAGTTCCGGTACGCGCTGGGCACGGGTGGCATAACTGGCAATGCGCTGTTGGCTGTCGGTCAGTTGCTGGCGTGCTTCGGCCAACGTCGTGGCGAGATCGCGCTCTCGCATTTTCAGCTCTTCGACCTGCATCTGGCAGGCTTTCAGCTGGGCGCCGAGCGCCGCGTTGTCGGCTTGCCCTTCACCGCGGCCGCGCTGGTATTCGGTCTGGGCGCGCGATTTCTGCACCGACCACAGCGCCGCTCCGCCGACGATCAGGCCAACCAGCAATCCGATGATAATTTCCATTTTTTATCAGTGCCTTGTCGCGATGATTTCAAAGATGGGTTGAGGTTTTGGCCGCCGTGTGTCAAGTGGCAAGCATCAACTAATCAATGATTTACTGCCGTTTCTCAAACCAGGTTCGTAAAAGAGTATTGCAGGATGCCGACACTCAGCCGGCTGCAGCAATTTGATTCTGGTTATTTTCTTGCAAAAATAATGGCTTACGAACAACAGTTGCAAAAGATCGTGAACTGTTGATCTGCTTGATTTCTGATGCTCATTCCTTTTGTTTGCAATGGCTTGTCACGCTCTGTTCAAGCTAGTTATTAGCCACCCTGCCCGCGCGCTGCCAACTGCCAATGATCGAGGTAAATCTGCAGCTCCTTGCGGCTCTGCCATTCGTTGGCCACTACCTGGTATACCGCCTCGATCTCGTCCGGCAGCCAGTCGACCTGGTTGAAACGCATGGCGTCGAATTCCAACCCATCCTTGAACAGCCGCAGCTTGAGGTGCTTGTCGCCGACGATGCGCTGGCTCAGTACACGGAAGCGATCGCAGAAAGTCGGCGGCGGGAAGCCCTGCCCCCATACCTGTGCCGCCAACTCCTCGGCAAAGCCGAGATGTAGTTCACGCGGCCCGAGGCTGCCGTCGGTCTCCAGCGTGCGCGTCAGCTGCTGCTCGCTCATCCATTCGCGCGCCACGGTTTCGAAGGCCTGGCAGAAAGCGGGGAAGTCGGCTTCGGAGATGGTCAGGCCGGCCGCCATGGCATGGCCACCAAACTTGCGCAGCAGGCCGGGGTGGCGCTTGGACACCAGGTCGAGCGCGTCGCGCAGGTGGAAGCCAGGAATCGAACGGCCCGAGCCCTTGATCTCGCCCTCGTCACCCGGGGCGAATACGATGGACGGGCGATGGAAGCGCTCCTTGAGGCGCGAAGCGACGATGCCGACCACACCCTGGTGCCAGTCATCGCGGTATAGGGCCAGGGTGTGGCGCTCGGCCGGGTCGATGCTGGCGAGCACCGCCAGCGCCTCGTCCTGCATGCCGTGCTCGATCTGGCGCCGCTCGCGGTTCAGTGCATCCAGCTCTTGCGCCAGTTTCATGGCCTGGCTTTCGGTGGCCGCCAGCAGGCAGGCGATGCCGAGGCTCATGTCGTCGAGCCGGCCGGCGGCGTTCAGGCGCGGGCCGAGCGTGAAGCCGAGGTCGAAGGTGTTGGCCTTGTGGGCCATGCGCCCGGCGACGCGGAACAACGCCGCAATGCCCGGTACCATACGCCCGGCGCGCATGCGGCGCAGGCCGTTCTCGACCAGGATGCGGTTGTTCTGGTCGAGCCGCACCACGTCGGCCACGGTGCCGAGCGCGACGTAGTCGAGCAGTTCGCCGAGGTTGGGTTCCGGCTTGTCACCGAATGCTCCCCGCGTGCGCATCTCGGCGCGCAGCGCCATCAGGACGTAGAACATCACGCCGACGCCGGCCAGGTTCTTGGACGGGAACGGGCAGCCGGGCTGGTTGGGGTTGACGATCAGCGCATCCGGCAGCGTGTCGCCCGGCAGGTGGTGGTCGGTGACCAATACCTCGATGCCGCGCGCCTTGGCCGCTTCCACACCGGCTACGCTGGCGATGCCGTTGTCGACGGTGACGATGATGTCGGGCCGGTGCTGCGCGGCCAGCTCGACGATCTCCGGCGTCAATCCATAGCCGTACTCGAAGCGGTTGGGTACGATGAAGTCGACGATGGCGCCGTGCGCTGCCAGGCCCTTCATCGCCACGCTGCAGGCGGTGGCGCCGTCTGCATCGTAGTCGGCCACGACCAGCAGTCGCTCGCGCCGGACGATGGCGTCGGCCAGGCGGCGTGCCATGGCGTCGATGTTCTTGAGTTGCTGGAACGGCAGCAGCGCCTTCAGGCTGCAGTCGAGTTCGGCATGGCTGGTGATGCCACGCGCGGCGAACAGGCGTGCCATCAGCGGGCTGATGCCTTGAGCCTGTAGGGTGGCGTGGTGGTCTGGCGGGACGGAGCGGGTCTGGATGCGAGTCATTCGGCGGGATAGAGCGAAGTGAGAGGACGCGCGCGGCGCCAGAATTTCCACAGGTCGTAACGGGCCACGTTGGCCGAAAAACCGGCTTGGCCATGCGTTGTCAGGGTGAGCTGGCTGATGCGGCCGGCCTTGAGGGCGGCCAACAGCGGCGCAAACCAGTCGGCCTCCAGTTGCATCAGCGCGTCACGCCAGCCCCAGGCGTCGCGGTACTGCGCCGGCGCCAACAGTCGGTCGAGGTGTAGCAGCGCGGCATCCTCCCCGCGCAGTGCCTCGGCCAGGGCGTCAAAGGCAAACGGCACGCTGTCGGCGTGCTGCCCGGCCTGTTGCGCCAGCCCCTGCCAGGTGGGGTCGTCGCTGAACAGCCGTGCCGCCGGCGCCGTCGGCTGGGCCACCGCTTCGGCCTCGCCCCACAGCCAGACGCTGTTGACGCTCACCTCGCCCTGCGCCTCGCGCTGATCGTTGGTGGGGTGGGTGTAGAGCAGCATCTGCATCTCGTTGAGCCAGCGGCTCCACATCAGCCCGTTGCTGCCGCCCGGCAGGTGCTCGTTGATGTTCTCCCCCACCGCGTCCATCAACGGGGTGAAACTGGCGCCGCTGGCGGCAGCCAGTCGAACGTACCAGCGCCCGGGTTGCGGTGCGTAGAAGGTCATGCCGTCCTCGGCAAAGTGCCGGTTCAGGCTCCCGACCAAGGCGTCGGCTTCGTGCTGCGCCAGGTTCATCACCCCGACGTCGGCCAGCAGCGCACGGTCGCGGTCGATGCGCACGTGCACCGGATCGGCGATCAGCCAGTGGCCGGTGGAAGCGTCCAGGCCGGCAGCGAGTGCGCCTTGGCGTGCAGGGGCGAGATGCGAGAGGCCGAAGCTCTGGGCGGTCAGCGCCGACAGGGAGGTCGGTGCGGCGTCGATCCGGGCGCGGCCGAGCAAGGTCGCCAGCGCCGGCAGCGCCAGCCCCTTGAGCACCTCGGCACCGTCGTGGGCGTCGAGCCAGCTCAAGCCAGGGGCGATCAGGGTCAGTTTCATCGAGCAGAATCCAGGTGGGAATGACGACGCCGCGCAGGGGCGCGGCGTCGGGGCGACAATTCAGCCAGACCCCATTGGGGTAAGCCGGTTTCAGTCAGCGAGCGAGCCAAGGCAGGTTGAGTGCCGCCGGAGCACAGGAACCGGGATGTACACGGAGTACATGAGGATTCCCAATCGGCTGAGCGCATCTAAAGATGCGCACGCAGTCCGCCGGCGCTCAGGATGCGAAGGCGTAGCCGCTTAATGAACGGCGACTCAGGCCAGCGTCACGCGGGCAAACTTCCTCTTGCCCACCTGCAGCACCACGGTTACGCCGCGGTCCAGTTGCAGGCCCTTGTCTTCCACCTTCTCGCCGTCGATCTTGACGCCGCCCTGCTGGATCATGCGCAGTGCTTCCGAGGTCGATGCCACCAGCTGTGCCTCTTTCAGGACGTTGCCGATCGCCATCGCCGCGCCGTCGAGGGTCACGGTCACTTCCGGCAGGTCGTCAGGAATGGCGTTCTTCTGGAAGCGCGCCTCGAAGTCGGTCAGCGCGTCGATGGCCGCCTGCTCGCTGTGGAAGCGGGCCACCAGTTCCTGTGCTAGCAGTACCTTGATGTCGCGCGGGTTGCGGCCCTCGGCCACTTCCTGCTTGAACTGGGCGATCTCGTCCAGCGGACGGAACGAGACCAGCTCGTAGTAGCGCCACATTAGCGTGTCGGAGATCGACATCACCTTGCCGAAGATCTCGTTGGCCGGCTCGGCGATGCCGATGTAGTTGCCGAGCGACTTGGACATCTTGTTGACGCCGTCCAGGCCCTCCAGCAGCGGCATCATGATGACGCATTGCGGCTTCTGGCCGTGCTGCTGTTGCAGGGTGCGGCCCATCAGCAGGTTGAACTTCTGGTCGGTGCCGCCCAGCTCGATGTCAGCCTGCATCGCCACCGAATCGTAGCCCTGCATCAGCGGGTACATGAATTCGTGGATGGCGATCGGCTGGTTGCCGTAGAAGCGCTTGTTGAAGTCGTCGCGCTCCAGCATGCGGGCCACGGTCGAGCCGGCCGCAAGGCGCAGCATGCCGGCGGCGCCCAGCTCGCCCAGCCACGTGGAGTTGAAGCAGATCTCGGTCTTGGCCGGGTCAAGGATCTTGTACACCTGTTCGGCGTAGGTCTTGGCGTTGATCTGAATCTGTTCGGGCGTCAGCGGCGGACGGGTGGTGTTCTTGCCGGACGGGTCGCCGATCATGCCGGTGAAGTCGCCGATCAGGAACATGATGCGGTGGCCCAGGTCCTGCAGCTGACGCATCTTGGTCAACACCACAGTGTGGCCCAGGTGCAGATCGGGAGCGGTCGGGTCGAAGCCGGCCTTGACGCGCAGCGGGCGGTTTTCCTTCAGTTTCGCGATCAGTTCCGCTTCGATCAGCACCTCTTCGGCGCCGCGCTTGATGACGGCGAGAGCGTCGTCGATGGAAATGTCCGGACGTGCAACGGTGGTCATTCGGTGATCCTTGTTACCTGTAATTTCCGCCGGTTTCTCCACTGGGAAAATGCGATATGTCCCTGTTTTATCTGGAGATTAGGGTTCACCCGGCAGGGGGCATCTGTTAGTATGCGCGCTTTGCCCCGGAACTCATCGTGTTCGCCGGGGGACCAAGGCGAGGTTGGCCGACAAGGCCCTTCGCGTTGGCATACTGAATTTACGCAAGGCAGGAAACGCTTCCTGCCCAGACTCTAGAGAACAATGGATTATCGCAAACTGCTCAAGTTACCGCAAAGTTGTGTGCATCGCCTGATGAATCACCATCTGAGCTGGCTCGGCCTGGCCGCTTCCCTGCCCCTGTTCGGCGTGGTGACGGCGTTTGCCGTGGCCGGCAACGGTGATCAGCCCGAGCCGCCGCACGTCGATGTGGAAACCGTCACCCAGCGCCTGGCATTACCCGTCTACACCTCCAGCATCAGCACCACGCCCTACTGGCGTGATGAACAGGTCCAGCGCGGCGACACCCTCGGGCGGCTGCTCAACCGCCTTGGTGTCGGCAACGGCGAAGCCCAGCGCTTCCTCAATTCCAGCCCGCTGTCGAAGAACCTGCTCAAGCTCAAGGACGGTCAGACCCTCTCGGTGCAGACCAACGACGCCGGCGAACTGTTTGGCCTGCGTTTCCTGAACGACGATGAAAACGGCGAACAGGTCATGGTCGCCATTGAAAAGGCCAATGGCCAATGGCGTGCCAGTGCCGATCCGCTGGAAACCCAGACCATCCAGTCGATGCGCTCGATCGACATCGAGTCCGATGGCGTCGGCGCGGTCCTGTCCCGCGCCGGAGTGCCGCCAGAGATTCGTGCCCAGCTTAACGAAATCTTTACCGACCGCTTCGAGCTCGCCAGTCTGAAACAGGGTGACCGCATCAACCTGGTATTCGAAAGCCTGCTGTTCAACGGCTCGCCGATCGCCAACGGCAACCTGCTGGCAGCCGAGGTCGAGCACGGCGGGCAGAGTTACCGTGCCTATTACTTCGCCCACGACAGCGAATCCGGTGCCTACTACGACGAAAACGGCAATCCGATCAAGAAAGGCTTCAACGAACAGCCGGTGCGCGGTGCGCGCATCAGTTCCGGTTACGGCATGCGCTACCACCCGGTATTGCACTCGCTGCGCATGCACAAGGGGGTGGACTACGCCGCCGTCACCGGCACGCCGATCGTCGCTCCGGCCGACGGCATCGTCGCCACCGCCGAGACCGAGAACGGCTACGGCAACGTCGTCGTCATCCGTCACAGCGCCAAGATGTCGACGCTATACGGCCACATGAGCCGCTTTGCGCCGGGCATGCATGCCGGCAAAAGCGTCAAGGCGGGCGATCTGATCGGTTACGTTGGCTCCACCGGCCGTTCCACCGGCCCGCACCTGCATTTCGAGGTGCGCATCAACAACGAAGCGGTCGACCCGTCCACCGCGGCGCTGCCGACACCGGGCCTCTCCGCCCAGCAACGCTTGGCCTTCCGCCAAAGCAGCGTTAAGCTTTCTGCCAACCTCAAGCTACTGCGAGAGCTGCCGGTAACGGTAGCCCAACTGGACTGATGACTGAACGCTATATCGGACTGATGTCGGGCACCAGCCTCGACGGGGTCGACGCGGTGCTGGCCACCTTCGACGACGACGGCAACTGCAACGTGACTGTCGATTTCTTCGTACCCTACCCCGCGCTGGTGCGCGACGCCGTGCTGGCCTTGCAGCCCGCCGACGGTAACGAACTGGACCGGGCTGCGCGCCTGGGCAACACCCTGGCCGGGTTGTACGCCGAAGCCGTGCGAGGCGTGCTGGATACGGGGGGGCTGAGTGCCGCCGATATCACCGCCATCGGTTGCCACGGCCAGACCATCCGTCATGCCCCGCACGCCGGTTACACCCTGCAGATCGGCAATCTCGCCGGTCTGGCCGAAGCCACCGGTATCGATGTCTGCGGTGACTTCCGTAGCCGCGACATCGCCGCCGGCGGACACGGCGCGCCGCTGGTTCCTGCCTTCCACGAGGCGCTGTTTGCGCATCCGGAACAGGCCCACGCCATCGTCAATATCGGCGGCATCAGCAACCTGACCCGGCTCGATCCCGTGCAGCCGGTCATCGGCTTCGACTGTGGTCCCGGCAATATCCTGATGGACGCCTGGTGTCATCGTCATACCGGTGCCCGTTTCGACCAGAGCGGCGGCTGGGCGGCGTCCGGCCAGGTCGATGCCACGCTGTTGGAAAGCCTGCTGGCCGAGCCGTTCTTCGCTGTGGAACCGCCCAAGAGCACCGGCCGGGACCTGTTTGATCTGACCTGGCTGGATGCCCACCTCGCCGGATCCGAACTGGCTCCGGCCGACGTCCAGGCTACCCTGCTGGAACTGACCGCGGTCAGCATTGCCGACGCTGTCGAGCGTTGGGCGCCTACCGCCTCCTCGGTCTACGTCTGCGGCGGTGGCGCCATGAACGATCGCCTGATGGCGCGGTTGGCCGAAGCCTTGCCGGGACGCCAGCTCTCCACCACCGCCGTGCTAGGCTTGCCGGTA
This sequence comes from Pseudogulbenkiania subflava DSM 22618, assembly GCF_900177275.1. GTDB lineage: Bacteria > Pseudomonadota > Gammaproteobacteria > Burkholderiales > Chromobacteriaceae > Pseudogulbenkiania > Pseudogulbenkiania subflava. The sequence continues at coordinate 41,397 of NZ_FXAG01000026.1, forward strand.
CATCAGGTCGAAGCCGCCGCCTTTGCCTGGCTGGCGCGCCAGCTGATCCATCGCGAACCGGGCAATCTGGCCGCAGTAACGGGCGCGCGCGGTCCGCGCGTGCTGGGTGCGATCTATCCGCGCTAGTGTCGGGCCCTGCTGTCTGTCACTTCTATGAGATAGGCAATCGGCACGCCGCCGCTCCTCCGTCAAACAATGGGGTGGCGGTGGTCCCGGCATGGCGCTTCAATGCGCCCGCTGCGTCGTTTCAAATGTCATGACTGTCCGTGCTGCCTGGGCTCGGAGGCATTGGCCTGCTCGACGCGGGCTCAACGCCGCAATACGAATCCGCGCCGGCTCGGGCTATAATCTCCCACTGTCATCGCCTTCCCAGAGAAAAAATGCGACTTTTCAAGCGAAAGGCCGTCGTCAAGAATAATTCGACCCCGCTCCCTCCCCGTCTCGTCAGCCTGTTGCGCGAGGCCTGGTGGTTATTGATGGCGGTGGCCGCGGTATACCTCGTCCTTATCCTAGCCAGTTACTCGCCGCACGACCCATCCTGGTCGCACAGTTCACCAGACCCTTCGGTGCGCAACTACGGCGGCGCCTTCGGTGCCTGGGTCTCGGACCTGATGCTCTATCTATTTGGTCTCTCCGCCTGGTGGGTGGTGGTGTTCTGTCTGGTGGCTATCAGTTGGGGCTACAAGCGCATCGAAACGCTAGGGCTGCGCCTCAATCCGATGACCGTCGCCGCCATCGCCGGCTTCTTCATGCTGCTTTTGGCCAGTGCCGGGCTGGAAGGCCTGTTCCTGGCTGGCAAGGCACTCCGGCTGCCGCTTGCTGCCGGCGGCATGCTGGGGCACTTTTTCGGCAATGCCGCTTCTCGCGCCTTTGGCCTTCCCGGCGCCACGTTGCTGCTGTCGGTGTTAGGCGCCATCGGCCTGTCCCTGTTTACCGGCCTGTCGTGGCTCGACCTGATGGAGCGGATCGGTACCGCCATCGAAGAGAACGCTCTCAAAGCGTGGTACGCCTGGCAGGCGCGCAAGGACCGCGAAATCGGACGCGAAGTAGCGCAACAGCGCGAAAACAAGGTCACCACCGAAAAGAAAAAAGCCGAAGAAAAACCGCCGGTGCGTATCGAGCCGCCGGTGCTTGAGGTACCCGTCTCGCCCAAGGTGCAAAAACCGGTGCAACAATCGTTGTTCTCAGCGCCGGGTGATGGCGAACTGCCGGGACTGGCACTGCTGGAGCCGCCCAAGGAGCAGACTGAGTCGGTATCGCAGGAAACGGTCGAGTACACCTCGCGCCTGATCGAACGCAAGCTGGCCGACTTCGGCGTCGAAGTGAAGGTCATCGCCGCCTACCCGGGGCCGGTGATCACGCGCTACGAAATTGAACCGGCCGTGGGCGTCAAGGGGGCCCAGATCGTCAACCTGATGAAGGACTTGGCGCGGGCCCTGTCGCTGGTCTCCATCCGTGTGGTGGAAACCATTCCCGGCAAGACCTACATGGGATTGGAGTTGCCCAACCCGAAACGTCAGATCGTCCGTCTGTCGGAGATCATCGGCTCGGAAACCTACCAGAACCTCACCTCGCGCCTGACCATGGCGCTGGGCAAGGACATCGCCGGCCAGCCGATCTCGGCCGATCTGGCCAAGATGCCGCACGTGCTGGTGGCGGGCACCACGGGGTCGGGTAAATCGGTCGCCATCAACGCCATGATCCTGTCGCTGCTGTACAAGGCGACGCCGCGTGAAGTGCGCCTGATCATGGTCGATCCGAAAATGCTCGAACTGTCGATCTACGAAGGCATTCCGCATCTGCTGGCGCCCGTGGTCACCGACATGAAGCAGGCTGCCAACGCACTCAACTGGTGCGTGGCCGAGATGGAAAAGCGCTACAAGCTGATGTCCAAGCTCGGCGTGCGCAACCTCGCCGGCTACAACCAGAAGATCAAGGACGCCGACAAGGCCGGGCAGAAGATCCCGAACCCGTTCTCGCTGACACCCGAAACGCCCGAGCCGCTGGAGACGCTGCCGCTCATCGTCGTGGTCATCGACGAACTGGCCGACCTGATGATGGTCGCCGGCAAGAAGATTGAAGAACTGATTGCGCGTCTCGCGCAAAAGGCCCGCGCCGCCGGCATTCACCTCATCCTGGCCACCCAGCGTCCGTCGGTGGACGTCATTACCGGCCTCATCAAGGCGAATATCCCGACCCGCATCGCGTTCCAGGTCTCGAGCAAGATCGACTCGCGAACCATTCTCGACCAGATGGGCGCCGAGGCGCTGCTGGGTCAGGGGGACATGCTCTATCTGCCGCCGGGCACCGGTTACCCGCTACGGGTACACGGCGCCTTCGTCGCCGATGACGAAGTGCATCAGGTTGTGGAGTATCTCAAGACCACCGGCGAGCCCGACTACGTCGAAGGCATCCTCTCCGGCCAGGCAGAAAGCGACGACGGCAGTGGATTCGATGCGTCTGGCGGCGGCGAAGGGGGCGAAGCCGATGCCCTCTATGACGAGGCCGTGGCCATCGTGTTGAAAACCCGCAAGGCGTCGATTTCCTCTGTACAGCGCCACCTGCGTATCGGCTATAACCGCGCCGCCCGCCTGATCGAGCAGATGGAAAGCGCCGGCCTGGTCTCGCCGATGGAAACCAACGGCAATCGCTCCGTGCTGGTTCCCGCCAGGGACGACTGATTCACCCCAGCCTGACGGCAGCCGCCTTACCCGGCTGCCGTTTTTTTGTCTGCTGCCTTTTGTGCCTACTGCTACCCCTTAAGGACACACCATGTCCCTCTACAACAAAGAACCCGCCTTTCAGCACGACTACACTCCCAAGACCGGTGTGTTGCTGCTCAACCTGGGTACGCCGGACGCGCCCACCGGCAAGGCCCTGCGTCCCTATCTCAAGCAATTCCTGTCCGATCCGCGAGTGGTCGAACTCCCCCGCGCCTTGTGGTGGCTGATTCTCAACGGCATCATCCTCAACACCCGACCGCGCAAGTCGGCAGAAAAATATGCGGCGATCTGGGGCAAGGAAGGCTCTCCCCTGCTCGCCCATACGCAGCGCCAAACCAAGCTGTTGCGCGGTTACCTGGGCGAGAACGGGCACCGCAACCTGGTCGTCGATTTCGCCATGCGCTATGGCTTCCCTTCCGTAGAGCAGGTCATCACCGGCATGCGCAGTCAAGGGGTGGAGCGTCTCCTGGTCGTGCCGCTTTACCCTCAGTACGCCGCCTCTTCCAGTGCCACCGCGCTCGATGACGTGTTCCGCACCCTGATGAAGTTGCGCAACATGCCCGAGTTGCGCACGGTGCGACATTTTCACGATGATCCCGGCTATATCCGCGCCCTGGCGGAGCAGGTTCGGGCGCACTGGCAGCGGCATGGTCGTGCTGACAAGCTGGTCATGAGTTTTCATGGCGTGCCGCGCTTTACCCTGGACAAGGGAGATCCCTATCACTGCGAGTGTCAAAAGACCGGGCGTTTGCTGGCGGAGGAACTGGGGCTGGGCAAGGATCAGTACGTTGTCTGTTTCCAGAGCCGTTTCGGCCGGGCTGAATGGCTGAAGCCCTACACCTCGGAAGTGCTGGCCCAGTTGGGAAAAAACCATACTGCTCGGGTCGACGTCATCTGCCCCGGGTTCGTCTCCGATTGCCTGGAAACCCTCGAGGAAATGGCGATGGAAGGCAAGGAAACCTTTCTGACCCATGGGGGCGGCGAATACCGCTATATCCCCTGTCTTAACGACAGCCCGCAATGGATTGCGGCATTGGCTGGCCTGGTCGAGAAGAACCTTGCCGGTTGGGAGTCACTCGCTGCCGAGCCGGCCGAGCAACGGCTGCTTCGGGCCAGGAGTATTGGCGCCACCAAGTAGCCGAGTCCTGCCTGTTTATTTTTGTCGGATTTGTGTCATTCAGTTCGTTGACAGGGTGAAAGTGCCTGCGCATAATCATTTGCAGCTGGGAGCTATTCCAAAAGAATAGACCTGCCGGTAAACATATAGATCGCTAAATCTACATAGATAAGATCAGGGGAAATCGAACATGAACAAATACGCTCGTCTGAGCCTCATCGCTGCTGCTGCCGTTACGCTGGTTGCTTGCGGCAAGCAAGAACAAAAAGCCGCTGAAGGCGGCGCTTCTGCCCCGCAAGCGGAAGCCAGCGGTCAAACCGTTGTCAAGATCGGCCAAGTTTCTCCGATGACCGGCCCGATCTCCCACCTGGGCAAAGACAACGAATTCGGCGCACAACTGGCTATCGAAGACCTGAATGCCGAAGGCATCGAAGTCGGCGGCAAGAAAGTCAAGTTCGAACTGGTTTCCGAAGACGACCAAGGCGACCCGAAAATCGGCACCCAGGTTGCTCAGCGCCTGGTCGACGCCGGTGTGGTCGGCGTTGTTGGTCACCTGAACTCCGGCACCACCATCCCGGCCTCCAAGATCTACTCTGATGCTGGCATCCCGCAGATTTCCCCGTCTGCCACCAACCCCGACTACACCAAGCAAGGCTTCAAGACCACCTTCCGCGTCATCGCCAACGATGTGCAGCAAGGCACCGCTCTTGGCCAGTTTGCCGCCGATGGCCTGAAAGCCAAGAAAGTCGCCATCATCGATGACCGTACCGCGTACGGTCAGGGTCTGGCCGACGAATTCGAGAAGGCCGTCAAGGGCAAGGGTGTCAATGTGGTGAAGCGCGAATTCACCACCAACACCGCCACCGACTTCAACGCCATCCTCACCTCGATCAAGGCCACCCAGCCTGACGTGGTATTCTACGGCGGCATGGACGCCCAGGCTGGCCCGTTGGCCAAGCAGATGAAGCGCTTGGGTATCAAGGCCAAACTGATGGGTGGCGATGGCTGGCAGACTCCGGAATTCATCAAGCTGGCCGGCGATGCTTCCGAAGGCCAACTGGCTTCCAGCTGCGGCGTGCCGCGTGACAAGATGCCGGGCTTTGCCGAATTCGATAAGAAGTTCAAGGCCAAGTTCAACACCGAAGTGCAGATCTACGCTCCGTACGAGTACGATGCCGTTCGTGTTCTGGTCGACTCCATGAAGCGTGCCGGCTCGACCGATCCGAAGAAATACCTGGCTGAAGTGGGCAAGACCAGCTACACCGGTGTAACCGGCAAGATCTCGTTCGACGACAAGGGCGACATCAAGAACGGCGCGGTGACTGTTTACCAGGTCAAGAATGGCAAGTGGGAAGTGGTCTCCACCGTGGGTGGCGAACCGGTTGCCGCCGCTGCTGCTCCGGCTGCCAGCGCCGCCCAGTAATCGATTCCTGCAAGTTAAAACGGCGCCTTCGGCGCCGTTTTTTTTGTGCCTTCCCGATGACGAGCCGCACTCAGTTGTTGAACACGGCTGGCTGGCCTTGCATGGCAGCGATGGCCGCGCGTTGAATGTCGTCGGACAGCAGCATGGCTGCATTCCAGGTGGCGACATAGTTCAGGCCATCGGCTACCGAATGGTCGCGGCTGTAGTTCATCACTTCCTTGCTGCCGCGAACGCTGAGCGGCGACTTCTCTGCAATCAGCCGTGCCATCGAGAGTGCCTCGGCTTGCAGGCTGGCCCGATCAGGCAGCACCCGGTTGACCAGGCGAATGGCTTGGGCTTCCTCGGCCCTCACCTCGCGACCGGTGAGAGCCATTTCCCGGGCCACACCTTCACCGACGATGGTGGGCAGCCGTTGCAAGGTGCCGACGTCAGCCACCATGCCGATATCGATTTCCCTGACGCCAAACACGGCGTCAGCGGCCGCCAGGCGGATATCGGCAGCCAGTGCGATGTCCAGGCCGCCGCCGAGGCATGCACCGTGAATCGCGGCGATGACCGGTTTGCGGCAGCGCTCCAAGCTCGTTACCGCGTCTTGCAGGCGCAGGATGAGGGTGCGGAGTTTCTCTCGTTTTCTTCCTTCGCAAGGGTCCTGTATCGTCTGCTGCACGCCAAGCAACATGGACAGATCGATTCCCGAACAGAAGTGCGCCCCTTCGCCGGCAAGAACGATGGCCCGGACGTCCGGCTCAGTATCGCACCACTCCATGGCGGTACCGAGCTCCTGCCACATGGTTTCGTTCAGTGCGTTGGCTTTGTTGGGGCGATTGAAGCTGACCTGCGCGACGTGATCGTCGACGCTCAGGGTCAGGGTGTCAAAATCCATGTTCTTGCTCCTCACGCCCGTTTCTTGGGCACCCAGGCCCAGATCATTTCACAGCGGATCGGCGACTCGCCGGATTCGTCGGTTACCACGACTTCAATCGCAGCATCCCCCTTCTCCTCCTCGTGCATGCGGCGAATCTGGTCGGGCGTGAGTATCGCCGTCGCTTTCATGCTGCCCTGCGAACGCTTGAGATAATCCACGTGCATGGATTTGAGTAGCATCAGTTTGCTGTCCGGAACGTTCATGCCGACTACGAAGCCGCTGGCGGTTTCGGCCAACAGAGCCATGGCTGCAGCATGTACGCCCTTGATGTGGTTCTGCACCTTGCGCCGGTTTTGCAGCGAGACGGTCAGCCGCTCGTGCCCGACCTCCACGAAACACAGGCCGGCGGTTCCCAGAAACGGAACCAGCCGGCCAAACAGGCGGGTCAAAACGAAGCTGCGTAGCCCCTCGGGTAGCCGGGATGCCTTGTCGGCGATCCGGCTCATGCTGTTTTTCTTGTACTCCATCGTCTTCCTCGTGTTGACGGCAGTGATCTGCCTTTATGATTTCTCGACCTTCAGCAGGTCGCGAATTTGTTGTTTGATCGTGTCGAGGATGCCTGCATCGATCCGCGCCAGTTGCAGCCCGCCCTGCAGAGCGGCAAACATCACCTCGCCCATGGCCTCCGGGGTGCCTGGGTAGGTCATGACCCTCTCGTCCCGGCCGCGCCGGGCGATGGTTTTCGCCCAGTCACGCATCTCGGTGATGAAGGCGTTGGCTTCAAGCTGGATCTCTTCCGGCAGGGTGTGATATTCGGTGGTGAGGATGCCGCTCGGGCAGATTTGTTCGTCCTGCTGGAAGTAGGCGTCGGTGAGCTCGAAATAGCCTTCCAGCTGTTGTAGCGGGTCGAGGCTGGCGTGGGCCTCCATGAAACGGGCAAAGCGGCGCCGATAGCGTTGGACCAGCGCGACACCGAGGTCGGTCTTGCGTGGAAAGTGGTAGTGGACGGCGGCGTTACGCACCCCTAGGGCGCTACTGATGTGCTGGTAGCTGAATGCGTTGAATCCGCGCGTCAGCAGTAGCTGCTCGGCGATGTCCAGAATGCGTTTCTGGGTGTCTTTTGATGCATTGGATACAGGTTTCATGAAATCACTCTACTTACTGGTTAGTAAGGTGTCAATGCAACATGCCGACATGCTCGGGGATACGGTATGATGCTTTTTATTTGGTGCAAACCCCGGTTCACCGGATCAGGAATGATGAAACTGAAATTCAGCAAGATGCATGGCTTGGGCAATGACTTCATGGTGATCGATGGGGTACGGCAGCATGTCGACCTGACCCCGCAGAAGATCAAGGAACTGGGTCATCGCCAGTTCGGCATCGGTTTTGACCAACTGTTGCTGGTCGAGCCGTCGGGCTCCGGCGAAAATGATTTCCGCTACCGCATTTTCAATAGCGATGGCAGCGAAGTGGAGCAATGCGGTAACGGGGCACGCTGTTTCGCCCGCTTCGTCGCCGAGCAAGGGTTGAGCTCCAAAGAAGCCATTCGTGTCGAGACAGCCAAGGGGGTGATTGTCCCCCAGTTGCTGGCCGACGGGACGGTAACGGTCGACATGGGAGTGCCCCGCTTCAAGCCGGCGGAGATACCGTTTGCCGCCGAAGAGGAGGCGCTGACCTACCTGCTGGATGCGGCGGGCCGGCAATGCGATATTTCCGTGGTCTCGATGGGCAACCCGCATGCCGTCCAGGTCGTCGACGATGTCGACAGCTTCCCGGTGGCGGAACTCGGGCCGGTGATCGAATTGCACTCACGCTTCCCAGAGCGGGTCAACGCGGGCTTCATGCAGATCGTGTCACGCGAGGAAATCCGTCTACGGGTGTATGAGCGTGGTGCCGGGGAAACCCTCGCCTGCGGCACCGGAGCGTGCGCTGCCGTGGTGGCCGGCATACGACGTGGTCTGCTCGACCATACCGTCAAGGTGCATACCCGGGGTGGTGATTTGAGTATCCACTGGGATGGGGTGGGTCAACCGGTACTGATGACCGGCCCTGCCGTCACCGTATTTACCGGTGAGATTTCTCTTTAAGTCCCGTCCCCTGCCTAGTTAAGGATGTACCGATGCTGACGGACCAGGTGCTGAGCTTTCTCGATGACAACCCGGATTTCCTGTTGCAACACGCCAGCCGTTTCGGCCTGCAACCCATTCAGGCGACTACCATAGTGCCGTTCGCCGAACGTCAGGTGCTCGAGTTGCGCGAGCGCAATCGCCAGATGGAAAGCCGTCTGAGCCAGCTGGTGCGGAACGCCGAAAGCAATGATCTCATCGTCAATCGTACCCATCAGCTGGCCTTGACGCTGTCCCGCTCGCGCGACCTGGAGGGCCTGGCCGGCACCCTGCTGCAGTGTTTCGAGCACGAGTTCGGGCTGGAGCGTTGCGCGCTGCGCCTGTGGCACCCGTCTGCCGTGGCGCTGCCGCACCTCTACAACGGCCGTCAGGCAATCAAGGTGTTGGCGGGGAACCTGTCCGGCCCGTGCTGTGGACCGTATGCCAATGACCAAGTGCTGAGCTGGTTTCCGCCTGAGCCCACTCTCGAGTCCTTCGCCATGATTCCGCTGAAAAACACGGCTGGCGAGGCTTTCGGGCTGGTCGTCCTGGCCAGCAGCGACCCTCAGCGCTTTACTGCCGATATGCAGACGCACTATTTGTCCCAGATCGGCGAACTGATCACCGTCTCGCTCGAGCGCCTGCTTGCTGCGGCATGACGGATAGTTTGCTGCAGGATGTCCTGTTACTTGCGTTGGGCAGTTACATTCTGCATGCCATGTGGCGGGTGTTACGCAGTGGCAGCGCTATTGCGTGGGCAGTGCTTGTCGCCGGTTACCTGGTCACGGCATGGTTGAGCAAGGCCGCCCTGCCCTCGCTGGCCGGTATCGCCTTGTGGCTGCCGTTGCTCTATCCCTATGCGTGGATGGCGGTGTCTGCGCTGCTCTGGTTCGCCTGCACCATGAAGTCGGGTGTCGGGTCGGCAGAAGGACTATCCGAACTAACGGCCTATTTTTACTCCCAGCTCGCGCTTAACCTCGCTGTTGCGCTGCTGTCCGTGGCGTTGCCGTGGCAGTCGTGGTGGCTGTATTTGTTCTTCCCGCCGTTGCTGGCTGGTATCGGCTACTTCTGGTACCGGATGCGGCTGTGGCGAGACGCCCAGCAGCTGGGGGCGGATAATTTCATGCGCCGAGGCTCCGCCATCCTGGCTTGGCTGGTGCCCTTGGCTGTTCTGGCGGTTGCAGTACGGTGGACCCCACGGCTCTTGACCCTGATCTGAAACCATCCTTGGCAGTGGCGCGCTTCTCCCTTTGGGGCGGAAGCGCGCAAGATCACATCAGAAATGAGCCATCGGCATCCTGCACCTGCACCCGGATGGGGATGCCGCGGCCGACACTCTGCGACACCGTGCAGTACTCCTGAAATCCTCCCAGGATACGATCGAGATGGTCGATGCCGCTGGCGGGTTGTCCCAGTCGCAACGTGACATCGATCGACATCACCCGCAGTCGTCCGTTTTCGTTGCGGTCGATCAGGCAGGACGCTGCTGTCTGTAGCGGCTCGGCCTGCTGTTTGAACTTACGTAAGGCAAACAGCAGGCTGGCGCTCAGGCAATTGGCCACGGCCGCGAGCAGCAATTGCTGAGGCGCCGGCCCCTCGCCCTGGCCAAGGGGGGGCGGTTCGTCGGTTACCAATGGCGGCACCGAGGCGCCGAAATCGTTACGGAACTGGAAGTCTTGTTGCTGTACCAGGCTGATCGAAATGACGTCGCCGCTCATACTGAACCTCGTTTTCAGTGCGTTACAAATTTCGTCCCAAGGCCTGCGCCAGGGGACGCAGTTCGCCGATCAACGCCTTCAGTTCTGCCGGGGTCAGCGCCTGGTCGGCGTCGCACCAGGCTTCGCAGGGGTTGGGGTGCATTTCTACCATCAGGCCGTCGGCACCCGCCGCCAGGGCGGCCTTGGCGAGAGCGGGAACCAGCCAGGCCTTGCCGCCGGCATGGCTGGGGTCGACGATGACCGGCAGGTGGCTTTCCTTTTTCAAAACCGGAATCGCCGTCACGTCGAGCATGTTGCGGTAGGCGGTTTCGAAGCTGCGTACGCCGCGCTCGCAGAAAATGATGTTGTGATTGCCGCCAGCAGCGATGTACTCGGCGGCCATCAGCCATTCACTGATCGTGGCGGCCAGCCCGCGCTTGAGGATGACCGGCTTGTTGATGCGGCCGACTTCCTTGAGGAGGTCGAAATTCTGCATATTGCGCGCCCCAATCTGGATGACGTCGACGTCATGTTCCAGAAAGGTGTCGAGCATGCGCACGTCCATCAGCTCGGTGACCACCGGGAGGCCGTATTGGTGTGCCGCCTGCTGCAGATAATCCAGCCCTTCCACGCCGAGCCCCTGGAAGCTGTAGGGGCTGCTGCGCGGCTTGAAGGCGCCTCCTCGCATCAGCCTGCAGCCGGCATCGGCCACGGCCGCCGCCGACAGCGCCATTTGTTCCGGTGTTTCCACCGAGCAAGGCCCGGCGATGATCTGCACGGTCTCGCCGCCGATCGGCACTCCGCGCACTCTGACGACGGTATCGGTCGGCTGAGCCTCGCGCGAGACAATACGGTATTCCTTCATGACTCGCATCGCCCGTTCCACCCCGGGCATCAGCTCGAACATGTCGGGTGTCAGTGCTCTCTCGTCGCCGATGGCGCCGATGATGGTTCGTTCTGTGCCGCAGGAAACGTGTTCGGCCAACCCTGCGGCGCGAATCTTGGCGGTGACGGCGGCGACCTGCTCTGGCGAGGCCTTGCTGGCCATGACGATGATCATGAAACTTCCTGCTTATCTAGAAAATGGCCGGCCGATGATCAGCTCAGCAGCGATTTGAGTGCGGTGACCGCCGCCTGGCATGAAGCGAACACCTCGGCGGGAGTCGCCTCACCGTACATGTAGGCCGGGGCGGAAACGAAACGGTGCGCGAGGTCGACGCAGGCCTGGTCGACCGGTGTCTCGACGTGGGTCTGGCTCCAGCTTGTCAAGGCGTCGGCCATGGCGTGGCCTTCCGCGTAGCTGCCAAAGGTGATTTTAACCCCGGCCAGTCCTTCTTCACGGGCGATCAGTCCCTGTACCAGCGGAGCAGCGCACAGCGCGACAACCGGCTTGTGTTGCTGGACGAAAGGTCTCACCGCTGCAGCGACATCATCGTAGAGCACGGCATCCTTGCCGTCCTTGATGAAGGTCGTCAGATTCTTGGCAGCACCGAAACCGCCGGGGAAGACGATGGCGCTATGTTGGGCTGCGTCCAGTTCCGTCAGCGGACGGATATTGCCGCGCGCGATGCGCGCCGCCTCGCTGAGAATGCTGCGGGTTTCGCTGCTCTCCTGCCCGCGGGCGTGATCGATGACGTGCATCTGGGCGCGGTCGGGGGCGTAGAAGGTGTAAGGCAAGCCGGCTTGGGACAGGGCGATGATGACGCCGACGGCTTCGGTGATTTCGCTTCCGTCGTAGACGCCGCAGCCGGACAAGACGATAGCAACAGTCTGATTCATGGCATTTCCCTCGGTCGGGGCCGGAACAGGTCCGGCCCAATATACTCTTCGTCATCCCCTCGGATCAGGGGTGGTCAAGCGGAGTGCTCAGGTGCGGGACAGTTCCAGCCATTTGTCCGCTTCGCGCGGCTGATAGGCGCGCATGCCGGCCAGCAGGTCGTCGATGTTGTCGGCCACGACGAACAACGACAGGTTTTCCTCGCGCATGAAGCCTTCCTGTGCCGCGTGGCGCACCATGGCCAGCAGCGGATCGAAAAAGCCTGCGACGTTCAGCAGCCCCACCGGCTTGCTGTGTACCGACAACTGGCCCCAGGTCAGAATCTCGAACAGTTCGTCGAAGGTACCGAGCCCACCTGGCAACGCGATGAAGCCATCGGCACGTTCCGCCATCAGCGCCTTGCGCTGGTGCATGGTTTCTGTAATGTGGATCTCGTCGAGCCCCAGATGGGCCACTTCCTTGGCCTGGAGGAATTCAGGGATGAAGCCGACGACGCGGCCGCCAGCGGCCAGGGCCGCATCCGCAGCGACGCCCATCAGGCCGATCCTGCCAGCGCCGTAGACCAGGGTCAGGCCCTGCTCGGCCAAGGTGGTGCCCAGCTGGCGCGCGGCATCGGCGTACTCAGGCCGGCCACCGCGGTTCGAGCCGCAAAACAGACAAAGTGATTCCAGTTTCATTACAGGATAGCCAGGAGGTTGGCCGACGCTTCGGCCAACGTGTTCAGATGACGGCAACCGGGTAGGAGCCGAGTACCTTGACGAAGGAGGTGCGTTCGGCCAACCCTTCGAGAGCTTTGGCGACGTGTTCCTCGCTACGGTGTCCTTCCATGTCGATGAAGAACACGTAGTCCCACAGACCTGCGCGCGACGGGCGGGACTCGAACTTGGTCATCGACACGCCATTGTCGGCGACCGGCGCCAGGAGCGAATGCACGGCACCTGGACGGTTGGGTGCCGCGACGATGATCGAGGTCTTGTCCTTGCCTGACGGCGTCACGTCTTGATGTCCCAGCACCAGGAAGCGCGTGGTGTTGTTGGGTTCGTCCTCGATGTTCTCGGCGATTTTGTTCAGGTTGTAGCGCTCGGCAGCGGCCTGCCCGGCGATGGCGGCCGCACTGGTGTCCTCGCTTGCCAGTCGTGCCGCTTCGGCGTTACTGGCCACGGATACGCGCTCGACGTCGGCCGGCAGGTTCTTGTTGAGCCATTCGTGGCATTGTGCCAGCGCCTGGGCGTGGGCGTAGACGCGGCGGATGCCGTTGGTTCCTTCCGCGCCGCGCAGCAGGTGGTGATGGATACGCAGGACCACTTCGCCGCAAATCTTCAGAGGAGAAGAAATCATCAGGTCGAGGGTGCGTCCGATGGCCCCTTCGGTGGAGTTTTCCACCGGTGCCACAACGTAATCGAGGGCGCGGGATTCGACTAGGCGGAAGGCCTCGTCGATGGAGCTGCAGGCAACGGTATGGGCGGCATGGCCGAAGTGCTTGATGGCCGCGAGCTGGGTAAAGGTGCCCTCCGGGCCGAGGTAGGCGACGGACAACGGTTTTTCCAGCGCCAGGCATTCCGACATGATTTCGCGGAACAGACGGGCGACCGACTCCCCAGGCAGCGGGCCCGGGTTGTGGTCTTTGACGCGGCGCAGCACCTGCGCTTCGCGCTCGGGGCGGTAGATCACGCCCCCGCCTTTGATTTCTCCGATCTCGCGGGCATGGCTGGCGCGCTCGTTGATCAGTTTGAGAATGGTTTCGTCGATGGCGTCGATGGCGTCGCGATGTTGCTTGAGAAGTTCTTCAGACACGATTATCCGTCTTTCAGTATGACAAACTGGCCTTTTCCAATCGTGTAAGTTTCCGCGAGATAGCCGTCCGTCGCAAGCACTTGCCCGACAAAATCGCGGCATTCGTCCTGATGGGACTGTGCATTGTCCATTACCACCAAGCCGCCGGGCCGCAGCACGCGCTGGATATCCGGCCAGTAGCTGGGGTAATGGCGGCGTTCGGCGTCGAGAAACAGCAGGTCGATGCTGGCTGGCGGTGCCCCGGCCAGCCAGTCTGTGGCGTCGGCCAGCACCAGTTCCACCCGGGATTCCACGCCGAAGGAAGCGAGATTCTCACGTGCCCGCTGCTGCTTGGCGGCCAGTACGTCGAGGCTGATTACCCGCCCTCCGCTGGCCCTGGTTGCCAGCGCCAGCCAGATCGTCGAGAAACCGTTAGAGGTGCCGATCTCCAGAATGTGGCGGCTGCCGGAAAAGCGGACCAGCTGGTACAGGAAGCGGCCGGTATCCATGGTGATGTTCAGGCATTTTTCGCGGCGCTCGGTGCAGTGCGCGTCGTGCCGCTCGCCCTCTTCCCACAGTGCCTGGAGCTTGCCCAGGGCTTCTGCCTCCAACATGTTGCCTCCTTAAAAACATATGACAATCAAGTTGGATAAACTTAGCATGAAGCCCGGCTCGAGGTAAGCCAGCGTGGTCAGCAGCAAGGCGATGCCAAGCGCGATGCCGGACAGCCAGGTCCACATGGTCAGGACCCCTGCAGTGCCAGCGCCTTGGAGGCCGTCTCGCGGATCGGCAGGTTGACCAGCGTGGCTGCAATGCCGAGGGTGATGGCGAGCGCCCACACCAAGTTGTAATTGCCGGTGGCGTCGTAGATGGCTCCGCCCAGCCACACCCCGGCAAAGCTGCCCACCTGATGCGAGAAGAATACGGCGCCCGACAGCATGCCCAGATGCGCCACACCGAACTGGCTGGCGATGATGCCGTTGGTCAGGGGGACCGTCGACAGCCACAGGAAGCCAATAGCGGCGGCGAACACACCGACCGACACGGGGCTGAGCGGCGCCCACAGGAACAAGGCGATGATCACGCTGCGTGACAGGTAGATGCCGGCCAGCAAGTACGGTTTGGACCAACGGGAGCCCAGCTCTCCGAACAGCATGGTGCCGAAGATGTTGAACAGGCCGATCAGTGCCAACGCCATGCTGGCGACTCCGCCTCCGAGTCCATGGTCACGCAGGTAGGCCGGTAGGTGCACGCCAATGAACACGACCTGGAAGCCGCATACGAAATACCCCGCCATGAGCAACCGGAACCCCTTCTCCTGCCAGGCACCGCGGAAGGTCCGCCACATATTGAGCAGCAGGCCATGACGATCGGCGCCGGAGGCATGCTGATCGTGCTGCACCAGCAAGCGCGAGGCCGGCAGCATCAGCAAGGCCGCGACGGACAGGATCAGCAGGGCCGGAATCCACCCTAGACCATCGATCAGACCCCGCTCGATCGGCACCATGGCGAACTGGCCGAACGATCCTGCGGCAGCGGCAATCGCCATGGCCCGCGAGCGCAGGTGGGCCGGCACACAGCGTCCCAGTACACCGAAGATCACGCTATAGGTGGTGCCGGACAGGGCCAACCCGATGAGAACCCCGGCGGATAATGAGAACAGGCCGGGCGAGGCGGAGACGGTCATCATCAGCAGTCCGGCTACATAGAGCAAGGTTCCGCCCAATAGCACCCGGCCAGGGCCGTAACGATCGGCCAGGGCGCCGGCAAAGGGCTGGGATGCCCCCCAGACCAGGTTCTGCAGGCCAAGCGCCAGGGCAAAGGCCTCGCGGGTCCAGCCAAAGGCAGCGGTCAATGGCGGCATAAAGAAGCCGAAACCGTGGCGTATGCCCATGCTGAGGGAAACAATGACGCCCCCTGCGATCAGGAGTCGGCGAATGGCTGGGTTCATGACAGGTCACAGTACAAGGTGTATGGCCTGCCATCATATAGCGCCGGCCGGCAACAAAAAACCCGCGCCAGT
Organism: Pseudogulbenkiania subflava DSM 22618; assembly: GCF_900177275.1. GTDB lineage: Bacteria > Pseudomonadota > Gammaproteobacteria > Burkholderiales > Chromobacteriaceae > Pseudogulbenkiania > Pseudogulbenkiania subflava. The sequence goes on from NZ_FXAG01000026.1 coordinate 56,903, forward strand.
GGCGCGGGTCCAGAACTCATCGTTACGAAATGGAGAACAATCAGCTGCTGTGCTGACGGGCGAAATCCATCATGAAGCTGACCAGCGCCTTGACGCCTTCGATCGGCATGGCGTTGTAGATCGACGCACGCATGCCGCCAACCGCGCGGTGGCCCTTGAGCTGCACCAAGCCGTTCTTCTTGGCTTCGCTGAGGAAGGTGTCTTCCAGCGACTCGTCCTTGAGGCGGAACACCACGTTCATCTTCGAGCGGAACGGCGCGTCCACCGTGCTGTAGTAGAAGCCGTTGCTGGATTCGATGGCGTGGTACAGCAGGCCGGCCTTCTCGTCGTTGCGTGCGGCCATGCCCTTGATGCCGCCCAGCTCCTTCAGCCACTTGAATACCAGGCCGGCGATGTAGATCGGATAGGTGGCCGGGGTGTTGTACATCGAGTCGGCATCGGCATGAACCTGGTAGTTCAGCATCGTCGGCGTGCTGGGCAGGGCTTTGCCCAGCAGGTCTTCGCGCACGATGACCACGGTCAGTCCGGACGGGCCGATGTTCTTCTGGGCGCCGGCGTAGATCAGGCCGAACTGGCTGACGTCCACCTCGCGCGAGAGGAAGTCGGACGACATGTCGCAAACCAGCGGCACACCGTTGGCCGAAGACGGGATGAAGGGGAACTGCAAGCCGCCGATGGTCTCGTTCGAGGTGTAATGCAGGTACGCCGCATCCGGGTCGCGTTGCCAGGTCTCTTCCGCCGGCACGTAGGTGAAGTTGCGGTCTTCGCTGGAGGCGACGACGTTGACGTTGGCGTAACGCTTCGCTTCCTTGATGGCCAGCTTCGACCAGTGGCCGGTGTTGACCACGTCGATCGACTTCTTGTCGCCCAGAAGGTTGAGCGGCAGCATGGCGAACTGCAGCGATGCCCCCCCCTGCAGGAACAATACCTTGTAGTTCTTCGGGATCTGCATTAGCTCGCGCAGGTCGTGCTCGGCGTCATGGATGATTTCCATGAACTCCTTGCCACGATGGCTCATTTCCATCACGCACATGCCGGAGCCGTGCCAGTCGAGCATCTCGCTCTGGGCTTCGGCCAATACGGCGTGAGGCAAAACGGCGGGTCCGGCGGAAAAGTTGTATACCTTGGCCATGTCTGTCCTTGATATCGGTTCAGTCAGCTGGTGGTGGCCAGCAGGAAGTGCGCCCGGGCGACAGCAACCGGTTTGCTGCGGTCTTCCTGCCAGGCTTCGATCAATACATGCGCGACGCGTTTGCCCTGCTTGGTGATTTCGCAGCTCGCATACAGCGTCTTGGGGCGACCGCTTCGCAGGTAGTCGAGCGAAAAGTCGACGATTTTCGGCGTGTCCAGCGATTCGCGGTTCCAGATCAGGTGGATCATCGCCGCGTTTTCGAGGAAGCCGCCAATCAGGCCGCCATGCAGGGCGGGCAGCACGGTGTTGCCCACGTTGCGCTCATGAAACGGCAGGCTGAACAGTAGCTCGCCTGATTCGTCCTCCCCCAGTTCCACGCCCATCAGGCGGGCATAGGGAATGGCGTCGACGATGTCCTGGAAACGCTTTTGGTCGCGCAGTTCGGCAAACTGCTCCATGAAGTCGCTCATGCCTTGGGCTCCTGCAACATCGGCAAAGGGCTCGATTCGCGCATGAAGGTGGCAACCCCGTGGGCGATCGGATCGTCCGGATTGTCGTGATAGCACACCGCCCGGGTGAAGGCGACCTGGCTGGCCAGCCGGTAGCATTCAGCGCGGCAGTAGATGGCCTTGCCCGGCGTAGCGGCCTTCAGGTAGTCGATGCGCAGGTCGAGCGTGGCGATGGTTTCGAAGCGCTCCAGATGGGCTGTGACCGCCACCGCGCTAGTGGTGTCCACCAGCGAGGTAATGATCCCGCCATGCACCACGCCGGTCGCCGGGTTGCCGACCAGGTCTTCGCGCCAGTCGACCTTCAGCACCGGCTTGCGGCCGTCCGCTCCCAGGTATTGGAACCCGAGAGTCGCACAATGCGGCAGCGATACGAACAGCTGCCCCATCGGTTCGAATACCTTGGGATTGACCGGGGTCGCTATCATGCCTCGCCGCCCTCTTCTACGGCTTCTTCCTCCTCGTCGTCCTCGCCTTCGGCGACCTTGACCAGGCTGATCAGCTTCTCGCCTTCGTCCAGGTTGATCAGGCGGACGCCCTGGGCGGAGCGGCCGGTCTCGCGGACTTCGGACACCTTGGTGCGGATCAGGACGCCGCCGGTGGTGATCAGCATCACGTCGTCGGTTTCTTCCACTAGGCTCGCCGCCACCAGCTTGAGGCCGGTCTTGTCGGTCAGATCCATGGCGATGACGCCCTGGGTGCCTCGGCTGGTATGGCGGAACTCGCCGGCGCGAGTGCGCTTGCCGTAGCCGCCATCGCTGGCGGTCAGCACCATCTGGTCTTCCGAGCAGGTTACCAGCAGCGAGATCACCTGCTGTCCTTCGCCCAGCATCATGCCGCGCACGCCGGTGGCGTTGCGGCCCATGGCGCGCACGTCGGTCTCGCTGAAGCGCACCGCCTTGCCGGCATTCGAGAACAGCATCACCTGGTCGTCGCCGTGGGTCAGCGCCACACCGATCAGGTTGTCGCCCTCGTCCAGGTTGACGGCGATGATGCCGGCCGTACGCGGACGGGAGAAGTCGACCAGCGGGGTCTTCTTCACGGTGCCGTTGGCGGTACACATGAAGACGAATTGGTCGTCGCGGAACTCTTTCACCGGCAGCATGGCGTTGATCTTTTCGCCTTCGGCCAGCGGCAGCACGTTGACGATCGGCTTGCCGCGGCTGTTGCGACCGCCTTGCGGCAGATCGTAGACCTTGATCCAGTAACAACGGCCAAACGACGAGAAGCACAGCACGTAATCGTGGGTGTTGGCGACGAATAGCGTTTCGATGAAATCGTCGTCCTTGGTGGCGGCGGCCTGCTTGCCGCGCCCGCCACGGCGTTGCGAACGGTAGTCATCAACCGGCTGGGTCTTGATGTAGCCGCTGTGCGAAACAGTGACCACCATGTCCTGCGGCGTGATCAGATCCTCGATGTTGATGTCGCCACCGAACGGTTCGATCTCGGAGCGGCGGGCATCGCCGAACTGGGTCTTGATCGCGTTCAGTTCATCGGAAATGATCTGGTTGATGCGTTCCGGGCGAGCTAGGATGTCGATCAGGTCGAGGATGACTTCCATGATCTCGCGGTACTCGCCGACGATCTTGTCCTGCTCCAGTCCGGTCAGGCGCTGCAGGCGCAGTTCGAGAATGGCCTGGGCCTGGACTTCCGACAGCTTGTAACCCTGGTCCTTCAGGCCGAATTCCGGCAATAGCCCATCCGGGCGTGCCTTGTCCTGATCGACGCGCGCGAGCATCTCCTCGACCAGTGGCGAGCGCCACTCACGCTCCATCAGGGCGATCTTGGCGACCGGCGGGGTTTCCGATGCCTTGATCAGCGCGATGATCTCGTCGACATTGGACAGCGCAACCGCCAGACCCTCGAGGATGTGGCCGCGTTCGCGTGCCTTGCGCAGTTCGAAGATGGTGCGACGGGTCACCACCTCGCGGCGGTGGCGCAGGAATTCCTCGAGAATCTGCTTGAGGTTCAGGAGGCGTGGCTGGCCATCCACCAGTGCCACCATGTTGATGCCGAAGCTGTCCTGCAACTGGGTCAGCTTGTAGAGGTGGTTGAGCACCACTTCCGGCATTTCGCCGCGCTTGAGCTCGATCACCACGCGCATGCCGGATTTGTCCGACTCGTCGCGCAGGTCGGAAATACCCTCGATCTGCTTGTCGCGTACCAGTTCGCCGATGCGTTCCAGCAGGCGCGCCTTGTTTACCTGGTACGGCAGCTCGTCGACGATGATGGCCTGGCGGTCGCCTTTGCCGATATCCTCGAAGTGAGTACGGGCACGCATGATCACGCGGCCGCGACCGGTGCGGTAGCCTTCCTTTACCCCGGCGGTGCCGTAGATGATGCCGGCGGTCGGGAAGTCCGGTGCGGGAATGATGTCGATCAGCTCATCAATGGTGATGTCGCTGCTGGCCAGTACCGCGAGGCAGCCGTCGATCACCTCGTTGAGGTTGTGCGGCGGGATGTTGGTGGCCATGCCCACGGCAATGCCCGAACTGCCGTTGATCAACAGGTTGGGGATCTTGGCCGGCAGAATCAGCGGCTCTTGCTCCGAGCCGTCGTAGTTCGGCCCAAAATCAACGGTTTCTTTCTCGATGTCGGCCAGCAGTTCGTGCGCGATGCGCGCCATGCGGATTTCGGTGTATCGCATGGCGGCGGCGTTGTCGCCGTCCACCGAACCGAAGTTGCCCTGGCCGTCGATCAGCGGGTAGCGCAGGCTGAAATCCTGCGCCATGCGAACGATGGTGTCGTACACGGCCGAGTCGCCGTGGGGGTGATACTTACCGATGACGTCGCCGACGATACGGGCCGATTTCTTGTAGGCCCGGTTCCAGTCGTTGGACAGCTCGTGCATGGCGAACAGCACGCGGCGGTGTACTGGCTTCAGACCATCACGCACATCAGGAAGGGCTCGTCCCACGATGACGCTCATCGCGTAATCGAGATAGGAACGGCGCATCTCCTCTTCAAGGCTGATCGGAATCGTTTCCTTGGCGAAAAACTGATCTGTCATGGGTAAATGCTTGTCTTCTTCTGATGGCAAATGCTCTAGATTCTACCACGAGGGAGGCTTCGGCGCATGGCGCTAAGAGCGGGTGGCCAGATGCAAAAATGGCCGGAAATTCCGGCCATTGTTCGTCTGTGCTTCGCGCCTCAACGGCTGGCGATCTGGAAGCGTTTCTCCAGTCGGCCGATACCCCAGGCCATCAGCATGGTCAGAGCAAGGTAAAGGAAGGAGATGGTCAGGTAAGGCTCCCAGTAGCGGGAGTAGACGCCTGCCACCGTGCGTGCCGCAAACGCCAGTTCGGCCAGGCCGATGGCCGAAACCAGCGAGCTATCCTTGAGCAGCATGATGGCTTCGTTGCCCAGAGGGGGGAGCATGCGGCGGAAGGCCTGCGGCACAATGACGGCTTTCATCGCCTGCCCATAACTGAGGCCCAGCGAACGCGCGGCTTCCATCTGTCCTTTGTCGATGGACTGGATGCCCGCGCGGAAAATTTCGGTAATGTAAGCGCCGGCGTTCAGGGTGAGGGCCAGCAGGCCGGAAATGAAGGCGCCATAGTTCTGGCGGATTTCGCGTGCAACATCACCGCTCAGGATGATGCCGTCCACCGGGTGGATCAGCATCGGCATCAGGGCAAAGTGCACCAGCAGAATCTGCACGAACAGCGGTGTGCCACGGAAGAATGTCACATAGGCCGTCGCCGGCAGGCGGACCAGGTAGCGCAAGATGATCTTGCTGATGCCGTGCTTACCTTCGGCCAGGCGCGCCACGCCCATGAACAAGCCAATCAGCGTGCCGAAAACCACGGCGACGATCGTGATCAGCAAGGTCATCTTCGCACCGTCAATGAACAGCGGAAGATATTCGGTGATCATTTCCCAGCGGAAATTCATATTTATGCCCCTATAAAACGCCTGGCCGGCAATGCCGGCCAGGATTGCTGCACCAACTTAGTTATTTCTTGGCGAAATATTTTTTGTAGATCGCATCGTAGGTGCCATCAGCCTTGATGGCTTTCAGGCCAGCGTTAACCTTGGCCAGTGCCTCGGCATTACCTTTTTTGGCGGCGAAGCCGTAGTACTCCGGAGCAAAGCTCTTGGTGTCTTCGACGGTAGCAAGACCGTTTTGCGGGTTGTTGATCACGTAGTTGCTGACCACGCCGTTATCGCCCACGGCAGCGTCCACACCACCATTTTCCAGCTCTTTCAGGGCCAGCGGCATGCTCTCGAAGCGCTTGATGTTGGGATTGGTCTTGCCCAGCAGTTTTTGCACGACTTCGTCGCCGGTGGTGCCAGTCTGTACAGCCACCTTCTTGTTCTTCAGGTCCTGGAAGGTTTTGACATCGGCGACATTTTTGCCGATGGCAATCAACTGACGCGCTTCGAAGTACGGATCGGAGAAGTCCATGTTCTTCTTGCGTTCGTCGGTGATGGTGATGGCCGAAGCCAGCAGGTCGCGATCACCCTGATCGAGGGTGGCGAACATCCCCTCCCACGGGGTGTTGACGAACTTGATCTTGAAACCGCCCTTTTCTGCCGCCGCGGTCAGTACCTCGACGTCGAAACCTTGGACTTCTTTTTTGTCATTCAGGAATTCGAACGGAGCGTAGCTGGCATCGCTGCCGACCAGGTACTCTTTTGCTGCCGCAGTGGCTTGCGCCGGTGCGCTGCTGGCGGCTTGCTCAGCAGGAGCTTCGGCTTTCTTGCCGCAGGCGGTCAGAGCAAAAGCCGACAAAAGCAGGCCGGCCAGCAAGGTTCTTCTGGTTTGTTTCATTGGTATAGCTCCCTTTTGTAGTAAGCCACTCGTTGTACAAGCAGCCGCATGGTAATATAAAAATTTGTTATTTACTGCACAATCCGCACGGTGGGCGTGTGGCGGACTTGCATCCAGCATAAAAGTAGTGAGCGCATGAAATATAAACATCTTGCTTTGCTGTTTTTGGCAAGCAGTTTTTTGCTGGCCTCCCTGCCCGCACAGGCTGAGCTGGAGGATGCCCCGTTGCCGGGGGATTTCCAACCCGCCCAGCCGGCCAAACAATCGAGGGCACCGGCCCCGGTTGCACCTCCGGCACACCAGGAGAAACCTCGGAGCAGTGCCGCGCCGGCTGCCGGGCATGCAGAGGCTCAGAGCAAAAAGCAGGCCACCCGCCATCGTCAGCCGTTGCACAAGCCAAGAGCGTCGCTCAAGGGCCGGCATAAAACGAACGTGCTCAAGCGCCATACGACAACTTACCGCCAAGCCGGAAAGCACCATGTGAAGGAAGGCAAGAAGGCGCGTCTGGTTGCGCGCAAACCTGTGCGCACGAAGCATGTGAAGAAGGCTCCTGCCACTTTACATGGCAAGGCAAAATCAAACAGTAAAGCCCGGACAATTCACAAGAAGCCGTTGAAAACGGTAAAGAAAAAGCCTCTTACCCATAAACGTAGAAAATAAAACGCTCGGGTGGGCTTGCCAAAAGTGACGATTTTCATCAAAATTCACAACTCGCCGGTGTAGCTCAGTTGGTAGAGCAGCTGACTTGTAATCAGAAGGTCGAGGGTTCGACTCCTTTCACCGGCACCAATAAAATCAAGGGTTTGCAGCTATTTATAGGTAAACCCTTGGTGTAGCACAGCAAGCTAAGCAACCCATAGGCAACCGCCTGTTGCTAGTACGCAACCAGAAAAGCAACCTTCGGGTTGCTTTTTTGCGTTCTAACCTCCCCCTACGCCGTTCACTGGGAAGCCACAGAGGGCACAAGTTGGCCTTCTCAACTTGGGTTCGGGTGGGGCTTGACGGAAGGTTTGGAAACGGTAGGTTTCCAAGGTCCATTCTCCTCCCTCCCCTGCTGCCGTCTGCCAAACGTGCCGTTGACATTGCAACCATTGGATAAATAGGTCAACAACATATATGCTGTAGACATCAAGTGGATGGCTACCTCTATGTCAGGCATTGGCAACAGTTCACCCCCCTCCGATGACTCATCGGTCAGCCGCCTATCCAGCGAAAATTCCCAACACGTTATAGCAACTCTCATGACTAAACTGTCCTTTGTGCCGCTACTCATTGCTCTCGGTCTGCAGGGCTGTGCTGGTAACACTAGCTATGTGGTCGATCAAATCATCAACACGCCACTGAGCCTCAAATCAATAAAAAATACAGCAACAGCATATAACAATAGTGTTCCTCAAAATATGTATGAGGGAGGGTTTTGGGATGTTAGAGAAACCACTGCAGTTTATGACTTCATAGACCCCCCAAAAAATCTAGATGAACTTGAAAAGAAATACGAACAGAACAACGCTACAGCCGATGAAAAGTTCGAGCTGGCCTATTTTTATGTAAACAAGTGGCTGTTCTCTAAATACAAATACAAAGACATCATCTGTAAGCAATACATGCCCTGCCCGCCAGCGACACCACTATCGCTGATGAAAATCAACACGCGAGCACGTCCCATCCTCAATGAACTAATTCAAGCCAATCATCAGGAAGCACTATTGTTTGCTGGGCAGATTGAGCTATCTGTTGGCAACTATAAGAATGCAGTCAGCTACCTATCAAAAGCCTCCTCCCAAGGTGATCAAGATGCAAGCAACTTGCTGGCCGCCTTGTATAGCGGAGCAAATTTATACGATTCCTACAGCAATAGATTAAGCCTTATTTTCCCAAGAACGGAGAAGTTGCTTAATCTCAAAAAAGCCAACGAGCTTTGCACTCGCAACACAAAGCCTAGCATCAATACCTACTTCTACAACATCAGCATCGCTCGCAACGCATCAAGCTGTAGTTTTAATGCCTCTGTGCCCGGAGATAGACCAGGCATGATGATGAGAAGTATCTACGCCTATCAAGTTGATTCGCTAAACAAAATGATAGCTGAGCGTAAGAGAAATCAAGAAATAGCTGAAGCCAACAGGATAAAGGAAGAAGAACGCAGGAAGGCCGAAGCAGAAAGACAGCTTGCCAAGCAAAAAGAAGATGAATTGGAGAGGGCAAGACTAAGACAGCAAAAGATCGCTGAGTACAACCAGTGGTGTAAAAGCAACCCAAAGGCGTGTAGAGAAAAAGAACTGGCACAACAAAGGGAGGAAATAAAGTATCAGCAAGAAATGCAAGAACGCCAACATTTACAGCAAGAATGCTTTGTAGAAGCAGGGGCAGAAGGAATTACGCCATGGATGTGCCCAATGTTCTAAGTTTTGAAAACGAACCACCCCTACCATTGGTTTATTCTTCAAAAGGCAAAATCATGAGATTCGTTTTAATTATAAGTAATCACGCATAACTAAATTTGAGTTCTGTGCCAACCCTATCCAGCAAGTCGGTCACCTTGCTTTTCAATTCGGTGGCACCCCATGTCTTACATCGTCGCCAGTGGTATTTGGCTTGTTTCCAGAGCTGCTCGATCAGGTTCAGCTCTGGGCTATAAGCTGGCAGAAAGCAGAGATGAAACCCATGATCCAGCAACCAGACATCACGTTTATCTTCTCTGATGGCGGCGTGCATCCGCGCGTTATCCAGGATCAGCAAGGTCGGCCGCTCACGACTGGATCGCTCAGCCAAACTCTGCAAAAAGACCTCAACCTCTTGCTTGCGCACGGTCTGTTCATGGGCCACGTAAT
>NZ_FXAG01000006.1 GCF_900177275.1 Pseudogulbenkiania subflava DSM 22618
ATCGACCAGGTCCTCGGTCAGTTTGGCTGGCCGTCCACCGGCACGAGCATTCAGGATGCCGACTAGACCGTGGCGTTCCCAGTTGTGAATCCATGTTCTGATGCTCTCGCCGCTGATTCGCAACACGGCGGCAACGGTGGCAATGTCCTGACCTTGGTTGACAGCAATCAACGCCTTGCCGCGCAAGCGGAAATATTCCTTGGGGTGTGCTTTGGCTAATTGTTCAAGAGTGCAGACTTCAGCTTCATTCAAGGTCAATGTGAGTTTACGCATCGTCGAACCGGCATCAGGGAGATACGCAAACAGAAGCAAAAATCATTCCAACTTAGTTGTGCGGCACTACTTAGTGATTAAAGTCATATATGCCTTATCATGTATATCTACGCCTTGGGCAAGCCAGCCACCACCAGCAGAAAGACAAGAAAAACGGGAGGTATCAGCATCAATGCGACAGCTCCTATGCTGAAAAGGCGGTTGTGTGGCCGAACCAATAGTGCAACGGCAAACAGCAAATAGAGCAGCGCCAACGCCACCAATATGCTGATTAGCCCTGAATGCATATCTACGTAAAGCGCCAAATATTTTATAACACCCGGAAAATCCTCAAATCTCATTTATTGAATCCATCAAAATTCCAGCGAAACAGTTGAAAATTCTTCAAGAAATCACTAATCACCTTCCCTGTCGTCAGGTTTTCATAGTTCCATGATGATGCGCCCGCCTTCTTATAAAACCCTACTTCCGGGGTCTTCCCCGTATAGCTGCTATCAATTGGATTCGCCGGATTCATGCCGAGCAAGCGAAACAGTTTCGAAGCAACATTACCGACGCCGGAGTTTCCCTGATAGATGCCAATCCGCCCTCCAGCTACAGAATGCACGACCTGAATATGGTGGGCCCTTTTCTCATCGTTGTCATTGGTCTGAGCCAAAACATCCCCAGGCAATAGCAACTCCGGAGACGACACAGTAACAGTGTTAATGCCAATTCGCTGCATGTCTGGTGCACCATAAGTGAGCATGGCCATATGAGCGAAACCCATTGGGGTTGAGCTGTACTCGCCATGCTCAGCAGAGTTGTAAACTTCCATGTTGCGGTAGGCTCTTACACCTGTTGCCAGACGCACTGGCAAGCCAGCGGCCGAGGCGTACTCACAAAGAATTCGGATGGCAAAGTCTTCGCAAGTAAATGTGCTGCTCTTAATGTCACCATCGCCATCCCAATAGCGTTCCCGCGCCAGCTTTTCTGCGATGGCTGGAACGGCTTTGTGATAGGCAGCCACATCCGTAGGCGTCCAGCGCTTTTTCGTCTTCCAAAACACCTTGAGCTTGACTGCATGTGGATTGGTATCGCTCTTCAGCGTCAGCGGGGCACTGATGAAAATGTCGCTCATACACCCTCCAGCCCTGACAACGACAGACTAATTGCCTGCCCGGCACCACCCTCTATGATGGGTGTTTTCCCGTTGGCGCAAGTCTTCACGTTCATCATCGCCCCATCTGGCAACTCAAGCGTTACCAATGCGGCAGAAACAGGGGTTCCATCCTGGTCGACGAGCTGGAAATGCTGGTTGAAGTCACCGATGGAGGACTGCGCTTGCGTTGCGGCTGTGACCGCTGCAAGCCCTGTGGCAAAAGCCGCGGCCCCACCCTCATATGCTCGCAACACCTCGCCCAACGTAGAAATGAGGGAGGCACCACAACTGACCTTGTGGCCTTCCAGCGCCACCGGCTTGCCGCCGACCAGCCAGCTACTGTCACCCTCCACGATGGTGCAGTTGCTGTGTCCCTGTTGCGGGCAGGTGACCTGATCGCCTAGCAAGGCTACCGGCTTACCGAACAACACCGTGCTGGAGGCGGCGCTCACCACCGTGCCGCCGTGGCTGGTCAGGTCTCCCAGACGAATGACGCGTTTCATGTGACGTTCTCCTGTAATGCAGGCCGGGCCAGCGCCAGCGCGACGTGGTCGTGGCGAAATTGAGTGATGACGGCCGGCGCCTGCAACCGGGCACTGTGCGTCACCGCCAGTGCGGCCAGCATGGCCGGCGCGGCGACCCCGACATCGCCCCACTCGCGCGCCAGGTTGCTGGCCTCGTCTACAGGAAGCAGGCCGATCTGATGGCGGGTGAGATTGCTGGCGATGGCAGCCAGGCGCGTGCCGCCGACATCGACCTCACCACAGTTATGCACCAGCCAGGCCACGCTGTCGGCCTGGTTGCGCTGCGGGTTGGCCTCCTCGGCGCTGAACGGGTAGTCCAGCAGCGCGGCATTCACCAGCGCGTTGTCCAGCAAAGGCTGTAACTGGCGAGTCAGCTGCAGAGTGCTCTGCTGCGGCAGCTCGCTGCTGCTGGACTGGGCCAGGCTGGCCAGATGCGGCAAGGCCGCCAGTGCCGCACGGGCGTGTTCCGGCACTCGCCCCCAACCGGCGGGGGACGACACACCCTCGCGCTCCCAATACGGTTGATAAAGGTCACGGCCTGTCGCCAGTGCACTGTCTGCCGGAGCGGCCAGGCCGTCGCGCAGGAACAGCAACAGCACCACGGCGGCACCCGGGCGACCCAGTTGCCGCCATTGGGCCCGTGCTGCCGCATCCGGCTCTTCTTCCTCATCCTGCAAAGCCAGAGGCGCGTCCGCTGCCAGCACCACCGCCCCCGGCAGCTCCGGGTCCTGCGCCAGGAACTGCATCACCCGGTCGGCTACGGTGCCGCTGCCGGGCAGGAAACGGCAATCGCTGGCTGGCTGGGGCATATCGCTCTGGACAGCCAACCAAGCCACCTCCTGGCATTGCCTGACAAGATCGACCTGTTCGATCCCCGATACCCGCGGCAACACCTCCAACAGCAGCGGCAGCGAGGCGGCCCCCGGCAGCTCGGCGTACAAGGCCTGCAAGCTCTCTTCCAGCCACGGCATCAGGCCATCCAGCACCTCGCCCGGCTCCATCTCATCGCGCGTCCGCGCCGTCCACTGGCAGACCGGTGCCAACGCGTCCAGCCAGGTCGGCTCCTCACCCTGTGCCACGGCCTGCACCAACAACCAGCGGCAGCTCACCATCTGCTGCCGTTCGCGCAGCGCGGCCAGATGCTGCTCCCTGGCTTCGTCGCGCCGGGCCTGCTGCGCCGCGGCCTCCGACTCGGCCTGTACCTGGGCAGCAGCCTGCTCCCTTTTTTCCTGGCGCAGCCGCCAGGCATGACCCAAGGCGGTGAGCAGCAACGGTGGCAACAGGTGTGTCAGCAACATGACGGTGGGACTGACCTGCTGCCAATCCACCGGGATCAGCCACCACAACGCCCCCCACCACAGCAGGGTGCTCAGGGCCAGTACGGCCAGCAGTTTCAACATCTTGCCGGCCCTCCTAGCTGACACGAACCTTGAGTTGCTCGCCCTTGAGCGCCACGGCGATCTTCTTCACCGGCTTGCCGCTGGCCATGCGGGCGAGCAGGTCGCTGGAAATCTGCGCCAGCAGCGTACGGGTGAGGATGGCGTCGGCGTTGCGCGCGCCGCTGTCCACGTCCAGGCAACGTGCCGCCATAGCGCCCGCCAGCTCGTCCGGAAACTCCACCTTGGCGCCGTGGTTGTCCTCGATGCGCCGGCGGATCTTGTCCAGCTTCAGGCGTACGATGGCATGCAGCACCTCGTCGCCGATCGGGAAATACGGCACGATGGCCAGGCGCCCCAGGAAGGCCGGCTTGAACACCTGCTGCAGGGTGGGCCGCAGGATTTCCACCAGATCATCCGGCGTCGGCTCGCGCGTCTCATCTTCCACCGTCACGCCGTGCTCGCAGGCGCGCATCACCAAGTCGGTGCCGGCATTCGAAGTCAGCAGGATGATGGTGTTCTTGAAATCCACCTCGCGCCCTTCGCTGTCCTCCAGCACGCCCTTGTCAAACACCTGGAAGAACAGCTCCAGCACGTCCGGGTGCGCCTTCTCCACCTCGTCCAGCAACACCACCGAATACGGCTTGCGGCGCACCGCCTCGGTCAGTACCCCACCCTCACCATAGCCGACATACCCCGGCGGCGAGCCCTTGAGGCCGGACACGCTGTGCGCCTCCTGGTATTCCGACATATTGATGGTGATGAGATTGCGCTCGCCGCCGTACAGCGCTTCGGCCAACGCCAGCGCGGTTTCGGTCTTACCGACGCCAGACGGTCCCACCAGCAGGAACACCCCCTTGGGCTTGCCCGGGTCTTCCAGGCCGGCCTTGGCGATCTGCACCCGCTCGGAGATCTGCTGCAGCGCGTGGTCCTGGCCGATCACCCGCTCGCCCAACAACCGCGCCAGCTGCTGTACCTGCGCCAGCTCGTTGCTGACCATGCGCCCCAGCGGAATGCCGGTCCAGCCGGCGATCACGTCGGCAATCACGCTCTCGTCGACGCACTCGAACGCGAGCGGCTGCTGCTTGTGCAGCTCGCGCAATGCCTGCCGCTTGGCCTGCAAGGGGCTGATCTTCTTGCCTTTAGCCGGCTTGGCCTCGCCCTGCTGCTGTTTCAGCTCGTCGATCTCGGCCACCACCTGCTGCTGCGCCTCCCACGCGGCGTGCAAACGCTCCAGATCGGCCTGCAACTCGCCGCGCCGAGCCTCCAGCTCGGCGATGCGCTCGGCGTGGCCTTCCTCGCGCTGCAAGGCGGCGATCTCGCGCTCGGCATTGGCAATCAGCACCGCCACGTCCTCGATCGGTCCCGGCTTGCCGGCACGCGACAGCGCCACACGGGCGCAGGCGGTATCCAGCACGCTGATGGCCTTGTCCGGCAACTGGCGACCGGTGATGTAGCGGCTCGACAGATGCACGGCGGCAGCGATCGCCTCATTGAGGATTTCCACCTGATGGTGTTCGGCCATGGCGTGCGTCAACCCGCGCACCATCTGCACCGCCACCTCGGGCGCCGGTTCTTCTACCTTTACCACCTGGAAGCGGCGCGCCAGCGCGGCGTCCTTCTCGAAATACTTCTTGTACTCGGCCCAGGTTGTCGCCGCGATGGTGCGCAGCTCGCCACGCGCCAGCGCCGGCTTGAGCAAGTTGGCCGCGTCGTTCTGGCCGGCTGCGCCACCGGCGCCGATTAGCGTGTGCGCCTCATCGATGAACAGGATGATGGGCACCGGGCTGGCCTTCACCTCGTCGATCACCTGGCGCAGACGGTTTTCAAACTCCCCCTTCACACTGGCACCGGCCTGCAACAAGCCCAGATCCAGCGTGCGCAGGCAGACGCCGGCCAATACCGGCGGCACCTCGCCGTGCACGATCTTGCGCGCCAGCCCCTCCACTACCGCGGTCTTGCCCACGCCCGGCTCGCCGGTCAGGATGGGGTTGTTCTGCCGGCGACGCATCAGGATGTCGATCATCTGGCGGATCTCACCGTCGCGCCCCAGCACCGGGTCGATCTTGCCGGCGCGCGCCTGGGTAGTCAGATCGATGGTGTATTTGTCGAGCGCCACGCTGCCGCGTACCTTGCCGACCGGCACCTCGGCCGGCTGATCGGACTCGGTGGCCGCCACCGGCTGCCCCCCCTCCCCGCCATGCTGGCGCAACGCGGCGTAGGCCGACTGCAGGCGGCCCGCCTCGATACGCAACAAGGCAGGGCAACCGCTTTGCACTGCCGGGTGCAGCGATTCGTCACGCAACAGCGCCAACAGCAGATCCAGCGTAGACACACTCTCCTGGCCGAACTCGGCGCTGGCCAGTAGCCAGGCTTTCTCCAGCCACTTGGGCAGCCAACCCGACAACACCGGGTTACGGGTGTTGCCGGTGCGGAAGCCATCCAGAGCAGCCTCCAGGCCGCGCTGCAAATCGGCCAGATCGACACCGGCCGCCTGCAAGGCGGCACGGGCGGCATTCACGTCCTGGTCGAGCTGGGTCAGCAGCACGTGCTCGATCTCGATCTCATAGTGGGTGCGGGACAAGGCGCGGCTGGCGGCCTGCTCCACACTCTGCCGCGCCAGCGGCGTCAGACGCTCGATCAGGGATTTCAGGGATACCGACATAACGTTTCCATCAGGGTAAAGTAAATAAAGTTAGGCCAGGCGCCACCAGGCAAGGCTTAGAGCCACTAACAAAACCCTCTTGGCGTTGTTCCGCGGCCTGGCCGTACTACTTGTACTGTCTGCGGCCGCGCGCCTAGCCAAGACCGCTCCGCTGGTTTTTGTTAACGGCTCCTAGTGCAACAGCGCATAGCGCACGTCGTCCGGATCGGCCGCCTGTGCCCCCAGCCAGCTGCTCGCCCCCAGCCGCAACGGGGAGTCGGCATCCAGCCGTGCCGGCGGCACATCGTGCTTGTCGAGCACCAGGCAGACGTCCACCGCCAGTTGGTGCCCCACGGCAAACTGCATCAGCGCCTGCAGGGCACGGGCTCCGTCGCCTCCCGGCAGCAAGGCCTCGAATTGCGCACGCCGCAAACTACCCAGGCGCAGCTGCAGCTTGGTCTGGCGATCCCACTGCCGCTCGCCGGCAAACAGCGACACCCCCAGCTCACAGGACTGTCCACCCAACTGGCTTTGCTCGGCCAACGGCACCTCCAGCCACTGCCCAGCGAACTGCTGCAACTGGGCGCGGGTGCCAAACAGCCCCTCCACCAGCGTCTGCAGCGTCAGGGCCGACAGCGGCTTCTGGCTCAACAGGCCCGCGTAATAAATGAACAGCCGCTCATCCAGCAGGCCGTCCTGGGTCGCCTGCCCACGCAGCCGGCTCAGCCCCACCCCGGCCAGGTCCAGCAGGTTGCGGCTGAAGCCATCCTGCTCGCCCGCCTCCTCGGCCAGCCAGAAGCGGTACTTGCGCCAGGCCGCGTAGAACAAGGCGATAGCACGGTGGCTGAACAGGTCGAAGAAGGCATGCAGGGTGGTATCGCGGTATTGCTGACGCCGCTCCAGCAAGAGCTCGGTATATGCCGTCGGCAACACCCCGCTGGGCCCGGTCAGCCCCATGAAGCTGACCGTCATCTGGGCGGTTGCCGCTCCCTCCCCGTCCGCCGGCTGGTACTGCACCAGTTCGCTGGCCGGAAACGACAGCGACGCCAGGGTACGGAAGCGCAACTGCGCCGGCAGCGTGCGCCGCTGGCGGCGCGATCCCTCGCACAAGCCCAGCAGGCGCACTGCCTGGAAAAAGCCGAACTGGCTGGCATCCTTGGCCAGCGCCTGCTTCAAATCACGAGGGCTTCGCCGGCTCGGGCTGGCCATGCCGCCACCTCCTCGTCACGTTGCACCGTCCTGACACGCAGACGGGTAAAGCTGTTGGGCGCGCAGTACAGCGCAAAGAACCGCTCCAGCAGGGAAGCGAACAAGTACACGCTGCCGCCGACGTAATAATCGGCATCCAGCGTCAGGGTGATCTCGGTGCCGCGCACGAAGCCGGAGAAATGCCGACCGTGGACCCGCTGCACCGCAGGCTCGCTGCGGATACCGACAATGCCCTGAATCTGCCGCACGTTGGCCGCCGCATCGCCCAGGTTGTACAAAGTCAGCATTTCCTGCAGCGCCTCGCGCCCGGAATCGACAATGGACATGTAGTTGAGCGACAGGTGTGAGATCAGCCGCCATTGCACCGCCCGTCCCAACGGGCTGCGCTGGCTGGCGCCGGGCTTGCGCAAGAGGCGCACCCGCTTCACCACAGAATGCCCCGGCAATTGGAAATCCGTGCGCTGGGTAGCCTGGCTGCCGCCGAAAGGAATCTGCTCCGGCAGATCGCGGTTGCTGCACAGCAAGTCCAGGCTCAGCACCTCCCCTGCCGGGCGCACTGCATCGAACTGCAAATCCACCAAGTGCAGCGCCATGTCGGTGCCACGGTCACCCTGTCGCACCGACGGCTCGCGGCTGGCATGCCAGTAAAAACGCGGCGTCTGCCCGCTACCGTGGCGCGTGGCGTAGAACGGCGGCACCTCCTCGCTGCTGTCGCCCTCACCGGATTTTTCCACCCGTACCACCCGGCGAATCTGAACCACTTCGTAAGCCTGCTGCTTGCGCGCATCCGCCAGCACCGGGTAACTAGCCTTCTGATGCGTGACACGAATCGGCTCGCCCGGCTGCACGAACAGGTTGATCAGCGGCGTGCAACCCAATTTCAGGTGCGCGGGCTGCAACTGGCTTTGCAACCGATGATGGCGCTCGCTGTCCGGGTAATCACGCAGATGCAGACGCAGCAGCAAGGTATCACCGCTCAATCTTGCTGCCACCGGAGCCAGCCCCAACAGATCGACGAACAGGAACTTGTCCGGGTAGCAGAAATACTCCGACAACAGCCGGTAGCCCATGAACGAGCGCTCGTCGTACTCCAGCATGCCCTCGTCGCGGCCAAAACCCACCGGCTGCAGGCAATCCGCGTTCAGGACACGCGTGCGCGCCGGGTCCTCGCTGCCATCGCCGGCCTGCACCCGCAGTACGTTGGACAGCAGCATCTCGTACAGCAAATGCATCAGCGCCGGCTCGCCATCCAGGAAAAAGCGCAGAGACTGCAAATCGATGGCATCCACCCCCACCCCGCCCTGAGTCTGCAGGCGCAGGGTCAACACCGCCGCCGCATCCGGCGCGAGGCTGCGCAGATAGGGCGAGCCGCTGGTCAGCTCCAGCTTCGCCTCCTGCAATTGCAAAGGGTACAGATCGACCGGATACACCGTGCGGAACTTACAGCTCACCCCCTGAATGGACGGCGCCTGCACCACCTGCCCGCGCTCGACGCGGTAGCGTTTGCCGATCTCCGGGCGCTGCGCGTCGCACTCGAACTGCACCACGGTGGCCGCCGGCATCGGCTGCAGGTAATGCGGATACAGCACGTCCAGAAAGCTGGTGGCCACCTCCGGGTAGTCGTCATCCAGCTTCTTGTGCACACGCGCCGCCAGAAAGGCGAATGCCTCAATCAGCCGCTCGGTATGCGGGTCTTCGCACTGGTCACCCTCCATCTGCAGCCGGCCGGCGATCTTGGGGTAACGGCGGGCGAACTCGCCGGAGAGCTCGCGCAAATGGCCGAGCTCGCGTTCGTAGTAGGGGAGGAGGGATTCAAGCATGGAATATCAATCTGTCGATCTAGGCTGCAACCGTACTGTCTTCGCCTTGCGGCGCGTTCTTGGCCAGACGCACATCGTCTGCGCCCGCATAGACGCGGCGCAGATGCAAATACCCGCCTCCGACAAAAAACCACTCCTGCCCATCTGTCGTGATTTCGGGCACCTCAGCCCGGCCTGCAGCCTTGGTTTCCTTATAGCGTGCCACCCACTCCTGCTCAGCCTTGCTCAGCCTGTCAGCAGGCTTCTGCGACAGCCTCTCCAGCTCTACGAGCATTTCCTGCTCTTCCTTGCCGGTGAGACGGAACCAGGCGTAAGAGTCGTGCAGCAGGTATTGGAACAGCCAACTGGCGGCCTCCGGCAGTACATAGGGTTTCTGGCTGTCGTGCAGACAGGGCAATGCCTTTTTCAGAGTCTCCCAGTTCCGCAGCATGTCACCGTCCAGGGTGGGAGGGTTGTAGCGGCGCATCTGCTCCCGGCCTACCCGCACCATTTCTTCGTTTGCCCAGCGGCGGTAATAACCCAGATGCTCGATGAACTTGAGGTTGCCACCCAATAAGTCATTCATGTCCGCCGTGCTGATCCCGCCTAGGTTGTCAAAACGCGCTCGCAAGCGGTCCCGGTTATCACGATCGGCCCAGCTCAGGCGCCAGGCCAGATAGGGCAGGTACATGGCTTGCATCAGCGCCTTGTACTCCCCTTGCCGTACCGTCAGGGTTTCCAGGTACGCATTAAAACGGCTAATCACCTGCGGGTCGGCCGCCATCCGGTACTGAACCGCTGGGCGCAATTTTTCGGCCTTGAGCGGCACCCCGGCCAGCCGTGCCTTGCGGTACATCACCCCCAGGGGGAGGCGCGACAACATATCGACCCCCTTCGGGTCCACACCCCGCCCTTGCTCTTTTGGCAGATAGCCGCCCCCGATGTCGGAATGCACGCCGGGAAACATGATCTCCTCGCAACCGTCTCCCAGGCTGCCTCCCACCTGGATGGAATCCAGCGGAAACGAGCGCCGGATCTCGTGCCCGGCCACCAGGTGCACGCACTTCACCCCGGACGGCACGCGCAGCGACACCTCGGCATCCGCCCACTCCGCGTGGCCATCAAACAGCAGGGACGACGATGCCAGCCCCACCGAGGCCACCGTATCGAACAGGCCGAGAAAGTCGAAGTCCACCGGGAAGCCGGCCAGCGTGAACTCGCTGCTGCACTTCAGTATTTCCGCATCCAGCTGGCACAGCTTGCGCAGCCAGTTCAGAAAACTGCGCGCCTTGGTGGCGCCACGCGAAAAGCCGAATACCGACACATGGATGCGGCCAACCTTGCCCTTGCCCCAGTTGGCGGGTTCGTCGCCCTGTGGACACATAAAGGGCTGCAAGACCTTGTGCAGCTCACCCAGCGCCTCGCGCAGCACCTCGTAGCTACTCTGCTGCCCCTGCTCGATCTCTCGCCGGGTAAGCCAGCGCTCCTTTTTCAAGTGCCAGCCGGTCAGCACCAGCTTGCGGCTCATCGCCAGAATCTTCTCTTTTGGGAACAACTCTGCGCCCAGAAAATAGCGGTGGACATTGTTGAGAGCCTGCATCAGCCCCCAGACAATGCGCTCATGGCCGTATTTGGCGGCCGCCGCGCCCAGCGAGCTGTCGTTCTTGTCGTTTACCTGCTCGAACGGCGACCCCACGCCCGGCACATACACCTTGTAAAAGTGCGGATACTCTGACCACGATTCATCGCCCCCAATCACCCCCTGCACCACCTGCCCCGGGTAGCAGTCGTACAAGCGTGCGACATTGGAGTAGCCTTCGTTCTGCTTGCACAGGTTGTAGTTATTGCGCGTGCCGTCAAAGAAAAAACCGAAAAACAGGTTGAAAGTGCAGCTGGCAGCGGGGTTGGCAACAGGTGGAAGTTCACGCGCTTCGTATTTCTGCAAATCCACGCGCTCATCATCGGAAAAAAATGACCGGAAATCACAAGGATTAATCGCCCCGTTGGAGATGTCCGGACAAAAACGAGTCATGGCCTTTCCCCCATACGAGCCATCCGCATCTTGACTATCTCGATGGCTTTCTTAAACTTTTCTACATCCACGTTGCCACGCTGTATGGCTTTTTCAAAATCACTCAGATCATCAGTCAGTAGCTTCATATCCCTATCCCAAATCTTCCGCCGATACTCCACCGTCGGCACCGGCCACCCCTTCACCTTGCCCGGCCACTGCGCATGCGTCGGGTCGAAACGGCTGACCACCAGTTCCACCTTGCCACCCGGTAGTAACTGCACCCATACCGTTCCGACATCGCTGCTGTCGTAACGCGGTACCACCACGCGGTGGTTGATGATCGGGATATGCTCCTGCCCCCACTCCTTGGCCGATTTGGCACGAGTGCCATCTTGCGTCTGCACCACCAATTCCATTCCTGGCTGCCATTTCGCCAGCAGGCTCACGCAGCACATCTGCCCACTGGCACCAAAAGCTTCAACACCGTCTGCCGCCATCGCTTTTTCCGGCTCGGCAACCCTGGCAACCCCCACCCAGTCGAATGGCCAGTCGGTGTAGTTCACCGCCGTCAGCGTGGCCCCCAGTTGCTGCCCAGAGCCAAGGCTGCTGCAGCCGGCCAGCAGTACGCCACAGCACACCATTGCCCCCACTCGCCGGAGCAAACTTGACCATTTACACATCGCACTTTCCTTTTGTCGGCCAGGTACTCGCCCTGGCCTGCTGTTCATGGCCGTATTTGGCGGCCGCCGCCCCCTGCGGGCCGTCACTCTTGTCGTCTACCTGCTCGAACGGCGACCCACACCCGGCACATACACCTTGTAAAAGAGCGGATACTCCGGCCATGACTTGTCACCCCCAATCACCCCGGTCACCACTTGGCCCGGGTAGCAGTCGTACAGCCGCGCTACATTGGAGCCGCCTTCGTTTTGCTGGCACAGGTTGTAGTTATTGCGCGTGCCGTCAAAGAAAAAACCGAAAAATAAATTGAAATTGCAGCTGGCCGCGGGGTTGGTGATTGGGGGGAGTTCGCTCCTAGATAAAAAATCAATTTGGCCACGTTCTCCTTTGGAAAAAAACTCCTGAAAATCACAAGGATTCATGGACGATTTACCGATGACGCCACATAGCGCTGTCATGGCTTCAACCTTTCATAAAGCTTTACTTCCTGCTGCCAAAACACAAGGTTTTCTTTGCAATAAGCTTTCTTATAGGCTCGATAAGCAGGGTCATCATATCCTTTAAAACCCTTGATATTATCCTTGGAGTATTTTTGATCAGAATCCCAATTCTCTTTCATCTTCCCGAGGTCAAGGGTATCAATTTCAGAAAGAAGCTCTGCGTATAGTCGTACCGAAGATTCTTTTTCTTTCATATCCCTATCCCAAATATTCCGCCGGTATTCCACCGTCGGCACCGGCCAACCTTTGACCTTCCCCGGCCACTGCGCATGCGTCGGGTCGAAACGACTGACCACCAGCTCCACGTTGCCACCCGGCAGTAACTGCACCCATACCGTTCCGACATCGCTGCTGTCGTAACGCGGTACCACGACGCGGTGGTTGATGATCGGGATATGCTCCTGTCCCCACTCCTTGGCCGACTTGGCATGCGTGCCATCCTGCGTCTGCACCACCAGCTCCATCCCTGGTTGCCATTTTTCCGGCAGGCTCACACAGCACATCTGCCCGCTGGCGCCAAATGCTGTAGCCCGGTCTGCCGCCATTGCTTTTTCCGGCTCTGCCACCGTGGCAACACCCACCCAATCAAATGGCCAGTCGGTGTAGTTCACCGCCGTCAGCGGGGCCGACAAACTGCCTCCGGCATTCGCCCCCAGACTGCCGCAAGCAGAGAGCAACGCTGCAAACAGCAACACCGGCAGCATATTGCGCATCACTGCGCCCCCGGCCTTTTCTCCAGCTCAAGATCAACGCCTGGCAGTATCAGCAAATAATCACTACGCATCGTATGACTGCGGCCATTCTCCAGTACCAGCGTCTTACCCTTGGCAATGCGGATTAGCGCCACCTTGTCGCCAATCAATGCTTGAGACCGGATATTGTTTGAATTACCCCCCAGCCAGTCACGCAAGGTTTTACCATCTGTTTCCATTTTGACGGGCACAGTATCTGCATGCATGAAATTAAGCTGCATACCCATACCCTCTTGCAACCTACTCACCGTTACCATGGTGATTTCCTTGCCTTGCTCGTCGTAGACTTGCTGCATACGATCATTCGGAACAAGAATATACTCACCCAACCAATTATCTGCATGAGCCCATAACGAAAAGGTCAGACCCATTATTAAAGCAGCAATACGATTTACCATGCTCATTCTCGCTTCCCGTTCAGTTACTGGAATGAATGGCAGCCAGGCACTGATTCATTCGAAGATGACTGTCCATGATGCCTTGTGCATCCGCCTGCCGTAATGCTGCTTCTGCCATCGGGTGGCAATCTGCCAGAACATGTGGATTAATTCGCGAGTGGAATTGCAACTGGTACAGAATCTCGTCAGTTTCTGCCGCCCGAATCAATTGGCTTGTCTGGCTGGTGCTTAACACCACTTTTTCCGCAAACTCGCCAGCTACTGTTGCCATATGAAGTGCCTGCCACCCCGTGCCATCCCGGCTTGGCAACAGGCAACGCCAGGCCGGCCCAAAAAACTGCCCCCGTTGCTCTTCATCCAGAATGCCATCCAGATCATACAAACGGCGCGTATCCGGATAGCGAAGATTAAAAAACGACCCATCGGCATTAACCACACACCAGGGCTGCAAGCGTGCGGCCAACTGCGGCAATGGCTCCGGGCTATGCCACACACTGACCATGGGCAAACCATCACAATAAGCAAGCAAGTAACAAACCACTGGCCATTGCGGCGGCGTCCACTCCAGCAATAATGGCGACACTGCCATCAAATCGGCCAAGTCATCCTGATTTTGTGTAAATACGCTCAACCAGGGTAATCCACTCTTATTTAATTGCCGCAGCAGGTTAGGCTTCAATGCGCCATCTAATAACAGGTAATAATGGCCAGGCACGTCATCATTGATAGCGATACCAGCTTGCAAGGCATCGAGATTGAATGAATGGATCAGCTTCATCACTGCACCTTGCTGAACGCCGAACCGGCCTTGGCACTACGCAATAAACAATCGATACATATTGATTTGGGGAACAGCGGTACCGGTACGTTCATCTTCGCCGGCCCGCTCCAGTCGTGGCTCGCCCCTTTGAAGCTCACCTTGCCCGGCGCGTGCAGTTCGATCTTGCCGTCCTTGATGCGGATGTAGGCGCCGCCGCAGGTCAGCAGAACTTCCTGCTTGCCGTTGAACAACTGGCTCGCCTTCAGGCTGCTGATCCGCACGTCCTTGTCCGCCGTCAGCTCCATCGAGTCGCTCTGTGCCTGGACCTGCACCTTGCCCTTGGCGGCAATCAGCTTGAGCGCAATCTTGTCCTTCACCCCGGCTACAAACAGGCTGATGTGCTGGCCCACGTTGTGTAGCCAGCGGCGGCCTGAGGTCTGCTGGGTATCGCGCTGGGCGATTTGGTCGAGGTTGGTGCCGGCGGCCAGGGTCAGGCTGTTGTCTGTCGTCGCGGCGAGGCCGGCGGTGGCGGAGAGGATCATCAGCGGTTGTTGGCCGGCCTGAGTCAATCCCTCACCATTGGGGGCATTCTTGGATTCTTTATCGGTATTCGAACCCACTTCCCATGCCTTCAGGGCCTGGACGTGGTGCTGCAGGTGGCCGTCGGGCTTTTTCTCTCCCTTGCCGTTGTCCGGCTGGATCGTCTCCGGGCCGGTTTCGACGGTATCGGCCAGTTGGGCGGTGGCGGTCTCGCCGAGGGATTGGCTGAGTGTCAGCGCGGCATCGAGCTGGTTTTGCGCACCATCGCGGGCCAGTTGCTTGCCAGAAGCGGAGGCCTGCGCTTCGGTGCTCAGCAGCAAGCCGTGGCCGGCGCGGATCGCGCCGTGGCGGTCGGTGCGTAGTTCGAAACCGTCGCCACGCGGCATGGCTTTGCCGTCGGTACGCGGATGGGTGAGGTAGCCCTGGTTGAGCTGGGTTTTGCCGTGTTCGCTCGACAGCTTGGCTCGGACTTCGCCCGGGGTGTCGTCGAACAGCAGTTCGTTGTATTGCCCGCCCTGATGCTCTTTCGACTGGATGCCGGACAGGGTCTTGTTGGCCGGCAGGCTGCCCGCACCGCTGAAGGCGGGCGGCGGATGGCTGCCGTTGTACAGCACGCCGGTGATCACTGGTCGGTCGATGTCGCCTTCGATGAAGTCGACCAGCACTTCCTGGCCGATGCGCGGAATGAACTGGTGGCCCCAGCCGGCCCCGGCCGAAGGCATGACCACGCGCAGCCAACAACTGGAGGTGTCGTCGAGGTTGGCGCCGATCGTCGGATGTTCGTCGGGACGCTGCCAGTGGAACTGGACCTTGATGCGGCCATGGGCGTCGGTGTGGACTTCCTCTCCCTCCGGCCCAACCACGGTGGCGGTCTGGGCGCCACGGGCGGTGGGTTTGGCGAGCACCGTACTGGCGTAGCTCGGGGTGAGTAGTAGGCCGCGGCGCTGGGCAGAGAAGGAGGTGTGGAATGGGGCCTGCTCATTCGCGGAGCCACTGGTTGTGGCCGAGGAGAGTCCCAACAGAGCCGGCAGCGCCCTCTCCAGTTCGACCGGCAGGTTGTTGCGGGCCTGGAAGCTCTGGCGGGTGACGACGAATTCGCGCTGTTCAGCGCTATCCCATTCGTGCGCTGGATGGTCGTCGAGGCGGAACCACTGCCCGGCGGTCAGCCCACGCACGCTGCCGCCGCCGTCGAAGCGCTTAGCCTGTACGTCGTGCGCCTGCTGGCGCAGCCGGGTGTAGTGGGCGAGTTGGTCGGCGTCGCCGGCGTAGTACTGGCCGGGAATGTCGTAGTCCTGCAGGCTGCTTTGCAGCCGGGCACCGTCGGTACCTTGGTCGACGGCGCTGCCATCACCGCTGTGGTCGGTGGCGACCGGTTGGTAATCGAAGGTCGCCAGCGCCACGCTCCCGCTGACGATCTGGCGCGTGCCGTCCCAGCGGGTAAGGCCGTCTTCGGCTTCGGTGGCATCGGAACGGTGGAAGCGCACCCGTTCCACCCCGGCGGGCGGCAGCGAGTAAGGATCGTCGAAGGCGATGAGCTGGACCTGAGGGCTATTCCCTCGCGACGCTGCGCTACCTCGCTCGGTCATCTCCGCTCCATGTTCGAAGCGCCAGCCGAGCCCTTCTTCGTGCAACAGACGCACGATGAAGTCATAGTCGGATTCGCGGTATTGCAAGCAATAGCTACGGGGCGGCAGTTCGCCCGCCAGCGCGAAGTCCAGGCTCTGCACCGTCGCGAACACCAGGTTGGCGGCGGCGTGCTCGGCGAGCACCTGGCGCACGATGTCGGGTACCGACAGGTCCTGGAACACCCGCGACGTCTTGCGCAGGCGCAACAGCGCGAACGGCGATTCGATGGTCAGTGCGTACTTGGCGAAACCGCCGTCGCTGCCCACCGTCTCGGCGGCACTGACCACGCCGCAGCGCACCTGCTCGGCTCCGTCCACCCCGGCGATACCGAGCCGCACCGGTACGCCGAGTAGGCTCTTGAGTTCGAGGCCCGCGTCGGGCGACAGGCACTCGACACGGTAGCGGTAGCTGTCGGACACCGCCTCGTCGCCGTTCACGGCGAGCGGCAGCAGTGTCTCGCCCCAGCGCCCGCCGTCGCCCAGTTGCAGAGTCAGGAGGCGCTGGTCTTGGGTGAAGGCGGCGGCGAAGCTGGCGAGCAAGGAAGAAAGATCCATGGAAAGACGACGGCTTTTCAGCCCTGAACCTTGTAAACGTTGGACGACAATTGCAGCGTGGCGTCAAAGCTCACCGGGGGACGGTGCGGGTGTACCTTCAGTACCGCATCGACGCGGAAGCGCAGGTGTCGCTCCATTTCCCTCGGGGCATCCAGATTCACCCTGACGCGAGACAAACGCGGCTCGTGGATTTCAATGGCGCGGCGCAGTTGCTCCCGCAGCAGTTCGCGATCGTCGGGATTCAGCAGGCTGATGCCGCTCAGATCGGGAATGCCGAACTGCAGCATGCTGTCACCCGCCAGGGTATGGGCCTCGAACAGCTCCGGCTGCGCCATGACACGGGTATTGAGCAGCGCTTCCAGATCACGCGCCAGTGCGCGGCGGAACTGCGGCAGCTCGAACAGCAGGTGCTCGGCCCCATGGCTGAGATCGGGTTGGTCGTCCAGCAGCCGATCCAGCACTGAAGGCAGTATCTGGGTGTGCCTCAGGGAGGGGGCATGCATCGCTTAGATCCCGAACAGTTTGCTCAACTGACGGCCGAGCAGCCAGTGATACGTCCCCCAGATCGTGGCACCAGCCAGGGCCAACAGGGCGAAGTACAGCCACAGTGGCAATTCATGACGGACAAAGGCCTGGAAACGTTGCGGCAGTTGCCAATTGGGTGCGAACTCGGCTTTGCCGCCGCGTACTTGCTGAATTTCCTGCCCCAGCTTATGGGTGAGATAACCAAGCTTCTCTTCGCCCTCCAACAGGTAGCGCCCCTGAAAGCCGAGCAACAGGCAGGTGTAATACACCTCCAGTTCCTCGATGTGCCGCGCCGGTTCCAGACGCAATTGCTCCAGCCGGTTGAAGAAGCCCTCCCCGGCCAGATGCTCGCCAAACAGACGCAGTTGCAGCGGCATGCGCTCCCACTCGTCGCGCAACGAAAAATCGGAGGACAGAATGATTTCGTCCAGCAAGGCACAGAACGCATATTTAGCCTGGCCGATGGCTTCGACCGACTTGCCGAAATTGCGGGCGTTGCGTTCGTATTGCAGCAGGAACTGGTCGATACGGCGGTTGAACTCCACACTGCTGCCCGGCGCGTTGCCGTCTTTCAGCAGAAACAGCAGGTACACCCCGTCTTCCAGCATCTCGCGCAGACTGGGGCCGGTGCTGGCCACGTTGATGG
Organism: Pseudogulbenkiania subflava DSM 22618; assembly: GCF_900177275.1. Lineage (GTDB taxonomy): Bacteria > Pseudomonadota > Gammaproteobacteria > Burkholderiales > Chromobacteriaceae > Pseudogulbenkiania > Pseudogulbenkiania subflava. The sequence continues at coordinate 17,960 of NZ_FXAG01000006.1, forward strand.
TGGACTCGTTGGCGGTGGCGGTTACGGCGGCTTGGCTCATGTCGACCTCAACGGAAAACGGCGATCAGTTCCAGGGTCAGCCCGGACAGGGTTTGCGGAACGTAGATGCAGATGCTGCGCGACTGCAGCATGCGGGCAAAAATGTCGCCGTGCGGCTGAAGCGCAAAGTAGTGATTGCCCACCCGCACCGGCACGGCGGAAGGCGTCTGCGCCGCATGGCTCAGCGCCACCCCGCGCATGGCGGAGTTGAGAATTTTCTCGACATCGTCCGGCGCACCGATCTTGAACTTGAGTGGCACGTTGTCGATGACCTGGCTGGCCGGCTGCTCGCTCTGCACCGAGAGGTAAAAGTCGACGTTGTCCAGCAGGCGGTCGCTCTCCAGCCGGCCGATATGGAAGGATGGCTTCGGGGAATGCAGCGGGATGACGACATAACGTGCCGAGATGACGGTTTCAAGCAGCTCGCGTATCTGCAGGTCCAACGCGGCAAACACCGCATGCAGATCGTCATGGCGGTAGGCGGGTATGTCGGCCAGTGCATAGCGGGTGGAAAATGTCTGCAGCTCGCCGCAAAACTCCACCAGCGCCATGTACAGCTCTTCCGGATGCAGCGGGTTGCTCAGCGACAGGTGGCGCAAACGGGCGAAGTTACGATTAACGGTATGCAGCAACCAGAAGGCGCTGATGTCGCTGGAGCCGAATTCCATCACGCTCTTGGCTCGCTCGCGCTGCGCCCCCGCCAGAGCCTGGCTTTTCACCAGCAGGATATCCAGCAGTCGCCGCACCAACTGCGGGAGTTCTCCCGTAGCGCCGATGGTCAGCAGCGGCGGCAGAAAATCGCCGGCCACGCCCCACTGGCCGGTGGCATCCTTCTGAAGGCGACACAGAGGAATGGCGTCGTAGCCATCGCGGTTCTCTTCTTCGAACATCAGGCGCACGTCGGGCTCCAGTGTCGCCACCTCGGCCGGCAGCGCCTGGGTGTAGAGATCGGCCAGTTCCGCTCCACCATTCTGATAGCGGCTCGGCCTGCCGGCCTGCTCGCCGCTATGCGCATTGCCGCCATAGGCCTGCAGATCGGCCAGGCAGGCATATAGCGTCGTTGCCACCCCCAGTTGCGGCAGGGTCGAGAGATCCCTGGACAAGGGCAATGGCGAGGACTGCGGGGCCTGATAGAGCAGGCCGTCGCGGAACAGGATGCCTAGGGCATCCACCCGCACCATCCCTCCCTTTAGCGCCTGTTCATCCAGCCGCAGTTGCTGCACGCCCCACGTATGGCGGCGCAGCAGTTGCTGGCGGCTGACGACATCTTGCTCGAGAAACAGCGTTTGCTGTTGAAAATGCTGCGGGCGCAGAAACATGCCTTCGCCCCACAACACACGTTTAGCTTGTTGCATCTTCATCAATCCGGTGAGCCAGGCACCCTGCACTGGCAACACATCCAAAACCAACACACCAGGCAAACATCCGGCCTAGCGGCAATCGACCTGCAGCGACTTGGGCTGCCCCGGCAGCAGTTTTGCCGGGGGTTTGACGGCGCGCAGGTAGCAGTCTTCCGCCATGAATTGCAGCCCCTTGCTGCGCACGGCACCGGCATCGAACAGCAAGCGCCAGAAATGCCGGTCCGGCTGACGGAACAGAGCCACCAGGCCAATGTGCGAGGCCTCGGGATTCACCACGAAATCGGACACTGTGACGCGCGCGCCCGGCAGCAGCGTCATCTCGCGCATGTCGAGCAGTTCGGATGCCAGCAGCTCCTTGTCCGACTTGGCCGCCACCAGCGCCTCCATGCTCAAGCGGTTGAACGCCTGATCCGACTTCAGCTGATAGACCCTCACCACGACCGACAGCGGCTTGCCGCGACTGTCGCGGTTCAACTGCGCGGAGGCTTCGCCGGACACCTGTACTTCCTGGTTCGAAGCACACCCGAACAAGAGCAATACAGCAGGCACCAATAGCCCCAGGAGCACCCTGGCATGGCACCGCACCCCGGTCTTGCAATGCTGCATCTGTCAGCCACCTCTGGAAATCATGCCAAAGAGACATGATAATTGAAAAGCATTTTTTGTACAAAGTTAGTAAAAATACTAATTTTTTAGTAAATATACTAATAAAAACATAGTTAACTACATGGTCATTGACCAAAGCTGACATATGAACTGGCCTAACTCAGTACAAGTCTACCTCGCCCCAGCGACAGCCATGCTGCTGATATGCCTGATCGCATGGATTGGACTACGCTTTTTCAACAAAAAAAACCTATTAAATGAACCAATTACAAAAGAAACAAGCGACACAGCCACAACTCAGGCGGCCAGTATCCTCGCTCAGAACCCGCGCCAAGGGACACCATCCAGCACGGCACCAATGCGACAAACAAACAGCAGAAAATCCATAAAAAAGTACTTCGTCATTGCCAGGACACCCCTTATTTCGTTATCTTTGGCCGCCATGCCAGTTGTATTGGCTTTGTTTTTTAGAGAAATGCACGGCTCGTCGGAATTCATCCCCAATGAATACACGCACAGCTCACGCATCAAACTGACCTTGCAGGAGGAACAGCTGGTTCCTCCCCCGCCTCTGCCCCCGGAGGCTTTCACGGATGCCATCAGCGAACAGCCGCGACTGAACCGGGCGGACCGGGACTGGAACAAGCTCGACGCTGCGTTCGTTCAGACGGTACTGCGCGTCATGGCACGGCTGGAAGCGCGTGGCTACCCCATGACCCTGTTGGAGGGTTACCGCAGCCCCGAGCGTCAAGATGCCCTGGCGGGACAAGGCACGCTGGTCACCAAGGCCAAGGGCGGACAGAGCAAGCACCAGTACGGCTTGGCCGTCGATCTGGCTCCTATCAGGAATGGGAAAGTCGTGATTTCGGAGCGCGATCCCTGGGCCATGTCGGCCTATCTCGCCCTGGGGGAGGAAGCGACGGCGGCGGGGCTGACCTGGGGCGGCAACTGGAGCTTCAAGGACTACGGCCATATCGAACGCAGCGGCTCGCTCAAGCAGCTGCTGGCCCGGCAGCAATAAACAAATAGGAAGGTGAAGAGGTGTTGAAAAAAGGTTGGCGTCGATATGCCAAGGTGGCATCGGCAATCGGATTCCTGATCCTGATCGCCCTGATCTGGTTCCTGGGTGAATGGATGGGGCTGGAAACCCTAGAGGCCAGGCTGAGCTGCATCGTCGTGATCATGCTGCTCTGGGTGGTCAGCTTGCTGATCGGACAGCTTCTGGCGCGGCGTGCCGGCGGGCTGCTGGAGAAAATGCTGCGGCAGCAGGCGGACGATGCCGTGATCCATGCTGGCTCTGACAAGCGTGCCGAAGTCACCCTGCTGCGTCAGCGCCTGCTGGCCGCCATCGACACCCTGAAGAAGTCGAAACTCGGCAACAGCAGCGGCAATGCGGCGCTGTACGAACTGCCCTGGTACATGATCATCGGCCATCCCGCCGCCGGCAAGAGCTCGGCCATCCTGCAATCCGGCCTCACCTTCCCCTTCAGCGACAAGAGCGGCATCCAGGGGGTAGGCGGCACGCGCAACTGCGACTGGTTCTTCTCCACCGAGGGGGTGCTGCTCGACACCGCTGGTCGCTACGCGACCCAGAGCGAGGACCGTGGCGAGTGGCTGGCCTTTCTGAAACTACTGAAAAAACATCGGCCCAAGGCGCCGGTGAACGGCATCCTGGTCGCCATCAGCCTGCCCGAACTGGCCCAGCACCACAGCGAAGGCTTTTCGCTGTATGTCCGTCAGGTACGGGAGCGCATCCACGAGGTCTGCAGCACGTTCGGGCTGCACGTCCCCGTCTACCTGGTGTTTACCAAACTGGACTTACTGGGCGGGTTCGCAGAGTTCTTCCAGGACATGCCTGAAGAAGAGCGCGCCCGGGTGTGGGGCAGCACCCTGACGGCCAGCCAGGGTAACGGCTTCGACGCCTCCACCGTGGCCTCCCAGCAATTCGAGTTGCTCCATCGCGGTTTGGTGCAGGCTGGCGAGGAGAAGCTGCTGCAATATCGCGGCGATCAGGTTCGTCCGGCGCACTTCGCCTTCCCGATTGAGTTTCACGGCCTGAAAGAGGCCGTCGTGAAATTCGTGACTCTGCTGTACGAGGACGACCCCTATCACGCCCGTCCACTGCTGCGCGGCTTCTACTTCACCAGCGCACTGCAGGAAGGCACGCCACGCATCGTGGCGGCCAGCCGAGTACAAGGGCAGTTCGACCTGAGTGCCAAGCAGGGTGACAAGCGCCAGGTTCCGGCTTCGTACAGCTTTTTCCTGGGCGACCTGTTTCGCAAGGTCCTGTTTCCAGACCAGCACCTGATCTCACGGCAGACCCGGTACAGCGGCAGCCGCTGGCGCATGGCAGCCATGGCAGCCGGCGTGCTGACGCTCAGCGTACTGGCAGGCCTGTGGAGCTGGTCCTACATCGGCAACCAGCAGCTGCTGGCGGAAATCAGCCAGGAACGGGAAGCCGCTCGCAAGCTGGCGGCTTCCGGCCAACTGTACGACAAGTTGCGTGCACTGCAGCAGTTGCAAACCCGCCTGGAGCAGTTGCAGGCGTACCGTACCGAGGGAGCCCCTTGGCAGATTGGTGTGGGCCTGTATCAGGGCAAGCCACTGGAAGCCGCATTACGCAGCGAATACTTTGCCGGCATCAAGACCCTGATGCTGCTGCCGGTTCAGCGTAATCTGGAAACCACCCTGCTCGCGCTCGACCAGCGGCAGCCAGCGCCTCCGGTACAGGAGGCGAAGCCGGTTGCGCCAACGCCAGCCCCTGTGACCACGCCGGCAAAACCCAAGCCCCAATACCGTCCGCGGCTGCAAGGCAAGCCGCTGCCGAACATCCAATTAGGCGCCATTCCCGAAGAATACCGGGGACGCCCAGTAACCCTGTCGAGCGACGACCACCACGTTCGGACTGCCGTCTGGCCGCACCATGCCCAACAGCCGGTGGCGATGAACTGGCAGGCGGCCGGCTTCGGCCTGCGCCGGGCCAGTTGGACACCCCCGGCTCGCATCACAGCAATTCAGCCGTCGGCAGCCTCTGTGACCGCCGCCACACAAGCTGTCGCGGCAGCCACGGAAGTATCGGCAGAACGCCCGGCCCAGGCTCCGGCCAAGTCGCCGCAGCTGGATGCCAGTTACAACGCACTGAAAACCTATCTGATGCTGTACCAGCCTCAGCGCATGGAGCCGGCACATCTGGCGGACCAACTGCCACGCTACTGGCGCCCCTATCTGGAAGCCCAGCGCGGGCAATACAGCACCGAAGAGATCATGGCGGTCGCCGAAAAGTTGCTGGCGTTCTACATCAGCCAGCTAAAGGCACCGGACCTGCCACTGATTTCGCCCAACCTGCGCGTGGTCAACCAGGCACGCGAGGTGCTGCGCGGCTCGTTCAAGCGCATGTCGGCCGAAGAGCGGGTATTCAATGAAATCCGAGCCCGAGCCAACACCCGCTTCGCGCCGCTGACCGTGGCCCGCATTCTCAACAACCGCGACCTGGACATCATGGCAGGCAGCCAGATGGTGGAAGGAGCGTTTACCCGTGAGGCGTGGGATCAGTACGTGAAAGGCGCCATCGAGGAGGCGAGCAAGGGAGAAATCCGTAGCGACGACTGGGTGCTGGCAGCCACCAGCCAGGACAATCTGGGCAAGGATGGTGATGGCGAGAAGAACCGGGCGGCCCTCGAAGCACAATACCGCGCAGCCTATATCGACAGCTGGAAGCGCTTCCTGCAGGGCGTCACGGTACGTGATTTCACCAGCCCGGCACAGTCCGCCTCGGCCATGACTCGCCTGTCGGACCGGGAAGCCTCGCCCATCAAGCTGATCCTGGCGCAAGCGGCAACGGAAACGGCATGGGACAACCCGTCCGAGCTCAACCGTTCGCTGGAGAATGCCAAGCAGTCGGTACTGGAAAAAACCGCCGAACTGCTGAAAGGCGGCAGCGGCGAGAACACGCCCAAGGACAAACTCTACGGCGAAGTGGGCCGACAGTTTGCCGGAGTAGCCCAGTTGGTGAAAGGCGACAATGCGCCGATCAACGGCTACCTGGAGCAACTGGCCAAACTGAAGGCCAAGCTGGGAGCCATTGCCAGCACCGACGACCCGGGCTCCCTGGCTCGCGCCACCCTGCAGGCCACCTTCAACAACAGCGGCTCGGAACTGGCGGACAGTATCGCCTACGTCGACAACGCCTTGCTGGCACAAAGCACGCCCGACACCGTCAGTCTGGTGCGTCCGATGCTGGTGCGACCACTCAGCCACTCCTACAGCACCCTGCTCGGCCCGGTCAGCGCCGACATCAATCAGGCCTGGGCCACGGAGGTCCTGCCGCAATGGCGTCAACTGGCGGCCAAATACCCGTTCAGCGATGCCGGCAGCACGGCGTCCATTGCCGAGATCAACCGTTTCCTGAAAGCCAACGACGGCACGCTGGATCGTTTCATCAACAAATACCTGGCCGGCCTGGTCCAGAAAAAAGGCGACATGCTGGTACCGCGCGCCTGGGGCGACCTCGGCATCAAGTTCAACCCGGCCTTCCTCAGCAGCGTGAGCAGCCTGTCCGCACTGGCCAACGGCCAGTTGCAGGAGGGTGACAGCCTCCGCTTCGAACTGCAGCCGCAACCGACGCCGGGGCTCTCCGAGATCGTCTTCGATATCGATGGCCAGGAACTGCGCTATCGCAACGGCCCGCAGATCTGGCAGCCCTTCACCTGGAACGGCAGTAGCCAGACCGCCGGCGCACGCATCCAAGTGTTGTCATACACCGGCGCCAGCAGCGTGGTGGCCAACCACCCTGGCGGTATGGGTCTGATGCGCCTGCTGGCTGGAGCCAAGGTCGTGCAGGATGGCCCGGATGGGACACAGCTGGCCTGGACGCTGCGCAAGGCCGACGGGGATACGCAAAGCGTGCGTGTCAATTTCCGGGTACTCAGCGGCGTCAACCCGCTGCAGTTGACCCGTCTTAACAAACTGACGTTGCCCGAGCGCGTAACGTTGTAAACGGGGCCATAGTCTTGAGCTTCACTTTTAAACGCACCCAGGAAGCCGCGGCATCATCGTACTGCATCTTCGGCAAACTGCCGCGCCGCGCCGACTTCATTCGCATCAACGCTACCCATCCGGCGGCGGCACAGTTGGACCATCTGCTGGCGGACAGCATCAGCCTGCTCTCCCCCGCCACAGAGGCCGTCGCCCGCTACCGTGCCATGCCCCCCTCCTGCTTCGTGCTGCGCAGCCGGGATCAGGATTGGCTGTCGCTCGGCGTGATCCAGCCCAGCCACGACGAAAGCGGACGCAACTACCCGCTGGTCGCCGTCACCCAACTACCTGCCAGCCTGGCACTGCCACCGTTGGCCGTGCTGCTGCTCACCTGCGAGCTGTTCTTTTCAGGCTTGAAGGATCAACTTGCAAGCGCCATCGACAACGCGGTGGAAATGGTGGCATGCCGCCAGTTTCTGGAAGCTCAAGCGCTGTTCGGCGTGGCCTCGAACGACGATGTCGCCCTGGCCGAACAGTTGCTGTCCCGCCATCTGACCATCACCCCGGCACACCAACTGGAAAGGCTGCTCGCCCGCCAGCCCGGCCATACGCTGGAGACCACCTTGCTGGCCTTCATCTTCCACAGCCAGTTGCAGCACCGCTTCCGCGACAGCCTGTGCGCACAGACCTACCTGCTGCCGCTGCCAGCCACCGATGGCGAAGACATGCTGGCCGCCGCCACCTGGCTGTCGCTGTACCAGGCCGCTGCCAGCTCCCATGGGGCCGACGATGCCCAGTGCCTGCTGATCAACCGGCCAGACGGACGCTTCTTGGCCCTCCAGCCACGCTCGCCGGACGCCCACATCGTGGCGCAATGCTGGGGCGAGCCGCTGGACGAACGTTTCGTCGTGGACATCGGCGATGAGCAGGCACCCTGGCGCCGCCATCAGTCCTACGCCGAGGCCTCTTACATCCTGGGACGGCGCCTGAACGACCCGGGTCTTAGCGTCGCGCAGTTACGCGACCTTGTCGCCAGCCTTGCCCGCAGCATCGCCTGACGCCGCTCAACCCTGACAGACCACCTTTTCGAGAACACACCATGAGCAAAGAAAGCACCCAGAAAAAACTGTCGCGGGTCCGCCCCCCGCGCGTGCAGATCACTTACGACGTCGAAATCGGCGACGCCATCGAGACCAAGGAACTGCCCTTCGTGCTGGGCGTGCTGGGCGACTATTCCGGTCACAGCAAGAACCCGCTGCCCAAGATGAAGGAGCGCAAGTTCGTGCAGATCGACCGCGACAACTTCGATGAAGTCCTCAAGGGCATGGCGCCGCGCCTGGCCATCAAGGTCGACAACAAGCTGCAGGACGACGGCAGCCAGTTGGCAATGGAACTGAACTTCAACGAGTTGGCCGATTTCGAGCCGCAGAACGTGGTGGCCCAGGTGGAACCGCTCAAGCAGTTGCTGGAAGCACGCACCCGCTTGGCCGATCTGCGCAACAAGCTGGCCGGCAACGACAAGCTGGAAGAGCTGCTGGACGAGGTGGTGCGCGATACCGAGAAACTGCGCCAGATCAGCCAATCCACCCAAAGCGACAACACCGGGGAGTAAACCATGAACAGCGCACAACAACTGGACACGGCAGCGAACCCGAGCGCCGTCGATGCCGGCAGTCTGCTGGACAGCATCATCGAACAGAGTCGCATCGCCACCAACGAAAGCGAAAAAGGCCATACCCGCGACCTGATCGGCGAACTAGTCGCCCAGGTTCTGGAAGGCAGCGTGACCGTATCGCGCGACCTGTCCGCCAGCATCGATGCCCGTATCGCCGAGTTGGACGCTCTGCTGTCGTCCCAGCTCAACGAGGTGATGCACCACCCCGAGTTCCAGAAGCTGGAAGCCTCGTGGCGCGGCCTCAAGTATCTGGTGGCGGAATCGGAAACCAGCACCATGCTGAAGATCAAGGTGCTCAATGCCTCCAAGAAAGACTTGGTCAAGGACTTCAAGGCCTCGCCTGAGTTCGATCAGAGCGCCTTGTTCAAGAAGATTTACGAGGAAGAGTACGGCACCTTCGGCGGGGCACCCTACGCCGCCCTGGTGGGCGACTACGAATTCACCCGCCATCCAGAAGACTTCTACCTGCTGGACGAGCTGTCCCATGTCGCGGCCTCGGCACATGCGCCACTGATCTCCTCCGCCTCGCCCGGCCTGTTCGGCTTGGAAAGTTTCACCGACATCGGCAAGCCGCGCGATCTGGCCAAGATCTTCGACACCGTGGAATACGCCAAGTGGAAGTCTTTCCGCGAATCCGAAGATTCGCGCTACGTTGGACTGGTACTGCCGCATGTGCTCGGCCGCCTGCCGTACGGCCGTGACAACGTGCCGGTGGAAGCTTTCGACTTTGAAGAAAATGTCGACGGCAGCCATCACGACAAATACCTGTGGACCAACGCCGCTTATGGCTATGCGGCCCGTCTGACCGATGCCTTTGCCCAGTACGGCTGGCTGGCGGCGATCCGCGGCGTGGAAGGCGGCGGCTTGGTCGAAGGCCTGCCTGCGCATACCTTCAAGACCGATGACGGCGAAGTGGCGCTCAAGTGTCCCACCGAAGTGGCCGTGACCGACCGCACCGAAAAGCTGCTATCAGACCTTGGCTTCATCTCGCTGGTGCACTGCAAGAACACCGACTACGCCGCCTTCTTCAGCGGCCAGTCGGTACAGAAGGCCAAGGTCTACAACACCGATGCGGCCAACGCCAACGCGCGCCTCTCCACCCAGCTGCCCTACATCTTCGCGGTATCGCGCATCGCGCATTACATGAAATCCATCATGCGCGACAAGATCGGCAGCTTCGCCTCGCGCCAGAACGTTCAGGATTTCCTGAATACCTGGCTGGCGCAATACGTACTGCTGGACGATTCCGCCAGCCAGGAAGCCAAGGCGAAATACCCGTTGCGCGAAGCACGCGTGGATGTTGTGGAAGTCCCAGGCAAGCCGGGCGTGTACCGTGCCGCCGCCTTCCTACGTCCGCACTTCCAACTCGACGAACTCACCATTTCCCTGCGTTTGGTTGCCGAGCTGCCACAGCCGGCAGGCTAACGCCACAACGACTCACCACCCTGTCGGCATTCAGTGCGGACAGGAGGCGAGGCATTTGTTTTGGAAGTAACTCTTCCATCTTTATTTATCCAAGGAGAATGCAATGGCTTTTGACGCCTTCCTGAAAATCGACGGAATTCCGGGTGAAAGCACCGACGATCAACACAAAGACTGGATCGAGATCCAGTCCTTCTCCCACCTGATCGAGCAGCCGGCCCAGGCCACTGCCAGCTCGGCCGGTGGCGCCACCGCCGAACGCGTCAACCACGGCGTGTACGAAATCACCCACTTCCTGGACAAGGCCAGCCCGAAGATCTACGAAGCGTGCTGCACCGGCAAGCACATCAAGGATGTCACCATCGAGCTGTGCCGTGCCGGTGGCGACAAGGTGAAGTACATGGAGATCAAGATGGAGCAGGTGCTGATCTCCAAAGTCGTTCCGAACGGTTCGGCCAACGATGCCGGCTTCCCCAGCGAGAAGGTCAGCTTCAGCTACGGCAAGATCAAGTGGACCTACACCCAGCAGAAACGTGCCGACGGCGCCGGTGGCGGCAATGTCAGCGCAGGCTGGGATCTGACCGCCAATAAAGTCATCGCTTAATTTATTTGATGTAGATAAAGGCCCGCGTCGGTAATCATGCGGGTCTTTATTTTGAAAGGAAAATTCATGTTTTACAAAATCGCCTCTCTCGCTATTTGTGCCACCCTGCTCACGGGCTGTGCCGGAACCAAGCAGGCGGCTCAAAATGCGGCAATGAATGCGGCAGCGGCCCAAGACTCGCAAGGAAAGACTATTGTGGCCAAGGTCACTGCCGGGCTCGATCAGGCCACCACGAAAGTCATCGAAGAAACCGGCAACAAAACCGTCGCCAACGACCCGACGCTGATTCCCTTCGAGAAGATGAGCTCCAAGCTGACCCCCGTCACCGAGCAGCAGGTACGTGCACTGGCACCGGCTCTGGTGATCGCCAAACAAATTGTTGTCACCGGTTTTTGCAATGGGCGTGAGGTTGGCAATGCCGCTGCCGCCGCCAAAGCCAGGGCCATGGCTGTGAAAGACCTGCTGGTCGAAAGCGGTATCTCGGCCATACGCATTACCGTCCGTGCCGACACCAAGCAAAAACTGCACGCTGTTCGCATCACGTTCAATGGTTAATTCCTGATTGATGTCATGAGCGCCCTTGATCTTCTTTCAGCTTTCGCCGCCACCTTCACCCAGGAGCAGCGCCTGCTGACCCTGCAACTGGGCGACGGCGGGCGCTGGGGCGAGACACTGCTGCCGCTCGCCGTGCACGGCGACGAAGCGGTGTCCGACAGCTACCGCTATCGCGTCGAGTGCCTGTCGCCCGATACCGGCCTCGAACTCAAGAGCCTGCTCGGCGTGCCGGTACGGCTCGGCATCGCGGGGGCGGACGGCACCGAGCAGGTGCGCTGCGGCGTGGTCAGCGCCGCCGAGGCGGTGGGTAGCGATGGCGGCTTCTCCAAGTACGCGCTCACCGTCGAGCCGCCGTTCGCGCTACTGCGTCTGCGCAAGACGTCGCGGGTGTTTCAGGACTTGTCGGTGCCCGACATCGTGCGCCAGGTGTTCGCCGAACACGCCGCCGCCAACCCGGTGTTCGCGGCGGTGCAGTCGCTCGACTTCGCCTTCGCGGGAGAACTGCCGCCGCGTAGCTATTGCTTGCAATACCGCGAGAGCGACTACGATTTCGTCGTGCGTCTGCTGCACGAGGAGGGGCTGGCCTGGCGCTTCGAACAGGGAGAGGGAGCGACCGAGCGCGGTAGCGAAGCGTCGCGAGGAAATACGCCCCAGGTGACACTGGTGGCGTTCGACGATCCCTATTCTCCGCCGCCCGCCGGGGTGGAGCGGGTGCGCTTCCACCGCCGCGACGCCACCGAGGAAGAGGACGGCCTCACCCGCTGGGACAGCACGCGCCAGATCGTCAGCGGTAGCGTGGCACTGGCGAGCTTCGACTACCAGCCGGTCGCCACCGGCCACAGCGGGGATACCAGTGCCGTCGATCAAGGCACCGACGGCGCCCGGCTGCAAAGCAGCCTGCAGGACTACGACGTCCCGGCCCGTACTACGCTGGCGACGCCGACCAGCTCGCCCACTACGCCCGGCTGCGCCAGCAGGCGCACGATGCGCAAGCCAAGCGCTTCGACGGCAGTGGGAGCGTACGTGGGCTGACCGCCGGGCAGTGGTTCCGGCTCGACGACCACCCGGCGCACGAGGGGGATAGCGCCGAACAGCGCGAATTCGTCGTCACGCGCCAAACCTTCCAGGCACGCAACAACCTGCCAACCGAGCTGGCACGGGCGCTGCCGGCCAGCCTTCGGCCAACGTTGACGGCCGGCGCGGAGGCCGACACGTCGGCAAGCACCGTTCCGTACCACACCACCTTCAGCGCCCAGCGCCGCGGCCTGCCGCTCACCCCGGCCTACGCCGGCACCGCGCTGGCCAAACCCACCGCCCGCGGCGCCCAGACCGCCACCGTGGTCGGCCCAGAGGGGGAAGAAATCCACACCGACCACCACGGCCGCATCAAGGTGCAGTTCCACTGGCAACGCCCGGACGAACACCCGACCATCGGTGCCAACCTCGACGACACCTCAAGCTGCTGGCTGCGCGTGGCCCTGCCCTCGGCCGGGGCCGGCTGGGGCCACCAGTTCATCCCGCGCATCGGGCAGGAAGTGCTGGTCGACTTCCTCGACGGCGACATCGACCGGCCCGTCATTATGGGAGTCCTGTACAACGGCAGCCACCCGCCGCCCGCCTTCAGCGGCGCCGGCAGCCTGCCGGCCAACAAGACCCTGTCCGGTATCAAGAGCAAGGAACACCACGGCGGGCAGTACAACGAACTGCTGTTCGACGACACCCCCGGCGAAGTGCGCGCCAAGCTCTCGTCCGAACATGGCGCCACCCAGCTCAACCAGGGTTACCTCACTCACCCGCGCACCGCCGGCAAGGCCACCCCGCGTGGTGACGGCTTTGAACTGCGCACCGACCGCCACGGCGCCATCCGCGCCGGGCACGGCCTGCTGCTGAGCACCGAAGCGCAGAACAGCGCCGCCGGCAAACAACTGGCACGCGACGGTGCGCAAAGCCAGCTCGATGCGGCCCTGGCACTCAGCCAATCCCTCGGCGAGACCGCCACCGCCCAATTGGCCGACAGCGTCGAAACCGGCCCGGAAGAAATCAAGCCCGACAACAGCAAAGGGCCGAAGCAGACCGACGGCCACCTGCAGCACCATGTCGCGGCGCTGGAAGCGTGGGAAGCCGGGACCAACACCGATAAGGAATCCAAAACCGCCGCTAAAGGCGAGGGGTTGGCTCAAGCTGGTCAACAGCCCCTGATGGCCTTCTATGCCCCGGCCGGCCTGGCCGCCAGCACCCGACAACGCCTTAACGTTGGCCGCAGGCAGCAATATCGACCAGGTTGCCCAGCGCGACACGAACCAAACCTCGGGCCGGCGCTGGCTGCACAACGTGGGGCAGCACATCAGCCTGTTCGTGGCAGGGGTGAAGGACAAGGTGAGCCTGAAGCTGATCGCGGCGAAAGGCATGGTGCAGGTCCAGGCGCAGAGCGATGCCATGGAGCTGACGGCGGACAAGGACGTGGCCATCACCTCCTGCAAGGGCAAGGTGGTGATCAGCGCCAAGCAGGACATCCTGCTCACCAGCGGCGGCGGCTACATCAAGCTGTCCGGCGGCAACATTGATATCCACTGCCCCAGCACGGTGAGCATAAAAGGAGCAGACCATGCGCTGAGCGGGCCGGCCAGCTTGGACCTGCCGCTGCCGGTCATGCCACCGAATGAGCCGTGCAGAGGGTCTTTCAAAATCTGGCGCACGCCGGAGCGTTTGTTAAAAAACCGTCGCTATTGGCTGGTGGCCGACAATGGCAGCGAGATCAGCAGCAAGCTTGGCGATGACGGCCAAACCGGCATTCTGGGTACTCCGGAGATGGCGCAAATGACTCTGCATATCGCCGAGCTGCCCGATAACCAGCGGATCAGTGGCGACTTCCGGCAAAAGCTCTCCAAAGCCCAGGCAGTCACCCAGTTGCTGGATTGGCCAAGCCAGCAACTGGCCGGGCGATATCAGACCCCCATGTTCGACTGCGATCTGCAGCCGCCGACCTCTCCAACCAATTTGGAAGACTGACATGCCACAACTGGTTGGTTTGGCCATTTTTATTCTGGGCAGAATGCTCATCGTGCTGGGCCGGATTGTGGTCCAGCGGCTGATTCCCTTCATCAAGGATGTTTTCAAGTGGTTGGCACAGTATGGCCTGGAGGTAGGCAAAGACTTGCTGCTGGAGGCCATTCGCGCTGTGCTGGACCATACTGGAGGCACGATTGAAGCCTTGAAGAAGGAGATTCATCTACGCAGCTCGATGCTGCCGCGCAGCGGCAGCCCGGCACCGACTACCGGACGGCAACCACAGTACCGGCAGTATTATCAGCAGCCCATCCCCTACCGGCCTGCCATCGTGCGGGTGCTGCTACTTGCCGATAGCCGTTACGTGCCGGGCCATAAGGAAAAGGTGGCTCCCAAAGCCGGCAAGCCGGAGGTATTGCGCACCTTGACCGACAAATTGCTGGAAGAGCTGTTCAGCAAGCAGAAACAGTTGGCGGCGACGATCTTGTTTGAACTGGCCGATTTTTATCTGGAATGGAAATCGCCGTTGAAATCCGAACTTTGGTACAAGGCAAAAGCGCCTTTCCTGGCAAAAGAGCAGTTCCGCCCAGGCCGAAACGGGCTTTCATACAAAACCCCGCCGGGGCCGGGCTACCTGTCTGCGGATATCACCATCGTCGAAGATCGATTGAAAGCGCCGACGCTGAATAATTTGTTTGCCATTGTTGAGGTTAAGTTTGCCAATGACAGTTTTGGCAAGGAACAAGAAGAAAACTATGTTGGCAGCTTTCCTAAAGTGCCGTTGGCTCTGATTCGGGTGCCCGAAGATTGTCAAGGCAGCAGCAAGCAGCCCCAAAAAGGCAGCAGCTCGGGCCGACGTAAATAGAAGGATAAATATAGCATGACTCTGGATGATGACCTGCTCATGGAGTGGGCTGATGAATATCGGGCAGGCGACTTCAAACTGTCTGAGATTTACCATGGCAATGACGATGCAGGGAATGAGATCTGGCTCCACTGGGGGCTGCAAATTGGCCTGAGTTTGTATTTTCACGAGGGAAACACTCTAGCCAAACGGGAAATAGTTTGCCAACTGGCCGAAATCTTTCAGAACATTACCGGCGACGCCCTGCAATTGGTGAATTTCGGCCGTGGGGGCACGCATCGACTGGGCACTAAATATGGTTTGATTCGCGGGGAGAAAGAGAATTGGGAATCAGATAAAACGTTTTTCCTAGAGTTATCCTCTGGTGCAAAACGCGAAACTATTACGGAGTCAACAAACTTCAGTCTATCTGCTTGTGTACGTAAGCATGATTGTCAGGCTCTATTTGAAATGCAATATCCAATGTACAGCTATTTGCGGCTGCAATGCCCGGTGGTGTGGTTTGCCGAAGGCACCAACCGCCAAGCGCTGCTGGCCCTGTTCCGCCGTGCAGTGGTGGAACTGAACGCCGAGCAGGGCTACGGTGGCATCAGCTGGTCCCTACCAATTGAAAATGCATCATGGCCTGACTTCGAATACGCCGAACATTATTTTGCCGGCCAGTTCTACGGCATGGACATCGACAAGCCATTCAAGATGACCGATGGCCACGCCACTTGCTGGCCGCTGGAATGCGGCATGCGCTCGCCAGGCTGGCTCACCATCGTCGGCCCGCGCTTGCTGGCGCGCCTCGGTGGGCGGGATGCCGTTACGGCCCAACTGGCAGATGCCGCTGGCGTCGCCTGCGAAGCGGTTGGCGAGGCGCTGTGGCTCCAGGATGGTGAACTGCCGCAGCTATACCCGGTGGAACAGGGCATTCCGCCATCGATGACAGCGATTGCCGAAGCCATCAAACCGCTACGCGCCGAGACCCTGAAGCTGATCAGCTACCCGCGCTGGGACGGCGACGAAGAAATCGACCACGTGTTCTTCAACCTCGATAAATGTCGCCGCTGGCTGGCGCGCTTCGACCGCGATGGCGACTGGCCCAGCGCAGAACAACGGTTCTGCCGCCCCCCTGCACAACTCGATCAGCCTGCAAAACAGCGCATCCCCGGCGGCCACCCCTGCCCACAGGACGGTATCTGGTGGACTCCGGCCCAACCCGGTGCCCGCCACCATTTCACACGCGGCGAGATCATGCCGAATTTCCCGGGTTCCACCTACGGCGCGACGATCTGGTACCGCGAAGCCGAGTAAGCGCTGAATGCACAACGTGGGCCAGCACATCAGCCTCTTCGTGGCGGGGGTGAAGGACAAGATTGCGCTCAAGCTGATCGCCGCCAAGGGGCAAGGTGCAGGTCCAGGCACAGAGGGGGGAGATGGGGCTGACGGCGGACAAGGATGTGGCCATCACCTCCTGCAAAGGCAAGGTGGTGATCAGCGCCAAGCAGGACATCCTGCTCACCAGCGGCGGTAGTTACATCCAGCTTTCAGGCGGCAACATCGACATCCACTGCCCCAGCGTGGTGAGTGAGAAGGGAGAGAGTCACGAGTTGAGTGGCGCGGCAAGCATGAACTCAGTGCTACCAATGTTGCCGCAGTCCGAACGCAAAAATAGTTTAGAGCTGGCTCATTCTTACCCCGATTTACGTCCCGTTCCCGGCGCCCCTTATGTGATCCATTTTGTCGATGGCACACAGTTGCAAGGTGTACTGGATAGCAACGGTTACGCCAAGCTCGACAATGTTCCCGAGGGACCAATCAGCGTGTATTACGGGGAAGACACCAGGACCTATTAACCCAATGCCACGTTCCCGGACAACCCGATACCCTCTATGAAGACCTGCTCAGCTATGCACTGCCAGACCGATACGATGTGGATCACTGGTACCACGGCGATGCCTGTCGCGACATCGTGAATAGCACTTACGGCGATGATCCGACAGAACATCTTGCGGATCTGGGCCAATACGTCAAACGCAGGTACAAAACCAGCATGAAGGGCCTGGCCTAGCACAATACCCACCTCGAACCCAACCAGGCCGGCTACTACGGCTACTGGAGTTTCGAAGCCGGTGCCGTCGCCGTCCTTCAGGGGCTGGACGACAGCAAGCGGCGCGAATTCCCCAATTACCCGAAGGATATGATGGACTGGGCCAGGAACTTCCAGCCTGACAGCCCTGAATTCAAGCTGGACCGTTGCGAAGCCAACCACCCCTGCCCGCAAGCCGGCACTTGGTGGCCCCCGGCCAAGCCCGCCGCCCGCCGTGCCTTCGCCCAGGGCGAAGTGATGCTCGATTTCCCCAACTCCCGCTACGGCGCCACCATCTGGTATCGCGAGGCAGAGTAAGCCTAAACGTTGGCCGCGATTTGCCCATTGCGGCCAAGCCTCCATCGTGGCTCATCGGGATTCCCAGTTGCCGAAGCGCCCCCATAGGATTGCCGGCTTAAGCAAACATCGCGTGTTGCCGGGCTGAGCAGCCTCATCGTGCCGCTATTTTGCCTTACGCATTTGCGACATTGCCCGCAACGAATACGACGTCTCTTTTTTGCATACAAAATACCATTCTTAGCCGTTCGCCACCCAGCAAGCCTCGTAGCCGGATGCCAAAAACATCAATGCCAAAGACATTTTTTGACTAAGAAAAGCGCTATTGAGCCCTTCTCCCCCCTGTGACACTCTGAGCCCGCCTACCCTCCATCACAAGGGGGGAGCGATCAAAGAGAACCGGAGGAGAATGACATGAGAAAGACTGCACTATCGCTGTTGCTGGCTGCGTCCATGGCCCCGCTGATGGCTCAGGCGGAAACGATCCGATTCGGCATCGACGGCAACTACCCGCCCTTCGCCAAGCAGGCGGCCGACGGCCATCTGGAAGGGTTCGACGTGGATATCGCGCTGTCGCTGTGCGAAGCGATGAAGGTGACCTGCGAGATCGTGCCGCAGGAGTGGGACGGTCTGATTCCAGCCCTCAATGCAGGCAAGTTCGACGCCATCCTGTCGTCGATGCAGATCACCGACGAGCGCAAGAAAGCCGTCGATTTCACTAACCGCTACTACCAGACACCGAGCCGTATGGTCACCAAGAACGGCGTGGTCAAGGTCACCAAGGATGACTTCAGCGGCAAGCGCATCGGCGTGCTGCGCGCCTCGACCGAAGAGCGCTACGCCAAGGACCACTGGGGCAGGAAAGGTGTGCAGATCGTCAACTACGGCAAGGTCACCGAGGCCTTTCTCGATCTGAAAACCGAGCGACTGGACGGCGTGTTCGTCGACCAAGTGGTAGCCGACACCGAGTTCCTGAAGCGCGGCGGCGCGCCGGCCTATGCCTTTGCCGGTCCGGGGATTTCCGATACCAAGTATTTCGGCTACGGTGCCGGCATCGCCGTGAAGAAGGGCAACAACGCGCTGCGCGAGCGCTTGAACAAGGCGATCGAGACCATCCGCGGCAACGGCGTGTACCAGAAGGTGCAGAAGAAATACTTCAACTTCGACATTTACGGCAGCTGATAACGCCAACCGCACCGTAACCGATTCGACGTTCAACGCAGTGGAGCACAGGCATGGCAGGTCCTCGCATCATCATCGATCTTGATCGCATCAAAGAAAACACAAGCGTGCTGGTCGAGGCCTGCCGGGCGCAGGGCATCCAGGTCGCTGGCGTCACCAAGTCGGCCTGCGGCTCGCCCCGGGTGGCGCGCGCCATGGTGCGCGGCGGGGTGGCGCAGATCGCCGACTCCCGCCTCGACAACATCGTGCGGCTGCGGCGCGACGGCATCGCCGTCCCGCTGATGCTGATCCGCGCCCCGTCGCTGGACGAGGTGGAGCAGGTGGTGCGCCACGCCGACATCAGCCTGAACTCGGAACTGCAGACGCTGCAGGCGCTGTCGCGTGCGGCCATACAGCTCGGCGTGGTACACGACGTGGTGCTGATGATCGACCTAGGCGACCTGCGCGAGGGCATCCTGCCCTACGAGACGATGGACTACGTCGAGCAGATCCTGGCGCTGCCCGGCGTGCGCCTGATCGGGGTCGGGGCCAACCTGGCCTGTGTCGGGGGTATCCAGCCCACTGTCGACAACCTCTCCAACCTGGCCTATCTGGCCGACGAGATCCGCCGCCGCCACGCCATCGAGCTGCCCATCGTGTCTGGCGGCAACACCTTCTCGCTGCCGCTGCTGGAACGGGGACAGCTACCGGCCGGCATCAACCACCTGCGCCTGGGCGCCAGCATCATGCTGGCCGAATCACCCACCCCGCCAGGGCTATATGAAAAGCTGCACAAAGACGCCTACACCCTGACGGCGGACGTGATCGAGGCCAAGACCAAACCATCGCGCCCCTACGGGCTGTCCGGCGAGGACGCCTTCGGCCGCCGCCCGGTATTCGACGGCGAAGACCGCCCTTCGCGCCGGCTGATCCTGGCCATGGGGCGGGAGGACATCGCCCCGGAAGGGCTGCTCCCCTGCGACGAGCGCCTAAAGGTGCTGGGCGCCAGCAGCGACCATCTGGTCGTCGACGCCAGCGCGGCGGAGGCGACCTACCGGCTGGGAGACAGCGTCGCGTTCACGCTCGACTACGGTGCGCTCTTGATGGCCATGACCTCGCCCTACGTGGCAAAAGAATACCGACTGCGCTGCGCCGAAGCGGCGAAGGCCACCGTGATCAAGCTGTTCAACCTGGTGGAGAAGCTGACCGATGCGTGCGAGCCGCTCGCCAGCCATCTGCTGCTCAACGGTCTGCGCGAGGAATTGGAGCCGATCGGGCACGAATGCGTCGAGCACGGCAAGAAGAGTGCCGACAGCTTCTTCTGGAAGGCGCCGGTCGACAACAACGACCTGTACGGCTTGTTCTACCGCTCGTTCCGGCAGATTCCTCTGGTCCTGAGCGGCGGCACCTGGCACGACACGCCAGTTCCGGTCGGCCACGTTGCGGGCCAGGACGCGGGTGCCATCGTGTTCACCTCGCGCGGCAACATCGACAGGCTGCTGACGTTGAAGAAGCAGAAGCGCGGACCGAGCCTGGAAAACACCGTGCTGATCGGGGTGCGCCACACCAGCCTGGAAGACAAGGCACTGCTCGACGACTACGGCGTGCGGCTGATCACCATCGACGAGATCGACCGCCATGGTCTGGCGAGCCTGATGCCCCAAATCATCGCCGCAGTCGGCCAGGGGGTGGCCGGGCTGCACGTGCACTTCGACATCGACGTCATGGACGGCCGCGATCTGGGACGTGACGACCCGACCCACCAGGGCGGGCTGACCTATCGCGAAGCGCACTTCGCGATGGAGCTGATCCATGAGAGCAGCCTGTTGCAGGCCGTCTCGATCGGCGGCCTGTCCGCCGAGGCCGACGCCGACGGACGCTTGGCCCGTTTCATCAACGGCCTCTTGGCCTCGCTGCTGGGACGCAAGGTGGTCAAGAAAATCGGCACGGCGGCCGTATAACCCAGCCTCCATGAACCAAGGGGGCGGCCACCGCTGCCGCTCCCCTCCTGCACTCGGCGGTCACGTCGTTATAATGGACGGCTCTGCACCTACCATCCGAGACGCCCATGAGCCTGCAATCCGTCCGCGATTTCTTTGCCCGTGCCGGGCACGACATCCCCATCATCGAGCTCGACACCAGCACCGCCACCGTGGCGCTGGCGGCCGAGGCGCACGGCGTCGAGCCGGGGCGCATCGCCAAGACGCTGGCGTTCCGCCTCGCCGACGAACGCGTGGTGCTGGTGGTGGCGCGCGGCGATGCGCGCATCGACAACCGCAAGTTCAAGGACACCTTCGGCAAGGGACGCATGCTGCCGGGCGAGGATGTGGAGCGACTGACCGGCCACCCGGTGGGCGGAGTCTGCCCGTTCGGCCTGGCCACCCCGCTGCCAGTCTATCTGGACGAATCACTCAAGGACTTCGACGAGGTGATGCCGGCCGCCGGCGGCGTACACACCGCGGTGCGTCTGAGCCCGCACAAGTTGGCCGAAGTGGTCGGCGGCGAGTGGGTAGCGGTATGTCAGCCGGTAACGGAAATCGCCTGAACCAACCGCCAGCCAATCCTCTCGAGCATAGCGAGGCTCCCTTGCAGGGCAAGGGCGGGGGGATTGGGAATCGACGGGCAGGCTGCCGGGATTAAATACTTACGTGGAGAGGCCCGGCTCTGCCGGGTCCTGTAAAAACGCATCAAAGCACTTGGTCTGCAGCCTGAAACCCGACGCTGCGGCGTCGGGTTTTTCATTTATCCGGCCGGCACCGCTCAGCCGAGGTAGCGTTGTTCCAGATGGGCGCGGAAGTAGGCCGGATTGAGCGCCTCGCCGGTGGCACGCGTCACCAGCTCGTTGGTCTGCCAGCGGCTGCCCTGGCTCCAGATGTTCCGCTCAAGCCAGCCGAATACCGGGACCAGGTTGCCGGCGGCGATCTGCGCGTCCAGGTCCGGCTGCTGCCGGCGCAGAGCGGCGAAATATTGCGCGGCGTACATCGCACCCAGCGTGTAGCTGGGGAAATAACCGAAGCTGCCGTCGGTCCAGTGGATGTCCTGCAGGCAGCCGTCGCGGAAGTTACCGCGCGTGTCGACGCCGAGGTAGGCCTGCATCTTCTCGTCCCATAGCGCCGGGATGTCCGCAGCCTCGATCTCGCCCTCGATCAGTGCGCGCTCGATCTCGAAGCGCAGGATGATGTGCGCCGGGTAGGTCAGCTCGTCGGCGTCGACGCGGATGAAGCCGGGCTGCACCCGGGTATAGAGCCGCGCCAGGTTGGCCGAAGAGAACGCGTCCTGTTCGCCCAGATGCCGTCGCACCAGCGGCGCGATCAGCTCGAGGAAGGCCGGACTGCGCCCGAGCTGCATCTCGAACGACAGGCTCTGGCTTTCGTGGATGCCCATCGAACGCGCCAGCCCCACCGGCTGGCTGAGCCAGTCGCGCGGCAGACCCTGCTCGTAGCGGGCATGGCCGGTCTCGTGCACGATGCCCATCAGGCTCTGCACGAAGTCGTCCTCCCGGTAGCGCGTGGTGATGCGCACGTCCTCGGCGACGCCGCCACAGAACGGATGCACGCTGACGTCGAGCCGCCCGCCGTCGAAATCGAAACCGAGCAGCTTCATCACATCGAGACCGAGCGCACGCTGCCGCTCGACGGCAAAAGGCCCGACCGGGGTGATCACCTCCTCGCCCGCCTGGCGCTCACGCACTTGCCGGATCAGCCCGGGCAACCAGCTCTTGACGTCGGCGAACACACTCTCGATGGCCGCGCTGGTCATGCCCGGCTCGTACTTGTCCATCAGCGCATCGTACGGGCTGAGGCCGCTGGCTTCGGCCAACCTTCGCGCCTCCTCGCGCGACAGCCGCACCACTTCGCGAAAGTTGGCGAGGAAGCCGTCCCAGTCGTTGGCCGGGCGCTGCGTGCGCCAGGCGTGTTCGCAGCGCGAGCCGGCCAGCGCCTTGGCCTCCACCAGTGACTCGGGCAACAAGTTGGCCTGCTCCCAGCTGCGGCGGATTTCGCGCAGGTTGGCACGCTCCATCTCGCCGAGGTTCTCCTCCTCGGCGGCAGCGATCTGGCCTGCCAGACCGGGCTCGGTCAGCGTGCGGTGGATCAGCACCTGCAGTTCGGCCAGCGCCGCCGCGCGGGCCTCGTTGCCCTTGGCCGGCATCATCGTGGCCTGGTCCCACGAGGCGATGGCGTGGAGGTGCTGGTATCGGTAGAGACGGGTGAAACGTTCCGCGAGCGCGGAATAGGCGGAAAGGGTGGTCATGGCGGCTCCCGTTGTCGTGCCGGACAGTGTAATTCCAAACGGTACGGGAAACGAGAACACGGCACAGAAGCAGCCTACCGCTGGCCATGCCCCGCGCCGCCAGACGCACGCTCGGGGAGAGGAAGAACGCGCTCGAAAGCGGGCAGGTGGAGGCGACGCCCCTCAGAACGGGGTCATCATGGTGCTGCGTTCGGCGGCGGGCGGGAACGACAGCCAGTAGTAGAAGTACTCGCGCGCCAGCTGCAGGAAGGCGACGCGCGACTCGTTGTCGTCGAACTTCAACTGCAACAGCATGGCATCGACCACGATGCGGTAGTTTTCGGGCTTGTAGGGCTGGCCGTCGAGCAGGTACAGCATGGCCTTGAGGATTTGCTCGCGCGGCGCGATCTGGCGTTCCTTCATGCCCCCCTCGAACAGTTTGCCGAGGTAGATTTCCAATGATGGCGGAAAACGGTCGAACCCCGCTTTCTGCATGCGTTGCAGCAGCTCATCCAGCGAGGCCGCGATATCCATGCGCGGGTTGTGGATGGTGAAGCCGGAACGGGAGGTCAGCTCGGCCAGCTTCTTTATGTCCCCCAGCCAGAAATAATAGTATTCGCGCGCGCAGGTCAGCGCGGTGACCCGGTCCTCGTGCGGGCAGCGCTCGAGGTAGACGTCCACCGCCTGACGGAACAACTCGATGTCCTTGGGGTGGCCGTCGAGCAGCGAGGTCAGCTTCTTCAGCAACTGACGACGCTCCGACACCACCTGCTCGGTGGCCCCCTTGCGGTGAATCAGGTTCAGGTACGCCTCGAGGGCGTCCTCGATGTCCTTCATGCCAGCTCCTGTGCTTCGTCCAGCTGATGCGCCATCACCCCGGCCTCGAGCGCGGCCGTGCGGATGGCATTCCATTCATTGTCGGAAAACTCGATGCCATTCGCCAGCTGATCGGCACGCCGGCGCGCCTCGGGTTCACCCGCCATCTGCACCGGCTCGCTGCCTTCCTGCGCCGGCGACGACTTGATGTACTCGGTCATGGCATCGTACTCGGCCTGCAGCCACGGCAGCGAGCCGGTCTGCGCCGGATCGACCACGAACGCCGTCATCTGGTTGAGGATACCTCCCTGGCGCGGCCGCTCCGGCTGCGAGGTGCCGCCGCCCGAGAGCAGGCCGGCGAGAAACTCGGTGGCGGCGAGCAAGCCGCCACCCTTGTGGTGCGCCATCGGTCGCAGCGTGCCCTGCGGCTCCTCCCACATCACGCGCGGGTCATGGGAGGGGTGGCCGGCGTGGTTCTGCAAGACCGGCTCGTCGAAACGCTGCCCGGCCAGATAGGCCACCCGCGTCTTGCCGTAGGACACCCGGCTGGTGGCGAAATCGAGGATGAAGGCGGGATGCTTGTCGGTGCCCGGAAAGGCGATGCAGATCGGATTGCCACCGAAGCGTCCGGCGGTCCCGCCAAACGGGGACACCATCGGCGTGTGCACGTCGGTGACATTGACGAAGAACAGCCCGACCAGGCCGGCGTTGGCCAACTGCTCGCCGTAGCAGCCGATACGCCCCATGTGATGGGCGTTGCGTACCGTGAGCAGGGCCACCCCGGTTTCCCGCACGCGCCAGATGGCGGCATCCACCGCCTCGCGCGCGACGCGCTGGCCGAAACCGCGCTCGCCGGAAAACTGCAGTATCGCCCCGGCGTCACGCACCAGCCGGGCCGCCTGGTTGGGGCGCAGCGTCTTGTTGCGGACGCTGGCGACGTAAAACGGCAGCATGCCGATGCCGTGGCTGGGATGGCCACGCAGATTGGCCTCGACCAGGTGCCGGCTGACTATGACGGCTTCTTTTTCCTTGCAACCCAGGGCTTTCAACACCAGTCGGGACACATGCTCCAGCTGCTTTGCTGCCAGTTTCATCGTCATCCTCCGTTATGTTCTGATTTTTTGTACTGTTGCCACTTCCCTTATTGCCCGACCCGCCACCCACACTCAGCAGGACGCTATTGCCAACTCCAGCCGCACGTCCTGACCCACCATGCGCAGATCACGGACCACCACATTCCTCTTTCCGGCCAGCGACTCCAGCGCCGGCCAACCAAACAAGCCCTGAGCCGCGTCGCCCAGCAGCGTCGGCGCCAGGTACAGCACGATCTCGTCGACCAGCCCGGCCTGCAGCAAGGCGCCATTGAGCCCGGCCCCCGCCTCGACCATCAGTTCGCCCACGCCCTCCAGCGCCAGGCGCGCCAGCAGGGCGGCCAGATCAACCCGGCCGGCGCTATCGCCCAGCGCCCACACCGTCACGCCCTGCTCCAGATAAGGCTGGTGGCGCGCCGCGTCGGCGACCGCCGTGACCAGGATGGTTTCGCCGTCGCGATAGATACGCGCCCCAGGCGGCGTCTGCAACCGGCTGTCCACCACCACCCGCCGCGGCTGGCGCGGGGTAAACACCTCGCGCACCGTCAGTTGCGGATCGTCCGCCAGCACCGTCCCGCTGCCGGTCAGGATGGCGCAGGAGCGTGCGCGCAGGCGATGCACGTCGCGTCGTGCATCGGGGCCGGTAATCCACTGGCTGGCACCGTTCAACAAGGCGGTCTTGCCGTCCAGCGAGGCGGCCGCCTTCAGCGTTACCCACGGCCGGCCGCGCTCGGCGCGCGACAAGAAGCCCTTGTTGAGGCGCCGCGCCTCGGCCTCCAGCAAGCCCACCGCCACCTCGATGCCGGCGCCGCGCAGCATGTCCAGGCCACGCCCGGCCACTTCGTGATAGGGATCTTGCATCGCCGCCACCACGCGGCCGACGCCGGCCTCGATCAGGCCCTTGGCACACGGCGGGGTGCGCCCATAGTGGCTGCACGGCTCCAGCGTTACGTAGGCGGTGGCACCGCGCGCGAGCTCGCCCGCCATGCGCAGGGCGCGCACCTCGGCGTGCGGGGTGCCGGCAGCCACGTGCCAGCCCTCGCCCACGACCTCGCCGTCGCGCACCACGACGCAGCCGACGCGGGGGTTCGGCGTGGTGGTGTACAGGCCTTGTTCGGCCAACCTCAGCGCCCGCGCCATCATGGCGTGGTCAACAGCGGAAAACGTCATGGACTCTCTCACGAGGATTTCTGGATTTCCTTGATCGCCTCGGAAAACTCCGAGACGTCCTGGAAACTGCGATACACCGAGGCAAAACGGATATAGGCCACTTTGTCCAGTTTCGCCAATTCATTCATCACCATCTCGCCGATCTGGCGCGAACTGACCTCGCGCTCGCCCAGTTGCAGCAGGCGATGGCAGATACGGTCGATGGCGTCGTCGACCAGCGCGGTCGGCACCGGGCGCTTGTGCAGCGCGCGCAGGAAGCTGGTGCGCACCCGCTCGACATCGAATTCGGAGCGATGCCCGCCCGACTTCACCACCTGCGGCATGCGCACGTCGGCGGTTTCGAAGGTGGTAAACCGCTTTTCACACGCCAGGCAGCGGCGGCGGCGGCGGATGCTGGTGCCATCTTCGCTGACGCGGGAATCGATCACCTGGGTGTCGGCGTTGCCGCAAAACGGACATTTCATGATGTGACAACCTGGCTAGTAATAATCCTACGATGGTATCAGCAAAGGTCGGGAGCGTTAACGCCACCGTTTCTGATGCTCGTCAAGAGAGCGTGTCGCCGCGAGGTGCTCCCCTCCGTTCCGTCCCACCAATGCCAGCCCCGATCGGCCCATCAGGATCAGCACCGTACACCACCTCGCCTCCTTAAACCCCTGCCCAGAAAAACAAAAGCGGCCCGAAGGCCGCTTTCAGTATCACACCAGCATGACGATGGGCTTACTTGGCAGCGTACACCGGCAGGCGCTGGCACAGGGCCTGGACTTCACCGGCCACGCGCGCGGTCACCGCCTCGTCGTTCGGCGCTTCCAGCACGTCGGCGATCAGGTTGGCCAGTTGCTTGGCTTCGGCTTCGCCGAAACCGCGGCTGGTCATGGCCGGGGTACCGATACGGATGCCGGAGGTCACGAACGGCTTTTCCGGATCGTTCGGGATGGCGTTCTTGTTGACGGTGATGTGGGCACGGCCCAGGGCGGCTTCGGCGTCCTTGCCGGTGATGCTCTTGGCGCGCAGATCGACCAGGAACACGTGCGACTCGGTCTTGCCCGACACGATGCGCAGGCCACGCTCGATCAGGGTCTCGGCCATCACCTTGGCATTCTTCTTGACCTGCTGGGCGTAGGCCTTGAATTCCGGCGAGGCGGCTTCCTTGAAGGCTACGGCCTTGGCAGCGATGACGTGCATCAGCGGACCGCCCTGCAGGCACGGGAAGATCGCCGAGTTCAGCGCCTTCTCGTGTTCGGCCTTGGCCAGGATCACGCCGCCGCGCGGACCGCGCAGGGTCTTGTGCGTGGTGGTGGTGACGAAGTCGGCGAACGGCACCGGGTTCGGGTACTCACCGGCGGCCACCAGGCCGGCGTAGTGAGCCATGTCGACGAACAGGTAGGCACCCACTTCGTCGGCGATCTTGCGGAAACGCGCCCAGTCGATTTCCAGCGCGTAGGCGGAAGCACCGGCCACGATCATCTTCGGCTTGTGCTCGCGTGCCAGACGCTCGACAGCGTCGTAGTCCAGCACTTCGTTCTCGTCCAGGCCGTACGGCACCACGTTGTACAGCTTGCCGGAGATGTTCACCGATGCGCCGTGGGTCAGGTGGCCGCCGTGCGCCAGGCTCATGCCGAGGATGGTGTCGCCCGGCTTCAGCACCGACACATACACCGCCTGGTTGGCCTGCGAGCCGGAGTGCGGCTGCACGTTGGCGTATTCGGCGCCGAACAGCGCCTTCAGGCGGTCGATCGCCAGCTGCTCCACCACGTCGACGTGTTCACAGCCGCCGTAGTAACGCTTGCCCGGGTAGCCTTCGGCATACTTGTTGGTCAGGACGGAGCCCTGGGCTTCCATCACGGCAGGGCTGACGTAGTTTTCGGAGGCGATCAGTTCGACGTGGTCTTCCTGACGGCGGTATTCGGCGTCCATCGCCGCGGACAGTTCCGGATCGTACTTGGCGATCGTCAGATCGGCTGCAAACATCTTTGACTCTTCCAATCAAAGGGTTAATCGAGATGCGCGATTTTACCTCAAATGCGCGGCCCATTGGTATGAGCAATTCGGGATAGGAGCATGAATCCGGCTCATGTCCCAAGACATCATTACTGCAGCGTCGAACCCGGCGCCGGGATATCGTCGGCGGTCAGGAACAACGGAATGCCGTTCTGCTGATCCGGCTGTACCTGTGCTACCACGCGCACGTCGCTCACCCGGCACTCGGCCATCAGTTCGCAGAACTGCGACGCGATCAGCGGCACCGAATCCAGCGGCGACAGCGGCCAGACGAAGCCTTCCCAATTCTTCTCGTCACCCGGAGCGGAGATGGTGCAACGCAGCTCGCCATTCTCGTGCGCGGACAGCACCGCTACCGGCTCCTGCCCCAGATCGCGCAGCTTGCGGATCATGCTGCTGGCGAAGGCCTGCAACGCCACTTCCTGGCGCGCGCTGCCGCCCGCCACCATGGCCTGCAGCAGTGCCTGTGGCGGACGCGCGATCGGGAACAGCGTCACACCGTCGGTTTTCAGCTGCTCGCCGAGGAACTTCATCAGCGGGATGCCCCACGGCCCGACCGAACCACCGAGCTTGACCGGGGCCGGCTCGCCCTCTTCCTGGATCGCCACACCGATCAGGTAACGCAGGAACACGCCATCGTTTCTGACCGTGACGGCGGACGCCTCCAGCTCCAGCGGCAGACCGCGCGCGGCATCGGCCAGCGAACGGGTGAAGCGGTAGAGCTGTGCCGAAGAGATACCGGCCACCGTGTCCGGGTGCAGCAGCTTGCCCGACAGAAACACCTCGGCTCCCGGCGCGAACACACCATGCTCACGGAGCAGTGCGTTCAGTCCGTCCACATCCTCGATGCGCTCCGGCAAGGTCGCCTCCGGCTTGGCCCCGACCACCAGTACCAGCGGTACGGCGAAGATCACGGCATAGCGCCCTTCCGGCTGCTCGGCGGCGGCACGCAAGGCTTCCCACAGCACACGATAGGCGGCCTGCGACGGCACCATCGCCAGCGCCACCGACAGCGTCAGTACATCGCCGCGCTCCAGGATGTCGGCCACGGCCTGCTTGAGCGAGACCCGGCACGCTTCCCGGTCGCTATCAGACGCCGCATTCAACACCGACAGTGTGTAATGAATCAGCATGTTGCTGGGCATGGGATCAGGGTACAGGCGGGGATCGGGGAGAGCGGGATGCGGCATGGACATGAGGAAATCCTGCGTCAGGGATAAAAGGAAAGATTGTCGCACAGCGGCAGGCCAGCGGGGAGAGGGCCACTCTATTTTCGATTAGTAACACCCGAATGTTCCAATGTGCGACATCGAAGCATCTTTTTCGTGCATTGCAACACTTTGCTGTTGACAGCCCCCGCACCAATCTGGATAATCCGTCCTTGTTGAGACGCAGCAATTGCTTCTTGATAGTTTCTCCTCTATTTCTCCTTTGTAGACTTGGCGCGGACAAATGTCCGCGCATTTTTTTTGCCCATTCCCCGCCATCCCTCCCGACAAAGCCCTTGATTTTCATCAAATCAGCCCCACTTTGTTTAAAGTAAGCTGAAAACCCTGCCCCACCTGGCGTTACGCCGGCCGCGGCAAGAACCCGGCCCGTCATGCGCCGTTACCCGGACAGATCGGAAACGGCACCATTGCAGTGCAACGCCGGGGGAGAACAAATTTGTGCACCGCACCAATTTGTTCTTCATTTCTTGTGCGACAAAAAACAAAACCGAACATTTTCATGTTCGGTTGTGAATTGCGCGCACGACATCCCTGCGCCTCGCTGACAGCACGATTGTGCCAGTCGAGTCAGAACGGCCGCGCCCAAAAAAGTTCCATGGCATAACGATATGCCCGCGCAAAAATCTGATGAAGCAACAACTCCGCCACGAAAGTGACTCCATGCGACAACAAATACCGGCGTATGCACAGAGGGACCAAGAACCCATTCCCGATCTTGCTGCC
This sequence comes from Pseudogulbenkiania subflava DSM 22618, assembly GCF_900177275.1. GTDB lineage: Bacteria > Pseudomonadota > Gammaproteobacteria > Burkholderiales > Chromobacteriaceae > Pseudogulbenkiania > Pseudogulbenkiania subflava. Next base: position 47,859 of record NZ_FXAG01000006.1, read on the forward strand.
CCCCCTGACCGGTAGCTCATGTGCACTGCGTGCGAATCTTTCGCGGGGCACCGCGAAAATGGGCACACAGGGATTCGCTCAGCGATCGGAAATCCTCATTGCCCCCATACATTCCAGTTACTGCGCTGCTCTTCACCTCGCTGAGGGCGGCTTGCGGCAGATCGTGAACAGGCTCTAAGGCCTGATACCTCTTCTGCCTCCCCGGCAACAGACAATGGTTTACATTGGTACTGCCGCCGGGAAAGAGATGTCGACTTCACGACTGCCGACGCGACTTCCCATAGAGTGCGCGCAGTTCGTCCTTCGCCTGCTCCAGCAGCTCGCGCTGCGGCGCGGGGAGCTTGCGCCCGGCGCGGTTGATATAGAAGGAGAGCATCGACATCGCCGAGCGGAAGGGGTCTGTCTTTCGCCGGTCGCTACGCTCGGCCGACCGCATCAGTGACAGGGCGATTTCTCGCGGGTCATCGAGCGTGAACACGCCGGCCTCCAGCGCCAGCGCACTGCTGCTATCCGTCACCTGTCGTGACCACCGCTGTCGTTCCTGGGCCATCGTTCCCGCCAATCCGATTCATGCATGCTCGTGCCTCCACCGTGGTGCATTCCACACACGAAGCGACCACCGGGGCTCTTTAAATCCAAGAGGTAAGAACCGATACCCTCCACCAGTCGGCAGGGGGCAAGACTCCCTCTTCCCATTCCAGGCACGGAACCTAAAGAGGCGGGGACACGCGACAGTTCCTTTGGGACGAGCCGAAAAACAAAAACGGCAGCTCATCCGAGCTGCCGTTTTGTTGCTGCCAAGCAATTTGACCGCCTCGATAATGGAGAGGCCGAAGTTTGGCAGGCTGGCGGCGGATCGCCCCGCCCTGCGGGGCATCCGCCCTACTTACTTGCGCTCCACCTGCGACACATCGCGCACGGCACCGGTGTCGGCGCTGGTGGTCATCGCCGCGTAGGCGCGCAGCGCGGCGCTTACCGTCCGTTGACGGTCCAGCGGTTTCCAGGCGTCCTTGCCGCGTGCTTCCATCTTGGCGCGGCGATGCGCCAGTTCCTCGTCGGAGACCGCGAGATGGATGGTGCGGTTCGGGATGTCGATTTCCAGGGTATCGCCCTCTTCCGCCAGGCCGATCGCGCCGCCTTCGGCCGCTTCCGGCGAGACGTGGCCGATAGACAGGCCGGAGGTGCCGCCGGAGAAGCGGCCGTCGGTCAGCAGGGCGCACGCCTTGCCCAGCCCCTTGGACTTGAGGTAGCTGGTCGGGTAGAGCATTTCCTGCATGCCCGGCCCGCCTTTCGGGCCTTCGTAGCGGATCAGCACCACGTCGCCGGCGACGACCTGGTCGGCCAGGATGGCTTCCACCGAGGCATCCTGGCTTTCGAAGATGCGCACGCGGCCGGTGAATTTCAGGATGGAATCATCCACGCCGGCGGTCTTGACGATGCAGCCGCGCTCGGCGATGTTGCCGTACAGCACGGCGAGGCCGCCGTCCTGGCTGTAGGCGTGCTCCTTGTCGCGGATGCAGCCTTCGACGCGGTCGTCGTCCAGCGTCGGGTAGCGCATGCTCTGGCTGAAGGCGATGGTGGTGGCCACACCACCCGGTGCAGCACGGTAGAAGCGGTGCGCCTCGCTGTCCGGTGCAGTGCGGCGGATGTCCCAGGCTTCCAGCCCTTCGGCCAGGGTTTTGCTGTGTACGGTCGGTACGTCGCGGTGGATCAGACCGGCACGGTCGAGTTCCGACAGGATGGCCACCACGCCGCCGGCGCGGTGCACGTCTTCCATATGGTACTTCTGGGTGGCCGGGGCCACCTTGGACAGGCACGGCACGGCGCGCGAGATCCGGTCGATGTCGGCCATTTTGAAGTCGACGCCGGCTTCGTTGGCGGCGGCCAAAAGATGCAGCACGGTGTTGGTGGAGCCGCCCATCGCCACGTCCAGGCTCATGGCGTTCTCGAACGCCTGCTTGGAGCCGATGGAGCGCGGCAGCACCGATTCATCGTCCTGCTCGTAGTAGCGGCGGGCCAATTCGACGATGGTGCGGCCGGCCTTGAGGAACAGTTCCTTGCGGTCGGCGTGGGTGGCGACCAGCGAGCCGTTGCCCGGCAGGCTGAGACCCAGCGCCTCGGTCAGGCAGTTCATGGAGTTTGCCGTGAACATGCCAGAACAGGAGCCGCAGGTCGGGCAGGCGGAGCGTTCGACCGCCGCCACCTCTTCATCCGACACATTGGGGTTGGCCGCTTCGACCATGGCGTCGACCAGGTCGAGGCCACGCGTCACGCCGCGCCAATTGACCTTACCGGCTTCCATCGGGCCGCCGGAAACGAAGATCACCGGAATGTTCAGGCGCATCGCAGCCATCAGCATGCCCGGGGTAATCTTGTCGCAGTTGGAGATGCACACCAGCGCGTCGGCGCAGTGGGCGTTGACCATGTATTCGACGCTGTCGGCGATCAGGTCACGTGAGGGCAGCGAGTACAGCATGCCGCCGTGCCCCATGGCGATGCCGTCGTCGACGGCGATGGTGTTGAATTCCTTGGCGACGCCGCCGGCCTTTTCGATTTCCCGCGCCACCAGCTGGCCCATGTTCTGCAGGTGAACGTGGCCCGGTACGAACTGGGTAAAGGAGTTGGCGATGGCGATGATCGGCTTGCCGAAGTCGTCGTCTTTCATGCCGGTGGCACGCCAGAGGGCGCGGGCACCCGCCATGTTGCGGCCGGAAGTCGAGGTACGGGAACGGTATTGGGGCATTGCGAATCCTTCAGTCTCAATCGGTAGCGGAAAGCCGGCTCGCCAGGGACGCCAGCGGCGGGTAGCCGCGACGCAGTCCGGACATCGGGTGCCAGAATGCCGAACGGCCGCATGGGCTGCCTTGCTTGCAGCGCGACGCGGGGGAACGCTTTCCGTATAATTTCGTCATCTCTCTTTTACCGCAAACGCACATCGCTGACAAATGTTCATTCATCCCCAGTTCGACCCGGTGGCGATCAAGCTTGGCCCGCTCGCCGTTCATTGGTATGGCCTGATGTACCTGTTGGGTTTTCTGCTGTTCATCGGGCTGGGCAACCTCCGCCTGAAGCGGGGCCACGCCTTCCTCACGCCCAAGCTGCTGGACGACCTTTTGATGTACGGGGTGCTGGGGGTGGTGCTGGGGGGGCGGCTGGGTGAAGTGCTGTTCTACCAGCCGGCGTATTACTTCAGCCATCCGCAGGAAATCCTGATGGTATGGAAGGGCGGGATGTCGTTCCACGGCGGCTTCCTCGGGGTGCTGGTCGGCATGCTGCTGTTTGCGCGCAAGCATGGCCGCAGCTTCTGGGAGCTGACCGACTTCATCGCGCCGCTGGTGCCGCTGGGTCTGGCGGCTGGCCGCATCGGCAACTTCATCAACGGCGAGCTTTGGGGTCGGGTCACCCGCCCGGATGCGCCGTGGGCGATGCTGTTTCCGCAAGCCCGCCTTGACGACCTGGCGCAGGCACAACAGTCGCCGGAACTGATGGCGCAGCTGATGCAGTACGGCGCCCTGCCGCGCCACCCGTCGCAGCTGTACCAGTTTGCGCTGGAGGGACTCACGCTGTTCATCATCCTGTGGTGGTTCAGCGCCAGGCCGCGTGCGCGTGGCCAGGTATCGGCACTGTTCCTGATCGGCTACGGCTTTTTCCGCTTCGTGGCGGAGTTTTTCCGCTCGCCGGACGCCGGCATCTTCGGCCAGTCCTACACCATCAGCATGGGTCAGTGGCTGAGTCTGCCGATGATCGTGCTGGGCTTGGTGCTGTTTGTCTGGTTCGGACGGCACGAATCGCGTTAAAATTATTTGTTAAGAGTGGTTCGCCACTCGGCGGCCTTTAGCCCGCCTCCCACGGCCAGTCGGCAAGACTGGCCTTTTTTGATGCCTGCGGTTTATCGCCCGCAAGACACGAGAGATTTACCCGATGAAAGCCATCAAGTTTGCTATGGCCGGCGCCCTGCTGGCCGTTTCCGTCCTGGCCTCTGCCGAAGAGGCCGTGCTCAAGGTCTCGGCCATTCCGGACGAAGCCCCGACCGAACTGCAACGCAAGTTCGCCCCGCTCGGCGCCTACCTGGAGAAGGAGCTGGGCATGAAGGTGCAGTTCGTGCCGGTCACCGACTACGCCGCCGTGGTCACCGCGCTGACCTCGGACAAGATCGATATGGCCTGGCTCGGCGGCTTCACCTTTGTGCAGGCGAGCCAGCGCGGCAAGGTGGTGCCGCTGGTGCAGCGCGAGGAGGACAGCAAGTTCACCTCGAAGTACATCGCCAACGCCGAGGCCGGCATCAACTCCCTGAAGGATCTCAAGGGCAAGAGCTTCGCCTTCGGCTCGGCGTCGTCCACCTCGGGCCATCTGATGCCGCGCTACTTCCTGCAGAAGCAGGGCATCAAGCCGGAGACCTTCTTCAAGAACGTAGCCTACTCCGGCGCGCACGACGCCACCGTGGCCTGGGTGGCCTCCGGCAAGGTAGAAGGCGGCGTGCTCAACGCCTCGGTGTGGGACAAGCTGGTGGAGGCCGGCAAGGTCGACCCGGCCAAGGTCAAGCTGATCGGCACCACCCCGGCCTACTACGACTACAACTGGACCGTGCGCGGCAACCTCGACGCCAAGCTGCAGCAGAAGATCACCAAGGCCTTCCTCAAGCTCGACCCGAAGAACCCGGAGCAGCAGGCTATTCTGGAGCTGCAACGCGCCAGCAAGTTCATCCCGACCAAGGCGGCCAACTACAAGGGCATCGAGTCCGCGGCCAAGGAAGCGGGCCTGCTGAAGTGAGCCTGACGTTCGAACGCGTCGGCCTGCGTCTGGGCGGGTCGACGATCCTCGACGACGTCAGCCTGGCGCTGGGCGACGGCGAGCAGGCGGCGCTGATCGGCCCGTCCGGGGCCGGCAAGTCGTCGCTGTTGCTGCTGGCCAACACCGTCTATCGGCCCAGCCAGGGAACGGTCAGCATACTGGGGCAGAACCCCTGGCGCTGCGCGCCGCACCAGCTGCAGTCCCTGCAGGCCGACATCGGCACGGTCTACCAGGCGCCGCCGCTGCCGGCGCGGCAGCGCGTGGTCAACGCCGTGGCGGCAGGACGACTGGGGCGCCAGGGGACGCTGGCCTCGCTGCTGGCGCTGCTCAGGCCGCGCGACGCCGCCGGCGTGACGCAGGTACTGCAGCGGGTCGACCTGGCCGACAAGCTGTGGGCGCGCTGCGATCAGCTCTCGGGAGGACAGCGCCAGCGGGTCGGCATCGCCCGCGTGCTGTACCAGGCGCCACGCCTGATGCTGGCCGACGAACCGGTGTCGGCGCTCGATCCGCGCCTAGCCGAGGAGACGGTGAAACGCCTCACCGACGATGCCCGCGCGCGTGGCGCCACCTTGCTGATGAGCCTGCACTCGGTGGACCTGGCGCTGGCGCATTTCCCACGCATCATCGGTCTGCAGGCCGGCCGCATCCTGTTCGACCTGCCGCGCGCCGAGGTGCATGACGGGCTGATCCAAGCCTTGTACGCCGGCGAAAGGTTGGCCGAAGACGATATACTCCCGGCCGATGCCGAACCCGGCTTCCCGCGGGGGGTACGATGCTGAGCCACCCACGCGACCCGGCGCTGCTGCCGCGCCTGCTGTGGGGCGCGCTGCTGCTGGCCTTGCTGGTTCCGACCCTGCCGCTGACCGGCTTCAACCCGCTGCAGCTGTTCGACGCCGCCACCCTGAAAACGCTGGCGGGCTTTGTCGCCGGCTTCCTGCCGCCGGCCAGCAACGCGGTCTTTCTCGGCGAGGTGATGCGTGCCGGCGTCACCACCCTGGCAGCGGCCACTGCCGGGCTGGCGTTGGCGATGCTGGTCGGGCTGCCGCTTGCCTTCGCGACCAGCCGTGCACTGGACCGCCATGCGCTGACGGCGGCCGCGCCGTCAAGGTTGGCCGAAGCCGGCAAGTCGCTGCTGCGTGGCGTAATGGTGCTGCTGCGCGGGGTGCCGGAAATCGTCTGGGCGCTGCTGTTCGTGCGCGCCGTCGGACTCGGCTCGCTGCCGGCGGTGCTGGCGCTGGGACTGGCCTACGGCGGCATGCTGGGCAAGGTCTACGCCGAAATCCTCGAGTCACAGCCCCGCGCCCTGGCCCGGGCGCTCTCTGCCGCCGGCGCCGGACGCACCCAGGTGCTGGGCTACGGGCTGCTGCCGCAGGCCTTGCCGGAGCTGGTCAGCTACAGCGTGTACCGTTGGGAGTGCGCCATCCGAGCCTCGGCGGTGATGGGCTTCGTCGGCGCCGGCGGCATCGGCCAGTTGCTCGACACCTCGATCAAGATGATGAACGGCGGCGAAGTCAGCACCTTGCTGCTGGTCTTTTTGCTGATCGTGGTGGGGACCGAGGGCGTCAGCCGGCTGTCGCGCCGCTTGCTGGAGAGCCGCCAGGGCGGTGCCGTGCTGGCCGGCGCAGCCGTGCTGGCGGCGCTGGCCAGCGTCGCCTGGCTGCTGCCGGCGTGGCGCGAGGCCGGTTTCGATGGCGCCAGCCTGCTGCATTTCGGCCGCGAATTCCTGCCGCCTGATGCCAGCCCGACTCTCCTCGCCGACATCGGGCGCGGCGCGCTGGAGACGCTGGCGATGGCCTTCCTCGGCACGGTGCTGGCGTTTGCCGGCGCCGCCCTGCTGGCGCTGCCGGCGTCCGGGCGCTTCGGCCAATCCGTCAAGACGCTGGCGCGGCTGCTGCTCAACCTGCTGCGCGGCATCCCCGATCTGCTGTGGGCCTCGCTGGCGGTGCTGGCGGTCGGCCTGGGGCCAGCGGCCGGGGTGCTGGCGCTGGCCTTGCACACCAGCGGCGTGCTGGGGCGACTGTTCGCGGAAACGCTGGAAAACGCGCCACCGGCACCGGAGCAAGCCTTGCGCGTGCTCGGTGCCGGCCGGCTGACGGCGTTCTGCTACGGCCTGCTGCCGGAAGTGTGGGCGCAATGGCTGGCCTACGCGCTGTACCGCGGCGAGAACAACATCCGCGCGGCGGCGGTGCTCGGCATCGTCGGCGCGGGGGGACTGGGACAACAGCTCTATCTGGCATTGTCGCTGTTTCAACTGCCGACCGCCGCCAGCCTGATTCTGGCCATGCTGCTACTGTCGTGGCTGCTGGAACAGTTGAGCCGGTTGCTGCGGCAGCAACTGGAAGCGGCGGCGGGGCACGCGGCCTGAGCCGACATGCCGGGCGAATTAGTCCCTGCCCGGCATGTCGGCTACAATCGGGACTTCACTTCCCTGTCGGAGCACGGCGATGCGAGTCTCCATCCTGGGCGCCTCCAGCGGCATCGGCCGCCCCGCCCGCACTACCAGCTTCCTTCTCGACGACCACACGCTGATCGACTGCGGCACCGGCGTCGGTTCGCTGGAGGTGGCGCAACTGCTGCGCATCACGCGCGTGCTGCTGTCGCACAGCCATCTCGACCACTGCGGCTTCCTGCCGCTGTTGGCCGACGTGCACGCCGGGCACGCCGGGCCCGGCATCACCGTCTACAGCCAGCAGGCCACGCTCGACGCCATCAAGCAGCACCTGTTCAACGGCGTGATCTGGCCTGACTACACCGTCACGCCCAGCCCGGAAAACCCTTACGTGCGGCTGCAGGCCATCGAGGTCGGCGACCCGGTCGCCCTGCCCGGCGGCATCGCCACGGCCTTGCCGGCCGAGCACAGCATCCCGGCGGTGGGCTGGCTGGTGGAGGGAGACTGGCGTGCGCTGGCGTTCAGCGGCGATACCGGCCCCTGCCCGGCGTTCTGGCAATGGATCGCCCACGTGCCGTCGCTGTCCGACGTGCTGTGCGAGGTCACCTACGACGACGACCACCTGCCGCAGGCACGGCGCTACGGCCACATGGCGCCGTCGCTGCTGGCGTCGCTGGTCGACCCCTTGCCACCAGCGGTGCAGTTGTGGATCAGCCATCTCGACCCCGGCGAGGAAGAGCGCATGATGCAGCAGATCCGTGCGGTATTGCCGCCGCACCTGCACGTGGAACGGCTCAAGGCCGGCGTGACGATCGAACTGTGAGGCGTGTCACAGCATGGCGTCGAAGCCGGCGTTGTTGAGTACCGCAAGCAGACCGGCGCACGTCAGCAGGTGCGGGTTGAACAATACCCGCACCGGTCCCCTCGTCAGCCCCGCCTCGGCCTGAGCCACGCCGGGCAACCGGGCCAACAGGGTTGCCACCCGGCGCTCGTCACCCTGCCCGCCATGCCCCACCAGTTTCACCACGACTTCTTCCATTCTCGCCTCCCGATGAGGCAATCATTTCCAGCGTCTCAGCAGCAGCGAGTTGCTGACCACCGAGACCGAGCTGGCCGCCATAGCCGCCCCGGCGATCACCGGATTGAGCCAGCCCAGCGCCGCCAGCGGCACCCCTAAAACATTATAAACAAAAGCAAAAAACAGATTCTGACGAATCTTGACCAGGGTGCGACGCGACAGACGGATGGCGTCGGCGACGTGACGCATGTCGCCCTGGCGCAACGTCACGTCGGCCGTTTCGATCGCCACGTCGGAGCCGGCCCCCATGGCAAAACCAACATCGGCCGCCGCCAGCGCCGGAGCATCGTTGACACCGTCGCCGACCATGCCGACCTTGTGTCCGGCCCGCTGCAACTCGGCCACCGCCGCCGCCTTGTCCTGCGGCTTCACTTCGGCACGGAACTCGGCGATGCCGGCGGCGGCGGCGATGCTGGCGGCGGTGGCGGCCTTGTCGCCGGTCAGCATCACCACCTTCACCCCCAGGTGTCCCAAGCGCTCGACGGCCTCGGCGGAGCCGGGCCGCAGCTTGTCGGCGATGGCCAGTAGCCCCATCAAGGCGCCCTCGCGTCCCAGCGCGATTACCGTCTTGCCCGCGGCGTAGAAACCGTTGGCCGCCTCTGGCAGGTTATCGACCAACCAGTCCGGCACCCCAACCCGCAGACGGCCGTAACCTTCGACCTCGGCCTCCACCCCGCGACCGACCTCTGCCGAAAAATCCTGCACCGGCAGGCGCGTCAGCCCCTGCTCTTCGGCAAAGCCCAGCACGGCACGCGCCAGCGGGTGTTCCGAGCCGGCCTCGATGCTCGCCGCCAGCTGCAGCAGGGTGTCGCGCGGCACCGTCAGGGGCAGCACGTCGGTCACCACCGGGCGGCCCTCGGTGAGGGTGCCGGTCTTGTCCACCACCAGTGCCGTCAGCCGCCCCGCCGTCTCCAGCGCGGTGGCGTTGCGGAACAGGATGCCGCGCCGCGCCCCGTTGCCGATGCCCACCATCACCGCGGTCGGCGTGGCCAGCCCCAGCGCGCACGGGCAGGCGATCACCAGCACGGCCACGGCGTGGATCAGCGCACGCGCCCAATCGCCGGTGAGCCAGCCGGTGACGAGCAGCGTCACCACGGCGATGGCCACCACCGCCGGCACGAACACGCCGGAGATAACGTCGGCGAGGCGCTGGATCGGCGCCTTCGAGCCTTGCGCCTCGCTCACCAGGCGCACGATGTCGGCGAGCTGGGTCTGGCTGCCGACCCCGGTGGCACGCACCGTGAGCATGCCGTCCTGGTTCTGAGTGCCGGCGTACACCGCATCGCCCACGCCCTTGGTCACCGGCAGGCTCTCGCCGGTAAGCATGCTCTCGTCGACGGCGGCGTGCCCGGCGATCACCTCGCCGTCCACGGCGATGCGCTCGCCGTGGCGCACCAGCAGCACGTCGCCCGGCTGCAGCAGCGCTACCGCCACCTCTTGTAGCTGGCCGTCGCGCTCCACGCGTGCCGTTTTCGGCGCCAGGCGGATCAGTTCCTCGATCGCGCCCGAGGTCTTGCCCTTGGCGCGCGCTTCGAGCAGCTTGCCCAGCAACACCAGCGTGATCACCGCCGCGCCGGCCTCGAAATACACATGCTGGTCGTGCCAGCCCGCCAGCGTCACCACCGCCGACAGCAGATAGGCCATGCTGGTGCCCAGCGCCACCAGCACGTCCATATTCGCCCCGCCGCCACGCAGGGCGTGCCAGCTGCCCTTGTAGAAGCGCCAGCCGGCGAGAAACTGCACCGGCGTCGCCAAAGCCAGCTGTACCCCGCGCGGCAGCATGCCGTGTGCGGCGCCACCCAGCATCGTCACCATCTCCAGCAGCAAGGGGGCGGTCAGCAGCGCCGCCAGCCAGAACCAGCGCCGTTCCTTGAGATAGGCCTGGCGATGCTTTTCGGCCAAGGTCTCGTCGCCAGCCGCGGCGCGCGGCGTCGCGCTGTAGCCCGCCTTGCGCACCGCGGCGATGATCGCGTCCTGCTCCACCGCCCCGGCGGGGAAGTGCGCCACGGCAGTTTCAGTGGCGAAATTGACGCTGGCGTGCACACCGGGCAGGCGGTTCAGGACTTTCTCGATGCGGCTGGCGCAGGCAGCACAGGTCATGCCGCCGATATCCAGCTCCAGCCGCGCCTCGGGAACCGCATAGCCGCTTTGGCGGATGCGCTCGATCAGCCGTTGCGGTGTCTGCTGCTGCGAGTCGAACTCGACCCGGGCGGTTTCGCTGGCGAAGTTGACGTGTGCGTCGACCCCATCGAGGCGATTCAATACCTTCTCGATACGGTTGGCGCAGGCAGCGCAGGTCATGCCTTCGATCGGCAGGGTCAGCTGGGTCCGGCTCATCGCTCGCTCCATGAATGCGGTTTACTCACTATATACCCCCACAGGGTATATGAAAGCAAGCGGAATTTCCCGCTGCTACATGAAAAAGGCCCTGCACGAGCAGGGCCTTCGCGGCAGGGACAGGCGCGCATCACAACCACTTGCGGCGCCAGAACACGAAGTACAATCCCGCCCCGAGCACCAGCATCAGCCCCAGGATCAGGAAATAGCCGTAGTGCCAGTGCAACTCGGGCATGTAGTCGAAATTCATGCCGTAGATGCCGACGATCAGCGTCAGCGGCATGAAGATCATCGACAAGGCGGTCAGCACCCGCATCTGCAGGTTGAGGCGATTGGACTGGGTCGAGAGGTAAAGATCGAGCATGTCGCCCACCAGTTCGCGCGACATCTCCAGCGATTCGATCACGTGCACGGTATGGTCGTAGGCATCGCGCAGGTAGATCAGGGTTTCCGGCTGGAAAAAGCCGTAATCGCCGCGCGCCAGCGAGGTGAGCACCTCGCGTACCGGCAGGATGGAACGACGCAGCCTGAGACAATCGTGCTTGAGACGCTGGATACGCCGCAGGATGCTGGCATCGCGGCCGACCAGCAGCTGGCTGTCGGTCTGCTCGACGTACTCGGTGAATTGGGTGAGCACGCCGAAATAGTCGTCGACCACGGCGTCGAGCAGCGAGTAGGCCAGGTAGTCGGCACCACGCGAACGGATCAGGCCGCGCGCAGTGCGGAGACGCTCGCGCACCGGCTCGAACACGCCAAGCGGACGCGACTGGAAGCTCAGCACGAAATGGCGCCCGACCACCAGATAGATCTGGTCGTGCTTGAGCCGGCCATTGCCCTCGCCGGAAAACTGGAACACCCGGCTGGCGATGAACAGGTAATCGCCGTAATCCTCGACCTTGGGACGCTGGCGGGCGTTGAGGATGTCTTCCAGCACCAGCGGATGCAGACCGAAGCGCTCGCCGATGGTGCGCATCACTTCGGGCTCATGCAGACCGTAGACGTTGAGCCACAGCACCGGCTCGCCAGGCCGGTAGGCAAGCCCCTCTTGCAGCGAGGCGAAGGTGGTCTCGCGCAACGCCGAAGGGCCGTACTCCACCAGGGTGATGCGGGGCTGGTCCAGCGTGGGCTCGCCCACCGCCAGCAGCGTGCCCGGCGCCTCGCCCAGCGTAGGTACCTTGCCCTTCAGCCGTTCATAGCGCTTCATGCCCGCACGATATCAAGGGTGAATCCGACGTTGTCCCACTGCTTCACCTCCTGCTTGAAGGCGCTGGCGGTCAGCGGGTTGGCGACAAGCCAGGCCTTGTCCAGGGTCAGTTCGAAGCCGCGCGAGGTCTGACGCAGTTCCAGCACGTCGGGCAAAACGACATCGTTGCGGCTGCGGTAGAACAACACCGCCAGCCGCAGCGCCACCATCGCCTGCCAGTGACCGGGCTCGGACAACAGCGACATCATCTTGCCCATGTCGCCGCGCTGCCCCAGCACGATACTGGCCAGCGTCGCCTGTTCGCGCTTGGAGAAGCCCGGCATGTCGGCGTTCTGCAGGATGTAGGCGGAGTGCTTGTGGTAGGCGGTATGCGCGATGGTGAGGCCGATTTCGTGCAGGCGCGCGGCCCATTGCAGGCGCTTGAGGGTATCCGGGTCGCACTCGACGCCGCACAGCATGCCACACAGACGTTCCGCCAGCGCCGTCACGCGTTGCGACTGCGCCAGATCGACGTGATAGCGACGCTTGAACTGGGCTACCGTGGTGTCGCGCATGTCCTTCTCCCGGTGACGGCCCAACAAGTCGTAGAGCACGCCATCGCGCAAGGCACCTTCGGCGACGATCATTTTGTCGATCAGCAGTTCTTCAAAGATGGCGATCATGATCGCCAGCCCGCCGGCGATCACCGGCACCCGGTCGGCCTTGAGGCCGTTCAGGTTGACGTATTTGAGGTTGCCGAAGCGGATCAGCTCGTTCTTGAGTTGCTCCATACCCCCCAGGGTGATGTCGTCGGCGGAATAGTCGTTGATTTCCAGCGCGTCGCGCAGCGCGCGGGCAGTGCCGGAGGTGCCGACCGCCAGTTGCCACTCTTCCGGGCGGTATTCATGGACGATGCGCTGCACTTCGGCACGCGCTGCCATGATCGCGTCCTGGAAATTGCTGCGGTTGAGCTTGCCGTCGGCGAAGAAGCGCCGGCTGTAGCTGACGCAGCCCAAGGGCAGGCTCTCGGTCACCAGTGCGCGGAACTGGCTGCCGATGATGAATTCGGTAGAGCCGCCGCCGATGTCGACCACGAGGCGGCGCTCCTTGGTGGCGGGCAGCGAATGGGCGGCACCGAGGTAGATCAGGCGCGCTTCCTCACGCCCGGCGATGATCTCGATCGGGAAGCCGAGCAAGGTCTCGGCGCGCGCGATGAAAGCGGGAGCATTTTTCGCCACGCGCAGGGTATTGGTGCCGACCACGCGTACCTGCTTGGGCCCAAGCCCGCGCAGGCGTTCACCGAAGCGGGCGAGGCAAGCCAGGGCGCGCTCCTGGGTATCGTCGTCGAGGGTCTTGTCGTCGTTCAGGCCGGCGCCGAGGCGCACGGTGTCCTTAAGGGTATCGAGGGTGTAGAGCTGGTCTTCCACCACGCGGGAGACCTGCAGACGGAAACTGTTGGACCCCAGATCGACCGTGGCGAGCACATCATGGGGGGGCGTTGGACTGGTCAAGATCACCCCTTTTGTTCTTGAGTTGGACATAAAAAATGGCGGTAACCAGAATGTTACCGCCATTGTCGCTGCAACGTCACGAGCATGTCAGCCCGTCTGCGTCTCGCGCTTGATCTCTTCCAGCGTGGTATGGCGAATATCCTTGCCCTTGACCAGGTAGACCACGTACTCGGAGATGTTCTTGGCGTGGTCGCCGATGCGCTCGATCGCCTTGGCGATGAACAGCGTGTCGATCGACATGCTGATGGTGCGCGGGTCTTCCATCATGAAGGTGATGAGCTGGCGCAGTTCGGCCGAGAATTCCTCGTCCAGGATCAGGTCTTCCTCGGCCAGTTCCAGCGCCGCGGTGGCGTCGAGACGGGCGAAGGCATCCAGCGCGCGGCGCAGCATGGCGAGCGCCACGTCGGCCATCTTGCGCACCTCGCGGAAGCGCGGCAGCTGGTAACGCTCCGACTGGTGAATGATCTTGCCCTGGCGGGCGATCTTCTGCGCTTCGTCGCCGATGCGCTCCAGGTCGGTAATGGTCTTGATCACGGTGATCACCATGCGCAAATCGCTGGCCGCCGGCTGGCGGCGCGCGATGATGTGCTGGCAATCGTCGTCGATGGCGACCTCGAGCGAGTTCACCAGCGCATCATCGGCCACCACCTTGTCGAGCCGCTCGATGTCGGCCGACATCAGGGCATCGACGGCGGACTGGATTTGTTGTTCGACCAGCCCCCCCATCTGCAGCACGCGGGTGCGGATGGTTTCCAGTTCCAGGTCAAACTGCTTGGACGTATGTTCAGCCATGACTCTCTCGTACGAATAGCGGTAACGCTACAGGATAAGCGCGTGGTGTGACACAGGGATGACAATCAGCGCAGAACTTCGATCCCGCTCTGGCGGCCGAGGATCAGCACGTCGGCACGGCGACGCGCGAACAGGCCGCAGGTAACCACGCCGGCGATCTGGTTGATGGTCTCCTCGAGTTCCACCGGCTTGGAGATATGCAGGCGGTACACGTCGAGGATGATGTTGCCGTTGTCGGTGACGAAGTGCTCGCGCAGCTCCGGGTGGCCGCCCAGCTTGACCAGTTCGCGCGCCACGTAGCTGCGCGCCATCGGCACCACTTCCACCGGCAGCGGGAAGCCGCCCAGCACGTCGACGTACTTGGTTTCGTCGGCGATACAGATGAATTCGTTGGCCACCGCGCCGACGATCTTCTCGCGCGTCAGCGCACCGCCGCCGCCCTTGATCATGTGCAGGTAGTGGTTCACTTCGTCGGCGCCGTCGATGTACACCGGCACCTCGTCCACGGTGTTGAGGTCGTATACCGGGATATGGTGGGCCTTGAGCCGCTCGGTGGAGGCCTCGGAACTGGAGACGGCTCCCTTGATGCGCCCCTTGATGGTCGCCAGCTCTTCGATGAACAGGTTGACGGTGCTGCCGGTACCGACGCCGACGATGCAGTTGTCGGGGACGAATTCCAGCGCCTTCTGGGCGACGGCAAGTTTGAGCTGGTTCTGGGTAAGCATCGTGGCCTCCTCGGTCTTCTATGTAATGGTCCTGTCCTGATTATCCCATATGGGGCCGTAATTGTCGGACAAATTGCCAACGGGCTTCACGCCGGCATCAAGAGGCAAACGGCCTGCGCCTCGATGGCCTCGCCGCGTCCCAGGTAGCCCAGTTTCTCGTTGGTCTTGCCCTTGACGTTGACGGCAGTGACGGCCAAGCCCAGGTCACTGGCGATGGCGGCGCACATGGCATCGATGTGCGGGGCGAGCTTGGGACGCTGGGCAATCAGAGTGGCGTCGACATTGACCACCTGCCAGCCAGCCGCGCGCACGCGCGCCATGGCCTCGCGCAACAACACGCGGCTGTCTGCTCCCTTGAAGCGTAGATCGGTATCGGGGAAATGGCGACCGATGTCGCCCAGCGCCGCCGCCCCCAGAATCGCGTCGGTGATGGCGTGCAGCAGGGCGTCGGCGTCGGAATGGCCGAGCAGTCCCTTGTCATGGGGAATGGTGACCCCGCCGAGAATCAGTGGGCGCCCTTCCACCAGCTGGTGAACGTCATAACCCTGTCCAATACGGAACATCTCTTTTACTGTCCTTTCCTAATTTGGCCTATTTCAGCAGGCTGAGCGAGCCAAAGCAGGTTGAGTGCCGCCAGCGCACAGGAACCGGAATGTACACGGAGTACATGAGGATTCCTGATCGCTGAGCCAATCGAAGATTGGCACGCAGTACTGCCGGCGCTCAAGATGCGAAGGCGCCGCCGCCTGATGAGATAGGTGCTCAGCCGCGCCGGGTGGCGAGCAGGGCCTTGGCCAACGCCAGGTCGCGCGGCCAGGTGACCTTGAAATTCTGCGCCTCGCCTTCCACCAGCCTAGGTTGCAGGCCGAGCTGCTCGATGGCCGAGGCTTCGTCGGTAATAACGTCGACCGGCCCCCTGGCGAGTGCTTCGGTCAAGCAGCCGGCGCGGAACATCTGCGGCGTCTGCGCCAGCCACAGCCGTTCGCGCGGCACCGTGGCGCTGACACGCTGCTCGGCGTTGGCGCGCTTGACGGTATCGGCGACCGGCAGCGCCAGGAGACCGCCCACGGGATCGTCGGCCAGCGTGGCGATCAGGCGCTCTACCGCCGCCACGCTCAGGCAGCAGCGCGCCGCATCATGCACCAGCACCCAGTCGTCGTCCGCCGCGGCCAGCGCCGCGAGCCCGTTCTGAACGCTCTCGGCGCGGCTGGCGCCGCCGACACGATGCACCTCGAGCTTGGCGATGTCGTCCCAGTGATAGCTATCAAACCACTCGTCGCCAGGAGAGATCACCAGCGCCACGCGCTCGATGGCCGGCACCGCGGCCAGTGTCGCCAGGGTGTGCCACATCAGCGGCTTGCCGTCGAGTTGCAGGTATTGCTTGGGGCTGGGCGCGCCGAAGCGCGAGCCGGAGCCGGCGGCCGGCACCAGCGCGTGATAGCGGCTCATGCCTGCGGCTCCGCGGGAGGCGGGGTTTCCAGGCTGCGCCACAGGCAGGTGCCCTTGACCGCCTTGTCGAGCTCATCGAGATAGGCCGCGTGCGCTGTCAGCTCTTCGGCGTTGGGGCGAAGAATCGTGATCGGCTTGCGCTCGAACTCGAGCGCCCCCAGATCGGCACCGCCACCAACATCGAGATCGATGTCCATCACCAGGCTGTTCTGGCCGCGCGTCATCCACAGGTAGACTTCGCCGAGGAGTTCGCAGTCGATCAGAGCGCCGTGCAGGGTACGGTTGGAGCGGTCGATCTCGAAGCGGTCGCACAGCGCATCGAGGCTGTTGCGCTTGCCGGGGAACTGGTCGCGCGCCATCACCAGCGTGTCGATCACGTTGGCGCACAAGGTGTCGATGCGTTCGATGCCAAGGCGTTCGAACTCGGCGTTGAGGAAGCCGACGTCGAACGGCGCATTGTGGATGATCAGCTCGGTATCGCGCAGGAAGTCGGCGATCTCGGGGCCGACCGCGGCAAAGCGCGGCTTGTCGGCCAGGAAGTCGAGCGAGATGCCGTGCACGCGTTCGGCATCGGGGTCGATATCGCGCTCGGGATGAATATAAAGATGCAGGGAACGGCCGGTCAGCTTGCGGTTCACCATCTCCAACCCGGCGAACTCGATGATGCGGTGGCCCTGCGACGGCTCGAGGCCGGTGGTTTCGGTATCGAGAATGATCTGTCTCATAGTGCTCTGTGCTGCGTGGCCACTCGTCAGGCTGGCCGAAAGTGATGGTTCAGGCGTTCAAGGCCTCGACGCCACGGTTGGCGAGCTGGTCGGCGCGTTCGTTGAACTCGTGGCCGGCATGGCCCTTGACCCAATGCCAGCTGATCTGGTGTCCGACCTGCAGCGCGTCAAGCTTCTGCCACAGGTCGGCGTTCTTGACCGGCTCCTTGGCCGCGGTTTTCCAGCCGCGCTTCTTCCAGCCGTGAATCCACTCGGAAATGCCCTTCTGCACGTACTGCGAGTCGGTGTACACCGCCACCTTGCAGGGACGCTTGAGCTGCGCTAGGCCTTCGATCACGGCGGTCAGCTCCATGCGGTTGTTGGTGGTGCCTTGCTCGCCGCCGAACAGTTCCTTCTCGCGCCCCTTGAAGCGCAGCAGCACGCCCCATCCGCCCGGCCCGGGATTGCCCTTGCAGGCGCCATCGGGGTAAATCTCGACTATGTCTTGAGTCATACGCTTTCTTTTGTTTGATGGCCGGCGGTGTGGCGGTGGTCGTTGCCACCGGCCACTGCCAGACCTTTCGCGGCCTTGGCCGGTTTCCATTGCGGCATGATGAGCCGCATGCCGCGCTGCCGCTTGATCGCCTGGATGCCGTACACGCCGGCCGCCAAGGGCCACCAGCGGTCGCCGGCCGTCTCCATGAAGCGGAAGCGCTCGATCCAATCGGTTCGCGAGAAAGGCGGACAGTAGCCCATGAAGCCGCCGCCCTCCGGTTCCAGCTCCAGCAAGGTCAGCCAGTCCTTGATGCGCACCAGCGACAGGAACTGGGCGTTCCACGGCACAGACTGCCGTCCCTGGATCAGGCGGCGCACGCCCCACAGCGACACCGGGTTGAAGCCGGTCAGCACCACTCGCCCCTCCGGCACCAGCACGCGCTCGGCCTCGCGCAATACCTGATGGGGATGGATGCTAAAATCGAGGATGTGGGGCAACACCACGAGATCCAGGCTGCGGCTCTCGAACGGCAACTGCTCGGGCAGACAACGCACGTCGGCGCCAGGTTCCTGGCCGGCACGACACTTCCAGGGAATACGGTTGGCGGCGAGGAAGTCCAGCTGCGGCAGCCCCACCTGCACCACGCGAAAACCGAAGGCATCGGCCACGGTGCGGTCGTAGAACGCCTGCTCCCTGGCGAGCAGATACTGCCCCAGCTCGCTAGAGGTGAGCCAGTGGCCAAATGATTCCATCATCGAAGGACGACCTCTACTCATGTTCACCGTCACGCCCGTGCCCGCCTTTTCCGACAATTATATCTGGCTTTTGCAGCAAGCCGGCCGCGCCGTTGCAGTCGACCCGGGCGACGCCGCACCGGTGCTGGCCCATCTCGCGGCGCACGGCCTGACGCTGGAGGCGG
Source organism: Pseudogulbenkiania subflava DSM 22618 (assembly GCF_900177275.1). Classification (GTDB taxonomy): domain Bacteria; phylum Pseudomonadota; class Gammaproteobacteria; order Burkholderiales; family Chromobacteriaceae; genus Pseudogulbenkiania; species Pseudogulbenkiania subflava. The sequence goes on from NZ_FXAG01000006.1 coordinate 66,233, forward strand.
TGCTGGTGACCCATCACCACGCCGATCACGTCGGCGGCCTGGCTGAACTGGCGCGGCACACCCCGCGCCTGCGCATCATCGGCCCGGCGTCGATCGCCCAGGTCAACGAAGCCGTGATGGACGGCTCGCGGTTCGAACTGCTGGGCGCCCAGTTCGACGTGCTGGAAGTACCCGGCCATACCCTCGACCACCTGGCCTACCTGACCGATGACCGGCTGTTCTGCGGCGACACCCTGTTCGGTGCCGGCTGCGGCCGGCTGTTCGAGGGCTCGCCCGAGCAGATGCACGCCTCGCTCGGCCGCATCGCGGCGCTGCCCGACAACACCCGGCTCTACCCGGCGCACGAGTACACCCTGTCCAACCTGCGCTTTGCCGCCGCGGTGGAGCCCGATAATGACGCCATCCGGCAAAGGTTGGCCGAAGACCAGGCCACGCTCGCGGCAGGCGAGCCGACGCTGCCGTCGACACTGGGCAAGGAGCGCGCCACCAACCCTTTTCTGCGCACCGAGGTCGACACCGTGACGCTCCGCGCCGCCCAGCAAGCCGGCACTCCCCTGACGACGCCGGTGGCGGTATTCGCCGTGCTGCGCGAGTGGAAAAACAGCTTTCGTTAAAACAGAAAAAAGCTATATTCCCCATATGGAAAGAGGGAAATGGCACGCTTCATGAGCTTGGTCAAATATGACGAAAGCTCATGAAATTATTTGCTTTTTCGTGTTGACACCCCGTTTTCTGGCCGATAGCATCGGCCAGAATTTCTGATTTCAGGCCCGCCAAATGAAAAGAATCACACCATTGGCACTTTCGTTGTCATTTGTATTTTCCGCCGCCCCACTGGTCCACGCGGAAGATTCGGGCGCCTTCCGCCAGTCAATCGGGGTGGACGAAGGTCTGGCCACCGGCCTCGACATGATGCTGCTCAACTCCAGCCTGCTGCGTAACGGCGACAACGTCTGGCAGCGCGTGCGCGAGGGCTTCCAGCTCGACGAGGTCAACGCCGAACTGGTGCGCCGCCACGAACGCAGCCTGGCCGCCCGTCCCGAATACTTCAGCCGCATCCTCGAACGTAGCCACAAATACCTGTTCCACATCATGAACGAAGTGGAACGGCGCGGCATGCCGACCGAAATCGCCCTGCTGCCGGCGGTCGAGAGCGCCTTCGTCGCCACCGCCCAGTCGTCGGTCGGCGCCTCCGGGCTGTGGCAGTTCATGCCCTCCACCGGGCGCCACTACGGACTGGAACAGACCTGGTGGTACGATGGCCGCCGCGACGTCACCGCCTCCACCTCCGCCGCGCTGGACTACCTCGATTACCTGCACGGCCTGTTCGGTGACTGGAACCTGGCGCTCGCCGCCTACAACTGGGGAGAAGGCAACCTGACACGCGCCATCGCCCGTGCCCAGGCCGCCGGCCTCGAGCCTACCTATGAAAACCTCAAGCTGCCGAACGAGACACGCAACTACGTGCCCAAGCTGCTGGCGGTGCGCAACCTGCTCGCCAGCCCAGACAAGTTCGGTCTGAAGCTCGACAAATTCCCCAACAAACCCTATTTCGTCGCGGTTTCCACCGGTCGTCATATGGACCTGGACGTCGCCGCCAAAATGGCCGGCATGTCGGTGAGCGAGTTCAAGGAACTCAATCCTGCCTTCAACCTGCCGGTCTACGCCCACAAGGCCGGGCGCCAGATGCTGATCCCGGCCAACCGCGTCGACAAGTTCGAAGCCAACCTCAACAAGTGGGACAAGCCGCTGCTGAGCTGGCAGGTTTACACTCCGGCCACCGATGAAGACGTGGCCGCCGTAGCCGACCGCTACGGCATGAGCCCGGCCCAGCTGCAGGCCGTAAACCGCGTCAAGGGGTCCACCATCAGCGCCGGCAAGCCGTTGCTGGTAGCACTCAAAGGTAACGCCGACCTCAACAGCACCACCACCGATACCGATAGCGGCAGCGACACCACCCTGGCCGGCACGCTTCCGGCCGCCACGCTGGTCGCCAGCGCCAGCCCGGCCGTCATGGTGAGCAATACCCCGAGTGGCATCGTCCAGCCCGTGGCCCTTACCGTGCGCACCACGACCACCGCTACCCCCGTGGCTCCGCCGCCGGCCGCCGCCATGCCGGAAAATACCGGCGCAGCGCGTAGCGCCGGCCCGGCCCCTCAGAGCAGCAACCCGGCGAGCAAGCCGAGCGAGAGCGGCGTCGCCGCCAACGTCGCGACGCCGAACAGCCCCCCGCCCGTCAAAGCCGGCGAAGTTAGCGTCGCCGGCAGCGCCGCCGCTCCGAGCAGCACAGCGGTGGTCAAGGTCAACGAGGTCAGTGTCGCCAGCAACAAGGCCAACGAAACCAGCGCCGTGGTGGCAAGCAGCGCTGCCCCGGTGGTTACCTCCACCCACATCGTGGCGTCGGGTGACACCCTCTTCAACATCGCACGTCGTTACAATCTGACGGTCAGCGATCTGAAAGCCTTCAACGGACTGGCCGACAACGGCATCCGTCTGGGTCAGACCCTGCAACTGAAAGCCCCGGCCGGCAGCGGCTACCTGGCTTCGGCATCGCGCGACAGCCTGATGCGGGTCGCAGCCACCACCACCGCGGCGACCGGCGCGGTACCCGCCGAATACGTGGTGCAGCGTGGCGATACCATGTTCAGCATCGCCCGTAAGTTCGGCGTGCGTCACAGCGACCTGCAACGCTGGAATGGCTCGGACGAAGTGGTCTCGCTGCAGCCGGGCCAGCGCGTCCGCCTGCAGGGCCTGTAACGCCCATACGCCTGCGCCCCGGGCACCTGGTCGGCGACACGGGCGATTCCTTGCCGCAGCCTCCAGCGCCAGGCTCGGTGGCCACCGCGTTACCGTACACGTTCTGGAATCAATGCCCCACAAAAAAACAGCCCTGCTTCACGGGGCTGTTTTTTTTGTGGGGCGAGCAGGTCGGCACGGCCTCACTCCTGTTGCCGGCTGTCCAGCCAGATCGTCACCGGGCCGTCGTTCACCAACCCCACTTTCATGTCCGCTCCGAACACCCCGGTCGCCACCGGCCGGTCCAAGGTTTCGGCCAACGCCGTCACGAAGCGCTCGAACATCGGCGCCGAGATGTCGCCACGCGCAGCCCGGCTGTACGACGGCCGGTTGCCTTTCCTGGTGCTGGCGAACAACGTGAACTGGCTCACGGCCAGCACCTCGCCCCGCACGTCGAGTACGGAGCGGTTCATCACCCCGGCCTCGTCATTGAAAATGCGCAACTGGGCGACCTTGCGTACCAGCCAATCGATGTCGCTCTGCTCATCCACCTCCTCCACCCCCACCAGCAGCAGCAAGCCAGGCCCGATCGCCCCGCTCACCGCGCCATCCACCCTGACCTTCGCTTCACTCACCCGCTGCACCAGCACCCGCATTGCCCGATCTCCTGTATCTCGACTGCCGGCATTCTAGCGTCTCTCCGGCATCGGATCACGGCTGTCGCGCCGTACGGGCGGCGCACATCCGGTACAATCGCCTCATCGGAACCACGAGGACTCCCGCCCATGCTGATGGTGATCTCCCCGGCCAAGACGCTGGACTACGCCACCCCGCCCCGCACCGAGCGCTATACCCAACCGGATTTTCTCGAGCACAGCGCCGAACTGATCGAGGTGCTGCGTGAACACAGCCCGGCCGAAATCGGCCAGCTGATGGGCATCAGCGATCCGCTGGCCGTGCTCAACGCCGGCCGCTACGCCGAGTGGGCGCGCCCTTTCACGCCCGGCCAGGCCAAGCAGGCCGTGCTCGCCTTCATGGGCGACGTCTATGAAGGGCTCAATGCCAACGAGTTGGACGAGGACGAACTGGACTATCTGCAGCAACATCTGCGCGTGCTGTCCGGGCTTTACGGCGTGCTCAAGCCGCTCGACCTGATGCAGCCTTATCGCCTGGAAATGGGCACCCGTCTCGCCAACCCGCGCGGCAAGAACCTGTACGAATTCTGGGGCGACATCGTGACCGACGCCCTGCGCCACCGCCTGGCCCAAGCCCCTGCCCCGGTCTTGGTCAACCTCGCTTCTGAAGAATACTTCAAGGCGGTCAAGCCGAAGAAACTCGAGGCCACCGTGATCACCCCGGTGTTCCAGGACTGGAAGAATGGCCAATACAAGATCATCAGCTTTTACGCCAAGCGCGCGCGCGGGCTGATGGCACGCTGGGCCGCCAAACATCGCGTCACCGATCCCGAGCGGCTGAAAGCATTCGATTACGAGGGCTACACCTTCGATGACCAAGCCTCCGATGCGCGGCATTGGGTGTTCCGCCGCGATCCGGCACTCTGCTGAACGACCGGGCATCCTGCCCGGTTTTTTCTCGCCCCCCGCCCCCCCTTAAATTACGCCTGTTGTTAATAATAAAAACTCCATTGACAACAGGTAATTACATGAAAAACGAAAGCGCGTCTGAGTTGATCTAGGTCATACCATGACGATGTCACCACCCCTATCGTTCGGCCAACCAAAATGGAACAGCCAGAACGATGAATCAAAAAAAGGGGCGGGAATGAAAGTGAATCTACCCATCAGCGGCGTCGAGAAACCCTTTACCGAAGGCATCATCGTCACGCGCACCGACCCTCAGGGGGTCATCACCCACGCCAATGACCTGTTCGTGCAGGTGTCAGGCTTCAGCCGCGAGGAACTGCTCGGCAGCCATCACCACATCGTGCGCCATCCAGAGATGCCGTCGGTGCTGTTCGAGGACCTGTGGCGCACTGTCAAGGCAGACCAACCCTGGCGCGGCTACGTCAAGAACCGCTGCAAGAACGGCGACCACTATTGGGTTGACGCTCTCGTCATCCCGGTACGCCAGGAAGGCAGCACCATCGGCTACATGTCGGTGCGCCGCCCGGCCTCACACGAGGCCATTCGTCATGCCGAGCAGTGGTACGCCGAGCTGGCAGCCGGCCAGAAACTGGTCAAGCCCCGTCCGGGCGGCATACGGGAAACGCGCGTACGCATGGCTTTCGGCGTACTGACGAGCCTCATACTGGGCTATTTCGCCTGGCGCGGCAGCTCGCCCGTCGATTACGCCCTGGCCAGCGGCGGTTTGTTGGCCCTGGCGGGCTGGGTAGTCTTCGAGCGGCAGCGGGCCGGACGCTTTGCCCGCCTGCGTGCGGTATGCCACGACATCGCCGAAGGCCGGTTGAACAACGAGCTGGCCATCCATCGCTTGGGTGAATGCGGCGATCTGGAAGAGACCCTCGCCTACATGCAGGTGCATCTCAAGGTGATGATCGACGAGTTGCAGATGAATGCCCGCTCCCTCGCCGCCGGCACCGGCGACATGAACGACAGCCTGAACGACATCCGACAGCGCATGGAGGCCGGCAATCACAGCGTCACGCAAATGAGCAGCGCCATCGAACAGCTGTCCTCGTCGATCGAGCAAGTCGCACAACATGCCAGCGATACCTCACAGCTGTCGGCCCGCTCACGCGACGCGATCCAGTCGGGCGAACAGGAAATGGCGCGCTCACGCTCCTGCAGTCTGGACGCCGCCCAGGCGGTGGAAACGGCACAGGACACCATCCGCTCCCTGTCCGACGCCATCAACGCCATCGGCCAGGTCACCCAAACCATCCACGACATCGCCGAACAGACCAACCTGCTGGCACTCAACGCCGCCATCGAGGCGGCGCGCGCCGGAGAAACCGGTCGTGGCTTCGCCGTGGTGGCGGATGAAGTGCGCAAGCTGGCCGAACGCACCAGCGCCAGTACCGAGCAGATCAACGCCCTGGTCGGCAACGTGCACCAGGCGGCAGAAGGCACCATCGCCACCATGAAGACCGTCACCGAGGCTACCCGCGCCGGCGTTGCCACGCAGCAGAGCACCGCCCAGCAACTGGCCGCCGTGCGCGACACCACGCTGCAGGTCAACGACATGATGAGGGATGTGGCCATGACCAACAGCCAGCAGTCGGCCTCCGCCGCCCAATTGTCGGCGCGCATGGGCGACGTCGCTACCCAGATTGCCGAATCACACCAGCATGTCGAAGAAGCCGGCCAGGTGATCACTCGCTTGGCCTGCCAGTCGCGCCAACTCGCCAGATTAGCGGGACAATTCGAGATTCATTAACGGTGGCGAAAGCGGGCCGGGGGAGACGAGGCATTACGACACCCGGCCCGCACTGCCCCAGCGGCAGATCGAGGCGCCGGCGACACTGCGTCCAGGCAGCAGCACGACGCCGGCCACGCCTGCCGCGACGTTGGGGACTATCTACCAGGGGAAGGAAGCGAGTAGCGGCAGCGGGCGGGGCAAACGGAAACAGAATCCCAAGCAAAAAGCCGTGAATTCTTGGCAGAATTCACGGCTTGATGTTGGTTGCGGGGGCAGGATTTGAACCTACGACCTTCGGGTTATGAGCCCGACGAGCTACCAGACTGCTCCACCCCGCGTCAGAAACCTGTTGCTGCCAATCACTTCTTTGTGAAGCGTCTCGTGCAGCGAGGAGACGAACTATAAACTTCGGTTACAGATCGGTCAAGCGTTTTTCGAAAAAAAAGTCAGACTAATGATTCCAGGCGAAACACGCCCTCCCTAGCCGCCGCCTCAGAGTGTCGGCCAGCGGCAGAAACCCTCCAGCGAAGCATCCACCACGCACTCCTGCACCTCGACCATACTGACCTCGGCGGCAGGCGGGCCGTTACGCGCCCAGGTAACAAACTCCAGCAAGTTCTCCGGCTCGCCGCTGATCAGTGCCTCGACCGTGCCATCGCGGCGGTTGCGAACCCAGCCGCTGACCCCAAGACGGGACGCTTCCGCGACGGCGCTGTCGCGGTAACACACGCCCTGAACCCTGCCATGAATGCGCAGCAGCCGTGTCATTTGTCTCATGTCCGCCTCCTCCCCCTGTCCTGTTGATAGCAGTCGCCACAGACGATGGCAATACCCTTAAGAAACGCCACACCCCGTTGGCGCCGAGCGCGAACGGGGTGTGGGGGGCGATCCGGGAGGCGGCGGCCCAAGGGGGCCGTCGGCAGACGACGATCAGGCCGCGGTCGGGATGAAGGCGTTGGCCGAATAAAGGGCGCTGGCCATGCCCAGCACCGACCGGAAGGTCACTTCGAACTGCTTGCCGATCTGGCGGATACTGATCACTTCGTAACGGATCTCATGGCCGTCGTCTTTTCGCTCGACAATTTTGCAGCCGGGCTGCAATTGACTTACACGCATTACTTTCTCCTTGTTGTTCTCAATAACAACAACATTGCCATACCAACATTTAACTTTTCACGAAATCTCAACATAAATCAATAGACAACGGCAGGAACACGGCGTTCCCTGTTGAATGGACACACTGTAACAGTGTGAGATGACAGCTTGATGACTTCTAGAATGGACAACGCCTTGTCAGCTTCAAAGAGGCTGGCAAGGCGTCGATTGGATATTATACCCGAATTTTTCTTTTACACAACAAGTATTTAGCCAACACCCCACCGGATGGGCGGCCTCACCTTCCACAAACGTCGGCAACGCTCGCGGGCGAGGAGCCGCCGCAGGCGGAATCGGACATCAGCCGATGCGCATCCCCGGCTGGGCGCCGTCGTCGGTATCGAGCAGGAACAACCCGCTGCCGCTATCGTTGCCGGAGGCGCAGACGATCATGCCGGCGGAGACGCCGAAACGCATCTTGCGCGGCGCCAGGTTGGCCACCACGATGACGTTGCGGCCGACCAGCTTGTCGGGCTCCTGGTAGGCCTGGCGGATGCCGGAGAAGATGTTGCGCGTCTCGAAACCGAGGTCGACGGTGAACTGCAACAGCTTGTCGGAACCGTCGACGAACTGGCAGGCCAGTACCTTGCCGACGCGCAGGTCGAGCTTGGCGAAGTCGTCGATGGTGATGGTGTCGGCGAGCGGTTCAAAATCGGCCGAGGTGTCGGCCGGAGCGGCTTGTTGGTCCATGCTTTGTTTGTTCGCTTCGATCAGTTTTTCAATCAGCACCGGGTCGATGCGCTGCATCAGGTGCTGGTACGGCTTGATGGTGTGGCCGAGCAACAGGGTGTCGGCGTCGGACCAAGTGAGCGGGGCAACGTTGAGGAAGGCTTCCACGTCCTCGACCAGCTTCGGCAGCACCGGCTTGAGGTAGATGGCCAACAGGCGGAAGGCGTTGATCAGCACGGTGCAGACTTCGTGCAGGCGTGCTTCCATGCCTTCCTGCTTGGCCAGTTCCCACGGCTTGTTGGCGTCGACGTAGGCATTGACCTCGTCGGCCAGCGCCATCACGTCGCGCAGCGCACGGGCGTATTCACGCGCCTCGTAGGCGGCGGCCAGCGTCGCGCTGCTTTCGGCCAGTTGCTGCAGCAACGGGTGCTCGCACTGGGCGGCGTGGCATACCGGGCTCGCCAGCGCCGATTCGGACACCCGTTCGGCCAGGCGGCCGCCGAAGCGCTTGGTGATGAAGCCGGCGGCGCGGCTGGCGATGTTGACGAACTTGCCGATCAGGTCGGAGTTCACGCGAGCCACGAAGTCGTCCAGGCTCAAGTCGATGTCCTCGATGCGGGCGTTCAGCTTGGCGGCGACGTAGTAGCGCATCCAGTCCGGGTTCAGGCCGCAGTCGAGGTAGCTCTTGGCGGTGATGAAGGTGCCGCGCGACTTGGACATCTTCTGGCCGTCCACGGTCAGGAAGCCGTGGGCGAACACGCCGGTCGGGGCGCGATAGCCGGAGTACTTCAGCATCGCCGGCCAGAACAGGGCGTGGAAGTACAGGATGTCCTTGCCGATGAAATGGTACAACTCGGCGTCGGAATCCGGGCGGAAGTAGTCGTCGAAATCGAGTCCGCTCTTCTCGCACAGGTTCTTGAAGCTCGCCATGTAGCCGATCGGCGCGTCGAGCCAGACATAGAAGTACTTGCCCGGCGCGTCGGGAATCTCGAAGCCGAAGTACGGCGCGTCGCGGCTGATGTCCCAGTCGTGCAGGCCGCCTTCGATCCACTCATTCATCTTGTTGAGCGATTCGGGCTGCAGGTGCGGCTGGATTTCACCGTCGGCGCGCTCGGTGGAACCGGCAGTCCAGGCCTTGAGGAAATCGGCGCAATCGCCCAGGCGGAAGAAATAGTGCTCGGACGATTTCAGCACCGGCGTGGCACCGGATACCGCCGAGTACGGGTTCTTCAGTTCGGTCGGGCTGTAGGTGGCGCCGCAGCTCTCGCAGTTGTCGCCATACTGGTCCTTGGTGCCGCACTTGGGGCACTCGCCCTTGACGAAGCGGTCCGGCAGGAACATCTGCTTTTCCGGGTCGAACAACTGCTCGATGGTGCGCGACACGATCTTGCCGTTGGCGCGCAGCGTACGGTAGATGTGCTCGGCGAAGTGCTTGTTTTCCGGGCTGTTGGTGCTGTAGTAGTTGTCGTAGCCGATGTGGAAGCCGGTGAAATCGGCCAGGTGCTCGGCCTTGACGCGCTCGATCAGCTGCTCGGGCGTGATGCCCTGCTTCTCGGCGGCGAGCATGATCGGCGTACCGTGGGTGTCGTCGGCACAGACGTAATGGCAGGCGTGGCCGCGCATTTTCTGGAAACGCACCCAAACGTCGGTCTGGATGTGTTCGACCATGTGGCCGAGGTGAATCGCGCCGTTGGCGTACGGCAGGGCGCTGGTCACCAGAATCTTGCGTGGGGAGGTCATTCGGGGGTCCCTGGTTCGAATCTCAAGCGATCGATTATAACAGCAGGACCGGCCGCCTTGGAGCGGGCCTGAGAACCGCTAACAAAACCCTCTTGGCGTTGTTGCGCGGCCTTGCCGTACTACTTTGTACTGTCTGCGGCCGCGCGCCTAGCCAAGATCGCGGTGCTGGGTTTTGTCAGCGATTCTAAGTCGCACCGCCGTTTCGGGAGAACACAACGGAAGAGGCCGACTCGTCCTTGTGGAACGGGCCGGCCTCTTCAGGGGGCGCCACGGTGGTAGTCCGTGGCGGGTACAACGTGTGAGGGGCATTCTAATGCATCGCGCAGCACACGGCTAGCACCCGCAGCGCTGAAGTGCCGACGGCTCGCAGCGGGCTGCGGCGCCTTGCCGCACCGGCGCCAAACGCCCGCCCATGCCCTGCGCGTATGGCCGAATTCGAGTAAACTGGTCAGGTATTTTCAACCCGGTCCCCGGCCATGTTCCAGAAACTGACCCGACTCTTCGGCCGCGACGCCGCCACTTCCGACTCTTCCGACACCATGGCACTGACAGATACCCAGGTACTCCAGGCCCTCTCCGGCCTGATCGACGACAACACCGGCAAACCGTACACCGCGGCCAAGGCGGTCAAGAACCTGCGCGTCAGCGACAGCGAGATCGCGCTCGACGTGGTGCTGGGCTACCCGGCCAAGAGCCAGTTCAACGCCGTGCGCAGCGCCTTCGAGAACGCGCTGGCGCCGTTGGCCGAAGGCCGCGCCGTCAAGGTCGGGGTCAGCAGCCAGATCGTCAGCCATGCCGCCCAGCGCGGCGTGCCGTTGCTGCCGGGGGTGAAGAACATCATCGCCGTGGCGTCCGGCAAGGGCGGGGTCGGCAAATCCACCACCGCCGTCAACCTGGCGTTGGCGCTGGCGGCCGAAGGCGCGCGCGTCGGTCTGCTGGATGCCGACATCTACGGCCCGTCTCAACCCCTGATGATGGGCCTGCAGGGGCGGAAACCGGAAACCGACGGCAAGTCGCTGCAGCCGGTGGTGAATTATGGGGTGCAGACCATGTCGATCGGCTATCTGGTCGACACCGACCAGGCCATGGTGTGGCGTGGCCCGATGGTGAGCCAGGCGTTGCAGCAGTTGCTGAACGACACGCGCTGGGACGATTTGGACTACCTGGTGATCGACATGCCGCCAGGCACCGGCGACATCCAGCTGACGCTGGCACAGAAGGTGCCGGTGACCGGTGCCGTGATCGTCACCACGCCGCAGGACATCGCCCTGCTGGACGCGCGCAAGGGGCTGAAGATGTTTGAGAAGGTCAGCGTGCCGATCCTGGGCCTGGTCGAAAACATGGCGATCCACATCTGCTCCAACTGCGGCCACGCCGAGCACATCTTCGGCAGCGGCGGCGCCGCCAAGATGACCTCGGAGTACGGTGTCGAGCTGCTGGGCTCGCTGCCGCTCGACCTCGCCATCCGCCAGGCGGTGGACGAAGGCAAGCCGAGCGTGGTGGCGGATCCGAACGGCCCGATTGCCGCCGCCTACCAGGCCATCGCACGCCGCGTGGCGGTCAAGGTCGGCGAGAAGGCGCAGGACTTCTCCAGCAAGTTCCCGAAGATCGTGATCCAGAACAACTGATCGCCGTCATCACGGTGCCGGCGGATTCATCGTTTCGTACAAGGCGATCTGCAGGCGCGAGTGCAGCTGGATCAGGCGCTTCCAGAACAGCACCGCGACCGCTCCCACCGCCAGCACGATCACCAGCAGCACTTCGCTCGGCGGCAGGATGCTCACGCTCAATGCCGACAGGAACAGCAGGATGCCGATCAGCGCCCCCACCGGAATCAGTTCGGCGATCACCCGCCGCGAGGCCGCGGTGAGCTGGCCGGCCATCTCCGGACGAACCGAAAGTTCCGCCAGCAACATGGCCAGCGCCTTGAGCTTGCGGTAGATCGCCACCAGAAACGGCACCGACAACAGCAACGCTGCACTCCACAGCAGCGCGTTGACCAGGCGCGCGTCGCCCTGACCCGTCAGCCACTCCGGTCCGAAGTAGGCGGCAGCCAGGAAGATCGCGGTCACCAGGCACAGGTTGACCAGCACGTGCAGCACGATGCGGCGGACGATGGCCAGCAGTTCGGCGCGCTCCTCTTGCGGCTGAATACTCTGCAACCACGCGGTGTAATACCCCAGCCCGCGCTTCACCGGCTCGGGCGACAGCCGCCCCACCAGCGTGGCGAACGGCTCGGCGGCGCGGATCAAATAGGGCGTGAACAGTGTGGTCAGCGCCGAGACGGCCACCGCCACCGGGTAGAGAAAATCGCTGGTCACCTTCAGCGACAAGCCGAGCGCAGCGATGATGAAGGAAAACTCGCCGATCTGCGCCAGCCCCATGCCCACCCTCATCGAGGTACGGCCGTCGTTGCCGGCGACGAAGGTACCGAGGCTGCAAGTCACCACCTTGCCGACCACTACCGCCACGGTGATCAGTGCGATCGGCCAGGCGTACTGCAGCAGCACCGCCGGGTCGAGCAGCAGGCCGATGGCGACGAAGAAGATCGCGCTGAACATGTCGCGGATCGGCTCGACCAGGTGCTCGATCTGCTTCAACTCGCGCGACTCCGCCATGATCGCGCCGATCAGGAACGCCCCCAGCGCAATGCTGTACTCCAGTTGCAACACCAGCAGGCAGAAACCAAAGCACAGCCCGAGCACCGTCACCAGCAGCATCTCGCGGCTCTCGAAGCGCGCCACGTAGGCCAACAGGCGCGGCACGATCAGAATGCCCAGCACCAGCGCCACCACCATGAACAGCGACAGCTGCCCCAGCGTGCTCAGCACCGCCCCCGCCTCGACCCGTCCGCTGATGGCGATGCCCGACAGCAGCGCGATCATGCCGATGGCGAGAATATCCTCGACGATGAGGATACCGAAAATCATTTGCGCAAAACGCTCATTTTTCAGCCCCAGCTCGTCCAGCGCCTTGACAATGATGGTGGTCGAGGAGATCGCCAGCATGGCGCCGAGAAACACCGAGTCCATCGTCGCCCAGCCGAAGTACTTGCCGATCTGAAAGCCGATAGCCACCATCGCCACAATCTCGGTCAGCGCCGCCAACAGCGCGGTGACGCCGACGCTGGCCAGTTTCTTCAGGCTGAACTCCAGCCCGAGCGAGAACATCAGGAACACCACGCCGAGCTCGGCCAAGGTCTTGACCGTGGCTTCGTCCTGGATGAGAGCGAACGGCGGGGTGTAGGGACCGATGATCACCCCGGCCACGATATAGCCCAGAACCACCGGCTGACGCAGGCGATGAAACAACACCGTGACCAGGCCGGCTATCAGCATGATCACGGCAAGGTCGTGGATGAAGGACGTGGCGTGCATGGGCTTCCTCCCTGGGCAGTCGAGGCCGTCGGTACAGAACGACGGCGGGGTGATCGATACGAATATGACCGACGGCCATACCCTTCCTATAAAGAGGGAACCTTTCCATGCACGAGAGTTCCCGCTCAATCGCCATTAAAACCGTTTTTTTGTCTATTTTTCAAAATAAATTTCGAAATACCGAAAAAATAAAAATACAGAAAAATAGCGCTTGATCTTCATTGGCTTGCCGTCACAAACCAAGAGGATTGCCTGCACGGCCACGACACTCAGCCTGCGCGCGCCATCCTCCGCACCGCTTCGGCCAGGCGGTCGATACCCGTCGTGTAGGCCACCCGCACGTGCCGCTCGGCGCGGTAGGTGCCGAAATCCGCGCCCGGCGTAATCGCCACGTGCACGTCGTCCAGCATGCGCTGGCAATAGGTAAAACTGTCGTCGGTCACCTCACTGACATCGGCGTAGACATAGAACGCCCCTTCCGGCTGTACCGGAATGCGCCAGCCCAGGCTGGGCAGCGCCTCGAGCAGGAAGTCGCGGCGCCGGCCGAACTCGGCGCGCCGCTCCTCCAGCAAGGCTAGCGTCTCGGGCTGAAACGCCGCCAGCGCCGCACGCTGCGCCGGCGCCGGCGGGCACAGGAACAGGTTCTGCGCCAGCCGGATTGCCGGTTCCACCAGTTGCGACGGCACCACCAGCCAGCCCAGGCGCCAACCGGTCATCTGGAAGTACTTGGAGAAGCTGTTGATCACCAAGGCGTCGTCCGCCACCTGCAGCACGCTTGGCGCGTCCACGCCGTAGGTCAGGCCGTGATAAATCTCGTCGACGATCAGCGCGCCCCCCCGGCGGCGGCATACCTCCGCCAGCTCGGCCAGCTCGGGTGCACTCAGCAATGTGCCGGTGGGGTTGGCCGGACTCGCCACCATTGCCGCCGCCGTGCGCTCGTTCCAGGCGGCGTCCAACTGTGCCGCCGTGAGCTGGTAGCGGCTCTCGGGCCCCACCTCCACCGCGCGCGGCACTCCGCCCAGCAGACTGACGAAATGGCGATTGTCCGTGTTTTATCGACACACTAATGATGTCAAATGAAATTAACTTGCGAGTAATACCGCTAAATTATTGGGATCCTGGCCATACACCAACCATTTTCTTGACACTTTTCACTTGACATCCATACTTGTAAAGCAAACGGTTAGGAAGTTGGCCGGAGAGCCTCAGTACCGAGGGATGGCCTGCCTTGAACGGCCACAGATGTTCACCGGGGCTCAAGGTGCCGCAGTTGCAAGTGTTCCATCATGTCTGTGACTTCGTTAAGGAAGCCCCTATGCGATATGAGATTGATGGCGAGGTGGTGACTTTCTACCTAGACAATCCGAAGCGGGACAATCCAAATATCCGCCGGGCTTCGTTCGCGGGAACTGGACTGACTCCCGCACAAATCACACCAATGCTGGATGCGACGGTGGATTCGAGACACGGCTATAGTTTGAGCACACAAGCGTCCGCGACAAAAGTAGTAGTTGTTTTCTTTGCAGGATTCCGTGCGACTGGGGTGTCGTGGCCGACCCATTCACAGGAGTGGGCAATCTTTGTGCTGCACTTCTTCCAGTGGTACTTCACCAACTCTGAGTCGAGTTCTAGAACAGACATACGTTCAACGGTGTGGAGCAGTATTCTGGTGCCGTGGCTTGACTGTCTCAAGGACGCCGAGATCATTCCTCTGGATGTAGTCATCCCCCGCGTGCAAACCAAAAAACTGGCGAGACTTGAGGGGGGCGGGAAGCAGCTCCTGGGCCAGGGACAACAGCGAGTCACCGATCCCGCGATATCCGCCCAAAAGTTGCTGGTTGATGTGTCCTTTGGCATGACGGACACAGATTACCTCGACGCCTTAGAGGAACGGTGTCGCCATTTGGTCGGCGTCATTAAGGAGGTTTGCCTGCTGCATTGGCGGGGAGCGATGCAGGATGCTGAAACTGGCCGCAAGCTGGCTGCCCAGGTGAGCGATGACATGATCGACCGGGCTCTAGCAGAAGAGCGCTACGGGGAGGTGTTGAAGTCGAGCCGTGGACAACTTACCAAGTACGCCAGCCCTGCTCATCCTCAAGGCATCGCGTGGGCTCTTGCATGGGTACGGCACAGTTTGAAGCGAGGTAACACGCGGAACTGTGTTAGTACGCCGACAATGCGGCGGTCGCCGTTCTTCAATACGCAGGTTTTCCATGGGATCAAGTACAAATATTCGGTCCTTGAAGGACTGACGATACTGACAACCGAACAGTGGGAAAATTTCTCCGGTCCTGCACGTTTATACCGGTTCGCCGGACTGCTATCCGGGCTAGATGCGGCGGCAGCGTGCGCTATACTGACCATCGAGCACCCGCAGTTCACGTCTGAGTCACTGCAAAACGCAATGCTCCTTAACGTCCGTGGCAAGCCTCGCCTGCTCGTGACGGACAATACCGAACGCGCGATTCTTGTGATCGACAAACCGCGCGCTGGCAAGCTCAAGTCGGCGGCCTTGTCGGAGCTGGCGCAGGAAATCGTTCAAGACATCATCCGCACCACAGCACCGGTCCGGGAAGTGCTCAAGCGTGCCGGGGACAAGCGGTGGCGCTACTTGTTTCTCGGCGCGCTGAATGATTATGGAAGATCCCGCGTAGGCATTTTATCGGTACTGAACGTGCGTACCGCGTTGTTGCATGGCGCCGGCACCATGATCAGTTTGCCACGACTCTATCCTTTGCTCACGCAGAATAAGCTCATGTCGGGAGCCTTTGATTTCCGGCGCCTGCGCAACACCCTTGGGGTCTTGAAATGGTTTGAAACGGGCTCAATCCTTGAAATGAGCCGCACGCTCGGCAATACGCGCAAGGTCGCCTTGAATAATTATCTGCCGGCGGCTCTGCTGCACGCCTGGAACACACGCATCATCCGTCGCTTTCAGAACACCCTGATTGTGCTGGCGGCTCATGATGAGCCTTATCTGCTGGAGGTGGCGGACTTCTCGAGCCTCGCCGATCTCCAGCATTTTATTGCCCAACTGATTCTCGACTATCCCCCCAACACAAGTCCTTTGGCCGACGAAGTACAGCGGCGCTTGAAAGGTACGTCACCATCACCGTCCGCCACGCCCCCATCCGCACCAGGTTTCCTTAACGTCAGATTGTCCCCCAAAAGCCTAGCCTACCTTTACGCGTTTCGAGACTTGGCGCTTAAGACACTGTCTACCGAGCAGCAAAACAAAGTGGATGCCCTAAGCGGCCTGTCCCCCCGACAATTCATCGATATGGCAAAACTTCTCACGCATGCGGCAGAAAACACCAAACTCCATCCTGCCCTGCGCGATAGTCTGGATGTGACACAGTTGATCGAAACCCACGGTCGAGCCTTGGCGCTGAAGGGAGAGATCGACATGCAGTTTTCCAAGCTGACGCTGAAACGTAAATGGGAGGCGACATGAGAGACTTGGCTGAATTGATCGACTGCCTGCCGCGACCGGAAATTACAACATCATTGAATCCGGCAGACCAGCAATTGACTCAGTTGCTTATCGAATCCGCACGGCAACAGATGAGACCCTACACTGGCAGCTTCGAGGCCGCGTGGCTACTGGTTCCATTTGATAACAATGTCTGGCATACGACGAACCGCGGGCGGGAAGAGTTGATCGATGGGGCGTGGAAAAACACAATCGTGGCAGATTGGCGGGTTCAGCTACCCAATGGGCGCTTACTGACCGATGCGCGGTATGTAACGCTTCTGACCACCATCAAGAAGGTCGCTTTCTTCAGTCGTAACGGGTTGATTAGTGGTCCGTCGGCACCAAGAGCTTGGCTCTATAGCTTAAATATTCTAATTGTCCTTACACGTTTGATGGTTTTGCATGAGGAACAGTTTAAGCCCACAACGCATGGTCTGAGCCTGATTGACCAAGCGGCGCTGGACTGGATCTTCTACGAATACGCGCAAGGCGCCGCTACGTGCTTGCTTCAGATTCCGCAGCGGGCCCTAACTGCCGTTTACCTTGGGGCCCATGGGCTGCCCTGCCCGGAGCCGCTACTGGCGAATCCCTACGCACTCCCCTCCTCAGAGATTACCCCCTTGGTTCACTGGATCGAAAGCCAAGGGGGGTACGAGAAACTAAAGATGGGGCAGTATTCGGGAAAGGCTATGCTGAGCCGTAAATGGCTGGCTAGTCTTATCCACGATGATCCCCGCGCCGTGCAGGGTTGCAGAGTGAGTCGCTTCTGCCGGCAGTTCGAGTTGGAGTTGGCAGGGAATTCGCTACTTATTTCATTAAAGCAAAAGACGGAATTTCCCAGCCATCTCACCGTGTTAGCGGGTGAAGAATCCGACTGCACCACGGAAAGCACACTCTATCAGTTCACCTACCATTTTGGATCACTTCTGGATGCGCATCGCCACCTGCCGACTTTGATACCCGATCCTGCAGGTCTTTCCCTGCGGCGCGCCAATCGCCTTGCACAACGATTCACTCGTCCTAATGGTCATACACCCTTAATGCCAATCAACACGGGGCTGGTATACCTCGATGTGGCGATGCGCTTCGTCCATCTCTATGGCGACGCTATAGTGGGCTTGTATCTGGATGTGGTTTCCAACACTCAAGTGAAAAGTAAGAGCAGACCCGATGCCCTAAACACCACCCTCAAACGGCAGGCCCAACACTGGTGTGTCGCATCCGGTAAGCCGATCACGACCATTCTCAACATTACGCAGTTTGCAGGGCCTGGAAGGCAGGTTAGACGCGACTTCCATCGCTATCGTGCGAACCCGACACTGGATGAGGGGCTTCGGGTTCTGATTGGATCCTGTATCGTCTGCATGGCGATCCTGAAGCCCTCACGCGAAGAGGAATTGACCCACCTGAAACGCAACTGCCTCCGTCAGGATGACAACGGCTACTGGCTGAACTTCCAACTCGGAAAGAGTAACGTGAAAGGCGTTGAAGCGTGGCAGGAAGCGGACCGCCCGGTTCCGGTCATCACGGCAAGAGCCATCCAGCTGCTGCAGCGCCTGGGTGCAGGTCTGTGCGACATCTTCGGCGGCACCACAAAGCATGCCGACAATCTGTTTTACCTGCCCACAATGGCCGGGAACAGCGCTTTAAGCGCGGATAGCAAACTCCTCAACACCCATCTTGATGACTTTTGTGACTTTGTAGGCTTACCCCCCGACAGTGAAGGCCGGCGCTGGTATGTCCGCATCCACGAAATGCGCAAATGGTTCCTGCTGCTGCTCTTCTGGTCCGGCCGCTTTGACGTACTCGACGCCGCCCGCTGGATCGCCGGCCACACCGATGCCGCTCATATTTACGCCTACATCGAAAAGGAATTCCCAGGCGAGTCGCTGCCGCAGATCGAGGCGCAATACTCTGAGGAGCGCCTGCGCCGGCTTGAGAAAGGACAGTCCGGAGTTGAAGACGGTGCTAACGCTCTGTACGAGACGGTATTGAAGCACTTTAACGTGAACTCTCTGACCATGATCCCCGACACCGAGTGGACCGGCTACGTGCGCGCACTCCGAGAGGCAGGCACGTTTCATCTTGAGCCGCACTCGATCCGAGATGAAGACGGCGTGGTGGTAGGGATCAACGTCAGTTTTGTCATGCGGGAACAGTCATAATGGCTGGACGCGGCGCATACCAGAAGAAGGCGCTAAACCTCCAGAATGTCCAAGCACGGGAGAAATTTCTGCTCGATGGCATTCTGGCCCCCGCCAGCGTCGACAAGGCCGCCCGTGACGCGATGATCGGGCAGCGGGCCTTTGCCGCGCTTAATCTCCCCCGGCTCAAGATTACGCCAATTGCCCTCAATACCATCAAGAGCCTCTCGAACGAAACCTTCACTCAGCCCGACGATGAGGGGCGCACGGGTTTCGAGTACCTGAATGCGCTGCGCGTACGACTTAACGAGTCTCTGGCAGGCGTGGCGGTGGTGCGGACCACCGCCGCCAGGACCGAGCGCGTCGAGAACAAGACTAAGCATTTGCAGGCGCGGCTCACCGCCGCAGAAATACAGGGCGTGAAACGCCAACGGGCCTACCTCAGCTTATACACGGCGATCAATGGGCTGATCAAGGATAGACACATGCCTGTAGAGGCTCAGCAGCGGCTGTATCGCATCCTTGAGAACCACCATGCGGCGTTTGCCGACCTCTTCGATCCCAACGCCCCCAATCCTCAGGTTGAGCAGACTCTAAACGAGCTAGGCAAGTCGCAATGAACAGGCAACTGTTTCACGTTCTGCCAACAATGGAGCTGCCCGTTTCCGCCATCAGGCACGATGCCGGCACGCATGTCACGACCCAGATCATCCCTGCCTTCCCATTCATGTACTGGCCGAGCAACAAGCCATGCGAGCCGGTCAACATGTACCTCCTCGACATTGCCCATGGAGTCACCGGGGGTACTCTCAAGACCTATGCGTCCGATCTGAGCCACTTGGTAAGGTACTGCGGGGTGAACAACGTGGGGATTGAACACTTGAACGGTGCCCACCTCCATGCTCTGTCCAAGCAACTACAAGAGAAACGCTCGCACCGGCATCCGCTTGAACCGGCGCGCGACAGGAACACCGTTCGCGGCATCCTGAGTCGATCGATCCAGTTCCTGCTGTGGTATCAGGAGACGTTCATGCCGCACCTGAGTACCCCGCTTATTGGCGAGCAATCTGTTTCTCCGCAGATCATAGTCAAGCGGGTCAAGAATGACCGTGATTATAGTAGGGGGAGGCACAGCGAGTATTACTACACACACACGGCCATGCCCCCCCCGGAAAATCGCGAGCCAAAGCGCCCCATCGCACGCCCGATCATCGAAGACATACAACGAGCCATTTATCGACAAAGTGTCCTTGAAGAACGGAGTGAGCGATTCACACAGCGCTATGCCAACAACCGCGATCTGTTGCGGGCGCAACTCGAATACATCCGAGCGCGCCGCATGTTTATGATCTGGATGATGATGCGAACCGGCTTGCGACCGGCCGAATTGATCGAGATGAGCGTCAAGGATCACGAAAATATCCTTACGACTAGAACCCTGAAGATCCCGACCAAGAAGCGGCGCAAGGTAACGGCCCCTATCCGACACTTCCCGATCTTGCTAGATGCAGCAACGGTCATATACCGCTACCTGCTGTCCAGAACCGCTTATTGCGACGCGCTCAAGCGAGCTGGGATCGATCCTGAACCCGGAACAGCATTCTTCCTCACCCTCGGAGGCAAGCCACTCCAAAAAACGTCCCTTGAAAAAGACTTTGAGCGATTGGTCGTGCTGGCGGGTCACAAGGATATTCAGGCTTGTCTGAGCATGTTCCGTCACCGGTTCATCACCTATGAGGTCACAGTTCACCTAAAGGAATTTATCGAGAATTCAGGCAAGTCGCGCCAGATGATGACCGACATCGATTACGAATCCATCCTGAAACGCGTCTCTGACAAGACCGGCCACGGGTCGGTAAAAAGCCTTTGGCAATACATCGATCTAGCCTGGGAGGAACTTGGCGTCTGGGCCAGCACGGACAAGGCGTTAGCAAGGCTCCACGCGTTTGACCAGCTATTTGCAGACGGCCTTCTGCTCAAATATGAACTCGAATTGTCCGGAAAGCATCTCCCGAAAGAACTACAGCCTTTCCTTGACCGACTTGCAGATATCCTTGCGCCAGCCAAAGAGCAAATAGAGGGAAATGAGCCGGGCGGAAAAGCATGCAAAGTGTGAAACTGCAGATTTCGGTGCAACTGACCATTCATTCCGGCGAAAGTTGGCCATTTCTGGCCTCCTGTGCTTGTGGTGACTGACCTCTGCTACAGGTAGTCAGTCTCCTGCTCGATCGAAGCAGGCGCTCAACACATTCATTCTGATCGCTTGGTTATCGGCCAAAGCGGACGAGCATGCCAATGCGCTAGGATGACTGCTATCCGCAGCCATTACCAGACATTGATCGACCGAGTCGCGTCTGCGAGAATTCATCTTCCAGAACAAGGACGAGAAGCTATGCACCCGGCTGAGAAGTACAACTCCATCCGCAGAATCATCTTCTCGGGTGTCCATAAGCACGGATTCGATGAGGCGCTGAAGTGGCTTGAGTCCACGTACCGTTCCCAGCTGGATCCAAAACACTACCGCGGACTTAAGGCCGAGCTTGCGTTTTACCGTGGGTACGGAAAGGAACTGCAGCTAACTGTTGCCGGTGACATGGGTGAGCATGCCGACTTCAGTGGGCTGTATCAAGGTCAAATTTGTCGGTTCGATGTCACAACCAACCTTGCCTACAAGGACTTTTCTACCTACGAGCCCTTCATGGGCGAAGGTCCCCGGTACAAGATTGCCCTGCTTAACCAGAGTAGTTTTGAAGTGATTGATGTCCTGGATCTCGCTTTTAAGCCCTGCACCGATTGCGGCGGCCACCTTATCCCCTGCGTAGCTCTGCTGGGTCAGAACTACAACCGGCACGGCGAGGCCCAATGGTCAAACGATCAGCTCCTTATGGACGTGTGTACTGGGTGCCAGCGGTACTTTGAGCGAAATCGATTCACTACGACGGGAATGCTTAGCCCTCAAGAGGTCTTTGACAGCTTGGATGACAATGAAGATTCGGCATCCGCGATCACTGCCCTGCAAGACCACGTGCTGAACGCATACAAGTATTTCCGTCCTGAAGCTGATGCAAACCTTATGGCTTTGGCTGAACATTCCTACAACGTTACCGAACGCGATGGTGGTGGATACTGGGCCTTTCGCATGGTCTTCAAAAACAAGGCCGTCGCTGCAGAGCTGCCTGACGAAATAGAGTGCCCCCACGAGGTCTGACGGCTGTATATGGACTCCTCCCGGTTTGCACACATTTCACAGTTCTGGGGTTCGGATCGACTGCTTACGTATATCCGGCCTCTGAGTTGGGCTTAATCGCCCGGGCCATAATGGGCTATCCGCGCGCCAGATCCTTATTGCTTTGTCGTGCTGTTTGCACTTGGTCACTTTTTGGGTTACTCCGACGCCGGTTCGACCTGTTCGCCATCACTGCTTCATGCTGTGCAATCGTGAAGATGGGTTAAGCGTTGATCATCTCGTTGCCGAGGCCCTGTCCAGCCTGAATGCTCAGGCCGCTGTATCTCCGGCCAGCCCATAATCTGGGTCGTAATCCGCCTCTCGCGTCATCAGCGCCCAGGCTAGGCGTACTGTCTTGTTGGCCAGGGCGACCGCGGCAATATTATTGTTGCGACGAGCGCACAGGCTTTGAATCCAGCAACTGAGTCGGTCTGTTTGTGTCGCAGCGGCGCGAACTACAGCTCGCGCCCCGTGAATGACCAATGTACGCAGATAGGTATTCCCTCGCTTGCTGATCCCCAGCAACCGGTCCTTGCCGCCACTGCTGTGCTGACCGGGGACCAGCCCCAGCCATGCAGCAAGATCCCGCCCCCGTTTGAAGTCCTTGGCGTTTCCAATGGCGGCCACCAGTGCGGTGGCTGTAATGGGGCCAATACCGCGTAGTTGTTGCAGCTTTCTGGCCAACGCATTGTCAGTGGCTTGGCGCACCATGTCCTGATCTACGATGGCAATCTGTTCGTCCAGATACACCAGATCTTCGCGCAGCCCGTCCAGCAGATGACGGAAGCGCGCCGAGAGGCCGTTTTCCGCATCTTCCAGGATGAGCGGCAATGCTTTGCGCAATTGTTTCACGGTCACCGCGATCACGATCCCATACTCTGCCAGCAAGCCTCGAATCTGATTGACCTTGGCGGTGCGCTGGTGAATCAGTTCGGTCCGAATGCGGTGCAGCGCCTGCAGATCCTGCTGCTCGATAGTTTTGATCGGCACAAAACGCATTCCCGGCCTGCTGACTGCTTCGCAGATCGCTTCAGCGTCGTTGGCATCGTTCTTGTTGCCCTTCACATAAGCCTTCACAAATTGCGGGGCAATCAACCTGACCGTGTGTCCCATTGCTTGCAACTGGCGAGCCCAATGATGGGCACCGGCACAGGCTTCCATGCCGATCAGACAGGGGTCGAGTTTCTGGAAGAACTCCAAGAGCTGATGACGACGCAGCTGCCGGCGACACACTGGGTGCTCATGAGCATCCACACCTTGAACCTGGAAAACGTTTTTGGCCAAATCGATGCCGATGCGCATAATCTTCATGGTGGACTCCTCGTTTCGTTTTGACTGGTTTGTTGACGCTTCCAGTCTGGCACGTTGATGCCGTATCAGGAGGGAGGAGTCCATCCCATTGCTTTGGGCCGGGTGCCGTCCTACGCCGATGACGAAAGCGGCTATTGACCATCATCTGTGGCTGAACGGCTGGTAAGCGGCACATTGCTGCCTGATTCTGGCCAGAGACCAAGGTCAGCATCGGCCGAACTGGAGACTACTTCTAGGTCTGTTGTGAGCTTCCGCTCTTGGCCGTTATGAGACGGTGGTCAGGGCCTGCAGCAAGACTATCCGCCTATGCTTGCAGGTCAGCGACAACCAGCGCCTGAAAGCAGGAAACTGGCTGCACTGGGTTTAGCCACGCGGATGGTTTCCGAGTTGGCAGCCTGCTGGCCGTTCAGCACGACACATCAGGTGCGAGTATTTCTCGCCTCTGAGGATTCATTCGTCTGGAGTGGAGCGCTGACCGTGGCGGGTCTTGCAATACCTCCAGACCAGGGCGGCGGTCAGCAAAACGCCCACGGCGAAACCCAGGGTCAGCGACATGCTCAACAGAATGTCGTGTGGGGTAAACATGCTCGGGCTCCTTGTGCGTGACGAACAGGATAACGGGTAGACCTTCAGAAGGATGGTAGCAAGCCCGAAGGCCGTCTCAAGGGGTGGCCTCCCGTCATGGTCCGCTAGGCCGGGGCAGCATGCCCTTTGGCCCGCTCGGTAAATGGCCTCATCTAGGGAAGCCGACCCAGTGGGTAGCCGGCTTGACCTGGGCCGTGTCAGGTCGCGCGGAGGGACGTCAGTCCGGTGCGGATCGCGTCGTCCAGCGCCGACATCGCCCGCTTCTCCGTGTCCGACACCACGGTCAAGCCAATGGCGTTCGCGGTGGCTCCCGTCAAGAAATCGTTGATGTCATTGAGGGTGCTGCGCAGGTCCGCCGCCTTCAGCACGTAACGTCCTTTGGCGGAATTGAGTGCCCATTTCACCAGGTCGATCGAACTTTGTCCGGCCAGACGCTCCATTTGCCCGACCCCGGGCACGGTCCCCAGCGCGGCCAGGATGCGCTCCGCCGGGGTGAGGGGCTCGCCGGTCCACCAATTCGTCCCGGTGTACAACTCATAGACCGACAAGAAATTCCCCACAAAAGGCACCGCTTCCACAACCGTCTTTCCCCTGCCGGAGAGGAATGCTCTGAACTTCCCTAACTTTTCAGGGATAGCAGGAAGAAGCTCCGGGACCCGGGGATGGCGCCGCCACAGTGCCGAGGTTTTCTCCAGGAGGGACGGGAAGTTGTCCCGCACTTTCTGTCCGGCAAACCAGCCGAGATCCTTCTCCAGGCCCTGGGCTATGTTCGGCAGCAGCCGCGCCAAGGCGTCGGTGTTCCCCCCTTTGTCGATGGGGAACTGACTGCCGTTCAGCTTATCCGGCAGCGTCAGGGCCACGCGCTGGACCCGGCGCGTAGACACCGCCACATGCTTCGTCAGATCCAGATCGATAGAGCGGTCGTTGGTGTTCACGATCGACACGGTCGGTTTCAGAATGCCCGAACCGAGGCACATCACGGCCACGCCAGGGGCGGGCAGGGAGAAGTGACTGAGGTCGTTCGGGATCGGCGTGTCCGCCTTCATCGTGATCATGCGCTGCATCAGGTCGGCGACGGCCTGCTGTGCCGAGGCGACGTCGTGCAGTTGGTTCAGGTCGAAGCCCTGGCCCGCGCCCGACAGGTCGTCGACCAGGCTGGCGATGTCCCGCAGCGGTGCCAACAGTGCCTCCTTGTTGCGCGCCAGCTCGAACTCCAGCGCCCCGGTCGGCCGCACCTTGTTCAACAGCTGGCGTGTGCGGTCGGTCAGCCCGACGTTCACGGTCTTGTCGCCGACGGTCCGCAACAACCAGAGCAGGGCCTGCAAGTCGGCCCGCAGCGCCCGATCGGTCTTGCTGGCCACCAGCATGTCGCGATAGAGCGGGTACAGTTCGCTCGGCAAGAGTCGGTCGAGGGGGACCAGCCGGAAACGCTCCCCGGCGATGGGCGCCGGGATGCACGGGTCGAGGCAATAGCCCTGCTCGGTAAACTGGCACGCGCCCCCGGCCGGCAGGGTGAGCACACCCTTACGGATGCCGAACGCGCCCGGCGTCGGCGTGATCAGCCGTTTGCCGCCGGCCTCGACGAGGGCAGACGCCGCATCGAGCTGCCGGAAGAGCGGGACAAAGGCCTGCGACAAGGCGGCGAACTCCGACAGCGTCAGCGTCTCCTGGCGCTGGGCCACGCTGAAGGCCCGGTTCCAGTTGGCGACGGCGAGCCGCAATGACGTCGGCGTCACCGCCGGGTCCAGGCCGCCGGCGAGGGTCTTTTTCTTGAGGAACTGGTCGAAGATCGCCGCGGCCAGTTCGGCCTGCCGCGCTTCCTCGGGCGTCATGGCGCGCCCGGAGTCGTACTCCAGTTTCGGTCCCAACAGCTTCCCCAGCGTGCCGTTACCGGGGGTGGCGCAGCCGGCCACGCCCAGGACCGGCGTCGACAGGAGCAGCCGGCGCAGTGGGTCAATGGACATCCGTTATCCTTATGAATGATGGGTCGGGTGGTTTTATCGGACAGGGCTTTCCCTGGCATCGGCCACGTGGTGGGCACTATCCCCAGCCTTCAAGGCGCCCCCTCGCACCAGAGGCGAGGAGAGCGTCGCCGGTATCGGGTCAAGCGGGGCCGGGGAGGCTGAATGAGCCGGTGCGGAAGGGCGCCACCGCGGTGTGCCGGGCGCACCACGACCTCCCCACCGAACCGGGCCACGCCAGTGGCCTACCGGGCGACGAGGGGGTGCGACGCGGTGGCCGTCTGTTACCCGCCCCTCGGCCGACGTCCATCTTCAGCCGTGAAGCGGACGGTCGCTCAGGACTTGTCCAGCATGCGCTCGTGAACCCAGCCGTCACCGGTCTTCACCACGATCGTCTTGCCTTTGACGGTGTCACCCTGCAGCACCACCTCCTTGCCATAGGCGGCCTTCACCGCCGGATCCTGGGACCAGCCGGCGGCCTCCTTGGCCCGGAAGGTGTAGTTCACCTGACTCACGGTGAAGCCCATCAATTGCGAGGGCTCGGTGAAATTGGTCACGTCCACCACCTCGAGCTTGCCGTAGCAGAAACCCTTGTTCTCCTTGCCCCAACTGGCGTAACTCTTCTGGCCTTGGTCGCTCAGGGCATAGGTTCGGTAGGTGTGGTTGGCTTTCATGAGGCCTGAGCCGGAGGCTTCCTGGGTTTCCGTAACCGTCAGCAGGCCCACTTTCACCAGGGCATCCAGTTTCGGCAACGAGTGAACATTCATGTCAAAGGAATTTGGGCCGGTCCAGACCTTGAGGGGCAGCGTTTTATTCGTCACGTACAGGCACGCGGGATTCGCCTCGTAGTAGGCGTTGATCGCCTTGCTGAAATTGTCCTTGGAGGCGGCCTTGGGGTCCGAGCAGCCGGTCAGGGCGACCATCAGGACTACGGCACACGGGGCGATCGAAGCGATCTTCATCAGATTCCTTTCTTGTTGGTGTTGAGATGAGGTTGGGGATGCGCGCCGCCGGTATGCGCTAGAACCCTGCGGACGAGCATTACCCGGAGTGACCTGCACCGCTGGCCGCGAGTCGGAGTCCTCCGCATTGCACTGCAATTTTGGGCTGTGCCGATTG
The DNA here is from genome assembly GCF_900177275.1 of Pseudogulbenkiania subflava DSM 22618. GTDB lineage: Bacteria > Pseudomonadota > Gammaproteobacteria > Burkholderiales > Chromobacteriaceae > Pseudogulbenkiania > Pseudogulbenkiania subflava. The sequence goes on from NZ_FXAG01000006.1 coordinate 93,070, forward strand.
AGGCCTATGGGCACATGTGCCTATAGGCCGTGGACCATAGGCTACAAGAAAACGACATTCGCTGTATATGTCGAATGCACAAATCTTGGATATCGGGCAGATTTTTGGGGAGGTTTTACGCCGATACAGGTCGGCTCAGAACATCTCTCAGGAAGAACTCGCCTTTAAGGCAGGAGTGGACCGCACATACGTATCTCGCCTAGAACGTGGCATCAGACAGCCAACCATCACGACCTTGATCGGAATTGGCCAGGCGTTGGGTGTCTCCGCTGCGGATTTGGTCCGTGAGACGGAACAGGAATATCTGAATCGGAACAGGTAGCCGAATGGGACTAAACAGTTCTTGGCAGAACGGTTCGATAGTCTCTTGTCCGGCCGTTGTGGCTATTGGCCGCAGGATCCAAGCAAGTCCGCGATGAATCTAAGGGCGGACGTCGGCGATGCATTGCTGCATGGCCTCAGTCATACACAGATGTGTTGCTAGCACGCAAAGTGCTGCTGCCTGACTTGCTTCGCACCGATGCCAGTAGATGCGTCGAAGCACGGCAACTGTTTCATTACCGCTGCCGAAGTCTCCGGAGGGTTGCCGGAACTTCCACGTAAGGTAACTCACCACCAGGACCATTAGCAGGCCGTTGAAATAGTCGCTTATTTCTTCCCCAACCCACTTCGTTTTGAACAAAGTGGGTCAATTCGAACGGCCCGAAGCCAGATTTGGCGGCTATTTGCCGGGATTGCTGTGTTTCACGCCGGATTTCCGGCGGTTCTGGGCGCAATTCGCCCTATACATGCGATCCACCCCAGGCACCGGACAGACTGCCCATACGGATCAGGTTGTAGGTGGCAAATGCCAACAGCGTCTGCCCTGCCAGCTTGGCGCGTCCAATCAGCTTGGTCTTGCGCAAGCCAGCCACGGTTTTCAGCCAGCCAAAGCCTTCCTCGATCCGTTTGCGAATGCGCTGGCTGACCTGGTAACCCGGATGGCGCGTGGTCCGACCATCGATGGCGCTGCCGCTTTTCTTGCTCGCCACATGCGGCGTGATGCCCAGCTTGCGGCAGCCGCGTACGAAGTCGCGCGTATCGTAGCCCTTGTCCGCCCCGACAGTGCTGCCGCGCTTGGCATTGCGAGCCAGCATTCGGAGAGCTTCCTGGCGTTCGGCGGTGCCGTTGGCTTCGGAGACGGTGACGTCCACGATCAGACCGTTGCGGTTCTCCATCAGAATGTGCGCCATGTGGCACAGCCGACTGGCATCGCCGGAACTCTTGCGCATCAATTTGGCTTCAGGGTCGGTGCGTGACTGGTGGGTTTTGTTGCTGCGCTTGTCGCCATGGAAATCGACGTTGGGATTGCGGCTGCCATCGCTCGGCGGCGGGCTGTCATCGTCCTTGCGCACAAAGCTTTTGTGTGACGCCCAAGCATCGATCAGGGTGCCATCGACGCTGAAGTGCTCATCACTGGTGAGCTTGCCCCACTCGGCCAGGGTGCGGACGCGCAGGAAGAAACTCCTGGCGACCTCCTCGGTGAACAAACGGTCGCGGTTCTGCGAAAAGGTGGAATGGTCCCAGATACGGGCATCGATGGAGAGGCCAACAAACCAACGGAATAGCAGGTTGTAGTCCAGTTGCTCGACCAGCAGGCGCTCCGAACGGATCGAATAAAGCACCTGCAGCAGAGAGGCCCGCAGCAGCTGTTCGGGCGGAATCGGCGGCCGACCGATGGCCGAGTAGCGGCTATCGAACAGCTCATCCATGCTGGCGAGCACCAGGTCGACCATCTGGCGGATCTTGCGCAGCGGGTGCGACTGGGGAATGCGCTCCTCCAGTTGCACGTAGCTGAACAGATCGGTTTGTTCGTCGTGTATGCCTCGCATCGGTCGCTCTGGCTTATGGGATCAGGAAATTATACCAAATGGATGGCCGGCTTTTTCAACGGCCTGTTAGGACTCGGTCTTGTTGTCGATGTGTTATCGACCCGATGCAAATCTGCTCGTTGCGATTTTCTTGCGATGACGAATCTCGGCAAGCTCTTCTGGTGTGATGTCGAAATCACAGGCGGGGTAGAGATTCGGGAGCAGCGAGCCGAGGGCATGGACCGGAAACCCGGCGCTAACCTTGCCTTTGGGCGAGTCGGACACCAGGAAACCCTCGCCGATGAGATCGCTCAGTACGGATCGTGCTGTTCTCTCGGCAAGACCCGTAATCCGGCTGGCTTCCCCACGCTCAAACTCGCCCATCACAAACGCGTGCAGATACAAGTGGGCGGCTTCCGGTTTCATGTCGGTGTGCCGGACCTTTTGAAAGTATCCCGAGGCGCGAGCCTGGAAGTGTTCCCGGGAGAACATCGACGCCATGTATTTCGCCTGATCAATCGCGGTTTGCATGCCGTATCGGCAGAACTCGGCCAGCCCCTTTTCTGTCAGATTGCCTCGTCCATCCAGGGCGCCATGTCGGGCCTCGTCGGCACCGGCCAGGTAAGCCTTGTACTGGTCCGAGGTCTTCGCCAGCCCGCGGGACATCGACCACAGGCTGGAGCCATTGACTCCGCACGCCCGAAGCATCGCGTCCAGGGTGATCCGGGCGACGCGGCCATTGCCATCCAGGAAGGGGTGAATCCAGGCTAACCGGTGGTGTGCGGCGAACGTCGATACCATGCTGGTGAGCTTTGGCAGCCCCCCCTTTTGAGCCCATTCAAGTCGTTGCCCATAGACCTGTTGATACCGGTCCATGAAGCGTCCAAGGGTCTCGGCTTTGGGCGCGAGGTGCCGTCCCACCTGCACCTCCCGAGTGCGGAACTCGCCAGGCGTCATCATGGAGCCATCGTCGAGCCGCAAGAGCTCTTCCGGAAGGTGCTGGCAAAATGTTCGATGGACGTTGAGTAGAAATGACTCGAGTGTCTCTTTGCCGAGAGACTGCTGTTTGGCCCAGCGATCCGCTTCGATGTGAGCCAGCGCAAGGCTCTGCAAATTCTTCCTGTCGGCCTTCTCCGTGACCTCGTGCAATGCCTTGTCGATGTCGCTGGGATGCATTTTGTGGCCTTCAATGAGGTTGCTGTAGTAGCAGTTCAGGCCCTCGACGAGTTCAGAGAGGCTTTTGGCCGTTGCTGGAATGACCGCCGCGTCGAGGCACGCAGACGCCTCTGAAAGCTCGTGGGCAAGCCCGAGTAGATCTTTGAAGATTGGGCGGGAGTCGTCTATGACGAGCGGCTCCATTTGAACGGGATTGTCGTAAAAATCAACCATATTGAGCCTGTTTTTTTCGATCTTTTGTTCAGTGCGAAATAGCATTCCAACTGCACACCTAGTTGCATCCTCACTGCGTACCAATGACTATTCGTGCTGCAAACTAGTTGCAGGCGCTGCCCCCTTCTGACCGCTGAGCCGGTGATATCCAAGGCAACATCCCAGTCATTCTTGTGCCCCGACGCCGAATGCCAACTTTCTTTCCTTGGAAGCTGCTGCTTCCGACCCAGGCTGTGTAAAAACGCCCGGTGCTCTAGCTGCGCGGGGCGTGAGTATAAGTGTCGTCTGGCGGTTTGCGCCCCAAGGTTGGCTTCGGACCTCGTGTTGGGCCTCAACGCGGTGAGCGGTCGGTCCAGTTGGTCAGGGTTCAAGCGTAAAGGTAGGCCTTTCAGGCCTGAACGACCTGCATCAGAGGCCTGATTCCCAGGATTTTCATCATCCGCTTCAGGTTGTAGGCGAGCACATGCAGGCTCATTTCGGTCCTTACGTGCTCAAGGGTTTTGGTCAGAAAGTGCGTGGAGCCCATCCAGAATTTGAGGGTCCCGAACGGGTGTTCGACTGTTTGGCGCCGGATGCCCATTTTCTCGGGCTCGCGATCCAACCGTGCCTGCATCGCATCGAGTACCGCCTCATGCTCCCAGCGTTTGATGCGTCGCTCATTGCCGGTGGTGCATTGCGCCTTGATCGAGCAGCTTGGACAAACCGAGCACCAATAGGCATGCAGGGTCATCCCTTTCTCGACGGTCGAGTAGTGTTTGATCAGGCGCTGTCCGGCCGGACACTAGTATTGGTCATCCTGCGCCAGGTAGATGAAATCCTGCTTGCCGAAACGTCCTTCTGCCTTGCTGCCCGAGGTCAGCGGCTTGGGCACGTAGGCCGTGATGCCGGCTTGTTCGCACTGCAGGATTTCTTCGCCTTTGAAGTAGCCGCGATCCGCGACGACCGTCAGGTCCTGGATGCCGGTGGCGGCCTGGGCCTTCTCGGACATGGAGGCGAGCTGCGCGCGGTCATTGCCCACATTGGTCACCTCATGGGCAACGATCAGGTGGTGCGTGGCATCGACCGCCGTCTGCACGTTGTAGCCGACCACGCCGGTACCCCGGCCACTCGTGGCCATGGAGCGGGCATCTGGATCGGTCAGGGAAAGTTGCTGGTCCGGCTCTTCACGCAGCCGCGCTTCGATTTCCTTGAGCTGCGCCATCTGCGCCTTGAGCTTCGATATCTTCTCCTGCAGCCGGATTGTCTTGGCTTCAGCCTCCGCCGGCTGGGTACGGTCGGCGGTATCCATGGCCGCGAGATAACGGTCGATGCTGGCTTCGATCTGTTCCAGGCGCCGCTGGACCTTGGCGTTGGTGTAGTTCTTGTCGCGGTTGTTGACCGCCTTGAACTTGCTGCCGTCGATGGCCACGATGGCTTGGGAGAACAGCTCCAACTTGCGGCATAGCGCGACAAACTGGCTACCGACCTTGCGAATCGCCGCACCGTGATCCTTGCGGAAATTAGCAATGGTCTTGAAGTCCGGCGTCAGCCGACCGACAAGCCACATCAGTTCGACATTGCGCTGCGCTTCGCGCTCCAGGCGGCGGCTCGACTGGATACGATTGAGGTAACCGTAGATGTAGATCTTCAGCAGGACTGACGGGTGATACGACGGCCGACCGGTCGCCTGGGGATCAACGCCCTTGAAGCCGAGCTGGCCGAGATCGAGCCCATCGACAAAGACTTCCACCACCCGCACGGGGTTGTCCTCCCCGACGTAGTCGTCGAGACACTCAGGCAGCAAACTGACCTGTGCGCGGGGAACCTCCTCGATGAACCGCTTCATGCCGACATCCTGCTTGCGCCGAAGACCCTACTCTACCGGCGGATAGGACGTTTTTACACAGCCTGGACCCGTTGTAGTCATTCGACGTTCGGGTAGTTCGACGGCAGGTTCACGAGTAGAAGCGGTCATGCAACAGGACCAGCTCTAGAGACGCAATGCCGGTGTCGCCGGGGCGGCGGGATCAGCGCGGCGAGGCGGTCCATTAGTTCGAGGGGCGTCAGGATCCTGCTGACGCGTCCGCCCGACCCCGGCTGTGGGCTTTCATAGACGAGAAGCTCCAGATCGATTTGCCGCTGACGTTTCTGCGCAAAGGCCGAGCCGGTGCAGTGGCGTAACAGGCGTTTCCGATCTTCGCCGGTCACTCCCGTCAAGGCGCACACCGGCATCGAGAGAGAAACCGCTGTCGTGGTCGCAGCGGCGCATGGCCTCGACCTCGGCCTCGTCCAACAGGTCGCTCCGGATGAAGAGTCTGGCGATCAGTTTGCTGAGGGTTACCTGCAGTCGTGCCAGACCTTCCGGAGTGAGGCGCGCTTCCTGAAAACGCAGGCTCTCGGCATCCTTTCGGACAGACATTGATGACTACCGCGTGAATGTGCGATGGGTATTCATCAACTCTCAGAACGGTGGATGAAGACGACGGCGCCGATGCGCGCCTAGCTATCCAATTCCGGAAGGCGTTGCCGCAAGCCTTGTTCGATGGCATGCAGAAAATAGTGCAGCACGGCGTTCTACAGTTCGGCGTCGTCGAGGCGATGGACTGCGACTTTCGTCACGAAGCGGATATCCCAAAAATTAACTTGCCGCTCTCACAATACTCAGTATAAATAAAAATACCAGGCAAGAGGCGGGAGACGTGCATGGTCAAAGAATGCAGATGGTTCAAGGGGGGCGCGATCACTCTGTGTCTAGTCTCTTCCCTTTCGTGCAACGCTTCCGAGTATGGCTTTCCCCTGTCCTTGAGACTGGGGGCGGGTGTAACTCCTTCGGACCCAACCGATAGCTTCCCCTATTGCTTCGACTTCAAGACCCGCTTGATTCCAGGCTCGGCTGGTTCTTCCCTATTTAGGACCAGCCTGATCAAGACTCGCACGGATTTTTTGCGAGAATTGAGTGTATCTGCGTCAGCCGCAGGCAAATATGCCTTCTTCAGCGGCGCCGCATCTGGCTCACTCGACGAGAAATATTCATTTTCATCCGACAGTCTGACTTGGATTGTCTACTTACAAACCGATCTTGGGAAATCAGAAGTATATGATGAAAGCCTCAAAGCTTTCGCAAGTCAACTTATAGAATCAAAAAACTTTGCTCAGTTTGCCACTCGTTGCGGACAAGAGCTTATAACACAAGAGCGTCGAAAAGCATCTGTTTCAGCGATATTTAGCATAAGCAACATATCGCAAGAGCAACGTAAGACTCTTGAAGGCAAATTTTCTGGCGAAGCCAATACAGCCATTTTTAGTGTAGAGGCGTCAACAAGCTTTCGAAACTTCGTCAAAGAAGCAGCCAAGACCAGTCGAATCACCGTAGATGTCGTTACTGTTGGAGGTAGTGGCGCGGCTGACTTGGCGGCTCTCTTTACAGATTACTCTGATCTGGCCGCGATCAGCCAGATACTGCGCACTTACACAGCAAAGCTCTCATTCGACAACTCCAAGGCGACTTCATACCAGTCGACAAAGATGACTCGTTATGGCTGGGGCGGAAACGTTGTTGACTTTAGTATCGCTGATATCGCCCTAAGTGACTATTATATTACCTATCGAGATATCGATATTATAAAACGGAAGGCATACGATTTGTTAAATATGGCGGCGCAGGGGCAAATTGAACTCACTACGGATCAGACGAACACACTTAAAAAGGCGTACTCGGATAGTGACGCCCTCATAGCCAAAATCGTACAAACTGCCAGGGCCTGTAGAGATGACGAGAAGAAATGTATTTCTGCAGTTGCATTCACCGCACCCAGTGTTGCTTGGCCTAAGCTCGACCCGGTTGGTACTCTTGTCCAGCGCAAGAAGACCGTAGAATGCAACGAATCACCCGGACCAATTTCCTTTCAGGTCAAGTTCCAGTGCAGCCAAACGTCCGTATTCCGAGGCGTAGCCAAGTGGGCCAACATCTCTAACGTCGACGCAATAGACAGATTCGGCCAGCGATACACGCCAGTCGTTTCAGCGGAGTCAATTGACCTCCGTAGCGCCTATGAGGAGATGAATAAGCAGTATGGCGGTGCCTTAACCGAGGGCGCATTTCTTGAACTGGTCACTGGCGAAACAATCGGATCGATCGCCGCTGCAAAAGCTCGAGGATGGAGTATCCGAGAGATGACATTAAGCTTCCTCTTCGGGGCTCAGTCCGCGAATACTGGCGGGCTTCAAACCGCACTTGACTTCACCTTCTTTGACGGGAAAGGCAATCGGACTGGGCGTCAAGCGTTTATGTACTAACGGAGAGTTTAGATGAAATATCGAATCTGGCTATTTCTGCTTTTGTTGTCGGCGTTCTCCAGCTTGGCATTCGCGGCAGATAAATGCGATGAGGCCGCGAATGGGGCTAAGCAGAATGTCGATCAAATCTATTTGCCGAAGATCGACTTGTGGATCAAAGTAAGCAAGGCATTAAAGGACAAGGGGCTAGATCCACGAAAGTATCCTATAATAATGCCAGATGGATCGGTCGAATTGCTTGATCTAGTAGATGTGGTGGAGAAGCTCATAAAGCAGCGGGCTGAAGCATATAATCAGATTCAGACCGCTGGAGATGATTGCAACCGGGGTATAGCACCTTATCAAAAGGCACTGGATATTGCAGTGTATTTTGCTACCGGGGGACTTTCAGCGATCCTTCCGCCAACGATGACGAAAATTGATGCGAGTCAAATCCTCAGCGGCAACCCACTAGGCGGGCCCGGGGCTTTGATCCCAAAACTCCGCGAGGACATTTTGAATGGGCTCGGCATTCATGGGGATGTAGCTTGTGGCATTCGCGATCCTTTGAAATTTATCCGAGGAGGTTGCTAAGATGATTTTAATAACTAGACGACTTGCCATCTACCTCGCGTTGCCTTTAGCAGCACTACTTGGCAACGGCAGTGCGTTTGCTCAGGACGCTTGCAGGCAGGCGGCGGGACAGCAGGACTTCCAGATTCGCATAAGCTACGGTAACCAGATTGATTTCTGGTTAAGGATCGCTGGGGCCTTGCAAGCCAAAGGGGTAAACCCGGCGAATTTTCCGCAGGCGATGCCTGATGGCTCTGTCCAAATAATCAATATACCGTTCCTAATTCAAATGCTGGCAACCCAAAGAGATACCGCACTCGGTGCGATTTTTCAGGGCTTTCAGCAATGCGAAGCCGGCTATGCGCCTTATCAGCAGATAGTTAATACAGGCGTATTCTTTCTGACGGGTGGAATGTCTCAACTTTTACCACCTGCTGCGGCACACGTAGACGTGAGTCAAATACTTGGTGGCACTCCATTTGGTGGTGAGACTGCTTTAGTGCCACAGGCACGAAGTCAAGTTCTGAATGGACTTGGAATTGGCGGAGACGTGCGAAAGGTCATTGAAAACCCACGATGCATTTTTGGTTGCTGACGCTTTTTGAGCTTTGGACGGAGTCCCGTCCGATATCATAGCGTGAGGTACTGCACACTGGCATTGGTTTATCAGCCCCATTACAAGTTATACAGGCTCAAGGCTGAATAGTTGCAAGGTGGCACGCCTCAATGATTGGAAATTCAACCGCGATCTGTGGAGTATTTACGCACCTGCAACCCATCGTCAACAACGGATCTCCGCCCGATTCTCCTCTACGCCCCGCAACACCTACTGCCCATGCATGCTTGAGGCCTGTAAAACGCTGTCTCCAAGGACTTGCTAAGGAGTACAGCGGTCATTCAGATGGCTGCTCTGTGGAGAAGTCACCCGGCAGCATTTGGCCAAGGGCTGCTTTCGCTTGCTGTGTAATGCCATCGCCACACCCTGAAATAATGACGAGTATTAAAGTTTATATATAAAATATATTCTTTTTAATAATTTTACCTGAGTTCGTGAATAACATATAAATCTCCTTGTCAACTGCCGTTTTTCATATGACATGCCAATCGTATTTTCAATGCTTACCAAAATTACGTAGACCACTGACGAAATTGGCTTACTATTTTCTATAGATCAGTGCTTTACGATATAGAGAAGACACGCCTGTGCGTACGCATCGAAAATTACCCAGTTTTCAGGGGCTAGTGCGCGTTGAAAACTACCCAGGGTGTTCAATCCCCCTGCTGAATTTTTCAGCAGGAGAATGGAGTGATCACCATGAAAGAACTGGGTATTGTTCGCAGGCTGTACTACCGGGATGGCCTATCGCTATCTGAGATCGAACGGCGAACCGGGCTGACCCGCAAGACGATTCGTCACTGGCTCAAGGCGGCGGAAGGCACGGCGCCGAAGTACCAGCGGAAACCGGCTGAAACCAAGATCGCACCGTATGCGGCGCAGCTCACCAGGCTGCTGGAGACAGACCAGCACCGTCTCAAGCGCGAGCGCCGCAGTGCGCTCAAGCTATTTGCCGAGCTCAAGGCGGCCGGGTTCACCGGCGACTATAGCCGGGTCACGGCCTTCATCCGGCAGTGGCGGGCCGATGGCGGGGCTAGTCAGGCCAAGGCATATGTGCCTCTGCGTTTCGAGCTGGGCGAGGCCTTCCAGTTCGACTGGAGCGAAGAGCGCCTGGTGATCGGTGGTATCTGGCGCAAGATCATGGCCGCGCATCTCAAGCTGTGCGCCAGCCGCGCCTTCGTCGTGCAAGCCTATCCCACGCAAAGCCATGAGATGCTGTTCGACGCGCACACGCGTGCATTCACGGCGCTCGGCGGCATTCCACGCCGCGGCATCTACGACAACATGAAGACCGCCGTCGACAAGGTCAAACGTGGCAAGGCCCGTGCGGTCAATACCCGCTTCGCCGCCATGGCGTCGCATTACCTGTTCGATCCAGATTTCTGCAACGTCGCCTCCGGTTGGGAGAAAGGCGTCGTCGAGAAGAATGTGCAGGACAGTCGCCCACGTATCTGGCAGGAAGCCGCCAAGGAACGGTTCAGTAGCTTCGCCGAACTCAACGTCTGGCTGCTCGATCGTTGCCGCGCGCTGTGGCAGGAACTACGCCACGGAGAGTACGAGGGCCTTACCGTTGCTGAAATGCTCGAACATGAGCAACCACAGATGATGCCCATGGTCACGCCGTTCGACGGCTATGTGGAGACACTGGGCAAGGTCAACAGCATCTGCCTGGTGCACTACGACCGCAACCGCTACTCGGTGCCCTGTGAGCAGGTCGGCAGGATGGTGAGCATCCACGTCTATTCCGAACGGCTCGACCTGGTGGCGAACGATGCTGTGGTAGCCACCCATCTACGCTGTTTCGGCAACAACCACACGAGCTACGACTGGCAGCACTACATCCCGCTGATCGAGCGCAAACCGGGCGCGTTGCGCAACGGCGCGCCGTTTGCCGACATGCCGGGTCCGTTCCAGCGGCTACGGCGGCTATTGCTCAAGCGCGAAGGTGGAGTCCGCATCATGGCCAAGCTGCTTGCCACCGTGCCGCGTTCGGGGCTGGAGGAGGTGCTGGTTGCCGTCGAACTGGTTCTGGAGTCGGGAAACCCGAGCGTCGAACACATCGAGAATGTGCTGAACCGGCTCAAGCAGGCGCCCATGCCAGAGCAGGCGGAAACGGTGCTGGCCGTCCAGGAAGCGCCAATGGCCGATCCGGAACGCTACGACAGTCTGCGCACGGGGGCCAACCATGCATGAGATCGCGAGCAGGCTGAAGGCATTGCGGCTTTACGGCATGGCGGGTGCCTGGGATGAGATCGTCGCGCAAGATGCCCAAACGGCCATCGAGTCATCGCGCTGGCTGATCGAGCACCTGCTGGCGGCGGAGGAAACCGACCGCGCCATGCGTTCGGTCAGCTACCAGATGCACGCGGCCAGGTTCCCTGCGCATCGCGACCTGGCCGGCTTCGACTTCAGCCAGTCCAAGGTGGATCAGCACTTGATCGCAGAGCTGGCGGACCTGTCGTTCACCGACAGCGCGCACAACGTCGTGTTCATCGGTGGGACAGGCACCGGCAAGACGCACCTGGCCACCGCGCTGGGCGTATCAGGCATCACGCGTCACGGCAAACGCGTACGCTTCTTCTCCACGGTCGATCTGGTGAACTTGCTGGAGCAGGAGAAAGCGGCCGGTAAGGCGGGCAAGCTGGCGTTCGCGTTGATGCGCGTTGATCTGGTGATCCTCGACGAGCTGGGCTACCTGCCATTCAGCCAGGCAGGAGGGGCTTTGCTGTTTCACCTGCTGTCAAAGTTGTACGAGCATACCAGTGTAATGATCACCACCAATCTGACCTTCGGCGAATGGGCCAGCGTGTTCGGCGACGCCAAGCTGACGACGGCATTGCTCGATCGACTGACGCACCACTGCCATATCGTCGAAACGGGTAACGAGTCCTATCGGTTCCGCCACAGCAGCGATACGGCGAAATCGAGAATCAAGGCTAGGGAGAGAAAGCGGATGGAAGGGTTGGATGAAGCCGATCCATTCTAAGCACTGACCAACCGGGGGGTGAGGATCGCGGTACCGAGCCCGGTATCTGTGACACAGAACCGAATCTGGCCAGCTGAATGTACTAGACTTATCCACAGCCACCCCTATACGGAAGTGGCATTCCTCCCTGGGTAAAATTCAACGCGCAGAGGTGGGTAATATCGGACGCGCAGCGGACAGGGCAACCTCAGAGAGTGATAGAGCACCGTCCCCCTGCCTGCCGGCAGCTACTTCCAGGCTGCATATCTAGAACTTTTACGATATTCCGCTTCCCCTTCTGGGGTTATTGAGCTAGTTTTGATTATGTACAAAATCAAGATTAACTCTAGACGTTATGAGCAGCCCCAGCAAAACCACAGCCACCGTAGCGGACCTTGCGCGTAGCTTCCCTGGTCGGATTCGGCAAGTTGCCTTGGCTCCCCCGCCCATGACCATCCCGTTGTTGGCGCGTGTGGCCCATGCCGGTTTTCCATCGCCCGCGAGCAACTATCTAGACCAGAGCCTGAACCTGCATGACTACCTAGTGGAAGACAAACCGGCGACCTTCTTCATGCGTGTGGCGACGGATGACATGAAGGGTTTCGGAATACAGCGGGGGGACATCTTGGTGGTAGACCGGGGCCGCACTCCCCAACACGAGCAAATCGTGGTGGCGGAGCTGGATGGGGAATTTGTCGTGCGCCAGTTCCGCCAACGTGGCAACCGTATGGCGCTTGTGTCTCATGGTGAGCACCACCGAGCAACGCTATTCGAGGAGGGGCAGGAGCTACGTGTATTCGGCGTGGTAACCAGTTCCATCCATCAGTTCGTGAGGACGCGATGAAACCCCAAGTGTTTGCGCTGGTGGACGCGAATAAGTTCTACGCAAACTGCGAGAAGGTCGGCAGGCCGGACCTGCGAGATAGACCCGTGGTGGTGCTTTCCAATAATGACGGCTGTGTTGTTGCTGCCTGTGAGAAAGCGCGGGCGTTAGGCATCCCCATGTTCGGCCCCTTCTTCGAGGTCGAAGCCCTGTGCAAGCGCCACAATGTAGCCGTGTTCAGCTCGAACTACTCGTTGTATGGCGACCTGTCCGGCAGGCTGATGACCGTCCTAGCAGAGCACGCGCCAAATATGGAGGTCTACTCAATCGATGAGGCGTTCTTGGACTTCACGGGGGTGCAGGATATTGAGGACCGTGCCCACCGCTTGAGGCAGGAGGTACTGCGCCGTGTCGGTATCCCTACCTGTGTTGGCATTGGGTCAAGCAAGACTTTAGCAAAGCTAGCCAACCACACAGCGAAAAAACGCCCTGAATGGTCCGGGGTGTTTGACTGGAGCTGGCTTAGCGAGAGCGAGCAAGACAGGCTGCTTTCTGAAATCGAGGTTGGGGAAGTTTGGGGCATCGGAAGGAGGCTGACAGAGAAGCTAGGCGCTATGGGCATCACGAACGCCTTACAGCTCAAGCACGCGGACCCCAGAAGGATTAAACGCCGCTTCAATGTGGTAACGGAACGGACGGTGCAGGAACTCAACGGGGTAAGCTGCCTGGCTCTGGAGGATGTCACCCCGGCTAAACAACAGATAATCGCCTCCAGAAGCTTCGCGCATAAGGTTAAGGACCTGAGCACACTGGCGTCCTCCATTGCTCACCACACGGCAAGGGCAGCGGAGAAACTAAGAGAGCAGCAGAGCACCGCACGGCTCATTGGCGTAAGCATCAGTACCAGCACCTTTTCAGAGCACGACCAGTATCACCCGTATACGGTAGTGCCATTGGTACATCCAACGGACGATACCATCGAGCTGACCCATAGCGCTCTCGCTGGCCTACGCTGTATTTACAAACACGGTTACCTGTACCACCGGGCCGGGGTCATCCTCATGGAGATTGGCCCTAGAGAAGTGCAGCAGACGGATATGTTTGCACCGCTCCCCAGCCCTCGCCGACACCGCCTGATGGCGGCACTGGATGCTATCAACCAAGAGTACGGGCGCAGCACGATACACCTAGGCGCGGAAGGGTTGAGCAATCGGTGGGAAATGCGGCAGGACTTAAAATCCCCGTGTTGGACGACACGCTGGGACCAACTCATAGAGGTACGCTAAATGCCACGCCCCGCCCTCAATGCGCCAGACGAAGAATGGCACGCATGGATAGAACTCAATGAAGAATGTCCCCCCGAAGAAAACCCAGAAGACGACCCTGTTTTAGCGCAAGAGCTAGCCGAATGTTATGGTGTTCTCAAGCAGCGTGCAATTCAGGCTGCCAACAAGGCTCTGCTCTTCACTGACGAAGAAATGCAGGTCGTCCAAGCGCTGGCGGACCAGTTCTATCAAGGTTATTGGAATGATGAACTTCGGGAGTTATGCCTGGGAGTTAACTGGAATAAACCTGTCATTCGAGGACAATGTACCTCATTGCGTATCACGCAAAATGATGAGCAAGTCCTAATGCAATCCGCTTGCATTGCCATTCCTGCCTTGAAGGGAGATGAGAGACCTCCTTGCTCGGAGCCGTTTCCAGTCCTAAAACCCGACTTTTCAAGGCAATACTCATTATTCCCGGGCTCAGAGTCTAAATAGATGGCAGCAAATAATTCTCGAATTACTCCTTCACACCAGGTGACATGCTCGTTAATTTGCGGGGGCTACCTGTCAGGCCGTCCGAAATCAAATCTGACGACGTAGGAAGCCGGCGAAATTTCGCTATTCTGATAAAGCTCATCAGCGCAAATCGGCCGTAGTTCTTCAGGTAGGCCGTTTCTGTCGAAGAAAACCAAGTAGAAAAAATAGGCTCCACGATGCTCGGTAGACATAGAAACTATGTGTTCATTGCCTGATAAGAAAAATCGATGCCCTTCGCCATTTGTCAGTTTTCCGACTGACTTGACCTCAATGTATCGCTGCCGCTGCGGTGCTGTATGTGACAGGAAGTCATAGCCAAACCCTGGCCGGTCTCTACGGTCCTCGATTTTCGGAATTAGGAGAGTCAGCCCAGCACCTTCAAGGCGCTGCTTTTCCCATTCGAGCGCAAACGCTTCGGCGGCTTTTCCAATCGCGTCCCTCTGGGACTGAACGTCCTCGAAATTTATCGTGCGATGAGCTGCCTTCTTGCGAGGCTTTTGAATGGTCGCAGTGGGTTTGCGGTCGGTGTGAATGTACTTGTCGTAGAGAAACGCCATAAATTTCGGGTTACTCCACTCCCGTGTATTGCGATTCGAGAACTTTTCTTGGAGCAATAGGTATTGATACTCGCTGGCGGGCAGTCCGTCCCCGTAGCCGAGTTCCATTCCAAGTAGTTCCAAGTGCTCGGCACTACAAACATTGAGAAAGCGATCAGGAAAGTACAGGCTCAGTATTTTTGCCTTGAACATTTGCGAAAGTAGATTGGCATCAATCGCCTCGAAGTCGAGTTCAGCCCGTTGTCCGAGTTGAACTAACTCTAATAGAGCACCTTTGATCGAACGAAATGCCTCATCCTTTGTATTCCCAAATCTGCGCGTGAAGCGGTAAATCTTGTTGGGATCACTCTTTGTCTTACCGAAGTAGATGCCAAATTTTTCTGCAGTGGCGCCTTGTATGTTTGCCCAGGGGCGTGTTTTGGCTTCAACGTGAGCACAGAAGGTTGGCTGCTGATGGCCGATGACATACTCATCGAGTTTAATCTTCGGCAGGCTCTTGAGAGGGAACGCCTTTAGGAACTCGCCACGCGTCTGTGCGGCAATATCTTCGTGGGTGATGTCGTAAGCCTGCTCAAACGCCTGCAATTGTGCGGAATTGAACGATGATCGTGTCGCCATGATGACCTTCCCTTGTTGCCCATCCGGCTGGGCTCTGTACAAAGACAATGATCATAGTATCAAGCTCGGTGCGATGTTGCTTCCGGTATCCGGCGATTAAAATGCGAATGGAATTGTGTGGATGGCGTGCCTATAACCACCGGAGGTGCGTTATACCCCGTACCTACGGCGTCTATCAGCATTCCGGCATTGACTAAGACTGATCCGAAGATGAGCATTACAGCAGCCCAAACTCAGTCCGAACTCGCTCTGCAACAGCTGCCCCGTGCGCAGCGAGCTTGTCAAACTCGTCGGAGCGAAGGCGGCGTAAGGTTGTCGGAAACGACGAGGCAAACTGCGCCGATGGGCAGTTATTGTTCGATGAGACCGGCGTGTTGATGCTGAGGTAGGCGCCGGATGACGGTGCCTGCTGAAGGTAATGCACCAGCGTGCGGACGCGCAGTGATCTCGATTGGTCCGACATGATGTCTGCGACGCGCTTGAGTCGGAAGGCATTGAGTGGCCCCATGTCGAACCCCGGTGCTAACGGTGCGCCGGCATCTGAGCAGATCAGGAAGCAGCCCTCTTGCTTTGGTATCTGGCGGCCGGCGTCAAAGAATGGCTCCAGCCCCATGTTGTCGTACACGCCACCGTCGTAGAGATGTAGCCGATGAAATGCTGGGGATGTTGGCTCGGCAGCCTCAACGGGCACATCCCACTCGCGCTTTCGCCATTCGTAGCGACCTGTCTCTAAACTCAAGGGGCCAAAGCCGCCGGGAAAGGCTGCAGAAACTGCCAACGCACTCGCCAATGGAAAGCGCGCTGCCGAGGCGTAGCCCAATGTGTATTCGCCAATGTCGCTGCGTTTGAAGCGGAACCGCTTTCCGCTTTCTGCAGTGGTCCCGTTGATCGACCATTCCGGCAGCTCCGGTAGATCGGAGAGGGTGGCTGTCACCCGCCATTCATGCCGAAGCGTCAGTGCCAGCAGATTGGCTCGAGAGAGCAAGAACCGCCAGTTGAGCGGGCTTACCAGCTGTCGTACCGCACCCCATTGGAGGCTGCGCGCGCACAGCGCCTCTCGCAGTGCAGGTAGCGAGTACGACAGAAATCGCTCGGAAGTCGGCCAGCGCATTCCATTCTGCTGAAGCAGCAGTCCGACCAGCAGACTGCCCCCAGAGACCGTGGAGATCCTTTCGACGGATTCCAGGAGACCTCGCTCAGCCAAATGCCGCAGGACGCCGAGGTGAAACACCATGGCCCGGATGCCACCGCCCGAAAGTGCCAGCGCAATCGGCTTTTGTGGCGCCGTCATGGTTGCACCCTGCCTTGCATGACTTGAATGTCGTTTTCGCTCACGATCAACTGGAGCGCAGGGAGCCCGTCACCATGCATACCCAGACTGATCTCTGCCAGTTGGACCAGATCATCTCGGCTGGGCATGGCTGAGTGCCCGGGAGGGTGACTGTGCCATTCGCCGACGTAACCGACGATGCCCGCGGTGCGCGCCGAAGCCTCCTGGACAGCCTGCACCAAGCCAGCTGTGCCGCGCTCGAAGGTGCCGGCGCTCGCTCGACTGTCCGGCGGCGCGGGCAGCGCATCGACCAGCACGATGGCTCCAACGTTGAAGTCGTGATAGCCCAGCAACACTCCACCGGTTTCCTTTGGCAGGGTGGCAAGTCGGAGCGACTTCAGGTGTGTCGCCAACCCCTCGTCATAGAAGACGCTCAAGTCACCAAAGTCGAGGCGGCGTTCGGTAGCCGGATGCACGTCGTGGACCGAGACGCGTCCCGTCTCGGGTTCGCGGTCCCAGACACGGATGCAGGCCTCCTCTGATCGACCCCGCAGCATGACCTGCTCAGCCAACGTGCTGGCGTGAACCGCAATGCGCGAATACGGCATGGCCACCGAGATGTCCCGGCAACTTGCCCCGCTCCAATAGGTTCCCAGATTGCCTTCCAGGTGCTTGGCACCCCAGGCTTGGCGAATTAGGGCGCGGTAGTACTGGGCTTCCAAGGTACGCAGGCGCGTTGTGCGACCCTGGTCTTCCATCATCAACACCGCCCCATTGCCGTTAGGAGTCACAAACGACGTGGCGTGCCGCGGCAGGTTGTCCTGAAAACTGGCCTGACGCGGGTACTCCAACGCAGCGGACGCGTCCACGACCAAGTTGGCACTCGTCAACGTATCCTGCACGGCCAAGGCACCAAGGTCGCATGCGTCCCCTCTGACTGATGTGACCGTGGCAGCTCCCTCCGTTGCCGCCCAACTCAGCTCCGCCACAACGTCGCACTTCAGCTCGCCAACATGCTGTGCAAATGCGACGTGCCTGGCCAAGTTATGCGGTTTGATGTGGTCCTTGTCGATCACCGACCACTTACCCCAGCCGGCGCGGGTCCACAAATTCAGCATGGCGCTGCCGAGGGAACCTGCCCCAACCAATACACCGCGCGGCCCTTCATCGCCGAGGCTGGACTGCTTGCGAGCAGCAGAGCTGTCAGGGAACTGCAGCACATCCATCGGAAAAATGGGCTCACTCTTCCATTCGGTCGCCGGATCACGCGCCAGGACTGACCCCTGGACTTCGGCAAAGTAGCGTTTGTCATGCAAGTACAGGGCCCCGGCCTTTACACCCAACTGGCGCAAATCACCTTGGACCAGGAAGGCGCGACGGGCGACTCGCTGCACCTCTCCGCCGGCCTCGCGCACCATGGGGATGTGCAGGATGATGACGGCGAAGGAATCCGAAGAACCGGCAGGCACGCCCGCGCTTCCAACGCCATCGCTCAGCGCCGCAATCAGCCGCGGCAGCA
Source organism: Pseudogulbenkiania subflava DSM 22618 (assembly GCF_900177275.1). Classification (GTDB taxonomy): domain Bacteria; phylum Pseudomonadota; class Gammaproteobacteria; order Burkholderiales; family Chromobacteriaceae; genus Pseudogulbenkiania; species Pseudogulbenkiania subflava. The sequence continues at coordinate 111,309 of NZ_FXAG01000006.1, forward strand.
GATCCACCCCTCGCCGGGCCAGCAGATCCGCCAGATCTCCGAGGGTCGCGGGATCACGCTCAACAAAGCCCTGCACCACGGAGGGCAGAGTCAACTCAATGTGCGATGCCAAGCTCGGTGGCACGTTGTGGCCATCGCCGACGGGCTTCAAGAAGAAAGTGCCACCGCCGTCTGGCCTGGCCTGGCTGCGCACGACGGCCATCTTCGCGCCGCCAGCGCTCCGGAGTGCGTCGAGGTTCCATGGCAGCACGAGCTCGTACTTAGAAGCGAAGAATAGGTGCTCTACGGGTTGGTCGGCCGGGTGCAGTTCGCCCTTGGCGCTTTGCTCCAGCCACCATTGGATGCGGCGGAGGAACCGTTGCGGCGTCCACGTCCGCATCACCGTCGGTGTTGGCTCGAAGTAGAGGCAAATGCTGGCCGCCCCGTCGCGCGTGCCGTGGTTCTGGTGCATCAGTACCGGGAACGACTTGCGAAGCGCAATCACTTCGACCAGTGCCGCCTGATCCTCAGGCACCAGCAAGGCGAGGCGCTCGCGGTACTGGATTCCCACTGGGTTCCTGGACGGCACACCATCGCACTCGATGTCGACGACTAGGGCCTCGATTTGCTCCGCCCCTGGCATCCCGCGCGACAGCAACTGCACAAGCGTGTAGTCGGCCGCATCTCGCACTGCTGCGGCCAGAGCCTGCGCCCGGCGCAGGACCAGTAAGTCAGGGTGAGCCACTTCCCCGAAGTCAGTCAGCTCGTAAAACTCCTCGCTCATTAGCCGGCTCGCGAAGGACGGCTGGCCACGATGGCGGGAGCACCGATCAATGCCATCTTTGCCCAGGACACGCCACCGGCGGTCACGTCGAACACCAAGGGTTCAGGCTTGGTAGCGTTGGGCTCTTCCATGGTCACCAGGAACTTCCGGCCCTTCACCTCCTTCAAGTACCGCTCGTAGGCCTTGCGCGCCTGGATGTGGGGTGGTTGAACTTGGTCGTAGGACTCCTTCACGTCCACGATAGGCTTACTGCAACTGACGATATATGAGTCACGCTTGCCCGCCAGCAGCAGCTCCTTCACCAGTGGCTTCGGCTCGGTCTCTTTTTCGCCCTTCTCGTCGCTGAGCGACAGGTAGCTGCAGTGGTGAGGGATATTGATCAGGTCCCATGCAAGACGATCTTCATTCTTGTGCCACTTGGTGATGCGCACAATGTCCTCTAGGTCTTCCCAATGTGCATCGCCGATCTCAAGGTAATCGAAGGTGCTGGTGCCCGCTTGGAGGCGGACGTTGAACACTAGGGCGGCAGAGTTCCGGATAATGTCGCCATCCTCGCAGTGCTTCACGAAGGGCGAGTGGCAGAAGAACTCAGCACCGTCCGATGTCAGACTGAAGCCGGGCACCAGCGTGCCGGCATCGATGAACAGATGGTCACGAGCATTGGGCGCCTCGCCACGCTCCTTGAGCTTCGGAACGAGCCAGTCCATCAGATCCTGAGGCTTCGAGAAGACCAGGATGTCTTTACCCTCGAGCAGGCGATGGCGGGCTTCCTGCCTCAGGATGACGAACTCCTCGCTCTGCTGGTCGTTGGACGCACTCTCCAGGACCATCGCGGCTGGCACCCAGAGCTGTTTGATCTTGATCCGCCCCGCACCTTTGTACTTGGCCGCATGTTGCAGTTCGAAGAACTCGGTGCTGCCCTGGATATGGTCGGCGTCGGCATGGGTGAATGCCACCACGTCGAAGTAGTCACGCCCCGCCGCATCCAGCTCTTCCTTGAGCCGCTTCTTCAGGTCGATCTCGGGCGTGTCCGCACCGTTGGCCTTCTTGCGATGACAGAAGTCGAACAACACCCGACGCCCCTGGCTGAGCACAACCTGAGATGTGTCTCCGTTGCCCACCGGGTAGAAAACGATTTGATGCTTTTCTGGCATATGAACCCTTCCTTCGATAAAAATGCATCAAACGAATTGATGCTGCGAGCCGGCATGCCCGTTCTTCATATCCGTCATCCTCCTTCAGAGACGGACCTCTCTACTTATGAGTGGTGCGGACGGTGGGGAGGCCGGTCAAACGAAGGGCGCGTGGCTGGCTTCGATGTCTGAAGTATTGTTTACCCCATAGGTTAATGTCAAGTATTGTTAACGCAATGGGTTAACCAAATTTCGTTAACCCTTTCCGTTGCTATAATGGCTTGTCCAGGTGTTGCTTTTGAGGTATGCTGGGGAGACAATGGACATACTGTTTGCATCTTCCGATATGGAGGCTGCTGCATGCTCAGAGGAACATCTCAGCAGGATTTTTGGGCCAAGTGCCCGGAAAGCTTGTCAACGCCTGTTTGAGCTTGCAGCTATAGAGAGCCTTGCCATCGCTGCTACCTTGCCCATGCTGAAGCTGACTAGGCTCGCAGGGGGCTCGCGCTTTTCTGTAAGCATCTCATCTGTACATCACATCGTCTTTGAGCCTTACCTCAGCAGCATCCCTGCCTTACCGGGAGATGACAGCGATTTGTCATCTGTTACTGCGATTAGAATTCTTGCCTTAGGTGGCGCCCATGCCCGCTAACACCACCCTGCACCCATTCGTTCCGAATTTCGCCGTACCTCCAGGAGAAAGTCTCGTCGAGGTATTGGAGGCTCGAGGTCTTTCGCAAGCAGATCTTGCAGAAAGAACAGGCCGGCCTAAAAAAACAATTAATGAAATAGCAAAAGGCAAGGCAGCTATTACGCCTGAAACTGCTATTCAGCTTGAGAGAGTTTTAGGTATTTCCTCTTCCTTCTGGAATTCTCTAGAGCAGAATTATCGTGCAGCTCTTGCACGTTTGGAAGAAAAGGAGCGTCTTAAAGAGCACGTGGGATGGCTATCCAGTTTCCCATATAAAGAAATGATTAAAAGGGGATGGATAGAAAATCAAAGTGATAAAGTCGAGCTAGTTCAAGAATTATTAAACTATTTTGGCGTGGCTTCACCCGAGGCGTGGTCCGAGCTTTGGCAGCGGGGTAAAGAAGCTACAGCATTTCGTAGATCACCAGCACAGAATGTGACTGATCTTGGTTTGGTAGCTACTTGGCTGAGACAAGGTGAAATTGAAGGACGCGAACTAGAGTGTAGTTCATTTGATGCGGCTCGATTTAAGGCAGCTCTTACTAAAATAAGATTAAAAACAGCAGACATAGATGTGCATGAAACCTGCGATTTCATGGTTGAAGAGTGCCGGTCTGCAGGTGTTGCCGTTGTTCTTGTGCCAGAGTTCCCTAGGCTTGGTATTTGTGGGGCTACTAGGTGGATTTCTCCTGATAAGGCACTGATCCAACTAAGCCTTCGCTACAAGCGAAATGACCAATTTTGGTTTTCCTTTTTCCATGAGGCTGGGCATATTTTATTACACGGAAAAAGGGATGTATTTGTAGAGCAGACAAAAACTATCAAGAGTGTTGAAGAGGAAGAAGCGGACAGATTTGCCTCAGGTTTTTTAATTTCAAGTGAGGAGTATCGGCGCTTTGTAAACTCTGGTTACTTCGATCGCGAGTCGATTATTGATTTTGCTAGGCTACTAGGAATTGCGCCAGGTATTGTTGTGGGAAGACTGCAGCATGACGGGCATGTGAGTTTCGGAAGTAAGTTAAATGACTTAAAGGTTGCCTTGGCTTGGGCGGAGGATTAGATGGTTATTTCTGATGTTCATGTTTTTGTGGATGCTGGAACATGCCTCTAGGCGAGCCCCCCCTTCGGCAGCAGTTCGGGCATCGCCGACCTTGAAGTTTTGGCCCTAATCGGTCGGAAATGTATTGGTTACCTGCCGTTCAGCGGTAAAACAAGTTGAATGGCAGCTTCTCGGTCCTACGGGCAGGAGCGTCCGCTCCCAAGCGGACTTAGATAGTTACAATAAAGCCGCCCGGCAGCTGCCGTTGCAAAAGGGATACAACAATCGAAAAACGCGACGTAACTGTTTTGTTTGGACAGCGTCCAATACTCCATGGGCAGAGAGCCATCATAGGTTGATCGGCGCCAATGTTTCCCGTCCAGGTAGTTGAGGTAAACGACGTAGATGAAGTTTTTCGAAGCCCAATGAGCGTGTGCTATTGGTACCAAACGCCTACATTTGTGAGGCGCTCAAAGTAGCACCGTCTTCGAAGCACAGAAAACTCGCTCATGGCTTTGGTTGATAACGTGCCAGTTATAGTTCCTCAGCAGTTCTAGGTTGTCGTGCTCGTATCGCAGATACAGCTCAGGCTTCTGCGTCTTATTGAACTCGAGCATGGACTCAATATAGGACGGATGTGCTCTCCCCTTAAGTACAGTAGCCTTATCCATGAACACGTAGCGCACAAATGCCGAGTCGGACAGGTTGGAGTCAAAGCCGCTGCCACTAGCGTTTTCAAGATTTGATGTCATCGCTCTGTCGGACAGAAGAACCTTCTCAGTCGTGTAGGTGCTAACCATGGCACAGGCGGATGTCTCCGTGGAATTGAATAGCCCGGCAACAGCCTGGCCCAAGAAATTCGGCTGACCTTGCTGAAAATCCGCCAGCAGCATGAAGAGTGTCGCAAGCCATTCACGATACTGAACCTCTGAAAGTCCGAGCTGCTTACAGATGTACTTCTGATGAGGCTTGCGTCCGGTAAGCACCTTCTCCAATAGGCGATTCTGCTCTGGATCGGTAGGACGCATGCATTTGAAGGCAGGGAATGTGTTCAGCATTTTCGGCACGCAATAGGGGTTTCGCGCGAAATTCATTAGCTTCGCCACGAATAGATCTACCAGTTCGGCCACTACATCTGATGACTTCGCAGCGGCCTTTTCTAGCAGGCACTGTGTCAGTGTAGATACCGTGTTTTCGTACTGCTGAAACAACTCCTCGAAGTTCTCTCGAAGTTTTGCCTTCGGTTCAATGTCAAAGCTGAACAAATCATCAATCTTGAGGTTACCGCCAATCGGCCTCGATTTCGGTTCCGACAAGCGGATATCCTTGGCAACACCCCGCTGCAGAATCGAAAATTCGTAGATTTTATCGCCAGAGTAAGCATTTAGCCTTTGCTCCGTCTGAGAGACAAAGTGCTGCTTGCGCGTGGCATTGACGAACTTCATGAGCTAATCCTATCTCGGCCTTAGTGACAGTTACCAAGTGAGTGCTATCGGCCAGGAGTCACCCTCCCGGAGATAGGTGGAGCAGCCATCCAGATGACAGCTTGACTCCAACACCTGCCGTACAGTTTATGCGTGCAATTCGGTCAAAGTGGCCATTGCCAATAGTCATTCCTGAGTCTGCTTAGGGTTTCTTTGCGATCAGAATCCGTCTATTAAATCCGTGGCAACTCAGTGGGCCGTCACGTAGGCTGTGTCTGAGCCTCTTCTTGTGCACGACATTTGGCAGCTATGAACTCGAAGATTGGCTTGAATGGTTCAAAGCATTCTGCTGGTAACTGTGGCACGACCGTCTTGGCAAAATGAGTCTTGTCCTTGTCTGACTTGAACGTCACCTTGCTTCCCCCGGGACAAGGCTCCTGGTGGTAATACTCTGCAGTAGCGGCTTGACCATAGAAGAGATGCTCGATCTCGCAGGAAGAGTCGCCACCAAAAGTCTCCTTTGTCTCCGAATTTTTAATGACCTGCCTCAGGATATCGGCATGTTGCGGCACCGGCAGCATCAGAGCGTACGACTCCCCGTTCTTCCACTTCTTGATGAGCCCCCGCATTGGATCCGTAGCTAACACATCGCCATTCAAACCATTCCATTGATCATAAGCCTTGTCGAAATCAAAAAGAGCAAACACCGGTAATCCGCCCATCTCCCCATGGATGCGGTTATCCGTCAGCAGCTGGTTAATGTACGTGCAGCTGAACGCATAGAAGGGGATGAAAGGCATATCCTCCTCGAATAATTTGTACCAAGCTTCCTTGAGGATGATGGGGTCTGTACTGCCCTCGGTGAAGAGCACGGGCTTTTTCTCGATTTGGACAGCGTTGATGATGCTGAGCAGTTGCTCCTGCTCTGAAAACTTGATTAGGTCAGAGCTGAGTTTCTTGATGGCAATCGTTTTTGGCAGGTCATAGCAGTTAGCCTTGTTTTCCTTGATGTCGAAGAACTTGATTTTCTGCTTCTCATGGGGGATGAGCGTCACAGCGCTATGGCTACTCATCAGTACGTGGTTTTGCCTCGCTTCCGTGTCTGTTATTTCAAATACCTGCTTGAGGAAATCGAACTGCCACTCCGGGTGTAGGAAGGCATCCGGCTCATCCAGCAATGTGAGGCAGTTACGGTCCTTAAACAGTTCAACGATGGAGTAGATGTAGACCGACTGGAACTGGCCGTCGCTGAAGTGGTTGATATTGCCTTCCAGACCAGAAGTAAGACGAAGAGGTACGGAGATGCCATCCAGCATACCCAGCGTTTTCAAGTTATCGAACTGGCGGAACAACTCCTGCCACTTACCGCTGAATGACTCTTGCAACTTGCTGATAGTCAAGTACAGCACGTATCGATCATCGCCGGAGAGATAACCCTCGGTTACCGTCAATGCATCGACATTACTCCAGATGCAATGGCTCAATGTATCGAGAAAATCCTTGGTAATGCCGTCGGCTTTCCAGTATCTGTCGGACTCGTCGTTAAGCTCAATGTCGAAGTCTTTTTTCCCTCGCGCATACTCCGGACGTTGCAGCTCGACCCGAAGCACGGGCTCCGCAACTTCGTCGGTCCCCGGTTTGGTGATGCCAAGTTTATCGATCCCGAGCTTTTGACGAATGAATGTGTGAGCTCGGCCACCTTCCGGCTGCACCAGCAGCACTGCCAGAAGCAGTGCTTTGTATCCCGGGCCGATGCAGATGAAGCGACGTGAATCTTCAAGGTTTGCGCCCTTGATGCGCCCACGAAAATTTTTCTCGTAGTCCGCAACCAAGCTAGACACCGTAGTATTGTGGCCAGAGTAATAAATCAGCACATTGTCAGGAAATGGTGTCTGGCCCAGCGATTTTCGATCATTATCTTGGTTAATACGCAGCTTGCTGGTTTTCCATTCGATCTCGGTCTCTTGCTCATTGATTTCGTAGCGCAACGTATAATCGAAGCCAATATCGTTATCAGCTCGACCGAGCTGATCGAGATGGCGAAAGATCTCAATCAAGGCCTCGAATAGGTTAGATTTGCCGCTGCCGTTCTTACCGACGAATATGTCTATGAAACTGCTGCCATCAAAATTTAGAGAGAAGTCACGCAGGTTCTTGTATTGACTGATGTGAAGGTGTTTCAAGCGCACGTGGAAACCTCACATCTGTGCCATCACTGCATTGAGCAGTAAAGTTTTTTGGGTTGTGGCTGAGTATATTTGTTCTTCGAGAGATTCACATAAATCCATTAGCTGATCGATCTTGGAGACAATTTTCTTTTGTAGGTTTAGCGGTGGCAGAGGAATCGGTAGGCTGTTTAATGCCCCTTGATTTATTTTTGGCATGGTGCCAGACGTTCCAGATGCATTCTTTCGCAAATAGTCGCGACATGAATCTGAACTCATGGCGTAAAGAACATAGTTCTTGTCGACTGAATCAGACAAGCGAATCTTCATCATCAAATCTGGATATATGTATTGATTTGGCTCGCCGCGATAAATAGCGGGGATGCCAACATATTCAATTGTGTTTCCTCTTTGAATGAGGATGTCTCCGTCTTGTAGCCACAGGTCAGACTCCGAGGGAACCTCAATGTCAAGGTATTTGTAAAACTCGCCTCTGAATTTTCCGGAGGTGGTTGCACTCAGGGTGAGGGAGCGGACATTGGTTTCGTAGTCAACTGCTTTTGGGGAAAAACCATTAGTGGGCCCGAAGACTATCAAGTCTTGTAGTTGGACCCATAACCAGCCAATTGGCAACGGATAGGGCATTTCCTTCTCAGGAATTGGCCGCAGCGATTTTGGTGCCTTGATCTTGCCGATCTTAACGAGTCGCTTTTTCTCGAATTCGATCCCCCTGAGCAATTCGCAGGTGGGCTGATCATTAGGGTCTTGCGGGATGAGTTTGCCCATCACAGCCAGTTGCAAGATGGCTTTGCGCAATTCGGCGACGCTTTCTTTGACAGTGTAGAGTTCGCCGAAGTGCTCGGCGAGGAAAGCTTGGGCGCGTTGATGCTCGTCGGGCTCGGCGATGTTCAGCAGTTGCCTGACGGCGGCGGAGTGGACGGCCAGCCGCTTTTCTTCGTGATCAGTGCGCAGCTTTTCCAATGCATCGCAACGCGCCATCAGTTCGTCGATTTTGGCGACGATGCGGTTTTGTTCTGCAAGAGGAGGAAGCGGGATCAGTATCTCTACAAATTTGGCAATGGAAACGCCACCAATAATGCCTGTCATTGAATCTGCGAATGATTTTGCAAAAAACGGCGATAAATACGCAAAGAGAATGAATCGAGAAGGAATTTTCCCAAATAATTCATTGGCAAATAGCTTGTTGCCAAAACAAATGTCGCGCTCTGTCAGACCGCATTTTTTGCCGGCACTACCACCTTCTGCGCAGATCAATACCGCGCCTGCGTGCGCAACTCTAAATTTCTCCTCATTGAGGGGAATGCAGATGCCATTATCGTAATCAAGCGGGTCCAGTCCGTAACCCACATCCTTGGTCGCGATATATGGCAATCCCTTTGCGCCAGCATACTTTGCATCCTTTTCGGATGCGTTGATACTGTTGCCGTTAAAAACATTACCAATGCTCCCAAGCCTTATCCACTCCCACCCCTGTGGAAGCGCGTAGGGAATTTGCTCCGCCATGACTGGCGGAAGCTGCTTAGGTGTCTTGATCTTGCCTTCCTTGGCCAACCGCTTCTTCTCGACCTTAATTTCTTCCAACAATTCACTGGCTGGCTGATCATTCGTATTTTGTGGAGCGAGCTTGCCTTGCATGGCCAGTGTCAAAATCAGCTCTCGCAGTTTCTGGACGCCTTCGGGCGCGGCAAAGGTAGTATCAAAGTGCGCTTCCAGCAGAGCAGCAGTGTGCTTATTCATCTTTAGGTCCCTCTGCCCCTTGTTCCAGCGCAGCTCGTTCGCGCTCCAGTTCGGCACACAGTTCGGCCTCGCTGGGCAGGATCAGCCGGTACTTGCTGGCAAACAGTTGCCCTCCTTGCTCAAACTCGACGATGTGGCGGTACTTCCCATGCACCATGTCCACCGCCCGCAGGGCACGTTGGCGGCCTTGCTGGATCAGCTCGCGCAGAGCGTTCAGCAGCTGGTCAGGCATGGTTGTGATCTGGCTCATGCCTGCTCCCCGCTCGTGGCCCGTAGCGCATTCAGCAATTCGGTCTTGAGCACCTGCTGGGCGGCTGCCAACTGGCGAGAGATATCCTGATACTCCGCCATCAGCTCGGTTGGGTCTCCGTGGTGGACGGCCACTTGGTGCGGGTTCTTGCCCACGGCATCCAGGTTGTAGTTCTTCTCGGCAATCTCTTTGGCCGGCACCATCCACGCGTATTCCGTGGTCTTGCGACCCTTGCGCTGCGGTCCGCCCCACCATGCCTTTTCAAGGTCGAACTCTTCAATGGACAAGGGCTTGGAGCGTGAATAGCTCTTGTAACCTTCCGGGTAGGGGTGCTCGAAGAACCAGACATCCTGCGTGGGGCCGCCCTTCTCGAAGAACAGGATGTTGGTGGCAATGCTGGTATAGGGCGCGAACACGCCTTTGGGCAAACGCACGATGGTGTGCAGGTTGAACTCTTCCAGCAGCTCACGCTTGAGTGTGGTCTTCACCCCTTCACCAAACAGGAAGCCATCGGGCAGCACTACAGCGGCACGGCCGGTGTCATACTTGAGCAGGTGCATGATAAGCGCCATGAAAAGATCGGCGGTCTCGCGGGTCTGGTGCTTGGCGAGAAAGTTCTTTTCGATGCCGTCTTCTTCCATCCCACCAAACGGTGGGTTGGTGATAATGATGTCCATCCGGTCACGCGGGCCGTAATCCTTAAACGGACGAGAGAGCGTGTTGTCGTGACGGATGTTGGTTGGCACATTGATGCCATGCAGCATCATGTTGGTCATGGCAAGCATGTGCGGCAGCGGCTTTTTCTCCACGCCATGGATGCTGTTTTGCAGCCGTTCGTCGTCACCCGGGTTTTTGACTTGCTTTTTCAGGTGCTCGATCGCGCAGGTGAGGAAACCCCCTGTACCGCAGGCCGGATCAAGAATGCTTTCACCCAGTTGCGGATTGAGAATATCAACCATGAACTGGGTGACGGCTCGCGGGGTGTAGTACTCACCTGCATTGCCGGCCGACTGCAGGTCCGCTAGGATCTTCTCGTAGATGTCGTTGAAGACGTGGCGGTCACTGGACGAGTTGAAGTCCACATCCTCTTCAATGGTGTTGATCACTTGCCGCAGCAAAGTGCCGGACTTCATGTAGTTATAAGCGTCCTCAAACACCGAGCCGACCACGCGGCCGTGCGCGGAGACCCCTGCTGAGGTGGCCAGTTTTTTGAGCGAGGGGAACAGGTCGTTGTTGACGAAGTCGATCAGCTCTTCACCGGTCATGCCTTCGGGGTTTTTGGCCCAGTTGCTCCAGCGAAAACGGCCTTGCAGCGGTGACTTGTAGTTGGCTAGCGTGAGCTCCCATTCCTGCTCTTTGTCGTCATAGATTTTCAGGAATAGCAACCAACAAATCTGGCTGATGCGCTGGGCGTCACCATCGACGCCGACATCTTTGCGCATGATGTCCTGAATGGATTTAATGAGTGTGGCGAGTGACATATCGGTGTCCTGGTTCTAGTTCTTCTCAGGCGCTGTAAAGCGCTTGTTCGAGCTCGTTGACGGCTTGCTCGTATTGAGCCTTGCCGCCAAAGGCGCGGATGAGTTCGATGGGGGTCCCCAGCCGGTTGAACGGGGCAATGGTGAGGATTTGCGTTTCCTCTATGGCTGCAACGCCTTCGTCAGCATATTTGTCGAGCAAGGCTTCAAGGACTGCCTGCGCCTGTTCGCCATACTTGGCAAAGTAGTGGCGTTTTTTGACCTGCTCGACCCGCTCCTTGCGGGTGAGTGGGGGCTGATCCCAGGCCACGTGACAGAGAAGGTCGAATGGGTCAAACGCCTTGCCAAATTGCTTGCTAACTTCCTCAGCCAACGCTTCAAAAAAGATGCCCTGACTGGCCAGTTCGTCGATGATGGCTTGTTTCTTTTCGGCGCTGCTCCAGCGGAGCAGGAAATCGTCAAGTGAGGCAAACTCTTTGGCCAGCGTGTTGCGGGTGTAGTCCTTCAGAGACTCTGTGATCAGCTTGCCGTTGGCGTCAAAGTACTGCACACGCTCGGCGACCATCTTTACTTCGACGGTGGCCACCACGTAGCGGCGCACGCGGCCATCGTCGTCACCCGGTTCAGACATACCTGTCCAACGTGATTCGCCCTCAGTGGGATAGGTGAAGCCTTCCTGGGCTTCGTCTCCCTCATTTAGCATGCCGTCCTGTTTGTCTGGCGGCACGGGCGATGCATCACCTTTGGGTTCATAGATTTGGACCGGATCGCCATCGAAAGCAGGATCAGCAAATAGCTCGGTGGCCTTCTTGAAGTCGAGGATGGTGAAGTAGTACTTGTCGAAGTCTTCGTTGATGCGTGTTCCCCGCCCAATTATCTGCTTGAATTCGGTCATGGACTGGATGCGTTGATCCAACACGATCAACTTGCAGGTCTGGGCATCAACACCAGTCGTCATTAGCTTGGACGTGGTAGCGATGACCGGGTACTTGCTCTCGGGAAAGATGAAGTTGTCGAGCTCTAGCTTGCCCTCTTCGTTGTCGCCGGTAATGCGCATAACATACTTGCTGCTTTGCGCGACCAGATCGGCGTTCTCATTGACCAAGGCCTGGCGCATGCGCTCGGCGTGATCGATGTTGTCGCAGTAAACGATGGTCTTGTCGAAGCGGTTGGTGGCTTTGAGGAAGTCGCTGATTTTCTTGGCCACCATCAGCGTGCGCTGCTCCAGCACAAGATTGCGGTCGAAGTCGCGCTGGTTGTAGATGCGGTCTTCGATCTCGTTACCGAGCTTGTCCAGCATTCCCTTGTCGGGGCGCCAGCCGGTAAGGTCTTTGTCCAGGTCAATGCGCACCACCTTGTAGGGCGCAAGGAAGCCATCGTCGATGCCCTGGCGCAACGAGTAGGTGTAGATGGGCTCACCGAAGTAATCGATGTTGGAAACGTCCTTCGTTTCCTTAGGCGTTGCGGTCAGACCAATCTGGGTGGCTGAATGGAAGTACGTCAGGATCTCGCGCCATGCTGAGTCTGCTGCAGCGCTACCCCGATGGCATTCATCGATGACGATCAGGTCGAAAAAATCTGGACTGAACTGCTTGTAGATGTTCCGCTCTTCTTCGGTACCAGTGACGGCCTGATACAGGGAAAGATAAATTTCATACGACTTGTTGGCCTGCCGCTTTTGGATCTTCGTCATGGCCGAGCCGAAGGGCTTGAAGTCGTTGGTCATGGTCTGATCGACCAAAATGTTGCGGTCTGCTAGAAAGAAGATGCGTTTCTTGGCCCGCGACTTCCACAGCCGCCAGATGATCTGGAAGGCGGTATAGGTCTTGCCAGTGCCGGTTGCCATCACCAGCAGGATGCGCTGTTGGCCTTTGGCGATGGCCTCGATGGTCTTGTTGATGGCAAGCAGCTGGTAGTAACGGGGCGTCTTGTTGCTGCCGTCGCTGTAGTAGTCCTGGCTCACCAGCTCCTGCTGCTGCGTGTTCAGTCCTTGGTGGTCGGCCCACCAGTGCCAGAGCATTTCTGCACTTGGGAACTCATCAAGCCCCAGTTCACGTTCGACGACACCATCTGAGGCAATCTTGTTGTGGAACAGGAAGCCATCGCCATTGCTGCTGAACACGAATGGCACTTGCAGCAACTCTGCGTAGCCCAACGCCTGCTGCATGCCGTCACCCAAGCTGTGGTTGTTGTCCTTCGCCTCGATGACCGCGATGGGTAGATTTGGCTTGTGGAAGAGAACGTAGTCAGCCCGCTTGTGTTGGGCGCGGGTGTGCAACTTGCCGCGCACGATGATGCGCCCTTTGGTGAGGGGAAACTCCTCACGGACTTGGGTAGCGACATCCCAGCCGGCCTGCTCCAGCGAGGGAGTGATGAACTTGGTACAGATGTCACGTTCGGAGAGCGCCTTCTTATTCATGCTTTCCCTGCGCCTTCTGATTGGAGCGACTCAACGGCCTTGATGTTGTGCGCCCGTGCGTACTCCAATATCAGGATCTCGATCATCGATGCTACGGACCGCCGCTCACGATCAGCGGCCATGCGAAGTAGTTGCTTGATCTCGGAGGAGGTGCGGATGGAGAGGGTTTCGTCTTTCAGGCGTGACATGGCGGCGTCTCGTCAAGGGTGTAACGCCAATGTACTGCCTTTTGCATCATATTTGCAATGCTGATCAAAAGGCTGATTGGGCCAGCAGTTGTCAAGAAGTGGGGGTGCCAATACCTGATGAAGGCATGACGGACAGGCCTTTGAGTGGCCGCTCGGAGGTGTCAGTAATTCTGTGTGCTGAGGTCGGTTAAACAAATCTCAGCCTAAGGCGTTCGTGAAGCGTTCGTCGAACAGAATGGCAAACTGGTTGGCCGCCTGCTTCCAGGTGATGGGCGGCATCTTCCAGTCTTTCTCAATGTTGCGCAAGGCCAGGTACAACAGCTTGCTGGCCGCTTCGTCGCTCGGGAAGTGACCCCGGTTTTTGACGATCTTGCGCAACTGCATATGCATGCTCTCGATCGCGTTGGTGGTGTAAATGATCTTGCGCACTTCGGGCGGGTAAGCGAAGAACGGGATGACCTGCTCCCACTGCCGCCGCCACATGGCGGCCACCGTCGGAAATTTCTGGCCCCAGTCGCTCTCGGCAAAGGTGTTCAGCGCGTCGGCTGCGGCGTCGGCCGTGACGGCCTGGTAAATCGGCTTGAGCGCGGCAGCCAACCCCTTGCGATCCTTCCAGCTCGCCAGATTGAGCGAATTGCGGATCAGGTGGACGATACAGGTCTGGATTTGCGCCTGCGGATAGACGGCTTCGATCGCTTCCGGGAAGCCGCGCAGGCCGTCGACGACGGCGATCAGAACGTCGTCCAGGCCACGGTTCTTCAGCTCGTTGAAGACCTTGAGCCAGAACTTGGCGCCCTCGGTTTGCTCGATCCACAGCCCCAGCACTTCCTTGCGCCCGTCGGCACGAATGCCGAGCGCCAGGTAGACGGCCTTGTTCCTGACGGTGCCTTCGTCACGAATCTTCAGGCGCAGCGCATCGAAATAGACGATCGGGTACATCGCTTCGAGCGGACGCTGCTGCCACTGCTCGACCTCGGCCAGCACTTCGTCGGTGATGGTGGAGATCAGATCGGGCGAGACTTGCAGCCCATACAGTTCCTGCAGGTGCCCCTGAATCTCGCGCACGCTCATCCCGCGCGCATACATGCTGATGACGTGGTCGTCGAAGCCGGGTAGACGGCGCTGATACTTGGCAACCAGCTGCGGTTCGAAGGTGGCCAGCCGGTCGCGTGGGATATCGAGCTCCAGCTCGCCGTTGGGCGTAAGAACGGTCTTGGAACTGGTGCCGTTCCGATGGTTGCCGGCCTTGCCTTGTGATGCTTCGTTAGCCAGGTGGTGGGTCAGTTCAGCGGCTAGCATACGCTCGGCTAGCTGCTTCTTGAGGAGGCCGGCCAAGCCCGATTCACCGAGGATCGATTCGGCGTCTTTGTTCTCGACCTGAGCCAGCAATTGGTCGATCAACTCATCAGGAACGAGCTTGGGGGCCTTGGGTTTCTTGGTCTTCTTGGTGGTCATCACAACGGTCATGGAGCATCCCTTTCGGTATCATCTCATGACCTCAGTCACACAAGAAATCTGACAGGCTCGGCCGCTCTACCTTATTTCGGGCGGGGCGCACATGATGCCTTACACTCGATTGGATTACGAGTGTCTTGCTAGCTCCTACCCCGACGCAAGTAGGGATGCCGACGCGCTGTAGCACGTCTAGCCGGATACGATGCGTGCGGTCTTCAATGTCCGGTACCCCAGTCATGTCCAAGAAAGCTTCATCTATCGAATAGATTTCCAGGTTAGGTGCATGCTCCGCCAACACCATCATCATGCGGCAGCTGATGTCCCCATACAAAGTGTAATTGGACGAGAACACCGCTACACCATGGCGCCTGCAGAGAGCTTCAACCTCGAAGAAGGGGCCAAACATAGGGATGCCTAAAGCCCTAGCTCTCTCACAGGCAGCGACAACACAGCCATCGTTATTAGAGAGTACAACCACGGGTCTATCCCGCAAGTCCGGTCTACCAATCTTTTCGCAGCTCGCGTAAAACTTGTTCCCATCAACATGGGCGAACAGCGGTTTCTTCATCGTGTCCTCACGAACTGATGGATGAAGCTGGTTACCACGCCGAATACACGTAGCTCCTGCCCCTCCTCGAACAGCGTTGCTCGCTGGTGCTCACCATGAGAAACAAGCGCCATGCGGTTGCCGCGTTGGCGGAACTGGCGCACAACAAATCCCCCATCCAGCTCCGCCACCACGATTTGCTCATGTGCAGGGGTACGGCCCCGGTCCACAATCAGAATATCCCCCCGCTGGATACCAAAGCCCCGCATGTCATCCGTCGCCACACGCATGAAGAAGGTCGCCGGTCTGTCACTTACTAAAAAGTCATGCAGGTTCAGGCTCTGGTCTAGATAGTCACTAGCAGGCGATGGAAAACCGGCATGCGCCACACGCGCTAGCAACGGGATGGTCATGGGTGGGGGAGACAACGCAACTTGTCGAACCTGGCCAGGGAAGCTACGCGCAAGGTCCGCTACGGTGGCTGTGGATTTGCTGGAACTGCTCATAACGTATAGAGTCAATCTTGATTTCGTACATAATCAAAATTAGCTCAATAACCCCGGAAGGGGAAGTGGAATATCGTAAAAGTGCTAGATATGCAGGGCGGAAGTGGCAGCTAGCCATACTGAGGGGGCTATGCACTGTAGCGCTGGGAGAACCCTGCTCGTGCCATACCAATCCAAGGGAGTAAGGCAGCGTTTTGCCTGCCTCTACCCCCTGGGGGCAAGTAACAGTACAGGTGCTGACATGAGCAAACGGCAATTCACGATAACCAGCCCCGATGAGATACGCAGCGTCATGCGTGTTGTCCTGGCGCTTGTCACCGAGCTTGTGCATTCCGAGCGAAAAGGCGTGCGCGTGACCGTGCAGACTGTCAGCATACGTACGGCGGCACAACGCAAGCGTATGTGGGCTAGGTTGAAGGACATCAGCAAGCAAGTAAATTGGTACGGTCGCTACTTATCGAGCAAGGAATGGAAGATTGTCTTTACGGCGAGCCTAACACTGGAGGACGTGGTTCCCAACATCGAGAGCACCGGATTCGTCGTGTTAGGGGAACAAACGCGTGAATTGAGCTCCAAGGAAACCTCAGCGCTGCTAGAACTTATGGATGCGTTCGGCATACAGGAGGGAGTGCAATTCTCGGAGCCTGGCAGGGACGCCCCACCCCCGGAGCAAACCAAACTTTCCGCGTAGAAACCTAGAAGAGAGAGGTTTGGCCAACTTCCGCGCCGGGGTGCTTGGGGTCGGGCCATCCACGCATCAATTCCGCAGGGTAGAGCCTGCCATAGACGTTACGGGCTAGCTCCGGGTCCTTGCAGTTCAGCCAATCATCGTACAATGCTTCCGGTAAGATGATGAGGGAGCGTTTTTCGTCACCTGGCTTATGCATCCTACTCAACAGCGGGTGCTGGTCGGCGTTTACCGTAATCTGGGTGAATGAATAGCTCACCCCACCATCAGGTTCCTTCCAGGGGCGCCATAAGCCAGCCACAGCAAACGGAGCTCCGTCAGCCATACCTATCTGCCATCGCATCGCCTTTCCCGTTTCATAGCAGGGCTCAAAGAAGCCCATGCACGGGACAAGGCAAAACAGCCCACGATGCCAAGCGCCTTTGTAGCTTCGCTTCTCCCCAATGGTTTCAAGACGGGCATTCATGGTGTCGAAGGGTTTCACGCCCTCCGGAATCTTGCGGCGGGGAACCATGCCGTAACTCCCCATAAGTGCACGCCTTCCCCCGTTGCCGTCTGCAATGATGAATGGCGCTGCGTAGTCCTTGTAGGCTTCTGCCTTCCAGTCTCCCTCAGGCGGGTCAACATGGAAGAAGTCCACCAGCGTTCTAAGGGAAGGAGGGATGTAGTTCACACACATGGATATACCTTCTCAGGAAGGGCGAGGCTTCAAGTGAAGACTAGCACCAGAGTCTGATTCAAACCCATGGCAAGGTTTGGAGGTAGTGGCGCTGCAGCCGCTGACGGACAGGCTGGCCGACAAGCTGCGCGAACTGGGTAGCCTGCTTGCCGACAGCAGCTCGACCCCGGCAAAGGCAAGACTAAACTGGCCTAATCTATGGGCCTACCGCAGCAATGCGCTGGGCGGCGGGCTGCCGCGCTTCAAAGCCTGTTGGCCACCACCAAGCTCAAGGGCCTGGATCCTGCGGCCTGGCTCAAAGACACCCCCGAAAACCTGCCTGCTTGGCCGAATAACCGCATCGACGAGCTGCTGCCGCTAAAACTCTGAACAACGGTTGAAAAGTAGGTGGGCAGGCTGGATGCTTACCATGTAGGTAAATCATCTCGCGCATCTTCGCTGACGAAGTGGGCAGTACTCAACCACACACCGCAGCCAATTTGGCTGGATCAGCCACCAGCGGGTTTCCCTCGCCCTGTTGCTTCACGATGCGCTCATTGCGGCGCTGCTCCCAATCGTCGACCGGGTACTGCGTGGCCCAGGCGCACATCAGTTTGCGGTCCTGGCTGCTCATGCGCAGTTGGTAGCGATCGTGCATGTACAGCGTGATCCGGGCGGCCCGCCCCCGCACTTCCTCGCGAGGTTGGAAGCGCTTCATCTTGAAGTCTGTGACACTCTTGCACTGGCCGTACATCGGCGCGGGGTTGCGGGTCCAGGCACCATAGGAGAAGTTACCTCGGTCGCCGTTAACCTCGCCCACGGCCGGTACCAGGTTGTTCAGGTCGCCCTCGGCCATCTGGAATACCGGATCAGTCGACGTGCAATTCTTCCTTCCGCCGTTCTGCCAGCACTGGCGCTGATGGCCCAACACCCAGGCCGGCACCACGTGCTCCCACTCGATGCGGCTGGCGCGATTGGCGTTCTTGCGCGGCACATAGCCACACGAGGCGAAGTCCACGTCCTTGCCAGTGTATTGGCAGCCGCAGTAGAAGTCCTGTTCCATGCCGGCGAAGACACGGGGGAGCACTTTCTTGGCGTCATTGAAGTTGCGGTGGCCGACAGCCGACTTGCCGCTGACTAGGACGGCGTCACCTGGCAAGGATGACTCGGCGGAGGGATTCGCCGGACCCGAGGGGCCTAGCAGGGTCTGACCCAGCTGGGCCAGTTGTTTGACCTCCGGGGAGTGAGCAAA
This sequence comes from Pseudogulbenkiania subflava DSM 22618, assembly GCF_900177275.1. Taxonomy (GTDB): domain Bacteria; phylum Pseudomonadota; class Gammaproteobacteria; order Burkholderiales; family Chromobacteriaceae; genus Pseudogulbenkiania; species Pseudogulbenkiania subflava. Next base: position 129,723 of record NZ_FXAG01000006.1, read on the forward strand.
CGAATTGACCTGGCCGGCATCACAGCCGACCAGCAGCAGTGAAATCAATAGGAAGAAGTAGCGCATCGGGCGGAGTCTACTCAGCCGGCGGCGGCGAGACAATCACCAGCAGCAAGCATATACGAGCCCCCTGACCTACTTTGACAACCAGCAGACCGCTAGGTCCAGGAAAGTCCGGGGCAGTTCACTTAGTTACCGACGATGAGGCCAACATTACGATTTGAGCGTTTCGATGAAAGCTAGAAGGGCCAGTTTTTGCTCGGGCCCCAACCGGTGCACGGCCTCGACGATTGCGGCTTCCAACTTGTCCTCGCAGTAGAAGTACGCAACAGGTACCTCGAGGATATCCGCGAGGCGCTTGAGTGTATCGAAGTCCGGCGTGTGCTTTCCTCGCTCGTACTGGTTCATGCGTGCACTCGCATTATTAGGCTCTAGGCCCAGCAACTCACCAAGCTGTTGTTGGGTCAATTCTTTTCGGGTACGTGCCTCTTTCAGGCGTACAGGTATCGGGCTGATCAGAGACATGAAGGAGCTTGGGGCAAGGTCGTCATGCCTAAGATTCTCTTAGCGCCACCTCGTAAGGTATACTAAGGATTTCTTAGTAAGCAAGCGTCAATAAAAAATTCGTACTCGAACCACTTCAGAGTTGAGGTGCTGCGGCACCTAGAGAGGGCTGAATTACCCTCAGGTCACTAGACACACTGCGGCCGTTATCCGTCGGATTGGATCACCTCGGATAAGCAACGGAAGATGCGTGGCCATTGACGCAACACTGGTGGGAGGAGCGTTCTGTTGAGGTGGCAACACCTTGTGGGAACAGGAGTGATGTAATTCATGCCAAAAATGACAAGGAAGGGGCGGAAATTTGATGAGTGAACTTCAAGAAGCTAAGGTAGTGATCCAACGCCAAGCGTCAATCATTGTCGCCTTGACGAACCAACTTGCTGCAAGCAACAGGGCTGCTCAGTCTGTAGAAGAGAAGGTAGCGCAGCTGAAAGCGGGATACGAAGAGCATCTAAATGGAGTAATCAATAAGCTCTGGGCAGAGATTGAGAAGGCGCAGGCCAGAGCAGACCGCTACGGAGTCTTGTTGGCAGAACATCGAGCTGAGGCTCCCCGTGTTGGCAATGAAGCGCAGCCCTTTCGAGATGTTGAACCATCGATTAATCAGGCTGATTTAGGGTTCTCAAATTCTTTTCTAAGGTAACGTCTCACTTTTCAAGCTATTAGGTACGCTCAACACCAAGCCAAACCAGATCACACTCATGAAAAACGAAAATGATACCTGTGTCGATCCCCTGTCAGGATGACAGTCTATAAAAGCCATATTTGTGGCTATTATGATGAAAAATACTCCTAAGAGATATATTTGTGACTATTGAAGACGGGCTATGGACTGACTCTGAATGGATGGCCTACCTTGGTGAGCAGGTGCGGGAGCAACGAATGCGCACGGGTTTGGACCAGCAGAGCTTGGCTCGGCGCGCGAGCATCAGTGTCGGCGCAGTGAAAAACCTGGAGTCCGGCAAGGGTTCCAGCTTGTCGAGTCTCATCAAAGTTGTTCGCGCCCTGCGGCGTGAAGACTGGCTGAAGTCGTTCGCTCCCCTGATCACGGTCAGTCCAATGCAGATGCTGCGATCCGCTCGCCTGAAAAAACAGCGACAGCGAGTCTTTAAGCCAAGGAAGAAGGTGTAAGCCTGCAGACTCCACGGCCATCAAGTGGCCCTTGGGTGGAAATGACCGGCCGAAGATCCAATCAAATTGAAGCGGTACTGTCGTGAACTCTTAATTTTTGTGACTTGCACTAAAGGACGGCAAGCGTGGACCAGATGGATCGCCACCAGGAAGCAATGGAACTACGTCAACGGGCCCTAAAAAGGTTTGGTGCCCGCGCCGAAGCCGTTTTCTCGCGTTACCCCAAGATTACCGAGGACGAATGTAGGGCGTTTGCGCGTCTGCCTGAACCTCTGGCGGGAAGCATCCGTGATTTCATTCCTCCGAGCAGGCCCGGGCCGAAGGAAATGGAATCACCCTCTCACCCGTCAGCGCCTCAATCCTGCGACGCGCATCCAATAGTTGGCTCAGAAGGCTGACCTCCCTGGCCAGCGATGCATCCAGCTCTACCTGCAGGTCTTCCAGATTGGACTTGTATTGTTCAGCCTTAGCCTTGGCCACCATCACCACTTTATTACCAGGCTGAGCCTCTGCAGCAGCTTCGATGTGCTGCAGCTCCAGCCAAGTCGCAACCCGCCCCGGGAGCACGATGAAATCAACCCTCTCCAGTGCCGGTTCTTCGTATTACTGCCATGCGTGTGCTGACAACTATGGTGTGCTCAACAATTTGCATCTTACAAGCACAAGTCCGAGCAGTTACGCCATCAGTCGCGACATGAACAGCCCTAGTCGATCCAGCCCTTCGTTCAGCTCGGCCAGTGAGGTCGCATATGACAATCGCACATATATATCGGCGCCGATGCTACCGAAATCCTTACCCGGTGTCAGCGCGACATGCGCTTCATTCAACACCCGCTCACAGAACTCCCAAGCACTGAGACCCGTCTGGCTCACATCAATGTAGACGAAGAAAGCCCCATCAGGCTCGACCGGCACCGGGAGGCCCATCGTCTGTAGCCGCCCAAGAACGAGTACCCGGCGCCTGCGAAGTTCAGTTCGGCGATCTTCACAGATGGCGATGGTCTCGGCATGGAAGCAGGCAAGCGCCGCGTGCTGAGCCGGTGTCGACGGGCAAATATAATAATTTTGCGCCAGTCTCTCCAGCACTGGAACCATCTCGGTGGGAACAACGCACCACCCGAGGCGCCACCCGGTCATCCCGAAATATTTCGAGAAACTGTTGATGACAATCGCTCCCGGGTCTGATGCGAGCACCGTTTGCGGCAGATGTCCGGCTTCACTGTCATCACTGAGGCTCAGGTAGATCTCATCGACGATACGCCAGGCCCCATGCGCTCGCGCAAAATCACAGATCGCGTGCAACTCGCCAGGAGCGATCGACGTTCCCGTCGGGTTCGATGGAGTCGCAATGATCAGGCCCCGAGTGCGGTCCGTCCAATGTGCCTCGACCAGGGACGCATCTAGCTGGAACCGTGTCGCTGCTGTTGTCGGGACGAGTTTTACCTCTGCGCCGAAGCTGGCAAAGAAGTGGCGATTACAGGGATACGACGGATCACCGACGATCACTTCGTCGCCGGAATCAACGAGCGCAGCCGCGAGCAGTAACAGGGCGGCTGATGCGCCAGCCGTCACTACCACACGACCGGGATCAATGCTCACCCCGTGTGCGGTCTCGTAGAAACCTGCAATGGCTTTTCTGAGAGCGGGCAAACCGAGCGAGTCGGTGTAGGGAAGCTTGCCACCGCACACCACGTCAACCATCGCCGAGGCAACGGCAGGCGGCGCACCGAAATCAGGCTCACCAACGCTCAGTTTGACGATGTGATGCCCCTGGGCTTCAAGTGCAGCAGCACGCTTGGCAAACTCCATTACGAAGAATGGGGCAACCAGCTCCGTGCGTTTAGCAAATTTCATAACTTCATTTCCAATTGTAGCGGCCCGTCGGCAAGGTGAAGAATTCATCCATATTATCCACCAGGATCTCGGGCTGCGGGTATGCGGCCAGAGCAAACTCACGCCCGGGTGGTGATATCGCAAACAACCGTCGTGGCATGAACGACCGCACGCGGCCGGATCTGAGTTGCCACACCCTCTAGCGGCTCACTCCGTCGTGCCAGGATGACAAGATTGACCTTCATCCGCTAACGTCTCGGTGCCCCTGGCTGGCGTTTCCAGCCACAGCCTGTACAAGTGGGGGAAAGCCGTTACCCCTGACAATTCAGAGAAGCACGCAGCCGAGTTGATCGAGGCCAAGAGTGAAATTCTTCGCGGGAAGGCTCAACTACGCCGTACAGAGGAAGAGCGAGATATTCTCAAAAAAGACGCGCGGTACTTTGCCAGGAAGTCCGAGTGAAGTGCCGCTTCATGAACGAACACCGCCACACTTGGCCCCTGACGACCATGTGCAGCTTGCTGCAGGTGCGCCGGATTCTACCAATGGCTGCATCACCCCGAATCTGACCATGCCAAAGAGGATGCCCGTCTTTTGTCCCTGATTAGGGACTCCTGGCGTGCCAGCGGCGGCGTCTAGTCGCTGGGCAAGCTACTACTGTTCCTACCTACATAGGAGAAACCCAAAACCGTCGGTACGCGACCGGCGGCACTCCCTATCAATTGACATCAAAAAAATTGTCAGTCGATAAAACACGGATAGGTCGGATCGGCCATCACCACCTCGCCCCCCTCTTCCACCAGCAAGGCCAGCGCGATCTGCAAGGCACCGGAGGCCCCCGGCGTGACGATGATGCGCGACGGGTCGAGATCCACGCCGTGGCGGCTGGCGTAGAAGCCGGCAATCGCCTGACGCAGCTCGGGCAGCCCCTGCGCTGCCGTGTAGAAGGTATCCCCCTGGGTCAACGCCTGTCGTCCGGCTTCGACGATGGCGGGCGGTGTGGCGAAGTCCGGCTCCCCCACTTCAAGATGGATCACATCGTGTCCCTGCGCCTGCAAGGCGCGGGCCTTCTCCAGGATGGCCATGACCTGGAACGGGGAAATGCTGTCGAGACGGGACGCTAGTTTCACTCTGCCCTCTGCTGCTGAAGCGACTGTGGTCAGTCAGGATATATAAGGTAGGTGACCGATGGCATCGGCCGGGTTTCATGAGAGCAGTGTACCAAGCGCGACGGGGAAAGGCAGAGCGATACCAAACTGTTGACAGGTCCGAATCTCATCCATATAATCCGCCTCTCATTGACCGCGGAGAGGTGGCAGAGTGGTCGAATGTACCTGACTCGAAATCAGGCGTACGTGCGAGCGTACCGAGGGTTCGAATCCCTCCCTCTCCGCCAGTCAACACAACTAAGCCCTTGAGAAATCAAGGGCTTTTTTGTTTTTTCATTTTACTGGCATGCCATTGAGTATGCCGTGCCCTCGTAGCTTTCTCCGGGTGTCGCCTGGAAAGCAAACCCAGATGGTGGATGACACTCCAGCGTAGAGTGAAGGAACAGAAGCCAGGGCAGCACGATTGTCGGCACGCTGCGCGCCACACCGCTGTCACGAGACCGTTTTGCCGCCTGATGCGACTGACCACAGACCCAGTTTGAAAAAAAATTAACTACAAGACCACCTACGCCAGGATAGCGGGTTGGCTTCCCGATCCAGCTAAGCGCTAGGCCGCGCTGGTGCCCCCCCCCCCCTGCTGCACTATTCCGGTTTGCCTGACCTGCCGTCGCCAAGGCTCAGCGCGCTACCACCGCTTGCACGCCGTCACGAGCACGATCACCGTGCCAAGCTTCATCTCTCCCACGAATGAACAGCTACAACGACGACGGCTGCATGTCGATATTTTTACCCATCCTCTTTCGGAGAGTTCATACATGTCTCCCAGTGGTTGATGTGTTGACAGCCATAGGTTGCATCAGGTTGTATGATGAGTTAAATAGCATCGTATTCACGTTTAGATTAGATTTAACTCACCAAATGACTGCAAAGAAGACACTCAGCCAAGTAAGCGATTTCGAAATCCGTTTGCTCCGCCTGTTCAAGACCGTGGTGGAATGTGGCAGCTTCACGGCCGCCGAAGGGGTACTGGGCATCAGCCGATCGGCCATCAGCCTGCACATGGGAGACTTGGAGAAACGGCTGGGAATGCGTCTGTGCCAACGCGGCCGCGCCGGCTTCGCGCTCACCGACGAGGGACGCGAGGTGTTGCGCGCGAGCCAGACTCTGCTCGCCGCCATCGAGGGTTTCCGCAGCGAGGTCAACCAGCTGCACCGTCAACTGCGCGGCGAGCTCAACATCGGCATCATCAACAATATGGTGACCCAGCCGCACATGCGCATCACCCATGCCTTGAAGTCGCTACGAGCACAAGGCCCTAGCGTACATATCAATATCGGGATGATGACACCTAGCGATATTGAGCTAGGGGTTCTTGATGGGCACCTCAATGTGGGTGTGGTCCCATTAATCAGCCCCCTGGCGGGACTGGAATACATGCCACTCTACGAAGAACGCTCCTTGCTCTATTGCAGCCGGGAACATTCATTTTTTGAGCGCCCTGATGCTGAGATAAGCGACGAGGAACTACGCAATGCCGATGCCGTGGCGCCTAGCTACCGACTACCAGCGGACGCCATAGACACTCATCAGACATTGAACTGCACAGCAACGGCATCTGATCGGGAGGGCATCGCCTTTTTGATTCTCACCGGCAGTTTTATCGGCTTTCTTCCAGACCACTATGCCAATACATGGGTGACACAGGAAATGATGAGAACACTCCACCCTCATCGTCTTCACTATGACGTACCACTTAGTGTGGTTACGCGCAAAGGCAGGCGCCCTAATCTGGTGCTGGAGCGCTTTTTAGAGCAATTATCTATAAATAACTAATTTGTGTAGCCATTAACATGGCGACACAAATCGAGGCCTGCCAGCTGTCGGTTAGGATTGGCATTATTGCAAAAAAACTGAAGCAAGATGGGCTCTTATTTCCCCAGATAGAACAACCCCATGCGGACCGTCGCCGGTACTCCAAGCAACGTGAATCGATTCAGGATCACTGCTCGCACCGGCATGACGATCCCCCCTGCCATCCCTCACTCCCTCGGCCGCCTGAAGCACTCCATCTTGATTTCAACCAGGCTGCACCGGCGATAGCTGCTGCGCCATCTCTTCAGGATGACTAAAGCGAGGTAGCACGTCGTACGCAGAAGCTCATTGCGAGCCCGTGCCCTTGGTGCTGTGTTGCAGTTCTTCCAGTTGGCCGAGTGATACTTGGCGGGGGGCGGCTTACTCACGTGGCAAGCCTACCGAAGCTCTTCGGACCCTTCAGATCTGGCGATCTTCTGCAACAATGCCTTTGCGACCGCCAAAATATGTGGCTGCCCAGTTAAATAACTGAACCATGTGCCTTTATTTTCAGAGCTTCCGTGTCAACCCTGACAAATAGTGAGTCGGCGACTACAGTCAGGGTATCTGAATCGCCCCAACTTCTCTAGACACTCTTGAGCCGTTGGAAATATTGCTTCTCAAACTCTACCAGCGATAGCCGGTTTGCAGAACGGTGCCGGCGCTTCGGGTTGTAGAACAGCTCGATGCAATCGAAGATGTCACGACGGGCGTCCTCCTATGCTCAAACCATAGGACCGGACTGCCTACTGGAGCCGGGGCAGTCCAATGGGGATGCAGATGGACATAGACAGCCACAAAAGCGGCAGCCTCCCCCATCAGCCAGACAAACTAAGCACTTGATGAGCAAAGGGATTTTTTGTTAACCGCCGCACAACTCCCTCGCCGACGGAGTTTCCGCATAAAATACCCTTCTGACAAACAAGCAGGGAATACAGCCAAGCATGGCCACCATTCTGGTCACCGGCGCTGCCGGCTACATCGGGTCGCACACCTGCGTCGAACTCCTCGCCGCGGGGCACGAGATCGTCGCCATCGACAACCTGTGCAACAGCAAGCGCGAAGCGCTCAAGCGGGTGGCGCGCATCAGCGGCAAGGCACCATGCTTCTACCAGGCGGATATCCGTGATCGTGCGGCACTCACCCGCGTGTTCCGCGAGCACGACATCGACGCGGTCATCCATTTTGCCGCGCTCAAGGCAGTGGGCGAATCGGTCGCGCTGCCGCTGACCTACTACCACAACAACGTCGCCGGTACGCTGTGCCTGCTCGAGTGCATGCGCGAGGCCGGAGTGCGCCGCCTGGTGTTCAGTTCCTCCGCCACCGTTTACGGCGACCCGCACACGGTGCCGATCCGCGAGGACTTTCCGCTCGGTCCAAGCAACCCCTACGGCCACAGCAAGCTGATGATGGAACAGGTGCTGCGTGACGTGGCCGCCTCCGAGCCCGGCTGGCAGATCACCCTGCTGCGCTACTTCAACCCGGTGGGGGCGCACGAGAGCGGGCTGATCGGGGAAGACCCCAACGGCATCCCCAACAACCTGATGCCGTACATCAGCCAGGTCGCCGTGGGCAAGCTCGAAGCGCTGAGCGTCTTCGGCAACGATTACCCGACCCCTGACGGCACCGGGGTGCGCGACTACATCCACGTGGTGGACCTCGCCGTCGCCCACTCACGCGCGGTGGAGAGCGCCCACGACGGGGTGCTGACACTGAACCTGGGCACCGGGCGCGGCTACTCGGTGCTGGAGCTGGTGGCCGCCTTCAGCCGCGCCAGCGGACGCGACATCCCCTACCGCTTCGCACCGCGCCGCGCCGGCGACATCGCCTGCTGCTACGCCGACCCGGCCCAGGCAGAGGCCAGGCTGGGCTGGCGCGCCAGCCGCGACCTGGCGGCCATGTGCCGCGACAGCTGGCGCTGGCAGCAGCAGAATCCGGCCGGCTACCCCGACGACGACGTCACTCGATAAGCTCGCCAACGAACGAATGACAAGAGGCCCGGCATCTGCCGGGCCTCTTGCTTGGCACGGATGGCGACACCACGGCCGCTCATACCGCTTCGACGTTGCTGTGTACCTCGCTCTGGTGCAGCACTTCCTGGGCCCACAGTACCGCGTCGGTGTGGTAGCGGTTGATCAACCCGTCGTCGAACTCCAGCATCTTCGCGATGGTATGCACCCGCGCCGTGTCGCCCTGCTCGCAAGCCATGGCCAACAGCAACTGCGGCGCGAACAGCCCCTTGTGGTTGACGATGGCCTCGCGCACCGGCGCCGGCAGTTCGATCGCGTTCAGCGTGTCGGGAAACGGGATGTTCAGCAGGGCATCCAGCAAGGAGAACATCCCGGTCAGGAACAGGTGCTCGGCCTCCAGCTTGTTGCCCCGGTAGGCGCCGAGCTTTTCCATGAAGCGGGCACGGATCAGCGACTTCTCGAGCAGCGCCACCGAGCGGCCGTCGTCCTTGCGTGCGGTGAACAGCAGCATCGACAGCCACTTGAACAGCGTGTCGCGCCCCAGCAGCATCAGGGTCTCCTCGATGCTCTGTACCTTGCGGCTCAGGCCGTTGACCGGCGAGTTGATGAAGCGCAGCAGCTTGAACAACAGTACCGAATCGAGCTTGAACTGCGCCTCGATCTCGCGGGTATCGGCGTTGGCGCGCAACAGACGCATCAGTTCCAGCACCCGAACCTGGCTGGCGTCGCTCTTGCCGGTCTCCATGCCGCGTACCAGCGTGACGAAGGAGCCGTGGAACAGCGCGAAGCGATGGCTGCCCGGCGCGTGCAGGCAGACGTCCAGCTCCTCGGCGGTGCCGACGTTGCGCGCCAGCCAGCGTGCCTGCGGGTAGCGCTTGGGAAGCTGGTCGAGGATCGGCGCCAGCACGCGCGTGGACGGTGCGGCGAAATCGAGCACCATGAAATCCATGCGGCTGAACAGTTCCGGCTGCAGCCGCTCGGCCAACGCCTGGCTGTCGTAGCGCGCCGGCTCGACGGCAAAACGCAGGCCCTTCTGTTTCAGGGCATCCAGTCGCGGCAGCAGCGCCTCGGTCAGCGGCTCGTCGCTGATCGGGTCGAGCACCAGGATCACGCTCTTGGCCGGCAGCTCGTCGAGCAGGGGCTCGTCGAGCGAGGCGATGGAGATGTTGACGAAGGCGCGGCGGTACGCCAGCAGACGGAACACGTCCATGTTCTGCAGCGTGGAGAGCATCAGGCGATCGAATTCGCACTGCTTCTTGCCGGTCATCGCCGCCTGCTGGGCCTTGCGCACGGCGAACTCGTACGCCACCACGTGCTGCTGCCGGTCCATGATCGGCTGATGGGACACGAAACCCAGCGTCGGCGGCAGCGAGACCGGCTGCTCGTGCGCCGCCAGGGTCATCTCGGTGTCGGGAGAGGAAACCACCTCGGCGGGAGAGGCCTCCGCCTCCTTGGAAGACCCCCCCGTCAGGCTACCCAGCAGATTTTTCAGCATGATCAGAACATCCTTGAAAACCGCACGCTATGCACGAGGCATCCCGCCTCATACCACTCTAGCCGATCCGCCCGGGAATGCGCGGGGTATCGACGTGCACGTCCCCGCATTGGGCGCGATGGCGCAGGGCGTGGTCGATCAGCACCAGCGCCAGCATGGCCTCGGCGATCGGCGTGGCGCGGATCGCCACGCACGGGTCGTGGCGGCCGTGCGTCTCGACCATGATCGGGTTGCCCTGTTTGTCGATGGAACGGCGCGGCGTGGCGATGCTGGAGGTCGGCTTGATGGCGATGTTGACCTCGATGTCCTGGCCGGTGGAAATCCCGCCCAGGATGCCGCCGGCGTGGTTGGAGGCGAAGCCCTCGGGTGTCAGCTCATCGCCGTGCTCGCTGCCCTTCTGCGCCACCGAGGCGAAGCCGGCGCCGATCTCCACGCCCTTGACGGCGTTGATGTTCATCATGGCGTAGGCGATGTCGGCGTCGAGGCGGTCGTACACCGGCTCGCCCCAGCCCACCGGCACGTTCTCGGCCACCACGCGCACCTTGCCGCCGACCGAGTCGAGGCTCTTGCGCACCGAGTCCATGTAGGCTTCCAGCTCCGGCACGATGGCCTCGTCCGGGGCGAAGAAGGGGTTGGCCGAAACATGCTCCCAGCCGGTGAACGGGATGAGTTTCTCGCCGACCTGGCTCATGTGGCCGCGGATCACGATGCCGTGCTTTTCCTTCAGCCATTTCTTGGCGATGGCGCCGGCGGCGACGCGCACCGCGGTCTCGCGCGCCGAGGAGCGGCCGCCGCCGCGCGGGTCGCGGATGCCGTACTTGTGCCAGTAGGTGTAGTCGGCATGGCCGGGGCGGAAGGTCTCGGCGATGTTGCCGTAGTCCTTGGAGCGCTGGTCGGTATTGCGGATCAACAGCGCGATCGGGGTGCCGGTAGTCTTGCCCTCGTACACGCCGGAGAGGATTTCCACGGTGTCCGGTTCGCGGCGCTGGGTGACGTGGCGGCTGGTGCCGGGTTTGCGGCGGTCGAGCTCCTGCTGGATGTCCGCCTCGGACAACTCCATGCCGGGCGGGCAGCCGTCGACGACGCAGCCGATGGCCGGTCCGTGGCTTTCGCCAAAAGAGGTAACGGTAAACAGCAGGCCCATGCTATTGCCAGACATCGCTTCATCCCTTGCTTATTTTTCGGTGATCGCGATCGATTTTAGCACGGGAGGCGGTTTGCTTCTGCGGCACGTTCGGCCAGCGTGGGACACCGCTCACCCACTACCAGGGCACGCTGTTGCCACGGCGGCGGTACCAACCGGTCACCGACAGGCGCTGCTGGCGTGCCGGCAGCACTTCGTGCCAGAAGCAGTCGGACAGGAACAGAACCAGCGTGCCGGCTTCCGGCTCGATGTCGACGAACTCCTGGCATTCATCGTCCAGATAGAGCCGGATCTGCCCGCCCGCGTCCTTCGGCCAGCCTTCGTTGAGGTAGAACACCGTGGTCAGGGTGCGCGCGTCGTCGTCGCGGAAGCGGTCGAGATGTTTCTTGTAGAACGCGCCTTCCGGGTAGACCGCGAAGTGCGACTCGAGCTCGGCCAGCCCCAGGTAGAGGCCGCGGTTCACACCCCGCATCACGTCGTCCATCGCCGCGTTGTACGCCGCCACGGCCGGCCGCTCGGCCACCTGATCCAGCCACAGCACCGAGTCGGAACGGATTTCGGCACGCCGCGCCTGGCCGTCGGCACGGCCGGTGGCGGCCTCGTGGAACAGCCCCTCCTCCCACACGGCCAGGCAGGATTCACGCAGTGCCGCGGTCAGTGCGGCCGGCAGGGCGTGGGGGATGACGATCCAGCCCTGCTCGGCGAGGGTATCGATGGCGGTGTCGAGATCAAAATTCAGCGTGCTCATGCGGGTCTTTCGGCATTGTCGGTTTGCTGCGTTTTCTACCACAGCCCCCCAGCCCTGGCCAATGCGCCAGATCAAGGCGGGAAGATCAGCCGTGTGCGGCGACCGGTCGGGGCGGCAACGGGCTTGCGTGGCCATCGTCGGGATGGCGGCCGGCCCACGGGGCGAGTCGGAAACCCCGCCTCAACGCCCCCAGCGAGCCTCGCGCCACGCCGCCAGTCCAGCCTCGTCCAGATAGCTCCACGCCACCAGCCGGCTCGTCTTCTGCCCCTGCGCCATGGCGATGGTTTCCACTCGGCGGGCACCGGCCTGCTTGAGCGCGCGGTACAGACCGGGCAGGTTGGCCTCCTTCGACACCAGCGACGAGAACCAGCAGCACTGATGGGCGAAGCCGGCGCTCTCGCTGACCATGGTGCGTAGAAAACCCGCCTCGCCGCCATCGCACCACAGTTCGGCGTGCTGACCGCCGAAGTTGAGCACGGTCTTGGCCGGCCGCTTGCCGGTCAGGTTGGTGAGTTTGCGGCGCGTGCCCGCCTCCGCCTCCTGCGCCGAGGCGTGGAACGGCGGGTTGCATAGCGTGAGGTCGAAATAGTCGTTGCGCTTGATCACCCCCTGGAACACGTTGGCCGAAGACGCCTGGCGGCGCAGGCGGATCGCCCCGACCAGCGCCAGATTGGCGTCGACGATGGCCTGCGCCGAGCGCAGCGCCAGCGGGTCGATGTCCGAGCCGACGAAGCACCAGCCGTACACCGCACGGCCGATGATCGGGTAGACGCAGTTGGCGCCGACGCCGACGTCGAGCACGTTGACGCGCGCCGGCAGCTCCCCGCCGTTGCTGGCGGCCAGCAGATCGGCCAGGTGATGGATGTAGTCGGCGCGGCCGGGGATGGGCGGACACAGGTAGCCGGGTGGGATGTCCCAGTGCGCGATGCCGTAATGGTGCGCCAGCAATGCCCGGTTGAGCATCTTCACCGCCACCGGGTCGGCAAAGTCGACGCTGTCGACGCCGTTGGCGTTACGGGTGACGAAGCGTGCCAGATCGGGACAGGCGGCGATCAGCGCCGCAAAATCGTAGCGCTGGCGATGAGCGTTGCGCGGATGCAGCCCGGGTTTGGGCGGCGTGGTTTTAGGGTGGGTCATGAAATCGGTCACCAACAGGATGCGGCGGATTGTACGGGGTTTGCGCCCACCTCAACACTGTCCTGTTTCCCCGGGCCAGAACGCGGCCAGAACCCACCCACGCCCGGGCACAAAAAAAAACCGCACGGCCATTGGCCGTACGGTTTTTTGTCGTCCGCGAGAGCCGGGGCCCGCGGGACTCAGGCTTCCAGGTTCTTCGACACGATCTCGTACACGTCGCGCGACAGCGGCAGCGCCAGCAGACGCTCCAGCTCGGCCTTCATCAGGCCGCGGCGCACCGGTTCGAGCTTCTTCCAGCGGTTGAACAGCTGCACCAGCCGGCTCGCCACCTGCGGGTTGAAGGCGTCGATGGTGACGACCTGCTCGGCCAGGAAGCGGTAGCCCGAGCCGTCGGCGGCGTGGAAGTGCAGCTGGTTGCGGCCGAAACTGCCCAGCAGCGCGCGCGCCTTGTTGGGGTTCTTCAGCGAGAAAGCCGGGTGTTCCTGCGCCTCGCGCACGCGCAGCAGCGTGTCGGGCAGCTGGCAGCTCGCCACCAGCATGAAGTACTTGTCCATCACCAGCGCGTCGTCCCGCCAGCGCCGCGCGAACTCGGCGAAGCAATTGTCGCGCTCCGCCCCGGCACGGTCGCGCAGCGCCGACAGCGCGCCCATCTGGTCGGTCATGTTGTCGGTCTGCAGGCACTGCGTTTCCGCCGCTTCGGCCGGCCAGACGTCGTCCAGACGGCACAGCATGGCCAGCGCCAGGTTCTTCAGTGCCCGCTTGCCGGCATCCTGCGGACGGTAGCTGCGCGTCTGGTTCAGATCGTAGGCCTCGTGCCACTCGCCGCGCAGCGCCTGCGCCAGACCGTCGAGCATCGTCTCGCGCACCTCGTGGATCAGCGCCGGATCGGCGTCGTCGACCAGCTCCAGCAGCTCCGCTTCGGCAGGCAGCGTCAGCATCAGCGCCTTGAACGCCGGATCGGCGGCGTGGTCCTTCAGTACGGCCCGGAACGCCGCCACCAGCGTTTCGGACGACGAACCCTGGCGCCCGGCCTGACGCTCGGCGAGCTGCTGGCGCAACAGGCGCTGCCCCAGGGTCTGGCCCGCCTCCCAGCGGCAGAACGGATCGCTGTCGTGCGCCATCAGGAAGGCCAGCTCGTCGTCGCGCCAGGCGAAGTCGAGCCGCACCGGCGCCGAGAAGCCACGCAACAGCGACGGCACCGGCTCGACCGGCACATCGACGAACACGAAGCGCTGTTCGGCCAACGTCACGTCGAGCACGCGTGACGTGCCCACCGCGTCGCTCTCGCCTTCCAGCTGCAACGGCAGGTCGGCACCGTCCTCGCCCAACAGGCCCAGTGCCAGCGGGATGTGGAACGGCTGCTTGTGCTCCTGCCCCGGCGTGGCCGGGCAGCTTTGTTTCACCGTCAGGGTGTAGGTCCGCTCGGCCGGGCTGTATTGACCGCTCACGCTCAACAGCGGCGTGCCGGCCTGGCTGTACCACAGAGCGAACTGCGTCAGATCCACACCGTTGGCGTCGGCCATGGCGGCGCGGAAGTCGTCGCAGGTGACGGCCTGCCCGTCATGGCGCTTGAAGTACAGGTCCATGCCCTTCCTGAAGCCTTCGCGGCCGAGCAGGGTCTGGTACATGCGCACCACTTCGGAGCCCTTCTCGTACACCGTCATGGTATAGAAGTTGTTCATCTCGATGTACGACTCGGGACGGATCGGGTGCGCGGTCGGGCCGGCGTCTTCCGGGAACTGCAAGGCGCGCAGCTGCTTGACGTCGCTGATGCGGCACACCGCGCGGCTCGACATGTCGGCCGAGAACTCCTGGTCGCGGAACACCGTCAGCCCTTCCTTCAGCGACAGCTGGAACCAGTCGCGGCAGGTGACGCGGTTGCCGGTCCAGTTGTGAAAGTACTCGTGGCCGATCACGCCTTCCACGTTGTGGAAGTCGTCGTCGGTGGCGTTTTCCTGGCGCGCCAGCACGTACTTGGTGTTGAAGATGTTGAGGCCCTTGTTCTCCATCGCCCCCATGTTGAAGTCGCCGACCGCCACGATCATATAGATGTCGAGGTCATACTCCAGGCCGAAGCGCTCCTCGTCCCACTTCATCGCGCGCTTGAGCGACTCCACGGCGTGCGCCACCTTGTCCTGGTCGGCGGGCTCGGTCCACACCTCCAGCGTCACCTGGCGCCCGCCCGGGGTGGTGTGGCTGTCGCGCCGCACCGCCAGCCGCCCCGCCACCAGCGCGAACAGATAGGCCGGCTTGCGGTAGGGGTCGACCCAGCGCACCCAGTGGCGCTTCTTGTCGACCATGCCTTCGCCCACCTTGTTGCCGTTGGACAACAGCACCGGGTACTTCTGCTTGTCGGCGACGATGGTGGTGGTGAACTTGGACATCACGTCCGGACGGTCGAGGTAATAGGTGATCTTGCGAAAGCCCTCCGGCTCGCATTGGGTGAACAGGTTGCCGTTGGAGGCGTAGAGCCCCATCAGGCTGGTATTGGCGGCCGGATCGAGCTCGGTCTCGATCTCCAGGATGAAACTGTCCGGCACGTCGGTGATCACCAGCGTCTCGTCACCCAGGCGATAGCGGCCTTCGGCCAACCTTTCGCCGTCGAGCGTCACCGCCACCAGCTTGGCGCAGCCGTCGAGCCGCAGCTCGGTATCGTCATGACCGTTATGGCGCCGCACGAGCAGGCGCGAATAGACGCGCGTCACCTCGTCGAAGATGTCGAACTTCAGGTCTACGCGGTCCAGGTTGAACGCGGGGGCCTGGTAATCTTTCAGGTATTTCACTTCGGGTTGCTGGGCCATGTTTTCACCTAATCAAGGGCCGTTTCAGGTGATTCCGCCCTGCTGCTGCTCGCTGGCGTGGTCGGCCAGCCGCGCAGACACCACTACGGCGGGATAGCGCCGCAGCGACAATTCGGCCCGGCGATGGCGGGCCTGGCGGAATCCGTGTTTCAGTGTTTGAGCCAGCGCGCGCCGGCAGGTTGCAGCACCAGCCGGCAGGTATCGGCCGGGGCCGCCTGCAGCAGCACGCTGAACGTCATCAATTGGTCACGGCGGAAGGCGTGCAGCTTGACCGCCTCGCCAGGCTGGAAGCGCACCAGCGCCTTGTCCAGATCACTCACCTTCAGGCGGTCGAGCGCCACCACCACGTCGCCACCGGAGAGGCCGGCCAGCTGCGCCGCGCCGCCATCCAGCACGTGGGTCAGCTTCACCCCGAGCGGGTCGCTGGCGCTGCGCACGCCCAGCACCGCACGCACCGGCTTGGCCGTCAGTGCGTCGACCACGCCGCCGCGGTCGTTCGCCCCCTCGGCCGGTGCCAGCGCCATCTCCACCCCCTGGCTCGCCAGCAGTTCCGGCAGCGGCAGGTCGGCGGTGGAACGCAGCGCCAGGTCGAAGAAGCCGCGCAGATCGAGCCCGGTGGCCTGCGCCGCGAGGCGCTCCCACTCGTCCTCAGCCAGGCCCTGGCCGTCGGCCAGCCACTTCTGCCACAGCGCGCGCATCACGTCGTCGAGCGACTTGGCGTCGCCGCTCTCGCGCCGGATCAGCAAATCCAGCGCCAAGGCCGCCAAGGCACCCTTGGTGTAGTAGCTGACCAGGCTGTTGGGGCTGTTCTCATCCTGACGATAGTACTTGGTCCAGGCGTTGAAACTGGATTCTTCCAAGGTCTGCTTGCGCCGCCCGGCGCCACGCTCGACACCGCTGATGGTCTCCGCGAGGAGGCCAAGGTAACGTTTCTCGTCGATCAGCCCGCAGCGCACCAGGGTCAGCTCGTCGTAGTACGAGGTCACCCCCTCGAACGCCCACAGCAGACGGGTATGGTTTTCCCGGCTCAGGTCGTAGGGGGAGAACGCCGCCGGCTTCAGGCGCTTGACGTTCCAGCTGTGGAAGTATTCGTGGCTGATCAGGCCCAAGAGGCGCAGATAGCCGTCGCCGATGGTCTTCTCGCCCGCTTGCGGCAGGTCGTCGCGGTTGGCCAACAGCGCGGTCGAGGCGCGATGCTCGAGCCCGCCGTAAACGTCCTTGCCGACGTAGAGCAGAAACACATAGCGCTCGAACGGCGCAGGTTGGCCGAACAGAGCGATCTGCCATTCGCAGATCTTCTTCACGTCGCGTGCCAGACGCTTGAGGTCGGCCCGGAAACGGCCGGCGACGACAAACTCGTGCGGCACGCCGCAGGCCTTGAAGCTGACGCGTTCGAACTCCCCCATCTCCACCGGGTGATCGATCAGCTCATCGTAATCGGCCGCACGATAGACGCCGAACCCGGATTTCTTCTTGACCTCGTGCGCCGGCAGGCTGGTGGCCAGCTGCCAGTCGGCGAATGCCTTGCCCGCGGGCGGCAGGATCGCCACCTCGCAGGGGCTACTTTGGTAGCCTTCCGCCATCAGGAACACGCTGCTACCGTTAAAAAAGCCGCGCTCGCCATCGAGGTAGGCGCCCCGCACCGACAGGTCGAAACAGTAGACCTGGTAGCGCAGGGTCAACCTCCCCGTCACCGGCGCCGCCTGCCAGCTATGCTTGTCGAGCTGGGTCAACGCCACCGCCCGTCCGGCGGACTCGGCCTGCAGCGTCACGATCTGGCGGGCGAATTCACGAATCAGGTAGCTGCCCGGAATCCAGGCCGGCAAACGCACGATCTGCCCCTCACTGGCCGGACGCTCCACCGTCATGACGACCTCGAACAGATGGGCTTCGGGCGAGAGGGGGGATATCTGGTAGCGGACGGGCACGGTCATGGCGAATTACCTGTCGTGACGAAAAGCGCCGATTCTAGCATTGCACTGCGCGGAATGCTGCCCGGCAAGCCGAGTTGATCCAAATCAAAAGCCGCTTGCCTGATGACAATATAATCCGGAACAGTCGCAGCATCGGGTGAGAGCACCCGGGAGGAGAATTCCGCGGACCGAAATGCCGGACGATAGCCGCCAAAAGCACATGCCACGGCTGGTCCGGCCAATGCAATTGTTTTAGAATGATCAGATAAATAAATGGGGAAACTGCGTCTGTTGCCGCCATGAGCGCGCAGTGGCGCGCCCCGGGCAACGATCATGCCCTTGATTTATCTCAAGTTCGGAATTTCAGCGAGTTGAAGTCCCTTTCCACATGGGGACGGAAAACCGGGCTTCAAGTCGCCACGGATTGTAAAAAAGTTCTGAGTTAGCAACCTTGGAGAGAATCGTAAATGGAATCGCAATCCACTTATAACTATAAGGTGGTGCGCCAGTTTGCCATCATGACCGTCGTATGGGGCATTGTTGGCATGTTGGTGGGCGTCGTCATCGCCGCCCAGCTGGTGTGGCCGGAGCTCAATTTTGGGCCCTACTTCCACTTCGGCCGCCTGCGCCCGCTGCATACCAACGCCGTCATCTTCGCATTCGGCGGCTGCGGCCTGTTCGCCACGTCGTACTACGTGGTACAGCGTACCTGTAACGTCCGCCTGATCTCGGACAAACTGGCCGCCTTCACCTTCTGGGGCTGGCAACTGGTGATCCTGGCTGCGGCCATCACCTTGCCGCTGGGACTCACCTCCAGCAAGGAATACGCCGAGCTGGAATGGCCGATCGACCTCCTGATCACCGTGGTCTGGGTCGCCTACGCCATCGTGTTCTTCGGCACCATCGCCATCCGCAAGGTCAAGCACATCTACGTGGCGAACTGGTTCTACGGCGGCTTCATCCTGGCCGTGGCGCTGCTGCACATCGTCAACAACCTGGAAATTCCGGTGACGATGTGGAAGTCCTATTCGGTGTACAGCGGTGCGGTCGATGCCATGGTGCAATGGTGGTACGGCCACAACGCCGTGGGCTTCTTCCTGACCGCCGCCTTCCTCGGCATGATGTACTACTTCGTGCCGAAACAGGCAGGCCGTCCGGTGTACTCCTATCGCCTCTCCGTGGTGCACTTCTGGGCGCTGATCTTCACCTACATGTGGGCCGGTCCGCACCATCTGCACTACACCGCCCTGCCTGACTGGACCCAGTCCGTCGGCATGGTGTTCTCCCTGATCCTGTTCGCACCGTCCTGGGGCGGCATGATCAACGGCATCATGACCCTGTCCGGCGCCTGGCACAAACTGCGCACCGACCCGATCCTGAAGTTCCTGGTGGTATCGCTGTCGTTCTACGGCATGTCCACCTTCGAAGGCCCGATGATGGCTATCAAGACCGTGAACGCCCTGTCGCACTACACCGACTGGACCGTCGGCCACGTGCACTCCGGCGCACTGGGCTGGGTCGGCTTCATCACCATCGGCTCGATGTACTACCTGCTGCCGCGCCTGTTCGGCCGTGAAGAAATGCACAGCGTCAAGCTGATCGAAGCTCACTTCTGGCTCGCCACCGTCGGCGTCGTTCTGTACATCGCTGCACTGTGGATTTCCGGCGTGATGCAAGGCCTGATGTGGCGTGCCCTGAACCCGGACGGCACCCTGACCTACGCCTTCGCCGAAGTCGTCAAGGCGACCTACCCGTACCACTTCGTACGTCTCTTGGGTGGCTCGCTGTACCTGACCGGCATGCTGGTCATGGCTTACAACACCTTCCGTACCGTCACCGCCGGTCGCGCCGTTGACGCCAAGATTCCGGCAGTTACCGCCTCGGCACACGCTTAAGCGGAAAGGGCAAGAAGAACATGGAAAAGATTCAGAAACTGGTTGAAGAGCACGTCGGCTACCTGATCGTATTGACCGTCCTGGTGATCAGCGTGGCCGGCCTGGTGGAAATCGTACCGCTGATGTTCCAGAAATCCACCACCGAGCCGGTCGCCGGCGTCAAACCGTACAATGCGCTGCAACTGGCGGGGCGTGACATCTACATCCGCGAAGGCTGCCACGTCTGCCACTCGCAGATGATCCGTCCGTTCCGAGCCGAAACCGAGCGCTATGGCCACTATTCCGTGGCCGGCGAGTCGGTATACGACCACCCGTTCCTGTGGGGCTCCAAGCGCACCGGCCCGGACCTGGCCCGTGTCGGCGGCCGCTATTCCGATGAATGGCACCGCGTACACCTGACCAACCCGCGTGACGTGGTACCGGAATCCAACATGCCGGCCTTCCCGTGGCTGGCCAAGAATCTGGTCGACGCCGAAGTGCTGCCGAAGAAGATGGCCGCACTGCGCAAGGTAGGCGTACCGTACACCGACAAGGACATCGCCGAGGCAACCGCCCAGGCGCAAGGCAAGTCGGAACTGGACGCTGTCATCGCCTACCTGCAAGGTCTCGGTCTTGCACTCAAGAACGTACGTTAAGCCATGGATTGGACCAATCTGGGGCGCAGCCTGTTCACGGTGTTCTGCTTCGTCGTGTTCATCGTGATCCTGCTGGGAGCCTACAGCAAGAAATCCAAGAAACGGTACGAGGAGGCAGCCAACCAGCTGTTCCTCGATGACGACAAGGTGCAGGAGGCCGGCAACGACTCGCCGGCTTCCAACGGAGCAAAACAATGAGTGATTTCGTAAGTGATTTCTGGGGCGTGTACATCGCCGTCGTGGTAATCGTCGGCATCGTAGGCCTCGCCTACCTGCTCTTCAGCCAGTCCAAGACCAACCTGAAGAAGGGCGAGAAGGTCGAGACCGTCGGCCATGTCTGGGACGACGACCTGCAGGAGTACAACAACCCGCTGCCGCGCTGGTGGATGATGCTGTTCTACATCACCCTGGTGTTCGGCGCGGTGTACCTGGTGCTCTACCCCGGCCTCGGAACCTTCAAGGGTATCCGCGGCTGGACGTCGGTCGGCCAGTACAACGAAGAGCGCAGCCAGGCCGAAGCCAAGTACCAGCCGCTGTACGACAAGTTCCTGAAGCAGGATATCCAGGCCGTGGCGGCCAATCCGGAAGCCCAGGCCATGGGCAAGCGCCTGTTCCAGACCTACTGCGTACAGTGCCATGGTTCTGACGCCCGCGGCGCCAAGGGGTTCCCGAACCTGACCGACAACGACTGGCTGCATGGCGGCACTCCGCAGAAGATCGAGGAGACCATCACCATCGGCCGTCACGGTCAGATGCCGGCCTGGGGTGCGGCATTCGGCGAGGAAAAGGTCAAGGACGTGGCCAACTACGTGATGTCGCTGTCCGGCAAGAAGCATGACGCCGACCGTGCGGCTCGCGGCAAGGAAACCTTCTCCGCCGTGTGCGCGGCCTGCCATGGCCCGGACGGCAAAGGCAACCAGGCCATGGGGGCTCCGAACCTGACCGACAACATCTGGCTGTACGGTGGTACCGAAAAGACCATCATCGAGACCATCACCAACGGTCGCAACAACCAGATGCCGGCCTGGAAGGACTTCCTCGGCGAAGGCAAGGTACACCTGCTGGCGTCCTACGTCTGGGGGCTGTCCAACAACACCAAGGCTCAGTAAGTCTTGATTCGCAATACTGCCCGCTCGTCGCGGGCAGTATTGCTTGGCACCGATGCTTAGCAAGCAAACATAATATAAAATTTTTAACAGAAGCTTTCGGCAAATCGGTATACACCGCTTTCCCAAAATCTTTTCGCAGGAAATCACGATGTCCGAATCACTGAAAGAGATCCCCATCAAGGTGGAACAACGTGCCGCGCAGAAGAATGCGGCACAGGACACCACGGAAGTGTCGTTGTACGAAGAGCGCCAGAAAATCTATCCTCGTAGCGTCAAAGGCCTGTTCAACAACTGGCGCACCATCTTCGTACTGGGCACGCAACTGGTGTTCTTCGGCTTCCCCTGGCTGATGTGGAACGGCCGCCAGGCCGTGCATTTCGACCTGATCAACCGCCAGTTCCACCTGTTCGGTCTGACCATCTGGCCGCAGGACTTCGTCTACCTTGCAGCCCTGCTGATCTGCAGCGCCTTCGGCCTCTTTGCCTGGACCACCATCGCCGGCCGGCTGTGGTGCGGCTACTCCTGTCCGCAGACGGTGTACACCGAGATCATGCTGTGGATCGAGCAGTGGGTTGAAGGCGACCGCAACAAGCGCATGAAGCTCGACAAGCAGCCGATGAACCTCACCAAGTTCCGCATCAAGTTCACCAAGCATGCGCTGATGGTGCTGTTCTCCCTGGTCACCGGTTTCACCCTGGTTGGCTATTTCACGCCGATCCGGGATCTGGTCGTCGCTGCGCCGAGCTTCAACTACGGTCCGTGGGAAACGTTCTGGATGTTCTTCTACGGCGGCTTCACCTATTTGTTCGCCGGCATGATGCGCGAGCAGGTGTGCAAGTACATGTGCCCCTACGCCCGCTTCCAGGCCGTGATGTTCGATGCCGACACGCTGATCATCTCGTACGACGAGAAGCGTGGTGAGCCGCGCGGCGCGCGCAAGAAAGGCCTCGATCCGCGTAGCGAAGGGTTGGGGGACTGCATCAACTGCAGCATCTGCGTCCAGGTCTGCCCGGTCGGCATCGACATCCGCAACGGCCTGCAATACGAATGCATCGGCTGTGCCGCCTGTATTGACGGCTGCGACGAGGTCATGGACAAGATGGGCTATCCGCGTGGCCTGATCCGCTACACCACGGAAAATGCCCTGGAAGGCAAATACAGCGAGAAGGAGATCGTCTCGCGCCTGAAACGGCCGCGCGTGGTGCTGTACTCGCTGCTTCTGCTCACCATTCTGATCGCGGCCGTCGTCTCGTTCTCGCAACGCAAGCCGTTCAAGGTAGACATTATCCGTGACCGTGCCTCGCTGGTCAGGGAAACGGATGAAGGCTGGCTGGAAAACAGCTATAGCGTGAAAATCATCAACGTCTCGGAACGAACCCAGCGCTTCCAGCTCTCAGTCGAGGGCCTGCCGGGCATCAAGCTGGAAAGCGACAAGCCGATCATCACGGTCAAGGGTACCGAAACCGAAACCGTGCCGGTGCGTGTTGAGGCCGACCCGCAATACGCCACCAAGGGCAGCCACGAAATCCACTTCGTGATCCAGTCTGCCGACGACCAGGCGCTGCGCGTGGAAGAAAAATCAAGTTTCATCGGAGAATAAGAGATGCAGAAGGCCCTCAATGTTTCGCGCCCCTGGTATCGGGAGCGCTGGCCATGGCTGCTGATGGCAGGTCCCATCATTGTCGTGATCGCGGCCTTCGTCACCTTCGGCATCGCGGTCAAGAGCGACGACGGCATGGTGGTGGACGACTACTACCAGCAAGGCAAGGAGATCAACAAGCAGCTGCATCGTGACGAGGTGGCCCAAGCCATGGGGCTGTCGGCCCAGGTTCTGTTCAGTGACGACATGCGCCAGGTGCGCGTCATCACCAGCAGCAAGCAGCCGCTGCCGGCCGAGCTGGAGCTGCAGCTCCTGCACCCTGCCCAGGACGATTTCGACCAGCACATCACACTGCACCGCACCAGCGACAACGTCTACCAGGGCACGGTCAAGCCTGCTCCGGCCAACCACTGGTATCTGCATCTGGAAGACAAGAACAAGCAATGGCGAGTGCAAGGCGATTGGCGCTCGGCCGAAGGCAACCAGGTTCTGCTCGGCACCCCGGCCCTCACCCCGGTGGAGAACTGAGATGAAGCGCCGATACGCCCTGTTGGGACTGGCCGCACTGGTGTTGAGCGGCTGCGCCACCCAGGGCGGCTATACCCCCGCCTACCTCAACGGCACCGTGTCGCTGGCGGGCAGTCCGCTCGAGCGCGCTGGCAGCATGGTGCGGGTCAGCCTGCTCGATGTCAGCCACAGCGATGCTCCGCCGCGCGTTCTAGCGGAACAATACCTGGAACAGCCGCCCGCCTTCCCCGCCGGATTCTCGCTGTGCTATGACCGCCACGCCATCCAGGCCGATGGACGCTACGTTGTGGAAGCACGGGTCTTCGTCGATGGCGAACTGCGCCTGGCCAGCCGCGAGCCACGCCGGGTATTGGACGGCTCCAGTGCCACGGTGGAAATCAGCGCCGAGCCGGTGGCACGCTGAGCAATGCCCCGGGCGACGATGGTAGCCCGTCTGCGAACGCAGCCCCCCCTGTCTCATCAGCTGTGCCACACGCTGTTTGCCGCAACGCTCTCCCTGTGCCTGCAGGTCGTCATACACCTTGCGGTATCCATAGACACCGCCACTCTCGAGCCAGGCCTGCTTGATTTGCCCCAGCAAGCGTTGGTCTTCGCGGGTACGGATTGAAGTCTTCAACGGCTTCGGTGGACATGTCCATGGCGGTGCATTCCTTAGCGTGAACTTATCAAGCACCCAGCAAAGAGCAAATCGGTGCACCATCAGAGTAGAAAAATCCCGGTCGGTGCCGGGGTTTGTGAGCCTTCAGCCATTCTTTATGCATAAAGATGCATGGACTCTACTTGTTTGATGAAGCAAACTAGCGTTTAATCTCTTGATTTTCTATCTTATCAATTGGCGGTCTCATCAATGCCATATGAACGCCGATTACGTTCCACCCGGACCATCTCCCACCCGCTTTCGATCCTGACCATCGTGGGGCTCATGGTCGTGTCGCTCTGGTTTGTTCTAAGCGTGGAACAAGGTCGTAATCACGCCGCTGTCGAGCGCAATGCCAAGACCGAGTCGGCCAATCTTGTCAGGGCCTTCGGGGAACACGTCGCTCGAACCTTCGATGAGGTCGACGAAGCGCTGCTGATTCTGCGCCAGGCATGGCTTGACGATCGATCCGATTTCGATCGGAAAGTCCAGTTTCTCCAGTCGGCCTATCCCAAGTCACTTTTGGTCCAGGTCTCGGTCATCAGTTCCGATGGGAAGCTCGCGTACTCCACTCTCGACCCAAACGCGAAACCGGTCGACCTGAGCGACCGCGAGCATTTCCGGGTGCATCGGGACAGCCGCCAGGATAGGCTCCATATCAGCAAACCCGTAAAGGGGCGCGTTTCCAGCCGCTACAGCATTCAGATGACACGCCCCATCCTGGGCGAGGGTGGCCGCTTTGAAGGCGTCCTGGTCATTTCGCTCAGTCCCGATTACTTTGGACAATTTATTGAATCCATTGACCTCGGCGCACGTGGCACTCTCGGGCTGATCGGAACGGACGGGATTTTCCGAGCACGCGGAAGCAGCCGGAAACTCGATGCCCAGGCTATCGGCACGGCGGTACCGTCTGATCGTCCGTTCTTGCGCCCAAGTGCTCCACAGCAAGGGAGCTTTGAAGCGAAAAGTGTGATTGATGGGATCAACCGGCTGGTGACATATCGACGCTTGGATGGCTATCCGATGGTCGTGTCGATCACCCAACCCGTCGAGGACATTTTCGCCGCGCATGAACGGCGCTGGTTCCGGTACCGCCTGCTCGCGGGGGTCATCTCGTTGCTTATGGTACTGGGCGGAGCGTTGCTGGCGCGAGCCCTGCACGTACAACATCAATTCCGCAGCCGGTTACTGTTCGTCAACGACAGCCTGCGCACTCTGAACGATATCGCCACCCAGTCGAGCGACACCCTGCAAGAGCAGCTACAGAAAGCACTGGAACTCGGATGCCGCCATCTAGGGGTTGAATTTGGCATTGTCAGCCATGTGATTGGTGACTGCTACCAAGTCGAAAGCTGCTGTACGCCGCCGGCGACCAACCTGAAGGCGGGCGATGAATTCGAGCTCGCGCAGACCTACTGTTCAATAACGCTTAATAACGCGGATGTGGTGGCGATCCACCACATGAGCGATTCCGACTATGCCGGCCACCCCTGTTTCGATGCCTTCAAACTGGAGTGTTATATCGGCAGCCCGGTTCTGGTTGGTGGCCAACTCTATGGCACCGTCAATTTTTCCTCGGCCAGACCCTATGGCCGAACGTTCGATCGTAGCGATATCGAGTTCGTGCGGTTGCTGGGGCGCTGGGTGGGCAGCGTCATTGCCGAGGAAAGGTCACTCAGCAAGCTGAGAGCGCTAGCGACAACCGATGAACTGACTGGCGTACTGCGCCGTGGCCACTTTACCGAGATTGCAGAGAAAGAATTCAGTCGGGCGAAGCGCTATGGGGGCCGACTGTCCATGTTCCTGATAGACCTCGACTACTTTAAACGCATCAATGACAGCTTCGGCCACCACGGTGGCGATGAAACACTGAAGCGCGTCGCCGTTGTTTTTCAGCAGGCTCTCAGGAACTGCGACACTATCGGCCGCCTTGGCGGGGAGGAGTTCGCCGTTCTGCTGCCCAATACCCCTGAACCCGAAGCACAAGAGGTGGCTGAGCGACTTCGCCGCGAAGTCGAAGAGTGTACGATTCAAGCACTGAGCGGACAGATTCACGTCACCATCAGCATCGGTGTTGCAGAACTGGCGGCCGAGGATGACTTCACGACCATCTACAATCGCTGTGATGCCGCGCTTTATGAAGCGAAGCACCTGGGCAGGAACTGTGTTGTGACAAGTAGTGTATTTCCGTAAGAAGGGTTCGATAGTGCGTTTGCACTCCCTCCCTGCTGCCCCTCCATGTAACCCCAGCTCCAAAAGAAAAAGGGCCTAACATCGCTGCAAGGCCCTTCGTTCTTGGCTTCCAAGCCAATCTCCCATTCACTTCCTCGGGGAGCCTGGCTCCCCGTTTTCATTCCAGCCTTAAACGGGCCGCAGCCGTGCGGTGAAGTGGCGCAGAATCGGCGGTTCGTAATCGAAGCGCAAGCCACGGATCGAGGCGGCACGCCGTTTGACGTCGATCAGGCAGTCGGCGATGTAGTCCATGTGGTCGTTGGTATACACCCGGCGCGGAATGGTCAGACGCAGCAGCTCGAACGGCGACGGCTCCTGGGCGCCGGTCTGGGGATTGCGCCCGAGCAGCAGCGAGCCAATCTCGACACCGCGGATGCCGCCCTCCAGATACAGCTCGCACGCCAGCGCGTGGGCGGGGAACTGATCGGCCGGGATGTGCGGCAACAGCTTTTTCGCGTCGACGAACACCGCGTGTCCGCCGGTCGGGGTCTGGATCGGCACACCGCCCGCGCGTAGCCGCTCGCCCAGGTAGGCCACCTGGCCGATCCGGTAGCTCAGGTAATCCTGGTCCATGCCCTCCTTCAACCCCAACGCCATGGCCTCCATGTCACGACCGGCCAAGCCACCGTAGGTGACGAAACCTTCCATGGGCACACAGCGCACCTGCACCGCGTGGAACAGCTCGATATCGTCTTTGAAGCAGCACAGACCGCCGATATTGACCAGTGCGTCTTTCTTCGACGACATGGTGAACATGTCGCCATGGCTGAACATCTCGCGCACGATATCGGCAATGGCATGGCCGGCGTAATCCGGGTCGCGCTGCTGGATGAACCAGGCGTTCTCGGCGAAGCGCGCAGCGTCGATGATCACCGGGATGCCGTGGGCACGCGCCAGCGTGCTGGCTTCACGGATGCTGTGCATCGACATCGGCTGGCCGCCGGCGCTGTTGCAGGTGATGGTGACGATCAGCCCGGCCACGTTGTCGGCGCCGACGTCGGCGATCGTTTCGGCCAACCTCGGCAGGTCAAAATCGCCCTTCCAGTTGTAAGCGGTCTCGGTATCGAAGGCCTGTGGCGTCAGCACATTGATGGCGCGGGCACCGGCGATTTCGACATGCGCCTTGGTGGTGTCGAAGTGGTAGTTGGACAGGAACACCGGCGACTTGCCCTTGGTGCGCTTGACCAGTTCCGGGAACAAAATCTGCTCGGCCCCGCGCCCCTGGTGGGTCGGGATGGTATGCGCGTAGCCGAACACCTCCCTGACCGTATCGGCCAGGTGGTAAAAATTGCGGCTGCCGGCATAGGCTTCGTCGCCCATCATCAGGCCGGCCCATTGCCGGTCGCTCATCGCACCGGTGCCGCTGTCGGTCAGAAGATCGATATAGACGTCTTCGGCGCGCAGCAAGAACGGGTTCCAGCCGGCCTGCTCGAGTGCTTGATGGCGTTGTTCGGGGGTGGTTTGCTTGATCGGCTCCACCATCTTGATGCGGAACGGTTCGGGAATACGACGTGCCATGAGAATCTCCCGGCTGTCGGCCGGCCGCGGGCGCAACAACGCCAGACGCGACGAGAGCGACAGCCTCTGTCTTCAGTTTAAACGGTATGCAGGAAAAAGACGGATGCCACCGAGCGGCGGCGGAGAAACTCAGGCGCGGGGGAAGTCGTCAGCGAGGACGACGTCGAGGGTGTACCAGTTCATGGGCAGGCGACTGCGGTTGGCCCCTGCCCGGGTCAAGCAAGCCAACGTGTTCATGAAAATAGCACCTTGAAAAGCATTGCCGGATGGCTTGGCGAGACTACTCCACTCCATCCGCGCCAGCAAGCTTTGCAGGAAAACGGCAGCACCTTGCCATCGATACTGGTGGGCAGTGTGCCGTCGTCAGGATTCCTTAAGGGAATGACGCCAACATCGGTAGAATTGCGCTTTCTAAAAACAGACAAATCCTGCCGGGCGGACCTGCCCAGGCAGTACCCGGACGACACCAGAAATACAGGATGAAACCCTCTTCTCGACCCGGCTGGCAGCGCCAAGCCGTTTTTGTGCTGCTGGCGCTGATCGTGGTGCGCCTGCTGGCCATGGCCCTGATCCCGCTCAATGACACTACCGAAGCCCGTTACGCCGAGATTGCCCGCAAGATGCTGGAAACCGGCAACTGGGTGACACTGTGGCACGACTACCAAATCCCGTTCTGGGCCAAGCCGCCGCTCTCCACCTGGCTGTCTGCCGCGTTCATGGGGGCATTCGGGGTGAACGAACTGGCGGCACGCCTGCCGGCCCTGCTGCTCTCCGTCGGTACCGTGGCGCTGACCGCCTCGCTGGCCGCCGCACGCAGCGGTCGCGATGCCGCCCTGGCCTGCGTGCTGGTCCTGTCCGGCGGCCTGCTGTTCTACCTCGCGGCCGGCACAGTAATGACCGACCCGGCGCTGATGTTTTCCGTCACCCTGATCCAGACTGCTTTCTGGCATGCGTTGGCTCAACGTAGCCGGCGTTGGGGCTATGCGTTCTTCGTCGGCATGGGGGTCGGCCTCTTGGCCAAGGGGCCGGTCGCCATCGTGCTGGCGGCGATGCCGATCGGGCTGTGGGTGATCGCCCGCAAGCAATGGAAGCCTTTGTGGCAGCACCTGCCCTGGTTCGGCGGTCTCGTCGTCACGCTGCTGATCGCCGCCCCCTGGTACCTGCTGGCAGAACACCGCACCCCAGGCTTCCTCAATTACTTCATCATGGGCGAGCACGTCTCCCGCTTCCTCGATCCGGGCTGGAAAGGCGACCGCTACGGCTTCGCCCATGCCACCCCGCACGGCATGATCTGGCCCTATACCGTGGCCGCCCTGCTGCCGTGGTCGCTGGCGATGCTGCCTTGGTTGGCACGCCAGCGCCGTCGCCTGCCTGCCCTGTGTCGCGACCAGGACGGCTGGTTGCTGTACATCGCCCTGTGGACCTTGATGACGCTGCTGTTCTTCAGCCTCTCCGGCAACATCATCTGGCCCTATTCGATGCCGATGCTGCCGGGCTTCGCCTTGCTGTTTGCCGAGTTGTGGCAGCGTGCGGACCTGCCGCAGCGCGGCCGCTGGCTGCCGGCCCTGGGGCTGGTCAGCGCCGTGATCGCACTGGCAGCCACCGCCGCCTTCGTGCTGCGGCCCGAGGCGGTCGGACGCAGCCAGAAACGGTTGATCGACGCATGGCAGCACGAACAGCCGAGTTCGGACAGCCAGTTGCTGTACTGGGACCGCCGCCGCGAGTTTTCGGCGGAGTTTTATTCTGCTGGCCGCGCCCGCAGCAGTACCGACTCGGCACGTTTCGAGGCGCTGCTGCATAATACGACGCGCGACTACATCGCCGTCGATGCCAAGGAAGTCGCCGAACTGCCGCCGGTAGTACGGGCCGGCTTCGAAGAAGTCGGCCGCTTCCGCAACATGAAAGACGTTACCCTGCTGCTGCGTGAACACCAGCCACCACGCCCCGCTGCGCCAGCCACTGAGCCTCTCCGGAGCCCGACATGAAGGAAGAGATCGTTCCTCCCTACCTGCTTGGCCTGCACGCGGCCGAGCGTCCCGCCGATCCGTTGGTAAGCTGCATCATCCCGGCCTACAACGAGGCCGAGAACATCGTGCCGCTGTTGCAGACGCTGCACGGCCTGCTCAAGGAGCATGGCTACCGCCACGAGCTGATCGTGGTCGACGACGGCAGCCGCGATGCCACCGTGGAGAAAGTACTGAGCGAAACGGCCCCGCTACCGGTGACCCTGGTGCAGCTGTCGCGCAACTTCGGCAAGGAGATCGCGCTGACCGCCGGGGTGAACCAGGCCGGGGGGGATGTGGCGGTGCTGATCGATGGGGACTTCCAGCATCCGCCCGAGCTGGTGCCGGAATTTCTGGCGCAGTGGCGCCGCGGCTACGACATGGTGTACAGCGTGCGCTCCAGCCGCGAAGGCGAGAGCCTGGCGAAGCGCTGCTTCACCCGCGTGTTCTACACCCTGCTGAATACCGGGGCGCGCTTGAAGATTCCGGAAAACACCCAGGACTTCCGCGTGCTCGACCGCAACATCCTCGACGCCCTGCGCGCCATGCCGGAGCGCGACCGCTTCATGAAGGGCCTGTACAACTGGGTCGGCTTCACCCGGCTCGGGCTGGAGACCCATACCAACGTCCGCCGTTCGGGCCAGAGCAGCTTCAACTTCAAGCGCCTGCTCGATCTCGGGCTGACCGGCCTGACCTCGTTCTCCACCATGCCGCTGCGCATCTGGACCCTGGTCGGCAGCGCCATTTCGCTGGTGGCGATCGGCTATGCCTTCTATGAGGCGTTCCGCACCCTGGTCTTTGGCAACCCGCTGCACGGCTGGCCGACGCTGGCGGTCGCGGTGACCTTCCTCGGCGGCATCCAGTTGCTCTCGATCGGCATCCTCGGCGAATACGTCGGACGGATTTTCGACGAGGTGAAGCAGCGCCCGAATTACCTGATCAGCCGTATTGTCTCCCCGGCCGACAAGGAACACGCCCCGCGCCATGAAACGTGAACTGCTGGTATTCGGCTGCGTCGGCGTCAGCGCCATGCTGGCGCACTTCGTCATCGTCAGCCTGTGGCTGGTGCCGATGGGCCTGCCGCCGCTGGCGGCCAACGTCGCCGCCTTCCTGCTGGCGTTCCAGATCAGCTACTGGGGGCACCGCCGGCTGACCTTTCAGGCCCACCATGTCCCGCACCGCCAGTCGCTGCCCCGCTTTTTCGGCGTGGCCAGCCTGAGTTTTGGACTGAACGAGGCACTGTACTTCGTGCTGTTGCGCTTCACCGCGCTGGATTACCGCAGCGCCCTGCTGCTGGTGCTGGTGCTGGTGGCCGTGTTCACCTTCGCGCTGAGCAAACTATGGGCCTTTGCCGGGAAGCATCCGGCATGAGCCGCCGCCTGACCCTGTGCGCCGACGATTTCGCGCAGTCGCCCGCCATCAGCGAGGGCATCCTGACCCTGCTGGAACGGCGCCGCCTGAGCGCCACCAGCGTGTTCAGCCTCTCGCCGCTGTGGCCGGCGCTGGCCGGTGAACTGGCACAACGAGCCCCCCATGCCGACATCGGCCTGCACTGCAACCTGACCCACCCGTTCGACGACAGCGCCCGGCCGCTCGGCCACTGGCTGCTCTACAGCCGGCTCCGTCTGCTGTCGCGGCCGGCCTTGCGCGACACGCTGCTGCGCCAGATCGACGCCTTCGCCGAGCATTTTGGCCGGCTCCCGGACTACCTCGACGGACACCAGCATGTGCATGCCCTGCCGGTGGTGCGCGACGCTCTGCTCGAGGCCGTGGCGCTGCGCTGGAGGGGGCGGGCTCAACCCTATCTGCGGGCGCCGGATCGGCTCGGCGACAGCGGAGACAGCCAGGGCAAGGGGATGGTGCTCAAGGCGCTGTGCGCCGGCTTCGCCGGCAAGGCCCGCCATCGCGGCCTGTGCACTCCAGACTGGTTCGGCGGGCTGTACTCCTTGACCGCGGAAGCGGATTTTCCCGGTCTGATGCGGCGCTGGCTGCAGCGCTGCCAAGACGGCGGCCTGATCATGTGCCACCCAGGACTGCCGGCAGAGGACAGCAGTGACCCGATCGGCGCGGCGCGGCAGCAGGAATACCGCTATCTGGCCAGCGCCGCCTTCGTGGAAGACTGCCAGCGCAACGGCGTCGTTCTGGAACGCTTCGCCCAACCGCTCAGGCTGGGAAGTTGAGAACCGGCCAGGGCAGCGCCTCGGGCTGCCACTCCGGTTTTTGCAGTGCAGCCAGCAACGCCACGGAGAGGAACTGCGCACCGTGTCGGGGCGGGCAGACGAAGTGGAAGCGCTCGCCGTCCAAGCGGAACGCCAGCGAGTAGGCGTGCAGGTAGCCCCGGTCGGACGGGGTGCCGCCGTATAGCTCGTCGCCCAGAATCGGCACCGACAGGCTTTTCAACGCCACGCGCAGCTGGTGCGTCTTGCCGCTGTGCGGACGCAGGATGAACAGTCGCAGCCCCGGGGCCAGCGAGAAGCTGAAGAACTGGGTGATGGCGGGGTTGGCCGAAGACGGCAGCAGGCGCCAAGCACCGCCACGCCCCTTCACCATGTCGCCCCGCACCAGTCCCTGTTTCTTCTGCGGCTTGCGATCCGACAGCGCCAGGTAGTATTTCTCGATCTCGCGTGCGGCGAAGGCTTCGGCCAACCTTGACGCCACCTCGGCCGAGCGCGCCACCAGCAACAGCCCCGAGGTCAGCCGGTCAAGACGGTGCACCGGCCACAAGGCGTCGTCGGCCAGTTGCGCGCGCAGCGCCTCCATCAGCCCGGCCTCGTCGCCCTGACGATGAAAACTCACGCCGGGATGCTTGGCGATGACGTAGAAACGGGGATCGGTGGCAATCAGGTCGAACACGGCGCACTCACCATGAAAAAGAGGCCGATTCTAACAGCGAAGCGGCCTCTGGTTCTCAGTCTTGCTCAGGACAGCGCCTCGTTCATGCGCGCCTCGGCCTCCATGCGCATGCGCTTGCGGATCTCCGCGTCGCGGAAGCGCTTGCGATGGGTCTCGGTGTCGAGCGACAGCGCCGGCACTGCCGCCGGCTTGCCCTGCTCCATCGCCACCATGGTGAAGTAGCAGCTGTTGGTGTGACGCACCGTACGCTGCTGGATGTCTTCGGCCACCACCTTGATGCCGACTTCCATCGAGGTCCGGCCGACGTGGTTGACGCTGGCGTAGAACGTCACCAGTTCGCCGACGTGGATCGGCTGCTTGAACAGCACCTGGTCCACCGACAGCGTCACCACGTAGCAGCCGGCGTAGCGGCTGGCGCAGGCGTAGGCCACCTGGTCCAGCAACTTCAGCAGCACCCCGCCGTGCACATTGCCGGAGAAGTTCGCCATATCGGGCATCATCAGTACCGACATCACCAGCTCGCGCTGCGTCGGATGATTGCTCGTTTCAGTCATTTTCTGTGTTCCCTGGGTCATTATCTATCTGTTATGTACTGCAGTAGAATCGCTGTCTACCGCTACCCGGACGATACCATGAACGCCCTTTCGCGACTGTTCGACTATGCGCGCCAGTACCGGCGGGACGCCCGCCTCGCCGCGCTGTACTCGGTGCTCAACAAGTTCTTCGACATCCTGCCCGAGGTGCTGATCGGCGTCGCCGTCGACGTGGTGGTCAACAAGCAAGCTTCGTTCCTGGCACGCTTCGGCATCACCGACACCATGCAGCAGTTGCTGCTGCTGGGCCTGCTCACGGTGCTGATCTGGGGTGGAGAATCGTTGTTCCAGTTCCTCTACGAGGTCAAGTGGCGCAACCTGGCGCAAAGCCTGCAACACGAACTGCGGCTGGACGCCTACCGCCATGTGCAAAAGCTGCCGCTCGCCTACTTCGAGAACAAGAGCATCGGCAAGCTGATGGCCATCCTCAACGACGACATCAACCAGATGGAGCGCTTCCTCAACGGTGGCGCCAACAGCATCATCCAGGTGTTCTGCTCCTCGCTGATGGTCGGCGCGGTGTTCTTCCTGCTGGCGCCCAAACTGGCGCTGATCTCGCTCTTGCCGGTGCCGCTGATCCTGTACGGCACCTTCTGGTTCCAGCGCCGCCTCGCGCCGCGCTACGCCGAGGTGCGCGAGGCCGCCGGGGTGATCAACGGCCGCCTCAACAACAACCTGCTCGGCATCGCCACCATCAAGGCCTTCACCGCCGAAGAGTTCGAAGCCGGTCACATCCACGACGCCAGCGAGCACTACCGCAGCACCAACGCGCGCGCCATCCAGCTCTCGGCCGCCATCACCCCGGTGATCCGCATGGCCATCCTGGCGGGCTTCGTCGCCACCCTGGTCTACGGCGGCTGGATGGCAACCCACGGCGAAATCGGTGTCGGCAGCTACTCGGTGCTGGTCTACCTGACCCAGCGCCTGCTGTGGCCGCTCACCGGCCTTGCCGACATCGCCGACCTGTACCAGCGCTCGATGGCCTCGATCGAGCGCGTACTGGGGGTGCTGGCCACGCCTCAGACCATCCCCTACGAGGGCCGTCATCTTCCGGCGGCACACGTCGCCGGACGGCTGGAGTTCGACGCACTGTCCTTCGCCTACGCCGACGCCCCCACGCTGCAGGACGTCACGCTCACCATCGAGCCCGGCCAGACCGTCGCCTTCGTCGGTGCCACCGGCTCCGGCAAGAGCACGCTGGTGAAACTGCTGCTACGCTTCTACCAGCCCCAGACCGGACAAATCCGCCTCGACGGCCACGACATCCAGCAGCTCGATCTTACCGACCTGCGCCGCGCCATCGGCTACGTCAGCCAGGACGTGTTCCTCACCGACGGTAGCGTGGCCGACAACATCGCCTACGGGCTGGGCCAAGTCAGCCGCGCGGCGATCGTGGCCGCCGCCAAGGCAGCCGAAGCGCACGACTACATCGTCCGCCTGCCACAGGGCTACGACACCCCGATCGGCGAGCGCGGCCAGAAACTGTCGGGCGGCCAGCGCCAGCGCCTGGCGCTGGCACGCGCCATCCTGAAGAACCCACCGCTCTTAGTGCTGGACGAAGCCACCAGCGCGGTCGACAACGAAACCGAAGCCGCTATCCAGCGTTCGCTCGACGTCATCTCGCGCAACCGCACCACCTTGGTCATCGCCCACCGCCTGTCCACGGTACGCCACGCCCACTGCATCCACGTCATGGAGCACGGCACCATCGTCGAGTCCGGCACCCACGACAGCCTGCTGGTACAGAACGGCAGCTACGCCGCGCTGTGGCGGCTGCAGACCGGCGAACGCCCCGTTCTCGACAGTCCGCCGAGCCTGGTCTGAGCCCCGGCCAGGGCTCAGGCACGGCTCGTGCCCGCGTTACGCGAATCAAGTGATTGTTTAACAATTGTTAAGACGGCGGGATTCACGGCAACCCTGCGTCTATAATCCTGCCCAAGTTGGCCCCGGGCAGCGCCGCGCGCAGACCGGCCGTCCGGTGCTCGCGGCTGCATCCACCCTGCCATCATCCCCAGGTAAGGCCACGCGCACACCTGTCCCGATTCCCGACTGTTACTCCGTGGAGGCACTCATGTTCAAACACTCGAAAACCCTGCTCACCGCCGCCGTCGCCCTGAGCGTCGGCCTCGCCGCCTGCACCACCAACCCGCAAACCGGCCAAAGCCAGATGAGCAAGACCGCCATGTACGGCCTCGGTGCCGCCGCCGCCTGCGGCATTGCCGGTGCCGCCACCCACGGCAGCAAGGGCGCACGCAACGCGGCGCTGGGCTGTGGCATCGTCGGGGCCGGCGTGGGCGCCTACATGGACTACCAGGAAAAACAGCTGCGCGACAAGCTGGCCAACACCCAGGTCGGCGTCGACCGCGTCGGCGACCAAATCAAGCTGACCATGCCGGACAACGTCACCTTCGCCGTCAACAGCGCCGACCTGCAGCCCTCCGTACGCACGGCACTGACCGATGTCTCCAACGTGCTGACCCAGTACCCGGATACCACCATCACCGTCGCCGGGCATACCGACAACACCGGCAACGTGGCCTACAACCAGACGCTGTCGCAACGCCGTGCCCAGTCCGTCGCGGGCTTCCTGCAATCGCGTGGCGTCGCCGGCAGCCGTATCAACCCCGTCGGCTACGGCCAGAACCAGCCGATCGCCAGCAACGCCACGGCCGAAGGCCGCGCCAAGAACCGCCGCGTGGAAATCCTGATCAACCCGAAAGCCAGCTGATCACCCCACCCGGCATGACAATCCAACCGGAGGCGAGCCCTCCGGTTTTTTGTTTGCGACCGCGGCGGGTGTAAAAAAAAAAGGCCGACGAATAGTCGGCCTTAACAACGCTCAGTAATGGAGGAACTACAATAACACGCCCGCAAAGCAGCGCCTTGCGGAACCTGACCACACTACCGCAAGGCGGCAATGTGCAGATCCAGGGTGGCCATGCCACCCGTCCTATCCCCAGACATGGGGCCAGAACACAATTCGTTCAAGTCTAACCTTGCCAGGCTGTGCCCGGCTAAAGCATGCCCCAGAAGGGCAACAGCGCTGGCAGGTATCGACTCACAGCAAGGAGGAAGATCAGCGACAGTCTTCCGCACCGACCCCACACACCCTCCTGCTGCACAACACACACAACACACAGGGAGAGCTCGTAGTATAGTGAGCCCGAATTCATTCTAGAAATGAATTAAAATTATCCTTACCATTCACTTTTGGAATGCACCAACATGGACGTCAAAGCGCTGCGTTATTTCATTGAAGTAGTGCGCCGTCAAAGCTTTACACGCGCCGCCGATGCCCTGTTCGTGACCCAGCCCACCATCAGCAAGATGGTCAAGCAACTGGAAGAAGAACTGGGCACGCAACTGATCATCCGTGAAGGCCGCAGCTTCCAGTTGAGCGATGCCGGCAAGGTCGCCTACGAGCGCGGGCAGGACGTGCTGGCCGCGATGGCCCGCCTGAAAACCGAGCTGACCGACCTGTCGGCCCTGACCCGCGGCGAGCTGATCGTCGGCCTACCGCCGATGGTCGGCGGCGCCTTCTTCGCGCCGGTGGTCAGCTCGTTCCGGGCCCACTACCCCAACGTCGAACTGAAGATGGTCGAATACGGTGCGCGCTCGATCGAGAGCAACATCCGTTCCGGGCAGCTGGAAATCGGCGTAGCGGTGCTGCCGGTCGATCGCCAGGTGTTCAACACTTTCAGCTTCGTGCGTGACCGCCTGTGCCTGGTGGCCCCGGACCAGTCGCGCTGGCACGGCAAGCGCAGCGTCAAGCTCGCCGACATCGTCGACGAACCGATCGTGTTCTACCCCGAGGACTTCTCGCTCTCCACCCTGGTCAGCCAAGGCTTTCGCCGCTTGGGCAAAACCATTCATATCGCCGGACGCAGCGCCCACTGGGACTTCATCGCCGCCATGGTGGAAGCCCGCCTCGGCATCGCGCTGCTGCCGGAAAGCGTGGCGGCCCGGTTGTACGGGCGCCCCTTCGACGTCATCCCGCTCGACGAGAAGGAGATCATCTGGCATCTGGCACTGATCTGGCAAAAGGAGGTCTATCTCTCACACGCCGCGCGTGCCTGGATCCAGATGTCGCGCGACATGCTGGGTAGCCTGGAATAGACAAGGAAGCACGATGAAAACCCTGAAACTACTGCTGCTCAGCCTGCTGCTGACCGCCTGCTCGACCCTCTCCTGGCAAAAGCCGCAGGTGTCGATCGCCGATATCGAGCCCGGTAAGAGCACGCTGTTCGAGCAGACCTTCACCCTCACGCTGCGGCTACAAAACCCGAACAACTACGCCCTCTCGGCGAAGGGACTGGTATTCGACGTCGCCGTCGGCGGCGAGAAACTGGCGCGCGGGGTCAGCCCCCAGGCGATCCAGGTCGCGGCGCTGAGCGAAAGCCTGGTCAAGGTCGAACTGCACACCAGCACCCGCCACTGGCTGAAACAGGTCGGCCGCCTGCTGGAACACCCGGACAGCACGCTGGACTACGAAATCAACGGCCAGCTGCAAGATATCAACGGCCTGGGCACGCTGCCGTTCAGCAGCAAGGGCGAATGGAGCCGCCCGCATTGAACAAGGTTGGCGCCAGGTGGCCGGGGGGCGCCCTCCCTGGCGGCGGCGCTATCGCCCTCCTGTCTAGCGCCTAGCCTCGAGCACCGGGCAAGCCCAGCCTTACAAGAGAGAGTCGGCCTTGCTTGCCCAAGCACGCAACCGCTCCAGAAACAGCCGAACCCGCCTGGGCTGCCCGCTGGTCGCATAGACGGCGTGCATTTGCGGATCCTGGCCACGGGAAGAGGTCACCCGATAATCCGGGCAGACTTTGACGAGGGCCCCCTCCCTTACCGCCGGTGCCGCCAGCCAGCTGGCCAATCGGGCAATCCCCACCCCATGCCGCGCCGCCTGATACACCGCCACGCCCGAATTGAAGCGGTAGCGGGGCTGTACCTTACTGCGGAACTGCCGCCCGTCCGACACGAAATACCAGTCTTTCAGGATGCGAGGCGCCGTATGCACGATGAGCTCGTGCTCCACCAGCTCTTCGGGCAACGCGGGTAGCCCACGCCGACGAATGTAGTCCGGGCTGGCAAACAGATGACGGCGGTAATCCCACAAGGGGAAACCGATCAGCTCGCTGTCCTGGGGAAATGCCCCGCGTATCGCAAAATCCAGCTTTTCCCGAATCGGGTCCAGCATTTCGTCAGTGAAACGCACATCGATGCGCACATCGGGGTGCAGGATGGCGAACTCGGCGATCACCTCCGGCAACACGCCGATGGCGAGGTTTTCCGGTGCGGCAAAACGTATCCAGCCCTGCGCCGCCGCGCCGAGGCCGGCCAGTTCCTCCTGAGCATCCGCCTGCAGATCCAGCATCTGCCTGGCGTAGGCGTAATAGCTCTCTCCCGCTGCGGTCAGGCTCACCAATTTCTGCGAGCGCTGCAACAGAGTACTGCCAACCTCGTATTCCAAGGCCTGGATCGCCCGCGTCACGGCGCTGGGAGAGCGCCCCAACAGCCGGGCGGCGGCGACAAAGCTGCGCTTTTCTGCCACGGCACAGAACACACTGATTTCCCACAGCAAGGGTAACTGCATCGGCTCTCTCATATTGCAATTAACGCAACACCATATTGCAACACAATCCATCCGGCTCTTCTATACTCGCCGTCAATCGGTTCCCGGCCTTCTGCTGCCGGGGCCATGCCATTTCCCCGTTCTGAGCGACTCCATGCTGACCTTGACCTTGCTATGCGGTTTTGCTTTCTGTGCCGGACTGATCGATGCCGCCGTCGGCGGTGGCGGGCTGATCCAGATTCCGGCGCTATTCAACATTCTGCCTGCCGTACCGTCCGCCACACTGCTCGGCACCAACAAGCTCGCGTCGGCCTGCGGCACCTCGCTTGCGGCCCGTTCCTTCATCGGCAGAGTGGCAATTCCCTGGAGCCTGGTGCTGCCAGCCGCCTTCAGTGCCTTTGCCATGGCGTTCCTGGGCGCCGCCGCCGTGTCGGCGGTACCGACGGCGGTGCTGCGTCCGCTGGTACTGGTGCTCATCGTCGCCATGGCGCTCTATACCTTTTTCAAGAAGGACTTCGGCGCGGTGCGGCGCCCGCTCTCGGTGGGCTGGCGCGAGCGCCTGCTGTCGCTGCTGGTCGGTGGGGCGATCGGCTTTTATGACGGGCTGTTCGGCCCTGGCACCGGCAGCTTCCTGATCTTTCTCTTCATCCGCTGCTTTGCCTTCGATTTCCTGCAGGCTTCCGCCTCTGCCAAACTGGTGAACCTGGCCACCAACATTGCAGCGCTGTGCTTTTTCGTCCCCACCGGCAAGGTGCTGTATGGCGTCGCCGCTCCGATGGCACTCAGCAACATGTTGGGGGCCTGGGTCGGGACCCGCATCGCCATGAAACGCGGCACCGCGTTCATCCGCATGCTGTTCCTGTGCCTGCTGGCCATCCTGATCGTCAAGCTCGGCTACGACATGATCAAGGCTTGACCCCTGCATCCGGCCCTTGCCATGACCTCACCGGCTCCTGGCCACGCAGCCTCCCAGCAAGCGGGTAGGCATCCTGCGGAGGCACACACGGCAGGGCCGGAAAAGCCATCTGAAGAAGAACCAGCGGTCAACCCGCCGGCCTCGTTTTCCATAAAAAAAACGCCACCGTTTCCGGTGGCGTTTTGCTTGGATCAGCCAGTCTTGACGACTTAGATCATGCCCTTGCTTTTCAGCAGTTCGAACATGGTCTTGCCGATTTCGGCCGGGCTGCGGGTGTAGGCGATGCCTGCACGCTCGAAGGCCTTGAACTTCTCTTCGGCCGTGCCCTTGCCGCCGGAGATGATGGCGCCAGCGTGGCCCATGCGCTTGCCCTTCGGCGCAGTAACGCCGGCGATGTAGCCGACTACCGGCTTCGTCACGTACTGCTTGGCGAACTCGGCCGCTTCTTCTTCAGCGGTACCGCCGATTTCACCGATCATCACGATGGCGTCGGTGTCCGGATCGTCCTGGAACAGCTTCAGGGCGTCGATGTGGCTGGTACCCGGGATCGGGTCGCCGCCGATACCGATACACGTGGACTGGCCCAGACCCAGAGCGGTGGTTTGCGCCACGGCTTCGTAGGTCAGGGTGCCCGAACGGGACACGATACCGATGCGGCCCGGATTGTGGATGTGCCACGGCATGATGCCGATCTTGCACTCGCCCGGGGTGATGATGCCGGGGCAGTTCGGGCCGATCAGGCGGATGCCGGCTTCGTCTACGGCCTTCTTCACGTACAGCATGTCGAGGGTCGGCACGCCTTCGGTGATGCAGACGATCAGCTTCACGCCGGCGTCCACGGCTTCCAGGATGGAGTCCTTGGCAAACGCTGCCGGTACGTAGATCACCGAGGCATCGGCCTGGGTCTGACGCACGGCGTCCTTCATGGTGTTGAACACCGGCAGGCCCAGATGCTCGGAACCGCCCTTGCCCGGGGTCACGCCACCGACGACCTTGGTGCCGACCTTCAGCGCCTGTTCGGCGTGGAAGGTACCGTTCTTGCCGGTGAAACCTTGCACCAGCACTTTCGTATCTTTGTTGACCAATACGCTCATTTTGAAATCCTTATGCGGTGCAGGTGATTAGAGAGCGGCAACGGCAGCAACGATCTTCTCGGCTGCGTCGTTCAGGCCCTGGGCGGAGGTCAGCTTCAGACCGGATTCGTCCAGAATCTTGGCGCCCAGCTCGGCGTTGTTGCCTTCCAGGCGCACAACGACCGGCACGGTCACGTTCACTTCCTTCACGGCGGCGATGATCGCCTCGGCAATCATGTCGCAGCGCACGATGCCGCCGAAGATGTTGATCAGCACGCCCTTCACCGAGGTATCGGCCAGGATCAGCTTGAACGCTTCGATCACGCGCTCCTTGGTGGCGCCGCCGCCCA
Organism: Pseudogulbenkiania subflava DSM 22618; assembly: GCF_900177275.1. Lineage (GTDB taxonomy): Bacteria > Pseudomonadota > Gammaproteobacteria > Burkholderiales > Chromobacteriaceae > Pseudogulbenkiania > Pseudogulbenkiania subflava. Next base: position 170,928 of record NZ_FXAG01000006.1, read on the forward strand.
CGTCCAGGAAGTTGGCCGGCTGGCCACCCTTCAGCTTGATGATGTCCATGGTGGCCATCGCCAGACCGGCGCCGTTCACCATGCAGCCGATGTTGCCTTCCAGAGCCACGTAGTTCAGGTCGAACTCGGAAGCCTTCACTTCACGCTCGTTTTCCTGCGACTTGTCGCGCTGGGCCAGCAGTTCCGGGTGACGGTACAGAGCGTTGGAGTCGAGGTTGATCTTGCCGTCGACGCAAGCCAGTTCGCCGTTTTCACGCAGCGCCAGCGGGTTCACTTCGAACAGCGCGAAGTCGTTGGCCACGAAGGCTTCGTAGGCGCCCAGCATCAGCTTGGTGAATTCGGCAACTTGCTTGCCGGAGAGGCCCAGGGCAAACGCGCAATCGCGCGCCTGGAACGGCTGCATGCCGACCAGCGGGTCCACTTCGACCTTGATGATCTTTTCCGGGGTTTCTTCGGCAACTTTCTCGATTTCCACGCCGCCTTCGGTGGACACCATGAACACCACGCGCTGGGTGCCACGGTCAACCACGGCGCCCAGGTACAGCTCGCGCTGTACCGGGTACATGTCTTCGCATACCAGCACGCTGTTCACCGGCTGACCAGCCGCGTCGGTCTGATAGGTCACCAGGTTGGTGCCGATCAGCGTCTTGGCGACTTCGGCGGCTTCTTCGCGGCTCTTCACCACTTTCACACCACCGGCCTTGCCACGGCCACCGGCGTGGACCTGGGCCTTCACAACGGCAAACTTGCCGCCCAGCTTGTCGTAAGCAGCGGCGGCTTCTTCCGGCGAGTGAGCCAGAATGCCTTGTTGCACCGGCAGGCCGTACTTGGCCAGCAGCTCTTTCGCTTGGTATTCGTGCAGGTTCATCTATGGTTTCCTTTCGGTGGATAGTCGGCGGGCCTTTCGGCCAACCTTGCTATGCCTGGGATTCTGCAAATTTACCGCCCGCATCACGGGCGGATGGGTCAATCAATCCAGCGCAAGACGAGAGTTCAGACTCGGCGGGCTGAGCCAAAACGAGGCACTCGGAGCGCCGCAACCGGAATGTACATCAAGTACATAAGGGTTTCGAAGCGCTGAGCGACTATAAAATCCGCCCGCCGTGCACGCAACAGCGTCTTGACACTGTCGCCGTCTGAACACCGTTTTAGCCGTGCAGCGCGCGCTTGTCAGCCGCCAGCGCCGCCTCATGTACCACTTCGGACAGCGACGGATGGGCGTGGACGATACGTGCCAGGTCTTCGCTGGCCGCCTTGAACTCCATCGACACCACGCCTTCGGTGACCAGCTCGGACACCATCGGGCCAATCATGTGCAGGCCGAGGATACGGTCGGTCTTGGCGCAAGCCAGGATCTTCACGGTACCTTGCGCCTGGCCAAGACCCAGCGCGCGGCCGTTGGCAGCGAAGCCGGACGTGCCCTTCTTGTACTCAATGCCTTCGGCCTTGAGCTGCTCTTCGGTCTTGCCGACCCAGGCGATTTCCGGCGAGGTATAGATCACCCACGGAATCACGCCGAAGTCGACGTGCGGCTTCTGGCCGGCGATGCGCTCGGCCACGGCCACACCTTCTTCCGACGCCTTGTGCGCCAGCATCGGACCGCGCACCACGTCACCGATCGCCCACATGTTCGGCAGGTTGGTATGGCAGTGGTCATCCACCACCACGAAGCCACGCTCGTCCATCTGCAGACCGACGTTCTCGCCGCCCAGGCCGGCGGTGTTCGGCACGCGGCCGATCGACACGATCAGCTTGTCGAACTCGGCGCTGAAGGCTTCACCGTTCAGCTCGTAGTTCACGGTAACGCTGTCGGTCGCAGTCTTGATCTCGCCGATCTTCACGCCCAGCTTGATGTCGAGACCGGTGTCCTTGGTCAGCGTCTTGAAGGCTTCCTTGGCGATCTGCTGGTCGGCGGCAGCGAGGAAGGTCGGCATCGCTTCGAGGATGGTCACCTCGGCGCCCAGACGCTTCCAGACCGAACCCATTTCCAGGCCGATCACGCCGGCGCCGATCACGCCCAGGCGCTTAGGAGTGGCGCTCAGCGCCAGGGCGCCGGCGTTATCCAGTACCAGCTGGTTGTCGACCGGCAGGCCCGGCAGCTGACGCGGGTTGGACCCGGTGGCGATGATGACATGGGTGGCTTCCAGGGTGTCGACCACGGCACCGTTGTCGCTGACCTCGATCACCCAGCGCTCGCCCTGGCGGCCTTTCAGGCTGGCCAGACCGTGGATGTTCGCGACCTTGTTCTTCTTGAACAGGAAGGCGATACCGCCGGCGTTCTTGGTGATGATGCCGTCCTTGCGCTTGAGCATCTCGGCGACGTCCATCTTGGCGCCGTCCACCGTGATGCCGTGCTTGGCGAAGTCGTGCTGCACGGCGTGGAAGTTTTCCGACGACTGCAGCAACGCCTTGGACGGGATGCAGCCTACGTTCAGGCAGGTACCACCGAGGGAAGGCTTGCCTTCCGGGTTCTTGTAGGCGTCGACGCAAGCGGTGTTGAAGCCCAGCTGCGCTGCGCGAATGGCGGCCACGTAGCCGCCAGGGCCGCCGCCGATGACGACGACGTCAAACTGCTGACTCATTGAATTCCCCTGTTTCGCGGAGGCCGGTCCCGGCAAGCGCCTGGACCGGCTCCGTGTCGCCGTCTCTGCTAGAAACGGCGACGCACATTCGTAATGCCCGGAATCGTCGATTCCGGGCAGGCAAGACCTTACAGGTCGAGGATCAGGCGGGCCGGATCTTCGATCGCGTCCTTGATCGCCACCAGGCTCAGAACAGCTTCGCGGCCGTCGATGATGCGGTGGTCGTAGGACTGAGCCAGGTACATCATCGGGCGCACCACCACCTGGCCGTTCTCGACCACGGCACGTTCCTTGGTAGCGTGCATGCCGAGGATCGCGGACTGCGGCGGGTTGATGATCGGGGTCGACATCATCGAACCGAAGGTACCGCCGTTGGAGATGGTAAACGTGCCGCCGGTCAGCTCTTCCACGGTCAGCTTGCCTTCCTGGGCACGCTTGCCGAAGTCGGCGATCTGCTTCTCGATCTCGGCCAGGCTCAGCTGGTCGGCGTTACGGATCACCGGCACCACCAGGCCACGCGGGCTGCCCACGGCCACGCCGATATCGAAGTAGCCGTGATAGATGATGTCGTTGCCGTCGACCGAGGCGTTCACGATCGGGTATTTCTTCAAGGCGGCCACGGCAGCCTTGACGAAGAAGCCCATGAAGCCCAGCTTGATGCCGTGTTCCTTCTCGAAGCGGTCCTTGTACTTGTTGCGCAAGTCCATCACTGGCTTCATGTTCACTTCGTTGAACGTGGTCAGGATGGCGTTGGTCTGCTGGGAGAGCACCAGACGCTCGGCCACGCGCTGACGCAGACGCGACATCGGCACGCGCTGTTCCGGACGACCGGAGGTCAGGCTGGCCACGTTCACGGCCGGGGTGGAGGCCAGAGCGACACCGGCAGCCGGAGCGGCCGGAGCCACCACGGGGCCGGACTGGGCCGGAGCGGCAGCCGGCTTGGCAGCAGCGGCAGCCACATCTTCCTTCAGGATACGGCCGTCACGGCCGGAACCGCTCACGTCGGCCAGGTTCACGCCGGCTTCGGCGGCCAGCTTGGCGGCGGACGGCATGGCCGCGCCCCCCGGTGCCGCGGCGGCGGCGGCCGGAGCGGCAGCAGCTGGGGCCGCAGCAGCGGCGGCCGGAGCAACCTCACCCGCCTTGGCTTCGGTGTCGATCTGGGCAATCAGTTGGCCAGAGGTCACCGTGGCGCCGTCTTGCTCAACGATCTGAACGATAACACCGGCTTGCGGAGCCGGCAGTTCCAGGACGACCTTGTCGGTTTCGAGATCGATCAGGTTTTCGTCACGATTGACGAACTCGCCGACCTTCTTGTGCCACGACATCAGGGTGGCTTCGGAAACCGATTCCGGCAGCTGAGGAACTTTCACTTCGATCAACATTATTGTCTTCTCCGTTGACGGGGGGAGCCCTCCCCCCGTGTGCACTGTCAGGGTGTGTTATTTGTTCAGCGTCATTGCTTCGTCAAGGAAGTCCTTGAGCTGGGCAACGTGTTTGCTCATGTAGCCGACGGCGGGCGAGGCGGACGACGGACGGCCGGCGAACGACAGCGTCTGCTTGGCGCCCAGAAGGCCCTCGAGACGATGGCGGATCTGGTACCAGGCGCCCTGGTTGCGCGGCTCTTCCTGCACCCACATGACTTCTTTCAGCGCCGGGAACTTGGCCAGTTCGGCGGCGACCTGCTCGGTCGGGAACGGATAGAGCTGCTCGATGCGCACGATGGCGATGTCCTGCTCCAGCTCGCGCTCCTTGCGGGCGTTGACCAGGTCGTAATACACCTGGCCGGCGCACAGCAGCGCGCGCTTCACCTTCTTCGGGTCCTGGATGCCGGCGTCGCCGATCACCGGGCGGAACGACCCCTGGGTCAGGGTCTCGACCGGGCTCATCGCGTCCTTGTAGCGCAGCAGGCGCTTGGACAGGAAGATCACCAGCGGCTTGCGATACGGGCGCAGCACCTGGCGGCGCAGCACGTGGAACATCTGTGCGGCTTCGGACGGCATCACGATCTGGATGTTGTGCTCGGCACACAGTTGCAGCCAGCGCTCCAGACGGGCGGAGGAGTGCTCCGGGCCCTGACCGTCGTAGCCGTGCGGCAGGATGGTGGTCAGACCAGACAGACGGCCCCACTTGGTTTCGCCGGAGCTGATGAACTGGTCGATGGCCACCTGGGCGCCGTTGGCGAAGTCGCCGAACTGGGCTTCCCAGATCACCAGCTGATCCGGTGCGGTGCAGGAATAGCCGTACTCGTAGGCCATCACCGCTTCTTCGTTCAGGATCGAGTCGATCACCAGGAACTCGCCCTGGTTGTCGGACATGTTGCGCAGCGGCACGTAGCTGCCCTGGTCCCAACGCTCGCGGTTCTGGTCGTGCACCACGGCATGGCGATGCGAGAAGGTACCGCGGCCGGAGTCTTCACCTGACAGGCGCACGCCGAAGCCGTTGGTCACGAGAGAGGCGTACGCCACCGTTTCCGCCATGCCCCAGTCGACCGGCTGCTCGCCGGCTGCCATGGCGACGCGGGCATTCAGCACCTTCTGCACCGTCGGATGCGGCTTGAAGCCTTCCGGTACCGTGGTGAACTTCTCGGTCAGACGCTGGATATCGGCCAGCGGCAGCGAGGTGTCGGTCGGGTGAGCCCAGTGGGTGCCCAGGTACGGGGTCCAGTCCAGCGCGTGTTCGCGGCGATAATTGGTCAGCACGGTCTGTTCGACGTGCTCCCCCTTGTCCAGCGCGTCGCGGTAGGCGCGGATGAAACCATCCGCCTCTTCCGCGCTCAGCACGCCCTCGGCCACCAGACGCTCGGCGTACATGGCGCGCACGCCGGCGTGCTTGGCGATCTTCTTGTACATCATCGGCTGGGTGAGGAACGGATCGTCGCCCTCGTTGTGGCCCAGCTTGCGGTAGCACACCAGATCGATCACCACATCCTTGTGGAAGGTCATGCGGTAGTCGAGCGCAGCCTGCATCACGTAACACACGGCTTCCGGATCGTCGCCGTTGACGTGCAGGATCGGTGCTTCGACCATCTTCGCCACGTCGGTACAGTACAGCGTGGAGCGCATGTCGCGGGTGTCGGAGGTGGTGAAGCCGACCTGGTTGTTGACGACGATGTGGATGGTGCCGCCGGTACCGTAGCCGCGGGTTTGCGACAGGTTGAAGGTACCCTGGTTGACACCGAGGCCGGCGAAGGCCGAGTCACCGTGGATCAGCACCGGAACCACCTGGTTGCGGGCACTGTCGCCACGACGATCCTGGCGGGCACGGACCGAACCCTCGACCACCGGGTTGACGATTTCCAGGTGCGACGGGTTGAACGCCAGCGAGACGTGCATCGGACCGTCGGCGGTCGGAATGTCGCTGGAGAAGCCCATGTGGTACTTCACGTCGCCGGAGGCCAGTTGCGTCATGGCCTTGCCTTCGAACTCGGCGAACAGGTCGCGCGGCAGCTTGCCCAGCGTGTTCACCAGCACGTTCAGACGACCACGGTGAGCCATCCCGATGATCAGCTCTTGCACGCCCTGGCTGGTGGCATTCTGGATCAGGTGATCCAGCGCGGCGATGGTGGACTCGCCGCCTTCCAGCGAAAAGCGCTTCTGGCCGACGTAACGGGTGTGCAGGTAACGCTCCAGCGTCTCGGCAGCCGTGATCTGCTTGAAGATGCGCTTTTTCTTGTCGCTGTCGTAACGCGGGGTCGACAGATCACCTTCGAAGCGCTGCTGTACCCAGTGCTTTTCTTCGGAGGTGGTGATGTGCATGTACTCGAGGCCGACGTTGCCGCAGTAGGTCTGCTTCAGGCGGGCCAGGATTTCGGACAGCGGCAGCTTCTTCGGACCGACCAGCGAGCCGGCGTTGAACAGCACCGCCATGTCGGCGTCGGTCAGGCCGTGCGTAGCCGGATCGAGCTCGCGGATGGTGGCCTGGTCCATGCGCTTGAGCGGATCGAGGTTGGCCTGGCGCGAGCCGAGCACGCGGTAGGCCGAGATCAGCTTGAGCACGGCGACCTGCTTCTGCATCGACTCCCAGTCCGTGGCGGCGCTGCTGCGCTGGCCCAGTGCCGGCTTCTTGGCCAGCTGGATGAAGGATTCCTGGATAGGCTGGTGCGGCACGTCACGCTCGGCGGCGCCCGGTGCCTGTGCCAGCTTGTCGAAGTAGCTGCGCCACTCGCTCGACACCCCGTTCGGATCCGCGAGGTACTGTTCGTACAGCTCCTCGATGAACGGTGCATTCCCACCGAACAGGTAGGAATGACTGTACATGGATTGCATCATTGTTCGACCCTTTATTTTGTCTGTGTTGCTGTGTTGCTCGGTTAGACCTGCAACGCCCGGTGCCGCTGACGTTACAAAAGCACTGGGGAAATGGCGCATCGGCGAGCCGATCTCCATTGCCGCAAGGCTCGTGTCGCCACGTTGCTACGGAATTTTTACCCCGCCGGAAGAGAAGTTGGCCGAAGGATGCTTCGGCCAACTTCTCACCTAGCGATGACTCAGCGCTGTTCGACCGCGACGTAATCGCGACGTTCTGCACCGGTGTACAGCTGGCGCGGACGGCCGATCTTCTGCTGCGGATCGGAGATCATCTCGTTCCAGTGGCTGATCCAGCCCACGGTACGAGCCAAGGCGAAGATCGGGGTGAACATCGACACCGGGATGCCGATGGCCGACAGCACGATACCCGAGTAGAAGTCCACGTTCGGGTACAGCTTGCGCTCGATGAAGTACGGATCGGACAGGGCGATCTTCTCCAGTTCCATGGCCAGCTTGAACTTCGGATCGTTGTGCAGGCCCAGCTCGTTCAGCACTTCGTCGCAGGTCTGCTTCATGATCTTGGCGCGCGGGTCCATGTTCTTGTACACGCGGTGGCCGAAGCCCATCAGCTTGTAGCGCTTGTCCTTCACGCCCTGCATGAAGTCGGCCACGTTGTCCACGCTGCCGATCTCATCCAGCATCTTCAGCACGGCTTCGTTGGCGCCACCGTGGGACGGACCCCACAGGCAGGCGATACCGGCGGCGATACACGCGAACGGGTTGGCACCCGACGAACCGGCCAGACGCACGGTCGAGGTCGACGCGTTCTGCTCGTGATCGGCGTGCAGGGTAAAGATGCGGTCCAGCGCACGGGCCGTGATCGGGTTCACCTTGTACTCTTCGCACGGGGTCGAGAACATCATGTGCAGGAAGTTCTCGGCGTAGCTCAGGCCGTTCTTCGGATAGCTGAACGGCAGGCCCTTGTTGTAGCGGTAGGCCTGGGCTGCGATGTTCGGGATCTTGGCGATCAGGCGATGCGCCGACACTTCGCGGTGGTGCGCATCGTTGATGTCCAGCGAATCGTGATAGAACGCCGACAGCGCGCCGACCACACCGACCATTACCGCCATCGGGTGTGCATCGCGACGGAAGCCCTTGAACACGGTCAGGATCTGATCGTGCAGCATGTTGTGACGCAGCACCTTGCGGTCGAAGTCGGCCTTCTGCGCGGCGGTCGGCAGTTCGCCGTTCAGCAGCAGGTAACAGACTTCCAGGTAGTCGCTCTTCTCAGCCAGTTGCTCGATCGGGTAACCGCGGTAGTACAGCTGGCCCAGATCACCATCGATGAACGTGATCTTGGATTCGCAGCTGGCGGTCGCCAGGAAACCCGGGTCAAAGGTAAACATGCCGGTCTTGCCAAAAGAGCGGATGTCCACCACGTCCGGACCCAGAGTGCCTTCCAGCACCGGCAGTTCCAGAGCGTCTTTTCCTTCGTTGTAAGTGAGCGTCACTTTACGGTTGCTTTCCACAGCAATTCTCCCAGTCTGGTTTATGGTCGTTGTAATCGGTGCGCCTTGCAGGCCGGCCGTCAGATCGCCCTCAGAATCTCCACGATCTGCATGATTGCGGGGTCGTCGAGGTCCGTCTTGCCGTTGACGACATCCAGAAAATCATTATCAGGCAGTTCGAGGAGAGCCTTGTAGGCGGACATCTCCGCCGGGGAGAGCGAATCGAAGCGCTGGGCGAGGAACCGCTCCAGCACCAGATCCAGCTCCAACAGCCCCCGGCGGGAATGCCAACGGATCCGTTTCAGTTCGACCGGATCAAAGTCGGTCATACCGCACGCCTTACCATCAGATCCTTGATCTTGCCAATCGCCTTGGTCGGGTTGAGACCCTTCGGGCAGACGTCGACACAGTTCATGATGGTGTGGCAACGGAACAGACGGTACGGATCTTCCAGGTTATCCAGACGCTCGCTGGTCGCTTCGTCGCGGGTATCCGCAATGAAACGGTAGGCGGCCAGCAGGCCGGCCGGGCCGACGAACTTGTCCGGGTTCCACCAGAACGACGGACACGACGTCGAGCAGCACGCGCACAGGATACATTCGTACAGGCCGTCCAGCTCCTTGCGGTCTTCCGGCGACTGCAGACGCTCGCGTTCAGGACGCGGGCTGTCGTTGATCACATACGGCTTGATCGAGTGGTACTGCTTGAAGAACTGGGTCATGTCCACGATCAGGTCGCGGATCACCGGCAACCCCGGCAGCGGACGCAGGGTGATCGGCTCCTGCAGGTCGGCGATATCGGTGATGCAGGCCAGGCCGTTCTTGCCGTTGATGTTCATGGCGTCGGAACCGCAGATGCCTTCGCGGCAGGAGCGGCGGAACGACAGGGTGTCGTCCATGGTCTTCAGCTTCACGATCACGTCCAGCAGTTTCACGTCGTTCGGGCCGATTTCGACCTCGTAATCCTGCATGTACGGCTTGGCGTCCTTGTCCGGATCGTAGCGGTAAATGGAAAAACGCATTTTCTTCATGTTGAATCTCCGTTCGCCGCTTAGAAAGTACGCTCTTTCGGCGGGATGTAGTCCACCGACAACGGCTTGGTGTGCACCGGCTTGTAGCTCAGGCGACGTTCGTCACCGTAGTACAGGGAATGCTTCATCCAGACCTCGTCGTCACGGTTCGGGAAATCGGCGTGGGCGTGGGCGCCACGGGACTCCTTGCGTGCGTCGGCGGCGATCAGGGTCGCCACGGCGACTTCGATCAGGTTTTCCAGTTCCAGCGCTTCGACGCGGGCGGTGTTGAAGACCTTGGACTTGTCCTTGATCTGGGTGCGCTTCACGCGCTCGGCCACCTGCTGGATTTCCGTCACGCCCTTGGACAGGTTGTCCGCGTTGCGGAACACCGCAGCACGGGCCTGGACGGTGCGCTGCATCGCGGTGCGCACGTCGGCCACTTCTTCGCCGTTGGTCTGACCGTCGAGACGGGCAATACGCGCCAGCGAGCGGTCGGCGGCGTCGGCCGGCAGATCCTTCCAGGTCGGCATCTCGTTCTTGATGTACTCGACCATGCTGTCACCGGCCGATTTGCCGAAGACCACCAGGTCGAGCAGCGAGTTGGTGCCCAGACGGTTGGCGCCATGCACCGAGGCGCAGGCGCATTCGCCGGCGGCGAAGAAACCATTGACGCGCGATTCCGCGTTGTCGCCCTTCGGGATCACCACTTCGCCACGGTAGTTGGTCGGAATACCGCCCATCATGTAGTGGCAGGTCGGGATGACCGGGATCGGTTCCTTGATCGGGTCGACACCGGCGAACTTGATGGCGATCTCGCGGATACCCGGCAGACGCTGTTTGATGATGTCAGGACCGAGGTGATCCAGCTTGAGCAGCACGTAGTCCTTGTTCGGACCGCAGCCACGGCCTTCGAGCACTTCCTGCTCCATCGAGCGGGCGACGAAGTCACGCGGTGCCAGGTCTTTCAGGTTCGGCGCGTAGCGCTCCATGAAGCGTTCGCCGTTGGCGTTCAGCAGGATGCCGCCTTCGCCACGCACACCCTCGGTGATCAGCACACCGGCGCCGGCCACGCCGGTCGGGTGGAACTGCCAGAACTCCATGTCTTCCAGCGGAATGCCGGCACGCACGCACATACCCAGGCCGTCGCCGGTATTGATGAAGGCATTGGTCGACGCGGCGTAGATACGGCCGGCACCGCCGGTGGCGAACAGCACCGCCTTGGCGTGCAGGATGAACACTTCGCCGGTTTCCATTTCCAGCGCGGTCACGCCGACCACGTCGCCCTCGGCGTCGCGGATCAGGTCCAGCGCCATCCATTCGACGAAGAACTGGGTATTGGCGCGCACGTTACGCTGATACAGCGTGTGCAGCATGGCATGGCCGGTACGGTCGGCAGCGGCACAGGCGCGCTGTACCGGGGTCTGGCCGTTGTTTTGGGTATGGCCGCCAAACGGGCGCTGGTAAATCTTACCGTTTTCCAGACGGTCGAACGGCATGCCGAAGTGCTCGAGTTCGATCACGGCCTCGGGCGCCTTGCGGCACATGAATTCGATGGCATCCTGGTCACCCAGCCAGTCCGACCCCTTCACGGTGTCGTACATATGCCATTCCCAATGGTCTTCCTGTACGTTGCCCAGCGAAGCGGAGATGCCGCCCTGCGCTGCGACCGTGTGCGAACGGGTCGGGAATACTTTGGACAGCACGGCCGTTTTCAGGCCGGACTCGGACAATTGCAGGGCCGCACGCAGACCTGCGCCACCGCCGCCAACGATGACAGCATCAAACCGACGAACAGGTACGCCCATTACAGCCCCCATACCACTTTAATCGAGTAAATAACACAGGACACCAGCCATACCAGCGTGAGCACGTGCAGCGTCAGACGCACGCCAACCGGCTTGATGTAGTCCATCCACAGGTCACGGATACCAACCCAGGCGTGCATAAACACGGCGAGCAGGGTGGTCTGGGTCAGCACCTGCACCCAGGTCTGGCCGAAGAATGCTTTCCAGCCTTCATAGCTGGACGGCATGGCCAACAGAAACAACACCAGCGCGAAAGTGTAGATCGCCATGATGACGGCGGTAACGCGCTGCAGAACCCAGTCGCGCAGACCGTAATGAGCGCCGACGACGATGCGGTTTACCATAGAACGACCCCCAGGATGACAGTCAAGGCAAGGCTGATAACGATCACGGACTTGGCGGTAGCACGAGCGGTTTGCAGCTCGAGGCCTTTGTGCACATCCAGGAACAGGAAGCGAATGCCAGCGCAGAAATGGTGCAGAAAGGCCCACAGCAGACCAACCAAAACCAGCTTCATCAGGGGGTGGGAGACCACAGCACGGTAGGCATCGAATGCTTCAGCCGAACTGAGGGTTCCGTGGAGGAGGTAAATCAAGAGAGGGAGAGAAAAGAACAGCGCGACACCGCTGATCCGGTGCAAGATCGAGACGATACCCGGGATGGGTAGCCTGATCTTGGCCAGATCCAAGTGCTTTGGTCGTTGCTTCTGCATATGGCTTCCTTGGATGCTTTTTTAACCAAGTGGTTATACCGTGGCTTCATGACTGAAGCCGCCCAGTGACGATCGCATTTTGTTTTGTAAAGCGCACGACCGTCGATTCGACTCTCACGCTGCACCCACTGCGTCGACTTGCTTGCTGCAGGCGCAACATGAACCCGGAATTTTATCAAAAACCCTCACCGGCTTGGCCGGTTTTTACAAAATCCTGTCGTTTTTACCTAATCAAGACATCCGCAGCCTGCCGCAAGAAATCCCTGCGGTACCGCTGATCTAGGGCGTGACGACATAGGCGAATTGCTGCGTCAGGCAATAACGCTGACGCCACTCGACCGGCTCTCCGGTCATCGACACCGACAGTCGCAGCAGCGACAAGGCCGGCACCTCGATGCTGGTCACCTGCCCCAGCAGCGAGGCCTCTTCCCGGGGCAGGAGCTCGGCCCGGAACTGCTCCGACTTCACCATTACCCTGACCCCGTAGCGACGCTGCAGCGTGGCATACACTCCGCCACCGAACTGCCGCAGCCATCGGGCGTCGAGCCCTTCGAACTTTTCGCACGACAGGTAGGCATCGTCGAGCGCGATCGGCTGCCCCTGATAGCGCCACAACTGCCTCAATCGCCATAGTGGTTCACTACGACGTAACCCGAGGGCCTCGGCCATCTCCACAGAAGCATTGGCACGCGAACAACTCAACAGCTCAACCAGAGGAGCGGCTCCGCCCACCCCCATTGCACCCGGGGAGCCGAGCAAGGCATCGCCCCAATCGCTGACGGACTCGGCGACGAATGTCCCCCTGCCTTGCTGACGATACAGAACCTCATCCTGGACCAGTTCGGTCAAGGCGCGGCGGATGGTGCCCTGGCTGACCGACAACTCTTCGGCCAAGTCCCATTCGCTGGGTAGCGCCTCGTCCACCTGCCACTCGCCGTCGTTGATTCGTTGCAGCAGGAGCGACTTGATTTGTTCATACAACGGCCGGCGGCGGAGCTGGTTGCGATTCATGTTGTGTACTTTTTATCACCAAACAAATCAAGCGTAAATAGAAGTCTTATATAAGACATAAGTCATTATCGATGATATCAGAAAAAGTGATGGGGAATCCACGGCCACAAGCGCCGGACCTCGTGGTAGACTTCTTGGTCGCAGCCATTTATTGCGCAGCAACATCCCCTCACATCTCACGTCGAATAAAGGAGTGCCTCCTGATGAAAGCCCCTGTACGCGTTGCCGTGACCGGTGCAGCCGGCCAGATTGGTTATAGCCTGCTGTTCCGCATTGCCAGCGGTGAAATGCTCGGCAAAGACCAGCCCGTCATCCTGCAACTTCTGGACCTGCCGCAAGCCCAGACCGCCGTCAAAGGCGTGATGATGGAACTGGAAGACTGCGCCTTCCCGCTGCTGGCCGGCATGATCGCCACCGACGACCCGAACGTGGCTTTCAAGGACGCTCAAGTCGCCCTGCTGGTGGGTGCCCGCCCGCGTAGCAAAGGCATGGAGCGCAAAGACCTGCTGGAAGCCAACGGCGCCATCTTCACCGTTCAGGGCAAGGCACTGAACGACCACGCCGACCGCAACGTCAAAGTCCTGGTGGTAGGCAACCCGGCCAACACCAACGCCTACATCGCCATGAACAGCGCTCCGGATCTCGATCCGAAAAACTTCACCGCCATGTTGCGCCTTGACCACAACCGCGCCCTGTCGCAACTCGCGGCCAAGACCGGCACCGCCGTGTCCGACATCGAGCACATGCTGGTCTGGGGCAACCACTCCCCGACCATGTACGCCGACTACCGCTTCGCCACCGTGAACGGCGAATCGCTCAAGGCCAAGATCAACGACGAAGCCTGGAACCGCGACGTGTTCCTGCCGACAGTGGGCAAGCGTGGCGCCGCCATCATCGAAGCACGCGGCCTGTCGTCGGCCGCCTCGGCTGCCAACGCCGCCATCGACCACATCCATGACTGGGTGCTGGGTACCAACGGCAAGTGGGTGACCATGGGCATCCCGTCCGACGGCTCCTACGGCATTCCGGAAGGCGTCATGTACGGCTTCCCGGTTGTGTGCGAAAATGGCAAATACACAATTGTTCAAGGCCTTGAGATCGACGAGTTCAGCCGCGAACGCATGAACCTGACCCTGGCCGAACTGGAAGAAGAGCGCGCGGGCGTTGCCCACCTGCTCTAAGCAGCATTTAGCCCGGTTCATGCAAAAGCGCACCGCGAGGTGCGCTTTTTGTCTTTGATCGGGCCGGCATTTTCTGTTTTTACGTAATAGCGAATTGGGAGTTGTTGAGATGATCGAAGTCGAAGTTCTGAACCAGATCGACGCCAAGATTGCAGATCTGGCGAGCCGTGCCACCGCCATTCGGGGGTATCTTTGACTACGACGGCAAATGTGACCGTCTGGAAGAAGTCGTCCGCCTGACCGAAGACCCCGACGTCTGGAACGACCCCAAGCGCGCCCAGGACCTGGGACGCGAGCGCAAGCAGCTGGAAGACGTGGTACTGGTCATCAACAGCATCAGCGGCACCGTCAACGACAGCCGCGACCTGTTCGACATGGCGCGCGAAGAAAACGACGCCGACACCATTCTCGCGGTGCAGGACGATCTGGCCGAGGCCGAGGCCAAGCTGGCCCAACTCGAATTCCGCCGCATGTTCCACGACCCGATGGACCCCAACAACTGCTTCCTGGACATCCAGGCCGGCGCCGGCGGCACCGAAGCGCAGGACTGGGCCGGGATGCTGCTGCGCATGTACACCCGCTACGCCGAGCGCAAGGGCTTCAAGGTCGAAATCCTGGAAGAATCCGAGGGCGAAGTGGCTGGCATCACCAGCGCCACGCTGAAGATCAGCGGCGAATACGCCTACGGCCTGCTGCGCACCGAAGTCGGCGTACACCGCCTGGTACGCGTCTCGCCATTCGACTCCAACGCTCGCCGCCACACCTCGTTCTCCTCGGTGTTCGTCTACCCGGAAGTGGACGATTCGTTCGAGATCGAAATCAACCCAGCCGACCTGCGCGTGGACACCTACCGCGCCTCCGGCGCCGGCGGCCAGCACATCAACAAGACCGACTCGGCGGTGCGCATCACGCACAACCCGACCGGCATCGTGGTGCAGTGCCAGAACGACCGCTCTCAGCACCGCAACCGCGACGAGGCGATGCAGATGCTGCGCGCCAAGCTCTACGAGCTGGAGCTGAAAAAGCGCAACGAAGCCAAGCAGGCACTGGAAGACACCAAGACCGACGTGGGTTGGGGCCACCAGATCCGCTCCTACGTCTTCGACCAGTCCCGCATCAAGGACCTGCGCACCAGCTACGAGGTCGGCAACATCAAGTCCGTAATGGACGGCGACCTCGACGGCTTCATCGAAGAGAGCCTCAAGCAGGGCGTCTAAGCCCGCTTTGATGACGGGGTGGAGCCGCATCCTCCGCCCCAGATAAAAGATTGCTATTGGAGTCACTATGTCAGAACACGAACAAACTGCCCCCGCCCTCGACGAAAACCAGATCATGGCGGAACGCCGCCACAAGCTGAAGGCTATCCGCGAACAGGGCGTCGCCTTCCCCAACGACTTCCGCCGCAGCCACATGGCACGCCAGTTGCACGACGCGCACGGCGAGAAGGAACGCGAGGCGCTGGAAGCGGAACAGATCGAGGTAGCCGTGGTCGGCCGCATGATGCTCAAGCGCGTCATGGGCAAGGCCAGCTTCGCCACGCTGCAGGATGGCAGCGGCCGCATCCAGATCTTCGTGTCGAACGATAAGACCGGCCACGAACAGCACGACCAGTTCAAACACTGGGACATGGGCGACATCGTGGCGGCCCGCGGCACCCTGTTCAAGACCAAGACCGGCGAGCTGACCGTCCAGGCCAGCGAAGTGCGCCTGCTGTCGAAGAACATCCGCCCGCTGCCGGAGAAATTCCACGGACTCACCGACCAGGAACAGAAATACCGCCAGCGTTACCTCGACCTGATCATGAACGAGCAATCGCGTGACGTGTTCACCAAGCGCTCGCAGATCGTCCAGGGCATCCGCGCCTACATGGTGAATGAGGGCTACCTGGAAGTCGAAACGCCGATGATGCACCCGATCCCGGGTGGCGCTACGGCCAAGCCGTTCGTCACGCACCACAATGCGCTCGACATGCCGCTCTACCTGCGCATCGCCCCCGAGCTCTACCTGAAACGCCTGGTAGTGGGCGGCCTGGAGCGCGTGTTCGAAATCAACCGCAACTTCCGCAACGAGGGGATGAGCACACGGCACAACCCCGAGTTCACCATGATGGAATTCTACGAGGCCTACTCGGACTACCAGCGCATGATGGAAATGACCGAGGGCGTGATCCAGAAGCTGGCGAAGGACATTCTCGGCACGCTGCACATCCAGTACCAGGGGAAGACGGTCGACCTGTCGAAGTTCGAGCGCCTGACCATCGTCGGCGCCATCAAGAAATACAACCCGCACTACAGCGACGAGCAACTCCACGACCGCGCCTGGCTGAAGGAAGAGATTGCCCGCCTCGGCGGCAAGCCGGTACTGACCGACGGCATCGGCGGCCTGCAGCTGTCGCTGTTCGAAGAATGCGCCGAGAGCCAGCTGTGGAATCCGACCTTCATCGTCGACTACCCGGTGGAAGTGTCGCCGCTGGCGCGCGGTTCGGACAAGCACCCCGGCATCACCGAGCGCTTCGAGCTGTTCGTGGTCGGCCGCGAGCTCGCCAACGGCTACTCGGAGTTGAATGATCCGGAAGACCAGGCCGCCCGCTTCCTGGCCCAGGTGCAGCAGAAGGATGCCGGCGACGACGAGGCAATGCACTACGACGCCGACTACATCCGTGCGCTGGAATTCGGCCTGCCGCCGACCGGCGGCTGCGGCATCGGCATCGACCGCCTGGTGATGCTGCTGACCGATGCCCCGTCGATCCGCGACGTCATCCTGTTCCCGCAGATGCGGGCGGAATAAGCACGCCGATACGGCTGTAGGTTTGCAGAGCTGATGCAAATTTTCAGCAGATAGCTGAAAAATCCAGACGTCGAAAAGGAAGGCCCAGCCAGACATGGCGGGGCCTTTTTGTTTTTAAGTGCGCCACGGTTGGGTTTTTATCCGGCTACCCGGCGCCAATGAAGTAAAAAACCACGTTCGTAGAACGTGGTTTTGCCTTATGCCCCCCCAAAGGGGGGCATACCTAGCGGCCCTTCAAAGAAGGCCCGCCCGCCTGCTCAAACTGCAGCTGTTGCTGATGCAGCTCTTCCTTTTCCTGGAATTTCACGTACTTCTGAATCATCTCGCTGTTCAGACCCACCGTGTCTACGCAGTATCCTTTGGCCCAGAAATGGTTACCCCAAAATGGCTTCTTTCTCATGTATGGAAAAACATTGAAGAGCCTGATGGCAGTACGTCCTTTCAGGACGCCCATCAACTCGGAGATCGCTAGCTTCGGCGGTACCTTCACCAACAGGTGTACATGATCTACCTGCACGTTGAGTTCCACTACCTCGCATCCCAACTGCTGGCAAAACACCATCACGCACTTGTAGACCTCCTTTCCCACCGCCCCTTTCAG
>NZ_FXAG01000013.1:0-54934 GCF_900177275.1 Pseudogulbenkiania subflava DSM 22618
CTCACCCGTTCGCCACTCGTCAGCGGGCCGAAGCCCCTGTTACCGTTCGACTTGCATGTGTAAAGCATGCCGCCAGCGTTCAATCTGAGCCAGGATCAAACTCTTCAGTTCAATCTCATAGCAATTTTTGGCACGCAAGATCAAAGAAATATCGAGATACTTCCTGTCTTGCAGTGCAAGTGTCGGCTTTGCCGAGCACTCACACCTATCGGTTATTCTGTCTGTTAAAGAGCGGTGCTGACCGCCTCGTTTCCGTCGCGGCGTCAGCTGAGGAGGCGAACTATACGCCCCGACCCCACCCCCGTCAACGCTTTTTTACAGAAAAATCGCAAAAAACTGGCGCATCGACCACAAGCCATTGATGTATAAGCAAAACCAATTCGTAAACAAAAAGGGTTGGCCGAAGCCAACCCTTGTTATACGCCCCCAGAAATCGGGGGCGGGTCGCATTTAGCTGACCTTGCGCTTTTTCTTTACTACGGGTTTGTCTTCGTCAGCCGCTTCCAACTCCGGCACCCGCACGAAATCGATGCGACTGCTTTCCAGGTCGGCGCGTACCACCTTGACGGTGAGTCGACTGCCCAGCTGGTAACGCGCCCCGCTCTTCTCGCCGATGATGGCCTGGATGTCCTTGCGGTAGTGGAAATAGTCCTTGCCGAGCTCGGAGATGTGCAGCAGGCCCTCTACATAGATGCCGTCGAGCAGCACAAACACGCCAAAGCTGGTGACGGCACTGATTTCCCCGGTGAATACCTCGCCGATCTTGTCGCGCATGTAGTAGGTCTTGAGCCAGGCCTCGACGTCGCGACTGGCATCGTCGGCACGACGTTCGGTCATGGAACAGTGCTCACCCAGTTGCGACCATTTCCCCGCCTTGTAGTGCCGTCCGGCCAGCACCGCCTTGATGGAGCGATGCACCAGCAGATCGGGGTAACGGCGGATCGGCGAGGTGAAGTGGGTGTAGGCGTCGTAGGCCAGGCCGAAGTGGCCGATATTGTCCGGACTATAGAGCGCCTGCTGCATGGAGCGCAGCAGCATGGTCTGCAACACCGGGGCATCCGGGCGGCCGTGGATCTGTTCGGCCAACTTGGCGTAATCCTTGGCAGTCGGGGTTTCGCCCCCGCCCAACGCCAGCCCCACCAGCTTGAGATAGGTGTTGAGGTTTTCCAGTTTTTCCGGCGTCGGCCCTTCGTGCACGCGGAATAAGCAGGGATGCTCGTGCTTGAGCAGGAAATCGGCCGCGCACACGTTGGCAGCCAGCATGCACTCTTCGATCAGTCGGTGGGCGTCGTTGCGTACCACCGGCACGATCTTGTCGATCTTGCCGCTCTCGTTGAACACCATTTGGGTTTCGGTGCTGTCGAACTCGATGGCGCCGCGCTCTTCCCTCGCGGCCAACAACACCTTGAAGAGACTGTACAAGGTTTGCAGGTTGGGCAACATCGGGTGATCGGAGCCATGCTGCAACCAATCCCACACGGCGTTATAGGTGAGACGCGCCTTCGACTGCATCACCGCCGGATAGAAGCGATACTGTTTGACCTCGCCTTTGGCGCTGATCTGCATGTCGCAGACCATGCAAAGACGCTCGACGTCGGGGTTGAGCGAGCAGATGCCATTGGACAGGGCTTCCGGCAGCATCGGAATGACGCGGCGCGGGAAATAGACCGAGGTCCCTCGCTCCACGGCATCTTGATCCAGCGCGTCTCCCGGCTTGACGTAATGGCTGACGTCGGCGATCGCCACCACCAGACGGTAGTCGTTGCCGACACGCTCGGCGAAGACGGCGTCGTCGAAGTCGCGCGCGGATTCGCTGTCGATGGTGACCAGCGGCAGCTCGCGCAGGTCTTCCCGGCCCTTGTGATCGCTCTTGCGAACCTTTTTCGGCGTCTCCTGGGCCTGCTCGACCGCGGCATCCGAGAAGATGTGCGGCAGATCATGCTGACGCAGCGCGATCTCGATTTCCATGCCGGGGTCAGCGTAGTTGCCGAGGATATCCACCACCCGGCCGATGGGCTGACGATAGCTGTCGGGCTGCGACGATATTTCGACGATCACCACCTGGCCATGCTGTGCGCCCCCTTCGCCGCCGGGTTCGATGAGGATGTCCTGATTGATGCGCTTGTCTTCCGCTACCATCAGCCACACGCCGCGCGACAGGTAGATGCGCCCGACCAGCTTCTGCACCGCCCGCTCCAGCACTTCGACAATGCGGCCTTCGTTGCGGCCACGCTTGTCGGTGCCAGTAATGCTGACCATGACCCGGTCGCCATGCAGCACCTTGTGCATTTCGCGCTCGGACAGAAAGATGTCTTCGACGCCCGCCTCTTCAGGGATGGCGAAACCGTAACCGTCGCGATGGCCCGATACCTTGCACTTGATCAGTTCCAGTTTGTCGGCGACGCAGATGGCGCCCTTGCGATTGATGATGATCTCGCCAGAACGCTCCATGGCCTGCAGGCGACGTTCGAAGTAGCGAAATTCATCCTTTTTGATGTCGAGCATCTGGGCGAGCTCGTCCGGCCAGAGTGGCACACCCTGCTCGGTGAGCAGTTGAATGACAAATTCCCGGCTCGGTAAGGGGTTGTCATACTTGAGTTTTTCCCGCTCAAGATGGGGATCCTGCAAGCGCAGGGAAGTGTTTTTCTGTTTTTTTTGTTTCGAGGGCATTGACAATTTCTGGGAGCTCCTTATAATTCGCATCTCATCGCAGCACTGCTGTGGCGCAGATGATACAGCAAAGCGATGCCCAGGTGGCGGAATTGGTAGACGCACTAGGTTCAGGTCCTAGCGGTGGCAACACTGTGGAAGTTCGAGTCTTCTCCTGGGCACCACGGAATAGTTTGAAGATGGGCTAAGCATAGCCGGTCTGTAGTTACAATTTAAAGTTTTATGCCCAGGTGGCGGAATTGGTAGACGCACTAGGTTCAGGTCCTAGCGGTGGCAACACTGTGGAAGTTCGAGTCTTCTCCTGGGCACCAGACAAAAGCCGTTGAGTTCAACTCAACGGCTTTTTGTTTTTCCACCCCCTCCCCCGCGCTGGCGCCGACTCACTGCACAGCGACCGCTGTTGCTCTGCGTCTATTCCAAACAAAAAAAACAGTCGTTCCGACTAGCACACCCTAAAGCGCTTACTATAATTTTTTCAAGCAAGTCATTGAGTACAACGCCATTATAGGCAGTGCCATGTACACGAACCATTATGGCCTGGCCGATCCGCCTTTCTCGATCGCGCCGGACCCGCGCTTCCTCTTCATGAGCCATCGGCATCGCGAAGCGCTCGCTCATCTGATGTACGGCATTGGCGGGGACGGCGGGTTCGTGTTGCTGACCGGCGAGATCGGGACCGGCAAGACCACCATCTGCCGCTGCTTCCTGCAGCAATTGCCTGACAATTGCGACGTCGCCTTCATCTTCAACCCGAAGCTGAACGTGCTCGAGCTGCTGTCGACGATTTGCGAAGAACTCGACATTCCCGCCCCGCCTGATCACACCAGCAACAAGGCCTTTACCGACGGCATCAACGACCATCTGCTGGCGGCCCATGCCCAGGGACGGACCACCCTCCTCATCATCGATGAGGCGCAGAACCTGGACAGCGACGTGCTGGAGCAGATCAGGCTGCTGACCAACCTTGAAACCGACCAGCGCAAGCTGCTGCACATCATCCTGCTGGGTCAGCCCGAGCTGCGCGACAAACTGGCGCGGCCCGAATTGCAGCAGCTCTCGCAACGCATCGTCGCCCGCTACCACCTCGGCCCACTGCAGCCGGAGGAAATTACGGCTTACGTCCACCATCGGCTGGATGTCGCGGGGAGCCGGCGCACCTTGTTTTCCCCCTCTCTCAACCGCCTGCTGTTTCGCCTGAGCGGGGGGATACCGCGCAAGCTGAACATTCTGTGCGACCGCGCCCTGCTCGGTGCCTACGTGCAGGGCAAGGACGCAGTCGACCGCGAGATCGTGCGTCAGGCCGCCAAAGAGGTATACGGCCAGAGCGCACCCCGGTCGTGGCAGAAACTGGTGATTGGCCTGGGTGCCTTGCTCAGTGCCACGACCCTCGCGACGGCCTTGTTCTATTACGCCGAGCCCTTTGCCCAAAACCGGGCGGTTCCATCGACCCCAGGCCTGAAACCGTCCCTCGCCAAACACGCCGCTCCGGCCACCTCTTCGGCCCGCGCCATGCGCACGGACACGTCGGCCGTATCGGCTCCGGCCTTTCTCGCACAGAGCACGGGCCCGGACGGCGTGAGACAGGCTTACCAGGCACTGCTGGCACGCTGGGGTATCCGCTTGCCCGTCGACGACGAAGCCAGCACCTGCCGGCAGGCGGAGGCGTTCGGGTTGCACTGTCTGAGCGAGTCAGGCGACCTGGAGCAATTACGCCGCCTCGATCGGCCGGCCGTGCTGCAGCTGCGTCTGCCGGATGGGGGCACGGGTTACCTCTTGCTTTCCGCCTTGCACGACAGCCAGGCCGTCCTGATGTCCGGTGCGCAGATGTTCACGCTGCCGCTATCGGCCCTGAACCAACTCTGGAGCGGGCGCTACACCCTGTTATGGAAGGCGCCGCCCAACTACCGGGCCCCGCTGGCGCGCGGCAGCCGGGGATTGATGGTGTCCTGGTTGAACCATCAGTTCGGCCAACCTCTGGAACCGTTGTCGGCCACGGCCCAGAACCCGCTGTTCGATGCCCGGCTGGAGGAACAGGTCATGCGCTTTCAGCGCGCGGATGGCTTGCCGAGCGATGGCATTGTCGGGCCGCACACGCTGATCCGTCTGACCCGCAGCAGCGATACGACCTCTCCGCGCCTGCTTGGCACGACCACGAAAAATCCAGGGATGAAGGGGTAGCTACCATGTCATACATTCTCGACGCTTTGCTGAAGGCCGATCAGGAACGACAGCGCTCCGCGGCGCCGACCCTCAACTCGGTCCACGTGACCGGCACCATTGCAGCCACCGGCCCGCACCGGCGCTGGCCCAATCTGGCACTGCTAGCGCTGTTGGGTGGAAGCCTGCTGGCTGGTGGAGCCCTGTTCGTGTTGCGCCCCCCGGCAGCAAAGCATTTGGCCGAGACTCCACGACCTCAGGCCGATGCACCGGCCTTGACGAAAAACCAGGCCTGGCGGGGAAGTCAGGACGGCCGCGCCGTTCCGCCACGGCAGGACAGGGAGCGGACGGCCCCGGCCAGCCAGACGCCGCCTCTGCCCACCACGACCGCGGAGGAGAAAATCGCGCCCCCGGCAGCCGTTCAGCCAAGCCCTCCCCCGCTCCCCTCCGTGGCCAAGATTCGGCGTGAAACGCCCTCCGCCGAGGAGCGGCACCACAGCAAGGCTCCTGTTCCAACGCAACCCGCGGTCACGGAGGCAGCGGCCGCCGCGACAACGGCCCCCGCACCAGCCGAGCCCACTCCTTCGGCCAACCTCAAGCGCAGCAACCGGGTCATCGATTTCGGCGAGCTGCCGGCGGAACTACGCAAGGAAGTGGAACAGAACGTGACGGTGGCCGGTGCCTCGTTTTCGGCCGACAACAATGAGCGAATGGCCATCATCAATGACCGGGCGCGAAGGGCCGGCGATGAAGTCGCGGCCGGGGTGAAGCTGGAAAGCATCTTGCCAGACGGCATCATATTGAATTACAAGGGATATCGTTTCCGCACCGGCATGTATTGACAACGACAAGCCGCACACCGGACTGAGCTTATTGATCAGTCTCCGATGCGGCAGAGGGATCACCATGACAACCCGTTTTCCTCTCTCACCCCGCCTGATCGCACGCCTGGCCGTCGTGTTACCAGTCCTCCTCCTGACAAACGGGGCCTGGGCCGACATCTATGCGTTCAAGGATGCCGACGGCACGCTGCACTTCAGCAACGTGCCACAGGACAAGCGTTATGCTCTGCTCATGCGGACACCGAAGGAGGCCCCGGCTCCTGCCGACAGCTCGGCGTCGGCAAGTGAACGTCCCGCCCAACCCGCACCGGCCATTGATCCACAGCTGCGTGCCCGCGTAGCCGGTCTGATCGATGACACCGCCCGCACCCTGAACATGGACGCCGCGCTGCTGCATGCTGTCATCGCAGTGGAGTCGGGCTACAACCCGAACGTGGTTTCCCCCAAGGGAGCCATCGGCCTGATGCAGCTGATGCCGGCGACGGCACGACGTTATGGCGTGGCCGACCCCTACGATCCGGCGCAGAACATTCGCGGCGGAGCGCAGTACCTGCGCGACCTGATGAGCCGCTTCGACAACGACCTTAAGCTGACGCTGGCGGCCTACAATGCCGGCGAGCAGGCCGTCGCCCGCTATGGCAATACCATTCCGCCGTATAAGGAAACACTGAATTATGTCCCTCGCGTCATGAGTGGCTTAGCTCGCAATCAACAGCAACCCTGAGCCGCTTTAACCGACGTACCCCGCCCTGAAAATGCCAGCTTGAACAGTATTCCGCCATAGTGTTGCCACGTTCATATTTTAAATATTTTTTTGAATTACTTGTTAGAGAATACTAGCATTAAGCGTGTGATTTGGTTTCGCCACCGGGAGAATGTGAAGCCGCCTTCCTGTTATCGCACTGAAGAATCACCTCGATGATTCAGCAGGTGCTGAAGTCTTCCGCATCGTGCTTGTTGATCATGTGGACGAATAAAAATAACGAAGATAGATAGTTCTGCTGGCAATTAAGTAGAAAAAAAGGGGAATCTGCGTGCGATTCCTTTAGAGAGGAACCGCCTTTGAATGTTTCAAAGGAGGTGTATCGTGGGTACGTGTTTTCATAAATTAAATCGAACCGCTTTGACGACAGCCTTCGCTGCCTGCATGGCTGTCATGGGATTGGGTGCGGCGCCCCCCGCCTTTGCCGCCGACCCTAGCGACCAAAGCATTTTTGAACTTGGGCCGGGCCAGAACTGCGACGAAGGAGGCCTGACCAACATTCTCGGTGACACGACATCCTGCAGCAGTGGAACCCCTTCGGCGGGTCCCGATTGGGCTGATCTTTTCGTCGTCAACCCCAATGGTACGGTTAGCACCGGCAACAATCTGTATGGCGGGGTTGTGGCCCGTTTCATCCAGGACCAGCCGGGTAACATCGCTGACCAAACCACCTATACCAGCCAAGGTTCCGATACCAACTCACAGCATCCGACAGAGTGGACCTGGACTACCGCCAGCGTCCCGTCCAAGGATGACATCACCAACGCCTATGTCTACGAAAAAATCGTCAATGGACATAGGATGCTTTACGTTGGCGCCGAACGCGAAGTGCCTAACGGGGATTCTCACATCGACTTCGAGTTCTTCCAGAACAACGTCGGCCTGGACCATACCCCACCCTGCCCGGCCAATACGGTTTGTAAGTTT
The DNA here is from genome assembly GCF_900177275.1 of Pseudogulbenkiania subflava DSM 22618. Taxonomy (GTDB): domain Bacteria; phylum Pseudomonadota; class Gammaproteobacteria; order Burkholderiales; family Chromobacteriaceae; genus Pseudogulbenkiania; species Pseudogulbenkiania subflava. The sequence continues at coordinate 7,360 of NZ_FXAG01000013.1, forward strand.
ACGGGTTCGAATAAGGATGGCGACCTCCTCATCAGCATGGACTTCACCAACGGTGGCGACTTCGCGGGTTTGTCCATTCGGGCGCGTCATGAAGGCGTGAAGAGCAAACAAGTGGATACCGTGCTCGGCAAGATCGCAACCGGGGATAACTACGACCTAATTGGGGTCGTGCCCGCTGGCTGCAACTTCGACCTCAACGGTGTCCATCGGGTATGCGCCTTCAGCAACGGAGGCACGATCGATGGCGGACCTTGGGTCAACGTCGACGGCCAGGGAAATGAAATCTTTTCGTTGCAAAAGAACGCCTTCACCGAGTGGGGCATCGACCTGACCGCGCTGAATCTCACCTCATCGTGCTTCCCGAGCGTTCTGGTGAAGACTCGCTCTTCGCAATCCATCACCGCCCAGCTGAAGGACTTTGCCCTCCGTGATTTCGAGAATTGCAGCGCAGCGGTCAAAACGGCGATCCGGGATGGCTCCGAGAACGACATTACGGGCAGTACCAACATCGTTGGCGGCACCGTGATTCATGACAGCGTCGTTGTAACGGGCTCGCCGACAGGCGGAACGCCAACTGGCAAAGTCATCTTCTACCGCTGGGACAATAAAACCTGCTCTGGCACCCCTGCAACTACCAGCGCGGAAATTGACCTGACAGCAGGAGGCACGGACTCGAATGGCAATCCGACCGCTGTGGCGAATTCCGGTACGTACACAACCATACCGGGTCAGGATATCTCCTATTTCGCCAGCTACGGCGGCGGCGGGTTCTATCCGGCAGTACCGCTACCGAGCCCTGTTCCCTCAGCATCATGCGAACCGTTAGGAGTAACAACGCTGGCGAGCTCGGTATTCACCCGAATCCGTCAAGACAGCGCCTCCGGGGCAATCCTTAACAACACGGCAGTGAACACGGATGTCACTGGTGGCACCGTCCACACGGTTGACGTCGCAACGGTGACGGCCACGGTTGGCAGCAGCGTGACGGCAGTTCTTGGCGATGCTCAATGTAGCAATCCAACCAGTGCAGTTCCGGGTAGCGTCACATTCAGCAAGTACACAACGGCCGATTGCTCTGCCTTGGAGACGCCAGCGGTGGAATACAAGTGCGTTGGAAGCACTACGTTTAACAACGGGACGGCTACAGCCACTGCGGTCTCCTCGACAAATGACCTTAGTGGCTCAGCGTTCCTGTGCTTGCGGGCGAAGTACAATGGCAATGCGGCCTATAACGCATCCGACCTCTCGGATAAAGAGCCGTTGTGCGCCTTCCCGTTTGTACCGTTTACGCCGTAAGGCCGATGGGGATGCCGACAGTTTGAATCCGGCATGACAAAACAACAGGGCGGCACGGGGAAACCCGTACCGCCCTGTTGTTGTTCCATCGGACGTTATTTCAATCTTCTTTAACGCGGGCAGTCTTTTCCTACTTTACCGACAGTCAAGCCGCTCGCCAGGTGCGAGTTGAATAGCGGCGCGCAGAACGCAGCTATCCTTGCTTGGGATCACTTGATGCGTCCCTTCCCCTTCGTACTGGTCGTCGTCGTGGTCGAGGAACCTACCGAATAGGTTGCCGAACCGCTGCCGCTATATGAAGTGCTGGTGCTATTAGTCGCCGTAGCCACGATACTGTAGGAGCCCGCCAAGGCCGTGGATGCGGAGGTCACCGTCAGCGTCGTCGAGCCCGTACCGCCCGGGCTGATGGTCAGCGCGCTACTGCCCAAGGTGCCGGTCCAGCCGGAAGGCAGGCTCGACTGCAGGTTGAAGGCCGACGCGGAGCAGGCGCTATTGTCGTTGTTAGCGACCGCCACGGTGTAAGTGACAGCGGTACCGGCAGCCACCGAGGTGCTTTGCGAGGATGACAGCACCACGGATGGATTGGCCCTGGTGCACGTCGAAGTCGTGCTTCCACTACCCGACAGCGTCACGGTCACCCCAGCATTGCTGCCATTTGCCCAGGCGGTACTAATGGTCACGCCAGCAGCAGGGTCGGAGAAGCTCTGACCCACGCCCAGGGCGGGATCCTGCGCATTGTATTCGATGGTTGCCCGCGTCATGTCCAGCAGATAGCCACTGCCGCCGCCATTGTTCTCGGAATAGGCATGCACCACCACACCGCTCAGGATATTGCTACTGTTGACGGAGGGGTAACTGCCGCTGATGGGCCCGCTGTCGAAGCCGATCGCCTGGCGAAACTCCACGTAGTACCACGTCTTGTAGCCATACGCGTCGAGGCCTTTGAAAATCTTGAGCGCCTTGGGGTTGGTGCCCGTGGGCTCGTAGGGATCGATCGTGTAGGTACCGCTGGTGGTGACAGTGGTGATGGGGGGCATGCCGCTGTTGTTCAGCCAGCCTAGCCGCTCTTTCTGGAAGGCGTTGAAGTGGGGGGCATTATATTGAGATGCCGCTCCCATGGTATCCAACGTGTCGCCGTACTGGACCATCGTGCAAGCGGTATTGTTCGAAATGGGAAAGAGCACACCATTGCCGATGACGGAACCATTCGAGCAATACAGGCCATGGGAATGTTCGAGGCCCAAGTTATGCCCCAGTTCGTGAGCGATGACGTTCACGGAAAACAAGCCATTGATCCATGCTTCGTTGCCGCCCACCATCGATGCGCCGGCAAAACCACACGCCGCAATGTAGGGCGTGACATACACGTAGCGGGTGTACAAGGACAGATCGACCCCAGCCGCGGTGGCCGCCTGCTTGGCGTAGGTGGCAACCGACGCGGTATCGCAGGTCGACATGGTGCTGTTGAGCGGTAACGTATACCAGCCGACGGTGGTTCCGACGATGGTCGTCTGCTGATAGGAATTCTCGGTGTAGAAGCCGTTCACCGTCCCCTGGCCAGAACCGAAGATCAGTGAATTTGCCCCGGACAGCGTGATGGGCTGCCCCGTATAGGAGTTGGTGTAATTGGTCGGCTGGTCCTGGAAGTTGGCCAAGATGACGAGCGTCTTCTGCTCACCCAGGGTATTCGGCATTGCCACCTGTGCAAGCACTTCGATACTGCCGCTGGTGCTGCCACTGGTGTCGAGGTAGACGAGGTTACTGCTCTTGACGCCCTTCACGCGCAGCTTGGTGCCGGTCCGATGCGGCGGCACCTTTCCCTTGAATTTCAGCTCGTAGCGGTCGCCCGATTCGGTTTTCAGGAAGTGGCGGGTGCGGCTCTTCTTGTTCTTGAAGTCATCCTCGTGCAGGACTTCCAACGTACCCTGGAGTTGGACGGACTGCGCCGCGGAAGGAGCTTGGGGGCTTTGGGACAAGCCGGAGGCGGATTGGGCAAAGCTGGGGGAGGCAAAAAAAAGCAGCGTCAGCCAGCAACACATCAGGATGCTGTGCAGGCCGACGCGCTGGCCGGATAATCCCCCTGAATGGCGAAGCATGAGATTCCTTTCTTCATAAAAGGAAACCCCACCGCAACCTAACCGGTCATTTCGCCAAGGCTATCAGGATAAAAAAATGCCCCTATCGCAATAACAATAAACCCTTTTTTGTTTTGCCATTTTTATTATCTTGATAACCATTTATTGTTTTTGGTAGCCAATAACCTGCCACGAAAAGGCGCTCTTGTCTTCGGCGCCGTCTGCGGTGGATGTTTCCTATGTTTGCTTAACATTGGCAGGCTCACTATACACCGCCAGCCACAAATGGCAATCGACTATCCGGCAAGGTGAAAAAACAAGACATTTGAATGGAACAAAACACAAAAAGAACAAAAAGTCATAGCACTAGCAAGCAATCTGGCCACGATCCACGAAATCAGTAATACCAAAGCCGTATCTATGCAGCAATATATATTTATTTAACATAAAATAATACAAATAAAAAAGCCGTACAAAAACCATCAGACACGAAAGAAAAAACCCCTTGGGAAACCAAGGGGCTAGTGGGTGGGAAATCTGGGCTGGTTTATTGCTTGGCGACGTTCTCGCCCAGCAATTGTTCAATCCTCTCTGCCGGAACGGCACCAGCGATACGGGTGCCGTTTTCAAAAATCAGGGTTGGGGTGCCGTTAATGCGGCGCGAGCGGCCGAATTCGGCCAGTTTCTCGACCGGATTGTCACACTCCCCTTTGCCTTCAGGAACGATGCCACCCTGCATGGCGCCCTGCCAGGCCTTTGCGCGATCCGGCGCGCACCATATCTTCATGGATTTGGCGGTGGAGCCCGGGTGCAGTTGCTCCAGCGGGTAGAGGAAAACGTAGAGCGTCACGTCGTCGACCTTGCGCAGCTCGGTCTCGAGCTGTTTGCAGAAGGGGCAATCCGGGTCTTCGAAGATCGCCAGCTTGCGTGTGCCGTTGCCTTTCACGATCTTGATGGCCTGATCGAAAGGCAGTTTGTCGAAGGGCATCTCTGTCAGCTTCTTCAGCCGCTCGGCGGTCAGGTTCTGCCGGGTCTTGGCGTTGACCAGGCTGCCCTGTATGACGTAATTGACCCCTTCATCGGCATAGAGCACCTGCCCCCCCACAAAAATCTCATACAGCCCCGAGAGGGACTCTTTCGTTACCGACTCTGCCTTGGCTCCTGGAAAGCGCTGTTCGAATAACGATTTGACTGATTTTTCATCGGCCCAGGCTCCATTTGCCAACCATACCATCGCAATGACCGCGCCCAGCAATAAGTGTTTCTTCATGACCCTCTTTCCCTTTTTTCTGTCCGGAAATACGGAATAAGTAAAATTAGATATAGTTCAAGGAGGGAAATGATGCACAGGATTCATCATGCCGATAACCCGGTTGATCGGAAAAACCGGGCACAAACGGGTGAGGGTTGCCGAGCGACATTGCCTTTGACATAACTAGCGATCAAGCAGCCGTCTTTTCGCCGGCCACCCCGCTCGCAATTTTGTATTATCTCCAAACAAAAAACATCCCATCAGCAGCGCGGATATTCATATATATGGATGTTTATTTCCGAGAGTTGCCAACATTATATTTTAAACATGACGTTGAATCTTTCGAAACCATGCCCTAATATTTATTGTGTATCTTTCTCTTACGCTGGAGGCAACCCTATCGGTATACACATTTGCGCCCGCCAATTAAGCCTATGCCGATCCGTCCATTGAGCAGAACAACCTGCTGAGTGCAGGATGAGCCAATAAGGACATAAGAAGTAACAGCAATAAAACATCCTGGCGATATTGTCGCTGGCCGTGGGGGAATCAAGCGTGCGATTCCTTGGCAGGAACCGCCTTTGAGCAATCAGAGGAGGTATGGAAATGGACTCCAATTGTTTCGGGAGACGCCGGAAAGCTCCCAGAACGCACTCATCCGCCACGGCGATGACGCCGGGCGGCGACAAACGACCTTTACTAACATTTTTCCGATTACTACTCACCACCTTGCTTCTAGTTCTCGGCGCAAGCCCTGCGTTTGCTACCGATCCGAGTCATGTCAATTTCACACTGGAAGGCTGCCGCAATGACGGGTCGATCACCTTCCCGGTCGGAGGCCCTTTTGTTTGCCCTGATGCGGCCTATACCACGGGCAACCTTGGCAAGGGCTGGAATGAGCTGGACCTGGTTCCCCACCGTGTAACAGCGGCAGCGGGCAATTCGGCACCATCAAACCAGATCTATACCATTGCCGTAGTGGCCGACAACTTGAGCGGAACCGCCCCCGGCTATGACGTCGTTTCAGTCCCCGTGCTGAACACCTCCTTGTCTAGCGGTTCGTGCACGGCCCCCACCGTTGGCGCCCAGACGAATATGACGCCAGGCTTGGGGGGGCTTGACCAATCCATCTTCCGCCTAGTAACCATCACGCAGGCCAAGAATACGACCTGTGTGTATGACTACTATGAGCGGCTTGCACTGGGCTCGCATTTGTTCCCGGGATCGTCGCTTCACTCGAACCTCGCACTCCCAACCGGAGCATCCACTGTTGATTGCTCTGGGCTTGGCTGCCGCGATGTTTCCATTCCGGTCAAGGAAATCCTGCCGCAGGAACTGCGCAAGGACATGTCGGCGAAGCAGGACACCGACTTCACCTGGAACATCACCAAGGAAGCCAACCCGACCAAGGTATCGTTCGGCAACGTCTGCTCCAAGGACTTCTCCGACCAGAAACCGGTCGAGATCACCATCACCTGGACCAAGTCGGCGGCCATACCCGGTGTCGTCACCGTCACGACCAACGTGTACGCCAAGAACCCGGCGTCGCGCACCATTACCGTGAACGTGACCGACAAGATCTACAAGGGAACGACGCAGGCAAACTTGCTCGACACGGCTAACTCCGGCGACAAGGATGTGCCGGCCGCCACCGAGCTGCTGGTGCTGACGCATACCAAGGTGCTGTTGGCAGAAGACGGCAGCGATGGCTCTCTCAATGACGTCGCCACCGCTACCTACATCGACAAGGCTACCGGCATCGCAGTGCCTGGCAACACCGAAGCCAAGGCCAGCGCGACCATCGGCACCGGCACGACGACCAACGCAACGGCTGTCATCACTGATACCGAGTCGATCAGCGGCAACTTCCTGAAGTTCTCGGTTGACAGCCTCGGCGGCAGCGTATCGGGTAGCTTCAATCCGGCCTACACTCTCGGGACTCAGACCACCGGCCCGGTCGGCTGGACCTCCGGCGAGCAGAGCACGAGCGGCTCCGTGGTGTTCAACAAGACCATCCATCTGGCAGGTCAGAAGATCACCTCGGGCACCTTGACCGACACCGCGACGCTGACGCCGAAGGATGGCACCGCTCAGGTTTCGGGACCGGTCAATGTCACGATCAACTCCGACGCGTCGGCTGAGCTGACGATCAAGAAATCGATCGATGCAGAGGCCATGTCGTTCCTGGGCACCGGTGAAAAGTATGTCATCAAGTTCACCATCACCCGCCTCGGTGACGCCAGCTACAAGGCAGAGAAGGAACTCACCTTCAATCCGGGTGACGCCTCGCCGAAATCGGTCGTTCTGGATAGCCTAGTGCCTGACACCTACCTGGTCACTGAAGAAGCCCTCTTCGTCAATGCCAGCAACGTCAGCACGTCCGGCGTCATTGCCGATCCGAGCGGTAGCCAGCGGACGGTGAACCTTAATGTGGTGGACAGCTCGCCAACCTGCACAGGGACGGCGGAGTTCAACAACAAGCGGGCGTTTGGACCGGCTACGGCCCAGGTTCAGAAGATCACCGACCCGACCCAGCAATCTGGTGATGATGGCTACGCATGGACCTTTACCCTGACCGGCCCGGGAACCGGCTCTGGCGTCACGGCGGTAGCCAATGCTGGACAAGGGTATGTGACGTTCCAAGTCGGCGGCGGTCAACCGTTCTCGCTTTCGGAAGGAAGCTATACCGTCACGGAAACCACCAAGGCAGATTGGGACTTGAATAGTGTCAACGGTGACACGACCCTCAAGACCTGCACCTTCACGGTGGATTACCCGGCCGATGCGAGCAAGGTGTTCTCTTGCACCTTCAAGAACATCAAGCGCGCCCAGGTCCAGGTGATCAAGACCTTCCAGGGTCTTCCGATCACGGGTAGCGAGGCCTTTACCTTCAGCCTGCGTACCGGCGCATCCGCTTCGTCGGATGGCACCAAGCTGCAAACCCTGGTGGCCAGTTCGCTCAATGGCGGCACCATCGCCTTCGACAAGGTGGTCCCGGGTACCTACCAGCTGTGTGAAGAAGGCGTATTGCCGGGATGGACGGCAACCTTGGCCTCTCTGCCTGGCGCGTTCTTCCCGCCCAATGGCGGCGACAACAGCACCGTCTGCGTCGGCTTCACTCTCAATGCGGGTGATTTCAAGCAGATCACCCTGGACAATGCTCCGCCTCCGGGAGGCAATGCGCGGACCATCGGCTACTGGAAGAACTGGTCGTCTTGCAAGCAAAGCAATGGCAAGCAAGCCCCGGTTCTCGACCAGACCATGGCCAGTGCCGAGCCGACCGGCATCCAGGTAGACAGCTTCTATCTGCATGGCAGCGTGGCAACGCCGAATACGGCGCCGGATTGCAGCAAGGCAGTCAGCTTGCTCAACAAGTCCACGTTCTCCGGCACGAAGAAAGCCAGCGACCCGCTGTTCAACATGACGGCGCAACTGGTGGGTGCCGAACTGAACTACGCGGCGGGAGCGGCCAAGTGTGCGAAGGTCACCGATGCCATCAAGCAAGCCAACGATCTCTTGACCAAGTACCAGTTCACTGGGAACAGTTACACCGGCAAGCTGAGTGCAGCGGATGCCAGCCTGGCGAACAGCCTGGCCACGCGTCTGGACAACTACAACAACAACCTACCGAGTGCCTGCCAGTAATCAGGGCGGCATGATGGAAAAAGCCCGGCTTTCGAGCCGGGCTTTTTGTTGACAGGACAAGCCAGGAGCCCCCGGCTGTCGACTGATGACTTGGCCGTTACCTCGTGACTTGCACCGCCACGCTGGCACTGGCCGTGTTGACGCCATCGCTGATGGTATAACTGAAGCTGTCCGTCCCCTTGAACTTCCCGTTCGGCGTGTAGGTCACCGTGCCGTCGCTGTTGATCACGGCCTTGCCGCGGGACGGCGAGGTAATCGACTTGAGCGACAGCGGCTTGCCTTCCGGATCGGAGTCGTTGGCCAGCACGGCGATCTTGACCGCCGTACCGCTCAGGGTGCTGGCGCTGTCGTTCACCGCGACCGGCGGCTTGTTGGTCGTCGTCCCCGAACTGCTGGTCGCCACGCTATAGGTGGCCGAGGCCGCCGCGGTGTAGCCGCTGGTGGTGCCGTTGGCAGCGCTGGTGCTGACGCCGTACGAACCGGCAGTTGCCGTCGTCGACGACGTTACTGTCACCGTGGTGCTGGCACTGGCGCCCGGGGCCAGCGTCAACGACGAACTGGCGAGCGTACGGCTCCAGCCCGCCGGCACGGTGGCAGCCAGGTTGAAGGCCGAGCTGCTGCAGGCACTGGAGTCGGTATTGGTCACACTGAGCGTGTACGTGACCGACGAGCCCGGCGCCACCGAGGCGCTCTGACCCGGCGACAACGCCACACCCGGATTAGCATGGGTGCAGGTCGGGGACGGAGGTGTCTGGCCGTTCATGCTGACGCTCACCGTGGCTCCGCTGCTGCTGACCGACTGCAGTGCAATGGTAATGCCATCGGTACTATCGGTCAGGCTCTGACCCACGCCCAACGGCGAATCGCTGATGTCGTCGGTGGCTGAACTGTTCGGCGTGGTATCGAGCAGGTTGCTGCTGTCGCCGTCACCATCGGTACCGGTATGCACCAGCACGCCATTCATGGCACTCGGGAAACGCGAGATGTCGCTATCGAAACCAATCGGCTGACGGAACTCCACGTAGAACCAGGTCTTCTGCCCAGTCGTCGGGTCCGTGCTCTTGAGCACCTTCAAGGCCTTGGTACCGCTGCTGGCTGCCGCGTAGGGCTCGAGCGTGAACGTCCCTCCATTGCTCTCGATAGTGGTGATCTTTGGCGAGCTGCCATAGTTCAGCCAGCCCAGACGTTCTTTCTGGAAGGCGTTGTAATGCACGACCCCGCTTCCCATCGTATCGAAAGGGTCGCCGTATTCATTGCGGGTGCAGCTGGTGCCCAGCGTCGTCGCCCCACACTCCAACGAGTGAGCATGCCACAGGCTGAGGTTGTGTCCCATTTCATGGGTCACGGTGCCGCGATAGAGCGCACCATTCAGCCAAGCGGAGGAAGGCGAACCACCGACGGTGCCCATTCCGGACCAGGTACAAGTCGTGTTGCGCGGGGTGACATAGACACGGCGCGGATAAAGAGACAGGTCGATGCCAGCCGCCGCCGCAGCCTGATTGGCGTAGGCGGCGATGTTGTCGGGGCTGCAGGTCTGCGCGATCGGCAGGGTATACCAGCCGAAGACGTTGCCGCTCAGCCAGGTCTGTTGCGAGGAGTTTTCCTTCATGAAGTTGCTGCTATCGCCGAACACCGTGGTGTTGGCTTGTGCCGCCGTGTAAGGCTGGGTCTGGTTATCCTGGAAGTTGACCAGGAGTACGGCCGTCCGCTGCTCACCCAAAGTATTCGGCGCGGCCGGTGCGGCGAGCACCTGATAACTGGTGCCACCAGTGGAATCCAGCGCAAGCACGTTGCCGCTGAGCGAGCCTTTGACCTTTACCTTGGTGCCGGTGAGCTGACGCGGCCCGCGCTTCTTGAATTTCAGCTCGACCCTGCCCTGCTCCGAGCGCAGGAAATAGCGGTAGCCGGTGGTCTTGTCGAAGTTGTGCACGTGCACCACTTCCAACTCGCCTTCACGCTCGACGGCGGCCGCGGCCGTGGTCGTGCCCTGGTTTTGCGGAGCCATCTTGGTTGATTGGGCAAGGCTTGGGCCAGAAGCCAGCAGAGTCAGGCCCAACAGCAAGCCCGGCATGACACAGGTAAACAAGCCCCTTTGGCCGCAAGGTGCGGCGGCAGTTCCAAACATGAGGTTCCTTTCTCATTGTCTGGGAAACTCACCTGCCAACCCGACCCGAATGCGAACAAGACGAACCCGCCCTTTCCTGTACAGGAACTTGACCCCCTTTGGCCCCCCTGAGGAAATGACTGAGCAGCGATCGCTTCTTGCTGCGGCCACACCTTATTTGTTGCCTTGGCTCCTGTTTTTATAAAGAGAGCCTGGTGTGCGCCAAAACGCTATCAGTCAAGTCATTGCGAATGCCCGGGAACCGGACATCGCCAGTGATTTTTCCCTGATTTCTAATAGATCAGGCCCTCACTATACACATCAAAACGGGGTCGCCGAGGCTGTTTCCCGGCGTTGCCAACAGATAAAACAGACTCACTATGCCTTTGTTCTAATTAAGGATATGTCATTAACAAAAAAAGATAAAACACGGCCGATTACGGCAAAACTATGGGGTATTTACAACGCCCGGCAGTCTGTCCGAAACCGGAGGGAAGATGATGATGGGCTAGGCCGATGAACAGCCGGCGCGATGGCGACGATGCGCGGCGATACGATCTGGAAGCCTTGAATTCACTGCACGGCGGGCGCCTGGGTCTGCTCGTCAGCGGCGTCCTCGCTGTCCTGCGCGTCGGATGTCGAAAGGGTATTTTGGCTGCCGTTGGCGGTACCCGGCTGTACCAGCTGATAGCTGAATTGCCAGCGGGAATAGCGTTGGGCGCCTTTGAAGGCGGCATCCGGCGTCGCGAAGTTGTCCACCTTGATCGGGGTGCCGCGCGCCAGACTGTAGACCCCGGCGATGCCTTCGTCCGGCGCCTTGAGCAACCCCCACTCCGGTTTGCCGGTCATCGGGTCGAAGTAAATCTTGCGCAGATAGCGCTGGGTGGTGGGATACCGCTTGTCCAGCAGCAGGTCGTCGAGGCTGCGCGGATAGCGCTTGACCCCGCCGGGAGAGCGCTCGTAATACTGGCGGATGGCTTCGCGGAACTGGTGGCCGACAAACAGCAACTGCTGCTCTTTCTGGCGCTGGATCACGGTGGACCAGACCTCGCCGGTGGCGGCCAGCAAGGCCCCCATGATGGCGACCAGCATCAGTACGCCCAGGTAGGTGAAACCCGACTGGAGCCGGCCGGCCGTCCCCCCCCTTCTGGCCCGGGAACCGTTGTTCGGCCAACCTTGCACCACACCGTTTCGCCTCGCCATGGCTACCACTCGCTATACGCCGTGCCGTCCTGCCCCTTGCCGGTGGCACCGCTCTTCACGTCGTACACCGCGCCCTTGGAGGGATCGTCCGGGGGCACCACCACCCAGGTCGTCTGACTGTCGGTGAACGGGTCCTTCGGCAGGTTGCGCAGGTATTTGCTGGACACCAGCTCGTCGAGGGTATCGGGATACTTGGCGCGGTCGCCGTAATACTTGTCGATGGCTTCGCGCAGGGTGGTCAGGTCGCTGTGCAGCACCGCCTCCTTGGAACGCTCCAGGCTGCTCAGGTAGCGCGGCACGGCAATGGTCAGCAGCAGGGCGATGATGCTCATCACCACCATCAGCTCGATCAGGGTGAAACCGCTTCGATAACGCCGGCGCCCACCGCATCGCTTGTCCTGTTTCATCACCATGCACCCAGCTTGTCGAGGCGTGGCGTCAGCCAGGGTTGGCGCCGCGCCGCAGAGTTTGTCGTCCGCCCGACCGCTTCCGCACGCCGGCCCGACGCCATAGCCCGACCGGTGGGCGGTCGCGTCACCACTGCCGGTAGGGAATGCCGTTCAGCCCGCGCGCCTCGGTCTTCGAGTAGACATCGTAGACATCGTCGCCCTCTTCCGGCGCGTCGGCGGGGCTGGCGTAACTGCGCTTGCCCCAGGTATCGGCGGCGGCGACCAGGGCATCGTCGCGGGCCATCGGGTCGCGCGGAATCCGACGCAGGAAGTAGAACTTTCTCTTCTTGTCCGGATCCTTGGGGTCGGGCACCCCATCCACCAGGATTTCCAGCGAGGGCGGGTAGCCGGACGCATCGGCCGCCTTGGGGATGCGCCCCTCGTCCACCGCCTTCTTGTAGGCGTCGATGGCCTCCCGAATCTGGGTCAGGGCCAGACGCAGCTCCTGCTCCTTCTCGCGCTGTACCGCGAGTTCGGCCATCGGCACGGCGACGCTGGCCAGCAGGGCGACGATGGCGACCGTCACCATCATCTCGATCAGCGTGAACCCGCCGCTCCCGAGACGAGCGCGGCGCGACGGCTGGAACGGTGTCACCTCATCGCCCTCCTCCGTCCGCCCTGTTTACTTGGCCGGGGCGGCTGGGGCCGCTGGCTGGCTGGGTGGCGCCGATTGATACGGCACAATGCCAGGTACCGGCACCATGGTCGGTGCGCTCGGGGCCGCCGGAGCCGGAGCAGCCGGAGCTTCAGCCGGTGCTGCCGGCGCTGCCGGCGCCACTGGAGCCGAAGCACTCTGTGCCGAGACGCCGCCGACCACCGCCCCCATGCCGCCGATGCTGCTTTCGGTGCCGGCGCGGAACTCCGAGATCTGCCGGTCGGGCAGGTCCAGGTTATGCACGATATGCGGGGTGATCAGCAGCACGATTTCGGACTTGGAACGGGTGTCGTTGTTGCTGGAGAACAGGCGCCCCACCACGGGGAGATCGCCCAGCCCCGGAATCTTGGTGATGGAGCGGCGGTCTTCGTCCTGGATCAGCCCGGCCAGTACCTGGGTCTCGCCATCGCGCAGGCGCAGCGTGGTATCGGCGGCGCGCGAACCGATCTGATAGGCGGTGCTGGTGCCAAAGTCCACCTGCTTGACGATGCTGCTGACTTCCAGCCCGACGTCGATGGTCACATCGTCGTCCAGGCCGATGCTCGGTTTCACTTCCAGTTTGACCCCGACATCGAGATAGGACACCGACTGCGCGATACCGGCGTTGACCACGGCGGTGCTGGTGAACACCGGCACCTTGTCGCCGATGTGGATCTTGGCCTTTTCATGGTTCTTGACGCGGATGCGCGGATTGGCCAGCACGTTGGCGTCGGTATCCTGGGCCTGCAAGTGGAGCACCAGGGCCGGATTGGCGATGAACGTGGTCAGACCGAGCGGATTGTTGCGCAGGTTGATCACCCCGCTGGCCACCGTCGCTGCCACCCCCGGCGTGACGACCGGCGTGACGGCACCGGTCGTCGGGTTGGTTACCGTCCCGGTCTGCGTGCTGGTGCCGCCGGTCAACAGGCCATACCCCACCTGGCTCGGCCAATCGATCCCCAGGCTCTGCAGACGCGCCCGGTTGACCTCGACCACCTCGACATCCAGGATCGCCTCCGGCTCGGCCAGATCCTGCGAGGCGATCAGCCGTTCGGCTACCTTGACCGCCTCCGGCGTGTCGCGCATCACCACCAGGTTGCGCTTGTCGTCGACGAACACGTCGCGCGTCTTGAGCAGGGCGCGGATCAGGTTGGCGGTGTCCTTGGCTTCGGCGTTGGCGAGATAGAAATTCTTGATCACCAGCTCCTGGTAATCCTTCTGCTTCGCCGGATTGTTGGGGTACACCATGATGGTGTTGTCGTTGAGGACGCGCCGGTCGAGCTGGTTGGTCACCAAGAGCAGCTGGATGGCGTCCTCGATGGTGCTGTTGCGCACGAAGATGGTAGCCTTGAGATCGGGCCGCACGTCCTTGTCGAACACGAAATTGATGCCGGAGGTGCGCGAAATCACCTCAAACACCGCCTTCAGCGCCGCATCGCGGAACTCCAGCGTGATCGGCCGCGACAACGCCGACTTGAGCTGCGGACTGGCCAGCGCGTCATGCGGCTTCGCCTCGTTGAGCTTGCGCTGCAGTATCCGGGCCTCGCGGTGGCGCGGATTGTCGGCCAGCACCTGCCCCACCAGCGCCATGGCCTGATCCACCGCCCCCTTCTGCTGCAAGGCCCGGGCATCGTCCAGCAGCTTGCTGTGGCGACGGTCCATGGCCAGGCTGTCCAGTCCGGCGTTGGCGCGCTGGTTATACGGGTCGATCTTGAGGATGCGGCGATAGCCGGCCTCGGCCTCGTCGAAGTTGCCGTTCAGCTGCGCCGTCACGGCCTGCGCCAGCCACTGATTGACGGTACGCTCGCGCTGGCTGAACAGGTAGGCCTTGTATTCGGCGTTGGTGGGGGATTCCTTGACCGCCTGCTCCAGCTGGGCGAAACCTTCTTCCACCTTGCCTTCGGCCAACATCCGCTTGCCTTCGACGAAGGACTTGTTGCTGGCACACCCCGCCAGGACAGACAGGGCGACCAGCATGAGAAAGAGTAAGCGTTTCAATTTGCTCCCCCTATTTCCAGGGATTGCTGCATGCTCAGCGGCAGGAAAGTGAACGTCATCATCGGTGGCGCGATGGTGTCCACCCGGTAAACCCCGTCGACGACGTCCCCCGTTTTCAGCGCCAGGTTACGATCCCCCTGCGTCACGAACACCGTGACCTGATTGCCGTCGATCACCTTGCCCAGATAGCTGAACGGCAAGGGCGGTGGCGCGGGCGGCGCCGGTTTGGGCGGCGGCGGCGGCACGAACCAGCTCTGGTGGGCAAAGATATTCTTCACCTCCTTGTCCTCGCCCTCCCCGCTCGCGCCGCGCTGCAGCGTGTCGATGCTCATGGCCAGCAGCACCGGCGCCTGCTCCTGCGGCTTGGCGCTGGCATGGCGGCGCGGCTCGACCTCGACCACGGCGCGGGAGCCCTTGTCGCCGCCATCCGGCCATACGGCCAGCAGCAGGGAGAGCGCCAGCGCTCCGCCCAGCAATGCCCAGCGTTGTCGTTGCGACAGCATGCTCATGCCCCCCGTAGCAGCACCACCAGGCGGACCGTGGCGTCCAGCTGCTCCTGGCCGATGTTCTCGCGTCTGAGACGCAGATCGGCCAGCACCGCCGCCGGGTTGTCCCGCAGCACCTGGGCCAGGAAAGCCCGCAAGCGGGTATACGAACCGCTCACCGGCAGGCTGATCTCGTAGCGCCACAAGCGGCCGCTCTTGTCCGGGGATATCTTGTACTCGCCCTTGGGCAACACCAGCGACTGCGCCTCGGCGGCGGCATAGATCTTCTCCAGCCAGACGGGAGCACTCTCGCGCGGCGGGAACGACTGGTAGAAGCGCGCCAGGCGCAGCTCCGGGGCGGGCTCGGGCTTGGCCGCCGCCTGGCGCAGCCGGGCGATCTCGCGCTCCTGCTCCCGGCCTTGCTGCAGCAAGGCCGCCTCGCGTTGCTGCAGCGGCAGCGTCACAGTGAGGTGGAACAGCCCCGCCCCCAGCAAGGCGGCCAGCAATACCGCTCCCGGCCAGCCCAGCTGCCGCAGGGCGTAACGCAGGCGTGGCAGCAAGGTGTTCATGGTTCGGGCTTCCACGCAGCCAGCACCGAGAAGCGAAACGGCTTCTCGTTGTCCTGCTGATTGATGTGATGCTCCAGCAGCTCCACGCTGCCCAGCCCCGGCTGCTGCTCCAGCCGTTCGATGTAGCTCAGCATCGCCTCGCGCTTCTTCACCTCGGCGGTAATGCGCACGCTGTGCTTGAGCGGATCGGGCTCGACCGCCAGCAGCGCCACATCGTCGGTCTTGCTCTGCTCCAGCGCGGAAAACAACGCCGGCCAGGGCTGGTTCAGGCTCTGCCAGACCGCGTTGGCCTGGTTGATCGCCTGATCGAGGCTCTTGTCGCGCGGGCGCTCGCGCGCCGGCTGCAGCCGCTGCAGGGTATGCCGGTTGTCGGCCACCCGCTGTGCCCTGCGCTCCACCTCGTGCGACACGGTGAGGTAATACCAGGCGCTCAGCAGCAGCACCAGCAGCGCCGCCAGCACCATCAGCAGCGCCTTGCCGGCGAGTTTTTCCTGCTTGCGCACATAGTCCAGCTCGATCGTGAGCATGTTCACTCTCCCATCAGCGCCATGGCGTACTCGGCGCCGGCCTCCGGCGGCAATCCGGGCAAGGGTTCCAGCGGCAGCAGCCGGATGGTCGGCCCGTCCGTCTGCCGCCACGCCGACTCCGGTACCTCGGCGGCGAAGGCGAAGATGTCATGGGGCGCCTCCCCCATCTCGAGGCGCAGCAGCATGCGCTGCAGCAGTTCGGGGAGCACGGCGGCGGTGTCGCTCGGCGGCAGCGGCTCGAACACCAGCCCGCCCCACTGGCCATCGTGGAAGCAGGCCAGCCCGATGCGCCCCGGTTCGGTCAGCAGGAAGCAGCCGTTGTCGCTGACCATGCGGCGACGCCAGTGATTGAAGGCGGCCATCAGGTAGGGCTGCACCGAGTCCAGCTTCACCCCGGTCTCCTGCGCCACCTGGTGCAAGGCCAGCAGCAGCTCCGGATCGATGGCGCTGGCGATCAGCGGCATGCCGAAGCCCCCGCCGCTCCAGCGGCACTCCCAGCGCTCCGCCGCGTCGCCGTAGACCTGGCGAAAACAATGCCGCACCATCGCCAGCCACTCTTCGTCCGAACTCAGCTGGTCGTTCCAGGGGATCAGCAGATAACGCACGAAATGGTTGGAGATCACCAGCGTCGTCGCCGCCTTCTGCCACTCCGGCGCCTTCAGCGCCTCGCGCAGCACCGCGACCGCGGCGGGCCAGCCCGACGCGGCCTCCACCTCGGGACAGGGCACGATGCACTTGGCGAGCAGGTGCGGATGCAGGCCATGGGAAAAACGCATCAGGATCACCCGGTCCGGACACAGCGCCATCTTGACCCGGTCATTCAACGAAAGTGACACGGTTGATTTCCTGTAAAGTGGTTTCCCCGCGCTTCACCAGCTCGACCGCGGCCTGACGCAGAAAGCGCGTCCCGTTGCGACGCGCCGCTTCCTTGATGTGCCGTATCGGCTCGCGCGCCACGATCAGCTCGCGGATCTCGTCGGTCAGGCGCAGCATCTCGCCGATCGCCTTGCGGCCCTTGTAGCCGGAGCCGCGGCAGTGGCCGCAACCGCGGCCGCGGCGGAACTCGATCGCCGCCGCCTGCTCGGGCGACAGGCCAGAAACCGCCACCAGTTGGGCGTCGGGTTGGTCAGCCTGGGAACAGTACGGGCAGTTCAGCCGCACCAGGCGCTGGGCGAAGATGCAGTTCAGCGCCGAGACGAAGCTGTAGGGATCGACCCCCATATGGACGAAGCGCCCGATGACGTCGAACACGTTGTTGGCGTGCACCGTGGTGAACACCAAGTGGCCGGTCAGCGCCGCCTGCACCGCGATCTGCGCGGTCTCGGTATCGCGGATTTCGCCCACCAGAATCTTGTCCGGATCGTGCCGCAGGATGGAACGCAGGCCACGGGCAAAGGTCAGCCCCTTCTTCTCGTTGACCTGGATCTGCAGCACCCCCGACAGCTGGTACTCGACCGGGTCCTCGATGGTGACGATCTTGTCGTGCCCGGTGTTGATTTCGGTCACCGCCGCGTACAGCGTGGTGGTCTTGCCGCTCCCGGTCGGCCCGGTCACCAGCACCATGCCGTAAGGGTCCTGGATGTAGCGGCGGACTTCCTCTATCGACGCAGTATCGAAGCCCAGGCTGTCGAGCCGCAGCCCTTGCAGCTGAGTGGTCAGAGCGCGCCGGTCCAGGATGCGCAGCACGGCGTCCTCGCCGAAGATGCTGGGCATGATCGAGACGCGAAAATCCACCTCGCGTCCCTGGATGGCGATCTTGAAGCGGCCGTCCTGCGGCACGCGCCGCTCGGCGATATCGAGATCCGACATCACCTTGACGCGCGACACCACCTGCTCGGCCAGATCAATGCCGTTCAGGCTGCCGACGGCGTCCAGCACGCCGTCGATGCGGTACTTCATCACCAGCCCCGCGCCGTCGCTCTCGAGGTGGATATCGCTGGCCCCCACCTTCAGGGCGTCGTAGATGATGGAGTGCACCAGCTTGACGACCTGGCTGGTGTCTTCACTGATCGACTTGTAGGAAATGTCCTCCACCAGGGAGGTCGCGGCAGCCTGGTCGGCCTCGCCGGCCAGCAGCACGTCCACCGCTCGCCACGATGCCTCCTGGCGCGTCAGGAAGGCGCTCAGGTCGGTCCGGTGCACCAGGCACCAGCGTGCGGGACGACCGACCACGTGGTCGGCCCAGGCCTGCAGATCGGCGTTGAGCGGGTCGGCGAACAGCACCAGCAGTTCCTCCTCGCCGTCGCGGCACGCCAGGCACTCGTGACGCACAGCCTCGGCGTAGGGAATGACGTCGAACGCCGGATGCAGCGCATCGAGATCGGCCATGGTCAGCGCCGGATAATGGAAGGTCTCGGCCAGACTCTGGACGAAGTGTTCGTGGGTCAGGCCAGAGTGCTCTTCCAGCACGTCCAGCGCGGGGCGCTCGCGACGGCGCGCTTCCTCGCGGGCCTGCTGCAGTTGCTCGGGCGTGAAGCGGGCCGGCGCCTCCGGCAGGGGGGATAGATCGCTGCTCATTGGATACTCCCGGCCAGCTCGAAGACCGGCAGGTACATCAGGATGACGACACCGCCGATCACCAGCCCGATAAAGGCCATCAGTACCGGCTCGAACAGGCGCGTGAAGCGCTCCACCGCCTGGGCCATCTCCTCTTCGTAGAAACTGGCGATGCGCTCCATCATGCCGCCCATCTGACCGGTACGTTCGCCCACCCGCAGCATGCGCAAGGCCACCGAGGTGGTCAGGCCGTTGCTGCTCATGGCGCGGGAAATCGAGCGTCCCTCGCGGATATCGCGCGCCGCCTGCAGCAGCTGTTCGCGCAGAGAGGCCTGCAGCAAGCCGGACACCATCCCCAGCGCCTGTACCACCGGGGTGCCGCCGGTCAGCAGCATACCCAGCATGCGGTAGAAGCGGGCCAGTTGGTAAATTCGCATGCGCTGGCCGATGGCGGGAATCTTCCACAGCCGGGTGCCGATCCAGCGCTTCACCCCCGCCAGAGAGAACAGGTACACGCTCCCTCCCAGCACGGCGAGCAGGGCCAGCAACAGGGTGACGGCGTGGGCTTCGATCAGTCGCCCCCAGGCCAGCAGAAGACGCGAGAACAGCGGCAATTCGGTGCCCATCGCCTCGTAAACGTGGGCGAAGCGCGGCACCACGTAGGACAGCAGGAACACCAGCACCAGCCCGCCGACGGTGACCAGCATGGCGGGGTAGATGGACGCGTTGATCATTTTCTTGCGCACCACGTCGGCCTGCGTCTGATACGCCACGTAACGCCCCAGTGCGTCTTCCAGATCGCCGGTCTTTTCACTGGCGCGTACCGTGGCCAGATAGAGCGGCGGAAAGATATCGGGGAACTGCTGCAACGCCACCGACAAGGTCTGGCCTTCGTACAGGCGCTGGATCAGACGCTCCAGCACCCGGCGCGACTCCGGTCGCGGCTCCTTCTCGTTGAGCGCTTCGATCGCCTCGACCAGCGCCAGCCCGGCCTCCAGCAGCGACAACAGCTCCTGGGTAAACAGCAACAATTGGAAGCGGCTATGTTTCAGGGTCGGCAGGGCGAGAGACGACGACTTCTGCTTGATCGCCAGCACCGTGTAGCCCTGGCTCTTGACCTGGTTGACGGCCTCGCCGTCGTTGAGGGCCTCCAGCGCCAGCAAGGTAACCTCGCCACTGTTCTTGACCGCTTTTATCTCGAAGCGCATGAGCTGTCGTCCTACCAGTTGCCGATGTCAGCATCCTCGCCGCTGCCACCGGCTTGCCCGTCCTTGCCGTAGCTGAATAGGTCGTATTCACCGTGCTCACCCGGCTTGCGGTACTGATAGGCGGTGCCCCACGGGTCCATCGGAACCCCCTTCTTCAAGTACGGCCCCTCCCATCTGGCCTCGTCGGCGGGCCTGACATAGAGCGCATTCAGGCCCTGCTCGGTAGAAGGGTAATGGCCCGTGTCGAGACGGTATTGGTCGAGGGCCTTCTCCAGCGCATCGATCTGTGCACGCGCCGTCTTGACCTCCGCCTTGCCCACCTGGGCGAAATAACGCGGGGCGACATAGCCCGCCAGCAGGCCGATGATCACCATCACCACCAGCAGCTCCAGCAAGGTAAAACCCCGCTCCAGGCGTTGTTTCATGACACAGGACAACCGCTCTGCCTCCACGCCCTCGCTCCTTCCGACCATCCTGGAGCCTGGGGCATCTTTCAGCGCCCCTCGCTGCTGGCACTCCAAGTTTTCACAATTCATTACTACACTAACGACAGATACCACATTGATCTTGTTATAGATTCCGCCCTGATTTTTTTCTATGAATGAATTGTGATTTAAATCATTTTTAAAGAAATGACGTTGGATAGCCCTTACTCATTTGACAGAAAGTGCCACGCCCACTGCCGCCACCCGATTTAGCCGTATACCGCCACAGCCAAGAACGACAAGAACCGGACCAGAAAAAAAACGGGACGAACACCGCTGCGGAAGGCGACACAGGGATAAAAAAAACGGACCCCATGGGGTCCGTTCAGGCGGCTGACAAAGCACCTTGTTCAGATTCTGCCGGACCCGGCAAAGCCGGGCCGCGCCTAATCAGTGATTCAATCCGCCGCCTTCCTGTTTACACGACAAACCCCTTCCGCTTCGCAAAAGGGGTTTGTCCACAATCTCAAGAACGGCCCTCATGAGGGCCGTTCTTCGGCCAACCTCGCAACAGTCTTACAGACCGAACGGGTGACGCATCACGATGGTCTCTTCGCGGTCCGGGCCGGTGGAGATGATGTCGACCGGCGCTTCGCAGATTTCGGCGATGCGGGTCAGGTAGGCACGCGCGTTCTCCGGCAGGTCTTCCCACTTCTTCACACCGAAGGTGGAGTCGCTCCAGCCCGGCATGGTTTCGTAGATCGGCTCGCACTTGGCCACGGCTTCCGAGCCGAACGGCAGGATATCCACTTCCTTGCCGTCGATCTTGTAACCGACGCACAGCAGAATCTCTTCCAGGCCGTCCATCACGTCGAGCTTGGTCACGCACAGACCGGACACGCCGTTGATCTGGATCGAGCGCTTCAGCGCAGCGGCATCGAACCAGCCGCAGCGACGCGGACGGCCGGTCACCGAACCGAACTCGTTGCCACGCTTGGCCAGGAAGGCACCGATGTCGTTTTCCTGCTCGGTCGGGAACGGGCCGGAACCGACGCGGGTGGTGTAGCCCTTGACGATGCCCAGCACGTAGTTGAGCATCTGCGGCGCCACGCCGGCACCCGGAGCGGCCGCACCGGCCACGCAGTTGGACGAGGTCACGAACGGGTAGGTGCCGTGGTCGATGTCGAGCAGCGTGCCCTGGGCGCCTTCGAACAGCAGCGGCACGTCGGCCTTGTTCAGGTCGTACAGCGTGCGCGACACGTCGGCCACCATCGGCTTGATGCGCTCGGCCAGCAGCATGGTGGTTTCCAGCGTGGACGTGAAGTCCACCGGCTCGGCCTTGAAGTACTGGGTCAGCTGGAAGTTGTAGTAGTCGAGGTTTTCCTTCAGCTTGGCGGCGAAGAGCTCGGCATCGAACAGGTCGATCACGCGCAGCGCGCGGCGCGCCACCTTGTCTTCGTAGGCCGGGCCGATACCGCGACCGGTGGTGCCGATCTTGCTGGCGCCCTTGGCCGCTTCGCGCGCCTGGTCCAGCGCCACGTGGTACGGCATGATCAGCGTGCAGTTCTCGGCGATCTTCAGGCGCGAGGCCACGTCGACGCCGGCGCTTTCCAGCTCGTCGATCTCCTTCAGCAGCGCCTCCGGCGACAGCACCACGCCATTGCCGATGAAGCAGTCCACGCCTTCGCGCAGGATGCCGGACGGGATCAGGCGCAGCACGGTCTTCTTGCCGCCCACCACCAGGGTGTGGCCGGCGTTGTGACCGCCTTGGAAACGCACCACGCCACGGGCGTGATCGGTCAACCAGTCAACGATCTTGCCCTTGCCTTCGTCACCCCACTGGGTACCGATCACGACAACGTTCTTGGACATTGGAAAGAACCTCTTCTCTGTCAAACACTAAAACTCAGTTAAACGGAACCACCTGCCAGCCATCGGCGGCCAAGACCAGCTCGCGGTCGCAATCCAGCGCCACGGCCGATTCACCCAGGTAATCGATGATGACCCGCTCGCCACCGGCACGCAGCGCGGCCACGGCGTCACGCGCGGCGGCCAGGTCGCGCGCCTGCACGCGGATGCCCTGCGCGGCGTCGCGCTCGGGCAGGATGCGCACCAGGTCGCGCAGGTCGAGACTGAAGCCGGTCGCCGGGCGTGCCCGGCCGAACTTGCGGCCGACGTTGTCGTAACGTCCGCCACGCGCCAGCGCCTCGGACCAGCCGGGCGCGTAGGCGGCAAACATCAGGCCGGTGTGGTAGAAATCGCCGCGCAGCTCGGCCAGGTCGAAGCTCAGCTCCACCTGCCCGTCCAGCGCATTGGCGATCGCGGTGAGCTGCATCAGCCCCAGCTCCACCTCCGGCAGCGACGGCAGCCGGGTGCGGGCCTTGTCGAGCACCTGGCGCGGGCCATACAGCTCCGGCAAGGCGAGGAAGGCGCTCTTGTACGGCTCGGCCACGTCGGCCACCAACTCGCGCACCGTGGCGATGTCCTTGGACTGCAAGGCGCCGAACAGCTCGCGGGTGTCTTCGGCAGCCAGGCCCGCCGCCGCGGCCAGGCCGCGGAAAATGGCGATGTGGCCGACATCCAGCCGCAGCTTGTCGACCCCGACCTGGCGCAGCGTCGCCAGCATCAGCTCGATGATCTCGAGGTCGGCCTCGATGCCGGCGTAGCCGTACAGCTCGGCCCCGACCTGCAGCGGCTCGCGCGAACTCATCAGGCCGCTGGGGCGAGCGTGCACCACGCTGCCCGCATAGCACAGCCGGGTCACGCCGGTGCGGTTGGACAGCAGATGGGCATCGATACGCGCCACCTGCGGGGTAATGTCGGCGCGCAGGCCGAGCTGGCGGCCGGACAGGTGATCGTCCAGCTTGAAGGTCTTGATATCCAGCGCGCTATCGCCTTCCGACACCAGGGCATCGGCGTATTCGATCAGCGGCGGCAACACCAGCTCGTAGCCGGCCGTGCGGAACAGCTCCAGCATGGCAGCCTTGGCCGATTCGACCTGGCGAGCGGTGGCGGGCAGGATATCTGCAATATGTTCGGGGAGCAGCCAGTTACGCATAAGTACTCAGTACAGAATAAAAGGCGGGGGTGGTTGCCCCGCCTTGCCGTCAGCAAACCGGCCGAAAACGTCTCGGCCGGTCACGATTATCATCAGATTGTTATTTGGCCTTGCCTGCCGCCTGCGGGTTCTTCAGGTAACGGAAGAACTCGCTGGATGGCTCCAGCACCAGCACGTCGCTCTTGTTCCTGAACGACTCCTTGTAGGCGTCCATGCTGCGCCAGAAGGCGTAGAACTCGGGGTTCTTGCCATAAGCTTCGGCATAGATCGCCGCCGCCTTGGCATCACCCTCGCCCTTGACCTGCTGCGCCTTGTTATAGGCTTCCGCCAAGGTCACCTCGCGCTTACGGTCGGCTTCGGCACGGATGCGCTCGGCCTCGGCGGCGCCCTCGCTTCGCAGCTGGCTCGCCACGGTGCGGCGCTCGGACTGCATGCGATCGTAGACCGAACTGCTGATTTTATCCGGAAAATCGACGCGCTTTAAGCGCACATCGAGAATTTCTACGCCGATTTTACGCGCATCCGCGTCGGCACGCTTGCGAACAACCTCCATGACTTGGTCGCGCTGGCCAGAAATGACGTCTGCAACGGTCTTCTGGCCGAATTCGGCGCGCAGGCCGTCGTTGATGGTCTGTCGCAGACGCGCCACGGCCGCCGCCTCGTTGCCGCCGACGCTCTTGTAGAACTGTTCGACGTTGATCACGCGCCACTTCACGAAACTGTCGACCAGCACGTTCTTCTTCTCGCGCGTGTTGAACAGTTCCGGCGTCTCGGCGTCGATGGTCTGCACCCGACGGTCGAAATAGCGCACATCCTGCATCAGCGGCACCTTGAAGTGGATGCCCGGCTGCGTAACGATCTTGACCACTTCGCCAAACTGGAACAGCAGGGCGAACTGGCGCTGGTCAACGGTAAACAGCGACAGGCTGGCCAGCAACAGCAGGCCGCCGATCGCCACGACTACAGATACCATTCTTTCCATGGCTTAGCGCTCCGCTCCGAACATGTCACGTCCCCGGGTCACATCCCGCCCTTCCCGCGGCGGAGTGGCTGCAGCGGGCGGTGCAGCAGGTTCGGCCCGGGAAGGGGCCGGCGCCGTGGGGGCCGGGCTGGCCGCCGCGCCGTTGCCCGGGCCGGTCGACTGGATCAGCTTGTCGAGCGGCAGATAGAGCAGATTGCTGCCCCCCTTCTGGTCCACCAGCACCTTGCTGCTGCTGGTCATGATCTGCTGCATCATGTCGAAGTAGAGCCGGTCGCGCATGACCTTGGGCGCCTTGTTGTACTCGGGCAACACCTGCTTGAAGCGGGCGGCATCGCCTTCGGCGCGCGCAACGACGCGCTGCTTGTAGGCTTCGGCCTCCTCGGTCAGACGGGCGGCCAGACCCTCGGCCTTGGGCACCACGTCGTTGGCGTAGGCCAGCCCCTCGTTGCGCAGCTTGTCCTTGTCCTGGCCCGCCTTGACCGCGTCCTCGAATGCCGCCTGCACCTCTCCCGGCGGCTGCACGTCGTTGATGTTCACCTTGGCGATACGCACGCCCAGGACGTAGCGGTCGACCACGCTCTGGATCAGTCGCTGGGTTTCCGCCGCGATCTGGGCACGCCCCTCGTTCAGCACGAAATCGACCTTGTTGCGACCGACGATCTCGCGGATCGCGGTCTCGGCAGCCTGCTTGACGATGTCCTTGGCGTCGCGATCGCCAGTGGCATTGTTGAACAGGAACGCCCTGGCGTCGCGCACGTCGTACTGCACCGAGAGCTGCACATCGATGATGTTCTGGTCCTCGGTCAGCATCAGCGACTCTTCCGGCACCCGGTTCTTGGCGCTGCTGCGATAGCCCACCTCGATACTGCGCACCTCGGTCAGATTGACGATCTCCACCTTCTCGAACGGATACGGCAGGTGCCACTGCAGGCCCGCCTCAGTCGTGTGGTGATAACGCCCCAGACGCAGCACCACACCTTCTTCTCGCGCATCCACCACGTAAAAGCCACTGGCCAACCACAGTGCCACCACCACGCCCAGGGCAGCGCCGACGCCCCCTTTGAACGCAACACGCGGCTCCGGTGCCTTGCCGGATGGTTTGGCTCCCAGCAGGCGGGCCAGTTTCTGGTTGAGTTTGCGGAACAGTTCGTCAAGGTCCGGCGGTCCGTCGTTCGGACGCCGTCCCCACTTGGGATCATGCTGCGACATTATTGTTTCTATCTTCGCTAGGGTGAGGGGCAGCAAGCTGCTGCACCCGTTCAGCAAGAGCCTCGCGCAGGAGTTCCAGGCCGTCCCCGGTCAGCGCCGAGACCCGCACCGCCTGCGGCAGGTTGTCGGCGTCGCGCTCGATGAGCGGCTCCAGTCCGCGCAGGTCGGTCTTGTTCCAGACGATCAGCTGCGGAATCTCGTCGGCGCCGATTTCCTCCAGTACGCGGTTGACCTCTTCGATCTGCATGTCGCGCATCGGGTTGGCCGAATCGACCACGTGCAGCAGCAGATCGGCCTGCACGGTTTCTTCCAGCGTGGCACGGAAAGCGGCCACCAGCGTATGCGGCAGATCGCGGATGAAGCCCACCGTGTCGGACACCACGATCGAGGCCTGTTCGTTCAGGTAAAGCTTGCGGCTGGTGGTGTCCAGCGTCGCAAACAGCTGGTCGGCGGCGTAGCTCTTGGCCTTGGTCAGCGCGTTGAACAGCGTGGACTTGCCGGCGTTGGTATAGCCGACGATGGACACCGAGGCGATACCGTTGCGAAGACGCCCGCGGCGCTGCGTCTTGCGTTGCGTCTGTACCTGCTCCAGGCGCGTCTTCAGCATCTTCACGCGGTTGCCGAGCAAGCGGCGGTCGGTTTCCAGCTGGGTTTCACCCGGGCCACGCAGGCCGATACCGCCCTTCTGCCGCTCCAGGTGGGTCCAGCCGCGCACCAGTCGTGTCGCCAGATGCGACAATTGCGCCAGTTCGACCTGCAGTTTGCCCTCATGGCTGCGCGCGCGCTGGGCAAAGATGTCCAGAATCAGACTGGAGCGGTCGATCACCCGGCATTGCAGCACACGCTCGATGTTGCGCTCCTGACCGGGCGAGAGCTGATGGTTGAAGATCACCACGTTGGCCGAAGTCGCGCGCACCAGCGCCGCGATTTCCTCGACCTTGCCCTTGCCGGCAAAAAGGGCCGCATCGGGACGCTGGCGCTTGCCATGGACCAGGCCCATGACTTCGACGCCAGCACTCTTGACGAGATCGACGCACTCATCGACGTTTTCCTGGAAATCGGGGTCGCCGAAATCCAGGCAGACGATGATGGCCTGATCACCTAAATCGGGACGGTCAAACACCTGAGATAACCGGACTCACAAAAAGAAAGGCTGGAAGGTCCCCATTCATGGGGAACCCGGCCAACCTTTCGGGGTTTGCGTAAACAATCAAGCGTCTTGCTGCTCGGACTTCTGGCCAGCAGGCTGCTCGTGCGGGATGGATACCGGGCGGGCCGGCACCACGGTGGAGATGGCATGCTTGTAAACCATCTGGGTTACCGTGTTCTTCAAGAGGACCACATACTGGTCAAAAGACTCGACCTGGCCTTGCAGTTTGATACCGTTAACCAGATAAATGGACACCGGCACATGTTCCTTGCGCAGGGTGTTCAGGAACGGGTCTTGTAACATTTGCCCTTTAGAGCTCATTCGTTTTCTCCGAATCGATGATTGTTGTATTGAAAATCTTGTATCAGCCCGACCACTAGAACCAGCTATCTTTCTAGCAGAAAAGCGGCGGACGTACTACGAACCAGTTTCAACAGACAGGTGAACCACGGCGGTTTGAACATCGCCGTAGCCCGGAAACCATTAGACACGCTTCATGCAGGATGACTCCCGGCCACACCACGGCCGGCACGGCGAGACCCAGTCCCGCACGGCCAGCGACGTGTTTCAAGGCTTGTTGCGCAGCTTGCCCTTCTTGCCCAGCGTCACCAGTTTGCCGGGCTTGCCGCCCTTGCTCTCCTTCTCGCTGTCGAAGGGGTTTTCGGCCGACTTGTACTGCACCCGCAACGGTGTTCCTTGCAATTTGAACACTTTGCGATACGTATGTTCCAGGTAACGCGTATAACTGTCCGGAACCTTCTCCAGCGCGTTGCCGTGAATCACGATAATCGGCGGATTCATGCCCCCTTGGTGAGCATAACGCATTTTCGGTCGCACCTGACCCACCCGCGGCGGAGCCTGACGCTCTACCGCCACCTGCAACACACGGGTCAGCTTGGGTGTAGCCAGCTTCACCATGGCGGCACGGTAGGCTTCGTCGATGGACTTGAACAGGTCGGCGATGCCGCGCCCTTCGATGGCCGAGATGTAATGGAACTTGGCAAAGTCGAGGAAACCCAGCTTGCGCGCAATCTCGCGCTTGACCAGCTCCCTCTGCTCGCCGTCGATGTTGTCCCACTTGTTGACCGCCACCACCAGCGCCCGTCCTGCCTCCAGCGCAAAACCGGCGATAGTAGCGTCCTGCTCAGAGATGTCGAGCTGGGCATCCAGCACCAGCACCGCCACGTTGGCATCCTCGATGGCCTTCATGGTCTTGATCACCGAGAACTTCTCGATGGCCTCGTTGACCTTGCCGCGCCGGCGCACCCCGGCGGTATCGATGATGGTGTAGGTATGGTCGTCGCGCTCGAAATCGATGTAGATGCTGTCGCGCGTGGTCCCGGCCTGGTCGAACGCGATCACCCGCTCCTCGCCCAGGATGGCGTTCACCAGCGTCGACTTGCCGACGTTGGGGCGGCCGATCACGGCGAACTTGGGATGCCGCGCCTCCTTCTCGTCGGTGGCGGCCGGGAACGGGTCGAGCACCATCTCCATCAGTTCGCGTACGCCGTCGCCATGCGCTGCCGAGATCGCCAGGGGCTCGCCCAAAGCCAGTTCGTGGAATTCGGCTCCCGCGATCGACTGGCTGATACCCTCGGCCTTGTTGACCACCAGGAATACCGGACGGTCGTTCTGGCGCAGGCGGTTGGCAATGATCTTGTCCTGCGGCGTGATGCCGGTGCGGCCGTCGACCAGAAACACGATGGCATCGGCCTCGTCGACCGCCTGCAGGGTCTGGCGTGCCATTTCGAACAGGATGCCTTCGTCCACGACCGGTTCGAAGCCGCCGGTGTCGACCACCAGATACGGCTTCTCACCGACACGGCCATGACCGTAATGGCGATCGCGGGTCAGACCCGGCTGATCCGCCACCAAGGCATCCCGGCTGCGGGTCAGGCGGTTGAAGAGGGTCGATTTGCCGACGTTGGGGCGGCCGACCAGAGCTACGGTTGGTTTCATCAAAAGACTGCTTTATTCCAGTGACAGCATCGCCAGGCGACCGTTACGGCCCAATACCAGCGCCGTATCGCCCAACGATACCGGTTGTCCGGTCAGGCGCTCGGTCCCGACCTTGGTGCGGCCCACGATGCGGCCGCTGTCAGCGGCGACCAGATGGGCATATCCTTCGCCATCCGTCACCAGCACGTAGCGGCCCAGCATGGCTGGACCCGACACGTTGCGATACTTCAGATCATCCAGCTTCCAGATATTGCGGCCGGTGCTGCGGTCGAACGCCCACAGACTGCCATCGTCGCCGGTGACGTACACATTGCGCTCATCGACCGCCAGCCCGCGACTGGACGATACGTCGCGCGCCCACAGCAGATTGCCGCCGCGGGCGTCGAAGCAGGCCACACGTCCCTGGAAGGCCACGGCGCACACCTGGCCGGCGTCGAACACCGGGCGCGACACCACGTCGGTGACGCGTTCCAGTTCGGTGGCCCCGCGCGGACTGGCCACACTGGCCTCCCACAGCACGTTGCCATTCTTCGGGCTCAATACCAGCAGACGGCCTCCGGCCTGGCCGGCCAGGATGGCCTCGTCCCCGGCACGCTGCAGCGAGCCATTGTTTTCCACCGTCAGCTGCGGCAAGACACGGGACACCGACCAGAGCTGCTTGCCGTCGGCCAAAGCGAAGCCGGTTACCCGGCCGTCGTTGGTTCGCACCGTGACCACCTCGCTGCCGGCCTGCGGCGCTTCCAGCGCCAGGCTGGTCAGCGTCTGTTCCCAGCGGACCGCGCCGCTGGAGCGATCGACCGCCAGCAAGCGGCCATCGGTGGTCGGCACCAGCACCAGCGTGTCGGTCACGCCGGGGCCGGCACTCAGCTCGCGCTTGAGAGCCAGTTCGCTGACCTTGCGCCCGCTCAGGGCGTCGAATACCTCGATGTGGCCACGGGCCTCGGCCACCACCACGTTACCGTTCTGGTAGACCGGCAGGAAACCGCCATGGGCGACATCGCCGACCGAGTCGGACCATTTGAGCTTGAGCGGCTGCTCCACGCGCACCGCCTGCAACCGCGTCGGCTCAACACGTGTGGAACTGCTAAACCAGCTGGCGCAGCCAGACAGCACGCTGGCGGAAATCAGGGCAGAAACCAGTACACGACAGCGCATCGCTCAGCCTCCCAGGGCATCAAGTTTGGTCTGAATATACTGGCGGTTGGGCGAATCCCCCACCAGCTTGGCCAAGGCCGAGCGGTACTGGTCACGCGCGGCTTTGCTGTCGCCCTTGGCGGCGTAAACATCGCCTTTCAGGTCTAGAAACAGGGCATCGTAGGCACTGACATGCTCCTGGTTCAACTCGGCAATGGCGGCGTCGTAGCGCTTTTCATCGAGCAGCACCGACGCCAGGCGCAGACGAGCCACCGCCTGCAGAGCCGGCTCCTTGGCATGCTCCACGGCCCAGCTCAGCTGCGACTTGGCCAGGGCCAGGTCCTGCTTCTCGAAGGCGGCCTTGGCCACCACCAGAGCCGCGCGGCTGGCGTAGGCGGTGCGGCCATAGTCGCCCTGCAAGATGGCAATGGAACGCTTCAGCTTGGCCAGGTCACCGGCTTGGGCCGCACTGGCGACCTCGTCGTAAACCACGACGGCCTTCTCCGCCTGGGAGCGCTGGTAATACGCCCAGCCCTTGGTGCCCAGGTAGCCCAGCGCGGCGGCCAACACCGCCGTCGAAATCCACTTGCCCCACTGAGCCCAGAAGGCCTTCAGCTCGTCGATCTGTTCCTGTTCCTGCAAGTCGAACGCCATCGCGTTCCCCCTTTATGTTTTTATTCAAGCCTTGATTCGGGTAATGGTGTCGGCCACCGCGGCCAGCGCGACGGTTTCCTGAGCAGCCTCGACGCGCAGCGGCTTGACCACCGCCGTGCCGTTGGCCACTTCGTTTTCACCGACGATCACAGCGAACTGCGCGCCGCAGCCATCGGCCTTTTTCATTTGCGACTTGAAGCTGCCTTCGCCGCAGTGCTGAATCACCGACAAGCCGGAGGAGCGCAACGCTGCCGCCAGCTGCATGGCGTACAGCGGCGCACCAGCGCCCTGCTGCACCAGATAGACGTCCACCCCACGCGAGGCCGGCAGACGGCTCTTTTCCTGCAGCAGCAGCATCACCCGTTCCAGGCCCATGCCGAAACCGATGCCAGGGGCCGGCTTGCCGCCCAGCTGCTCGACCAGACCGTCGTAGCGACCCCCGGCGCACACCGTGCCCTGCGCGCCCAGCTCGGTGGTCACCCATTCGAACACCGACTGGTTGTAGTAGTCGAGCCCACGCACCAGACGAGGATTCTCCACGTAGCGGATGCCGAGGCCGTCGATCATCGCCTTCCAGCCCTCGTAATGGGTGCGCGACTCCTCGCCCAGATAGTCGGTCAGACGTGGCGCGGCGTTGCAGATCTCCTGCAGCGCCGGGTTCTTGGTGTCCAGCACGCGCAGCGGATTGGTATACAGGCGGCGCTTGCCGTCCTCGTCCAGCATGTCGTGGTGACGCTCGAGATAGGCGATCAGCGCCTCGCGGTGCGCCGCGCGCTCGTCCTTGTTGCCCAGCGTGTTGAGCTGCAGTTCCACGCTGTCGGCCAAGCCCAGGCGCTTCCACAGGTCGGCCGTCATCAGGATGATTTCGGCGTCGATGTCCGGCCCGGCAAAACCCAGCGCCTCGATGCCGATCTGGTGGAACTGGCGATAGCGGCCCTTCTGCGGACGCTCATGGCGGAACATCGGTCCCATGTACCACAGCCGCTGTGTGGCGTTGTACAACAGGTTGTGCTCGACCACGGCACGCAGGGTGCCGGCGGTGCCCTCTGGACGCAGCGTCAGGCTGTCGCCGTTCAGGCTGTCGGTGAAGGAATACATTTCCTTCTCGACGATATCGGTCACTTCGCCGATGGAGCGCACGAACAGCCGGGTTTCCTCGACGATCGGGGTGCGGATGTTCTGATAGCCGTAATCGGCCAGCCAGCCACGCAGGATGTTCTCGAAATACTCCCACTGGTGCGAATCGGCCGGCAGCACGTCGTTCATGCCGCGGATGGCCTGGATCTTTTGCGTCATCGTTCGCTTCTTCTCATCACTTTTTTCAGTTCAGCCGATCGTCTTGATCGGTATCGTGCGCGCGGCGGCATCGCGGCGCTTGGCACCGCCTTCGCCGTAGCGGGTGCGCACGTAATCGTCTACCAGCGCCTTGAAATCGGCGGCGATGGTATCGCCCTTCAGCGTCACGTCCTTCTCGCCGTCGACGTAGACCGGCGCTACCGGCACCTCGCCGGTGCCCGGCAGGGAAATGCCGATGTCGGCCAGCTTGCTCTCGCCGGGGCCGTTCACCACACAGCCCATCACGGCGACCTTCATGTCTTCCACGCCCGGGTATTGCAGGCGCCACACCGGCATCTGCTCACGCAGATAGCTCTGGATACTGTCGGCCAGTTCCTGGAAGAAGGTACTGGAGGTACGGCCGCAGCCGGGACAGGCCGTCACCAGCGGGGTGAACGAACGCAGGCCCATGGTCTGCAGGATTTCCTGCGCCACCACCACTTCCTTGTTGCGCGACTCACCCGGAGCCGGCGTCAGCGAGATGCGGATGGTGTCGCCAATGCCCTCCTGCAGCAGCACCGACAGCGCGGCGGTCGATGCGACGATGCCTTTCGAGCCCATGCCGGCCTCGGTCAGCCCCAGGTGCAGCGGGAAGTCGCAGCGCCGGCCAAGATCGCGGTACACCGAAATCAGGTCCTGCACATGGCTAACCTTGCACGACAGGATGATCTTGTCGGCCGGCAGCCCCAGTTCCATCGCCTTGCCCGCGCTCTCCAGCGCCGACACGATCAGCGCCTCGCGCATCACCGCGTCCGGTGCCAGCGGCTCGGCACGACGGCTGTTCTCGTCCATCAACCGCACCGCCAGGGACTGGTCCAGACTGCCCCAGTTGACGCCAATACGCACCGGCTTGTCATACTCGATGGCGGCACGAATCATGTAGGCGAACTTGTCGTCGCCCTTGGCGCCCTTGCCGACGTTGCCGGGGTTGATACGGTACTTCGCCAGGGCACGCGCGCAATCGGGATAGTCGCGCAGCAGACGCTCACCGTTGAAATGGAAGTCGCCCACCAGCGGCACGTTGCAACCCATGTCGTCGAGGCGTTGGCGCACCTCGGCGACCGCCGCGGCGGCCTCGGGTGAGTTCACCGTGATGCGCACCAGCTCCGAGCCGGCTTCGGCCAACTCGAATACCTGCTGGGCGGTCGCGGCCGCGTCGGCAGTATCGGTGTTGGTCATCGACTGCACCACCACCGGCGCCTCTGAGCCGACAATAACATGCCCCACTCGTACCTGACGGGTGGGGCGTCGCGCGATCAGCACGCTATCCATGTGACAGATTACCTACTTGAGTTCTAGTCTGGCGGTGGTACCGCGAATCTTGCCGGTCAACACCACCGGTTGGCCGTTGAGGGAGACATCGACCTGCGTGGCGTTGCCAACCGTGAGCTTGAACGGCGGCTGACCGGTCACTTCCTTGGCTGCTCCTGCCTTGAGCGTCTCAAACACCAGTTTCTTGCCGTTGCCATCGATCACCGACACCCAGGCATCCTGCTTGGCGACCAGCTTGACCGTGCCGCTCCCCGCCGTGGGCGGCGCGGAGACGGGAGCGGATGCCGGCGCAGCCGCCACGGCGGGAGCGGGCTTAGCCGCTGGGGCGGGAACGGGTTCGGGTGCGGGTGCCGTCACCTCCGCCGATGCGTCCTTGACAGACACGGCCTCGACCGGGGCCGACGCCGTCGATTGTTCGGTCAGCATCGGCGCCAGGTCCTGTTTGGCTTCGTCCTTGGCCGGCTCGGACCCAGGGCGGGCAAACCAGAACGCACCGGCGGCCAAGACGACCACCAGCACCAGCAGGATCGCCCGCTTTCCCAGCAGTCCGGACGTTTCCTCCGGTTCGCTGACCACGGAAGCCGCCTCGACCTCCTTGGAGAGATTCGCCACCTCCTTGACGGACGAGGGGAACCGTTCCTCCAGCCGTGCCATCAAGGGTACGGCATCCAGGCCCAGAAACCGGGCGTAATTACGCACGAAGCCACGAACGAAGGCGGCGCCAGGCAACGCCTCGAAACGGTCGGCCTCGATCGCCTCCAGCTGCTTGAGCGACAGCTTGAGGCGGTCCGCCACCTCACCCAGGCTAAGACCGGCGGCCTCACGGGCTGCCTTGAGCGCTGCCCCGACGCTATCGCGGTCTGGCGGCAGGGTACTATTCTGTTCGGTTTGTGATTCCATCAAAGACCACTCAACAACTCTTGCGTTTCTTTCGAATCGGGATATCGGCTCTTGAGCCTTGCGGCATAGAGATCGGCCTTGCCCTGCTCATTGGTCTTGCGGGCGATTTTCACCCCCAACAGCAACACGTCGGCCGGCATCTCGCCAACGTTGTCGGCCAGGCGATCGAAATAGAACGCGGCCAGTTTGGCGTTACCTTGACCAAAGTGCAGTGCTGCCAGTTCCTTGAGCGCGGGCGGATAATTAGGAGAGACGCGCAAGGCCGACAACAAATAGTCGTTGGCCTGGGCTTTCTGCCCCAGCAAGGCACTGCACCGCCCCAGGTTCAGGTAGGCGGTCTGCGGGGTGTCGTACAGCGGATTGGCCAGGGCCTTGGCAAAATAGCCCATGCCGTCCTGAGCCCGCCCGTGGTCGCACAGGAATTCGCCGTAATTGTTATTGGCTTCCGGATTGGCGGGCTCCATCGCCAAGGCCTTCTGGTAATTCTGCTCGGCGTCGCCATCCACCTTCAGCAAGGTCAGCACATAGGCCTTGGCCAGGTAGGCCGGCACGTAGCGCTGATCGGCGGCGATAGCCTGATCGGCGGACAGCAGCGCCGCCTTGTAATTACCGATCCGGGAATACTCCACGGCCAGTTGGGTGCGGATCTGAGCCAGTTCGTTGGTCGGTGCGGCAGCAAATACAGTCATGCCAAAAGCCATCAAGCATCCAGCAAGCCACATTTGCCCTTTCTTCATGCCGCACCATCCTCCTCGATTGGAATCCACTTTGCCTTGCGTCGCGTCTTGTCCTGCACCTGCCCCGCCAACTGGCCGCAAGCGGCGTCGATATCGTCACCACGCGTCTTGCGCACAGTCACCACATACCCCGCCTCTTGCAGCATCTCCCGGAAGCGATGGATAGCGTTGTTGCTGGAACGCTCGTAACCCGAGTTCGGGAACGGATTAAACGGGATCAGATTGAACTTGCACGGCACCTCTTTCACCAGCTCAATCAACTGGCGAGCATGTTCGGGTCTATCGTTGACATCGTCAAGCATCACGTACTCGAACGTCACGAAGTCCCGCGGGGCCTTTTCCAGGTAGCGTTGGCAGGCTGCCATGAGTTCGCGCAGCGGGTATTTCTTGTTGATCGGCACGATCACGTCGCGAATGGCATCGTTCGGCGCGTGCAGACTGACGGCCAGCGCCACCGGGCAGGCTTCGCGCAGACGGTCCATCTGCGGCACCATGCCGGAAGTCGACACCGTGACGCGACGACGGCTCAAGCCGTAGCCATGGTCGTCCAGCATGATCTGCAGCGCCGACACCACGTTATCGAAGTTGGCCAGCGGCTCGCCCATGCCCATCATGACCACGTTGGAGATGACGCGTTCATTCTTCGGCGTCACCCCCATGGCCTTGTTGGCCCACCACAGTTGCCCGATGATCTCGGCGGTAGACAGGTTGCGGTTGAAACCCTGGCGGCCGGTGGAGCAGAAGGTGCATTCGAGGGCACACCCCACCTGGGATGATATGCACAAGGTGCCGCGATCATCCTCGGGGATGAACACGGTTTCGACACCGTTGCCGGTGCCGACGTCGAGCAGCCACTTGCGGGTACCATCACTGGAAGCCTGTTCGACCATCAGGTCGGGCACGCGCACCTCGGCCGACTCGTGCAGCTTGCAGCGCAAGCTCTTGGCGATGTCGGTCATGGCGTCGAAATCAGCCTCGCCCATCTGGTGCATCCAGCGCATCACCTGCTTGGCGCGGAACGGCTTTTCGCCCATCGCGGCAAAGTGATCGGTCAACTGGGCCAGATTGAAGTCGAGCAGGTTGGTTTTCATGCAATCCTCATTGACAGGGCAGCCGCCATGGCGGCCACCCCGGTACAGCAATACGGCTAATTAACGCGAGCAGACTTCGGAAGCGGCGAAGAAGTAGGCCACTTCGATGGCAGCGTTTTCAACGCTGTCGGAACCATGCACGGCGTTGGCATCGATCGACTCGGCGAAATCGGCGCGGATGGTGCCGGCGTCGGCTTTCTTCGGATCGGTGGCGCCCATCAGTTCGCGGTTCTTCAGGACAGCGTTCTCGCCTTCCAGCGCCTGGATCATGACCGGGCCGGAGATCATGAAGCTCACCAGGTCGTTGAAGAAAGGACGCTCTTTGTGCACAGCGTAGAAGCCTTCGGCTTCGGCGCGGGACAGGTGCTTCATTTTGGCGGCGACAACTTTCAGGCCGGCCGATTCAAAACGATCGTAGATCTTGCCGATAACGTTTTTCGCTACGGCGTCCGGTTTGATGATGGACAGAGTGCGTTCAATTGCCATAAAAAATCTCCCTAATTCCAAGACAAATGGCTAAACTAATTTGCAGCCTAGCCATTCGGGCTACCCAATTCTGAGGAACCCGGTACTTTACCAGCCTTTTCAAGCCTTTGCTGCACAAAATTTAAGCACAATGAGCCCAGACACCCAGACACCCCCTCCGCCCAAAGGCGGCGAAGAAAAAGATATCAGTCGAAAACTGAAGCAGCGCCTGCTTATCGCCGGCGGCCTGGTAGCGCTGGCGCTGGCCGCCATCCCGGTTCTGGACCATTTTGGCAAACGCGACGAAGTTGCCATGACAGCCTCCGAACCACAAGGAAGCTCGGGCAAGATCGCCAATGTCGCGTCAGCCCCCGCGACAGAGCCCCCCGCCGCGATTGAAAGCAGCACACCGGCCGCGATGGAAGCCAGCCAGCCTGCATCGCAAACCACTCCGGCCAGCCCGACACCATCGGGCCATATCGCCCCCCCCGCCCCGGACACCAGCAAGACCCCGGGTGTCGCGGCCATCCATGCGAAAACGCCGACCATCCCGCCCCAAGCCAAGGCTCCGACCACCACCCCCGCCCCGACGGTCAAAACGGCCCCGGTGGCAAAAGAAGAGAGCAAGGAGGAGAGCAGCGTGCCTCCCCAAGCCTTCAAGCCGCAACTCCAGAACGAACCCCTCCCTGCGCCTGCGCCCGTCAACAAGGCCAGGCCGGCAGGCTCCTCGCTGGGCTACAAGGTGCAACTCGGCTTGTTCACAAGCCTGGGCAACGCGCAGAAGCTGGTCGAGACCCTCAAGGCCAACGGTATCGAAGCCCACACCGAGACCAAGGTGCACGTCGGCCCATTCCGCACTCGTGCCGAAGCCGAGGAGACCATGAACAAGCTGCACCAACTGGGCTACAGTTCCTTGCTGGCACCTCTGACACAGTAACCCCTCCGCACGACACGAGGGGCGACGAGTCACCGGCAAGGAACGACTCGCGGCCGACAGGTGCCGCTCAAGCCCCTCCGCGGGCGACTCGCGCAGTGGCAACAAGGTTCAGGCTGCATAAACTGGAAATAAAAAAGCCTGGCATCGCCGCCAGGCTTTTTTTATATGGTGCCGGTAAGAGGAGTCGAACCCCCGACCTTCGCATTACGAATGCGCTGCTCTACCAACTGAGCTATACCGGCAAACCAAACTTGGTAAAAAAGCCTTGACGTATGATGCGCATCAAGGCTTTTTCGAATCTGGTCGGGGTGAGAGGATTCGAACCTCCGGCCTCTACGTCCCGAACGTAGCGCTCTACCAGGCTAAGCTACACCCCGATTTCTGAATAAAATTCAGAGGAAACACATTTTACAAAAATCATTTGATATTCGCAAGCGTTTTATCAAATTTGTGGTCGGGGTGAGAGGATTCGAACCTCCGGCCTCTACGTCCCGAACGTAGCGCTCTACCAGGCTAAGCTACACCCCGATTCCGATTTTTGCGACTCCAAGTTATTCACCGTCCGGCACCGCTTCTGCGATACAATGTTCGGCCTCAGAGGACGCGCATTATCGGGCAAATATGTGGTTTAAGCAACTATCTTTTTATCGTTTGAGCGGGGATGCCATCCCCGAAGTGGCGCAACTGACTGATGCGCTGGAGAAAAAACCGTTTCTTCACTGCAGCGGCCTGGACTGGTTCAGCGAGGGCTGGGTGACCGCTGCAGGCCACCAGGAGTCGCCGGTGTACAGCGCCCGCGGCTGCCAGCTGGTCGCCCTGAAGCGCGAAGACAAGGTTCTTCCGGCATCGGTAATCCGCGAGTTTGTCGACGCCAAGGTAGCGGAGATCGAGGACAAGGAACTGCGCAAGGTCGGCCGCAAGGAAAAGCAGGCCCTCAAGGAACAGGTGACCGACGATCTGCTGCCACGCGCCTTCGTACGCAGCCACCGTCTCAACGCCTATCTGGATGGACGCCGACAATGGCTGATGGTGAATTCCGCCACCGCCACCAAGTCGGAGGCTCTGGTCAGCAAGCTGCGCGAAGCGCTGCCGCCCTTCCCCGCCGCCTTGCCGCGTACCCAGATCGCCCCCCATGCCGCGATGACGGCTTGGTTGGCCGAAGGCGAAGCGCCGGCCGGTTTCGAACTGGACGCCGAATGCGAACTGAAGGACGGCAGCGAGAACGGCGCGGTGATCCGCTGCACGCGCATGGACCTGACCGCCGATGAAATCCGCCAGCACATCGCCACCGGCAAGCAGGTGACGCGGGTCGGCCTGATCTGGCGCGAACGCATCCGTTTCGTGCTGACCGACATGCTGCAGCTGAAGCGCCTGCAGTTCCTCGACGTTCTGCAGGAAGAAGCGAGTCAGGCCGGAGACGATCGCGACAGCCTGTTCGAGGCCACCTTCACCCTGATGGTGGAAGAGCTGGGGGAACTGGTGGACGAGCTGGTCGAGGCCCTGGGTGGGCTGGAAGAAGCGCAGCAGGCCAGCACCGCCGCGGCGGCGCCTCCTGCCCCGGCCGCCGATGCGAACGCGGCAACCCGCGCGGAAGCGGTGGATGTGCCGTGGGAAGAATGAGAGCGTTATGGCCCTCGACCGAAAAGAGCCGGAAATCCGGCTCTTTTTTTATTGTTAGCCATCCAGGTCAGCGAACCGGGGGGATTGCCCCCCCCATGTGACGCAGGGCCCACCGTAGCGGGCGCGAGTGGCAATCGGCACGGCGCCGTGGACGAGATGAAGGAAGGCCCGGCCCGCTTGTGCCTGCCCCAGGGCGGGTCGGCGCATTCGCCGTGGCCACGCCTTGCCATGTTGACCACGCTCGGAGCGTGATCCCCCTCAGGGCCAGCGCCGGTGCGGCCAGAAACAGACAGAGGAGCCTCACGCCCCCCGTCTGTTTCGGTCCACTTTGGCAGGCGCCTTACATGCGCGACTGCTGGTAGTTTTCCAGGCCGGTCAGCTCGATCAGCTTGAGCTGCTGTTCCAGCCAGTGTGCGTGATCGTTTTCGGTCTCCTCCAGCAATACCATCAGCTCGTTGCGCGTGACGAAATCCTGCACGCTCTCGCAGTGCGCGATCACCGATTTGAGCAAGTCGCCCACTCGGTACTCTACCTCAAGATCGCTTCGCAGCATGGCCGGTACGTCCTGGCCGACCACGATGGGTACGCGCTTCGCCACGTTCGGCACGCCGCCGAGGAACAGGATGCGGGCGATGAGGGTGCGGGCATGCTCCAGTTCGTCCTCGCGCTCATGGTCGATGCGTTGGAACAGCTGCTGCAGCCCCTGATCCTTGTACATTTCGGCGTGGATGAAGTACTGGTCGGCGGCCGACAGTTCCTCAGCCAGCAGAGCGTTCAGCAACTCGATGATTTTGGGGTGACCTTGCATGTGTAGACGTCCTCGGACTGGCAGAGCCGGGAACGAGCCGGCGCTTGCCAAAGTGAATAAAATCAGGGCGGATTGTAGGATGACAGAGGGGTATTGTCAGCAAAACACCGCCCCATCCGGACTAGCTCGTCGGTACACTGGCCTAGATGGCGAACGGAAGGGTAAAATCTGCCGATCGTCACTCTCCCCCAGCGCCTTCCCGAGCGCCCTTCCGACAATGAGCATCAAATCCGACAAGTGGATCCGCCGCATGGCTGAGCAGCACGGCATGATCGATCCGTTCGAACCGAACCAGATCAAGATCAGCGACGGCCAGAAGATCATCTCCTACGGCACCTCGAGCTACGGCTACGATATCCGCTGTGCAGACGAATTCAAGGTGTTCACCAACATCAACAGCACCATCGTCGACCCGAAGAATTTCGACCCGAAGTCGTTTGTCGAGGTGTCCGGCGATGGCTATTGCATCATTCCGCCCAACTCGTTCGCGCTGGCGCGCACCGTGGAGTACTTCCGCATCCCGCGCAGCGTGCTGACCGTGTGCCTCGGCAAATCGACCTACGCGCGCTGCGGCATCATCGTCAACGTGACGCCGTTCGAACCAGAATGGGAAGGATATGTCACCCTGGAATTTTCCAACACGACTCCGCTGCCGGCGAAGATTTACGCCAACGAAGGCGTTGCGCAGGTGCTGTTTTTCGAGTCTGACGAGGAATGTGCGGTGTCCTACCGCGACCGCGACGGCAAGTACATGGGGCAAAGTGGGGTCACCCTGCCGAAACCGTGAATACCCGGTTTTCAGCCCAGCCATCCCGCCCGCCCGGCGGGATTTTTTTGTGCTTTCGGGGTGCAAAAGTGACTCGCAATTTCCGGCAGGTGAACTACGATAAACACTAGGTTCTCAATGGTTTATCGAAGGCAAACACGCAAGAATGTGTGGGCAAACCTTTCTTACTGGGGCGTTGCGGTTCCCCCTTGCCGCTCGTCCCTTTTTTTATGTCAAAACATGTATTTGGTATAAATCTAGTTCACCGTTACCGAGGCGCACGGCCGGCTTGCCGCCGCACACGCTAGGATGCGGGGCCATTACTGGCTACCATGCAAGGCCGCTCCCCCACGATACCCGATCATGTCCGCCCCACTCTACGCCTTCAACTTCACCCTGCTGGATGGCTCTCCGGCCAAGCTTCAGGACTACGCCGGCAAGGTCATCCTGGTGGTGAATACTGCCAGTCAGTGCGGCTACACCCCGCAATACGCCGGCCTGGAGGCGCTGTACCGTCGCTACCGCG
Source organism: Pseudogulbenkiania subflava DSM 22618 (assembly GCF_900177275.1). Taxonomy (GTDB): domain Bacteria; phylum Pseudomonadota; class Gammaproteobacteria; order Burkholderiales; family Chromobacteriaceae; genus Pseudogulbenkiania; species Pseudogulbenkiania subflava. The sequence continues at coordinate 48,329 of NZ_FXAG01000013.1, forward strand.
ATCGCGGGCTGGTGGTCATCGGTTTCCCCTGCAACCAGTTCGGTCGGCAGGAGCCTGGCAGCGATGCCGAAATCGGGGCTTTTTGCCAGAAGAACTATGGCGTGAGTTTCCCCATGGCGAGTAAGGTGGACGTCAACGGTACCACCGCGCATCCATTATGGCATCACTTGGTGCGGGCCAAGCCGGGTCTGCTGGGCACCCTCCGCATCAAGTGGAATTTCACCAAGTTCCTGATCGACCGCCAGGGTCACATCGTGGCGCGCCACTCGGCGCTGACCAAGCCGGAAGCGCTGGCCAGCAAGATCGAAGCCTTGCTCTGACCGGATAGCCGCGGGTCAAGGCGAGGCCGTAAGAACGACACAAAAAAAAACCGGCAACCTGCCGGTTTTCTTGTGGCCAGTTCACTGCTGACATGGTCGGGTACCGCTAGAGTTCCTCGCTGGCGATCCCGACGCACGGGTCGTTGACCAGTTGTTCGGCGGCCGCGGCCAGCCTGTCGAGGTCGTCGTCCAGATGTTCCTGCAAATCGATGCAGGCCGCCCGCAGGATGGCACTGGCCAGTTCAGCGGGCTCGCAGCTGAATACCTGCGCCAGCGCCCGCAATTCGCCGCAGGTTTCGTGATCGATCGGAACCGACAGGTCCCGCGCGGCCACCACATCCAGTACGGCCTTGGCACAACGCCCCTGCTCGCGGCAGTGCTCCAGACGGGTGACCAGTTCATCCAACGCCTTTGCCATCATCTTCGCTCCTAAACTGAAAGAAAATGCTTTGCAATGCCGAACAAATGCCCGGGCCGCACAAAGCAGGCCGCTCTGCGCTGTTGTCCTGTATTGATTCAGATCTTTTCACGTCCAACACGGCAGCCGTCACGGCTGGAAGCGCCGTCCGTGAGGTACCGGTACCGATGCGGGGCGGACAAGAAAAGCTCAAGTACCGCCGCTGTTGAAAACGACGCTGGGGTTATTTTCTGGCCGGCTGGCGTCCAGAATGACCTGGCACTCCTGCTGCACCTTGCCGAGCAGCGCTTCGTCGAGATGATCTTCCAGATCGACGATGGCGGCATTCAGGATGGCGCCGGCCAGACATTCCGGAGTGGTATGCAGCACATGCGCCATCGCCTCGAGCTGCAGGCTCAGGTCGGCGCGCACGGGTGCCTTGACCAGGCGAATGGCTGAACTGGAAAGGTCGCAGGACGGCTCGGTCTGGCCTGTCGACTGCGAAAAACCGGACAACAACTGCTGCATGGCGTTACCCATTTTCCCCCTCTCATACGCTTTACTAAAACGTCCCTTCTAACAATAGGACAGCAGGAGGGAAACGCCACGACGGATAGGAAAAAAACGGGCGCGCCCTCCGGGCGATAGTATATGCCAATAGAATGGATTTAGTGCTCGTGCAGTGCGCCGTCGAGATAGAACCAGCGGCCGTCATCGCGCTGGAAACGGCTGGTCTCGTGCAGGCGATGGGCTCGCCCGCCTACCTTGTAGCGGGCCACGAATTCCACGATGCCGGCCTGATCGTTCACCCCGCCCTGCTCGGTGCGGCGGATCTCCAGCCCCAGCCATTTCACCTTGCCGGCATCGTCGGCGAGGTCGAGCCCGGCCGGACGCGTGGCGTCCTGCCAGGTCGCCAACAGATAGCTTTCGCATCCCAGGGTGTAAGCGGTATAGCGCGAGCGCATCAGCGCTTCCGCGGTCGGGGCGGCGCACTCGGGATGCTCGATGAAACGGCCGCAACAGTCGGCATAAGGATGGAGGCTGCCGCAGGGGCACACTGTCGTGGATGGCGTTTTGGCCATGGTTCATTCCAGAAGGGATGAGAAGCAAAATGCGAGTAAGCAGGAACACGCCCGTCGACGGCAGCATGAGCACGCGAGCGCCACGGGCCGCAGCATGGCGATCCACTCCCGCGCCGAGCCGATAATCCCACGCTACCCGCCCGGGTTCGCGGCAATGACGACGCCGGATCAGTAGCCCAGCGGCGGCAAGCGATAGACCTTGAGCAGGAAGTTGGTGAAGGCCGGATCGGCAGGCCTCTGGCGCAACTTGGGCCAGGCGCGCAGCCATTCGCGCAGCTTGACCTCCATCTTGTCCTGCGCCTCTACCGGGCTCATGCGGCCGGCGTCACGCTCCACGGCAATGTAACGGTAGGTGGCGAAGGTGTTGTCGTCGACCAGGTTGGGGCCGGCGACACGCAAGCGGTAGGCATTGAGCTGATCGGCGGCAGCAGTGCGGCTGAGGCGCCCGGCTTTGACTTCTTCGGCCAACCTGTTGGCTTCCTTCAGCAGCAGGTCCACCTTGGTGGGAGCGGCTACCGGCGGCGGTCGCCGGTGTGGCTGCGGGGTGCCGGGTTCCGGCAGGGTCGGGAGCACACCGCAGGCGCTCAGCGCCACGGCGGCCGCGAGGGGAAGGACAAGCTTCTTCATCGTTACGTTTAATGCCTCTCAGGAGCGCGGGCGGCATCGGGCCGCCCGCGCCGGCCAGAAAACTCAGGCCAGGTCTTCGAACAGCGCGGTGGACAGGTAGCGCTCGCCGAACGAGGGGATCACCACCACGATCAGCTTGCCGGCGTTTTCCGGCTGCCGCGCCAGTTGCAATGCCGCCCAGACCGCCGCACCGGAAGAGATGCCGACCAGCAGGCCTTCCTGGCTGGCCATCGCGCGGGCGGTGGTGAAAGCGTCGTCGTTCTTGACGCGGACAACCTCGTCGTAGACGGTGGTGTTGAGGATGGACGGCACGAAGCCGGCGCCGATGCCCTGGATCGGATGCGGCCCCTTGGCACCGCCGGACAGCACCGGCGAGGCCTCGGGCTCCACCGCGACGATCTTCACGCCAGGCTTCCGCGCCTTGAGCACTTCACCGACACCGGTGATGGTGCCGCCGGTGCCCACGCCGGCGACGAAGATGTCGACCTGGCCGTCGGTATCGTTCCAGACTTCCTCGGCGGTGGTGTTGCGGTGGATTTCCGGGTTGGCCGGGTTCTCGAACTGCTGCGGCATGAAGTAGGTGTCCGGATCGGATTCGACCAGCTCGCGCGCCTTGGCGATGGCACCGCCCATGCCGTCCGGCCCCGGAGTCAGGATCAGCTCGGCACCGTACGCCTTGAGCAGCATGCGCCGCTCGCGGCTCATGGTTTCCGGCATGGTGATCAGCAGCTTGTAGCCGCGCGCCGCGCACACCATGGCGAGACCAATGCCGGTGTTGCCGGAGGTCGGTTCGACGATGATGGTGTTCGGACCGATCTTGCCGGCCTTTTCGGCGGCGTCGATCATCGCCACGGCGATACGGTCCTTGACGCTGTGCGCCGGGTTGTAGAACTCCAGCTTGGCCACCACGGTGGCGCCGCAATCGGCGGCGAGGCGGTTGAGGCGGACCAGCGGAGTATTGCCGATCAGATCGGTCACGGTATTGGCGATGCGCATTGCTTATTCTCCCTTAACCAAAATTGGCCACACGTTATCACCCGTCATCATATAGTTGGTATCGACCGTGACCAAGACCGTTTGTTTATATCGTAGGAACGCGCAGCCCGCCGCCGCGCGCGACAACGGCGAGAGAGTCAGACAAGACGATGGCGGGTCGGTTCAACCCGGGAGTGTCAGTGCTGCCAGCGCCTGCTCCCATTGCTGACGGATCGCCTCGCCATAGGCGACGAAGCGCACCTCCGTGATGGCATGTTCGTGGCTCCGCAGCCAGGTGGCGACCGCCTCGCAGGCGATGGCCAGGGCCGCGGGCACGGGGTAGCCGTAGACGCCGCAGCTGATCGCCGGGAACGCCACGCTGTGCAAGCCGTGTTCGGCGGCCAGCTGCAGGCTGGCCCGGTAGCACGAGGCGAGCAATTCGGCTTCGCCGGATGCCCCGCCGTGCCAGACCGGCCCGACGGTATGAATGACGTGGCGCGCCGGCAGACGGTAGCCCAGTGTCAGCCTCGCCTGGCCGGTCGGGCAGCCGCCCAGGGTGCGGCACTTGGCCAGCAGTTCCGGTCCGGCGGCGCGGTGGATTGCCCCGTCCACGCCGCCGCCGCCGAGCAGGCTGCTGTTGGCGGCATTGACGATGGCATCGACGTCGAGCTGCGTGATGTCGCCCTGTTCTACCTCCAGCACGGTCGAGCCCAGTTGCCGTTTCATGATCCCCTCCTCGCCGCCAGCAGCACGCGCGCCAGTTGCTCTGCCGCCTGCTCCAGTAACGGTGCGGCCTGCTGCATCGCCGCCTCCAGCGTCAACGGACGGCTGCACAATGAGAAGCATCCGTCAAAATGCGCGGCCAGCTGTCCTTCGGCATCCGGCAGTACCGCCCCGGACAGCAGGCTGACCGGCACCCCAGCCGCCCGCGCCAGTTGGGCCACCCGGGCCGGCGCCTTGCCCGCCAGGGTCTGGCCGTCGCTGCAGCCCTCGCCGGTGAGCACCCAGTCGGCCTGGGCGATGGCGTCGCTCAGGCTGGCAAGTTCCGCCAGCGCCGTGGCGCCGGAATGGCAGCGGCCGCCCAGCAGGTGCAGGGCGTAACCCAGTCCGCCCGCGGCGCCACTGCCCGGCAGCTCGGCACAAGGTTGGCCGAAGGCGTGATCGGCGACGGCGGCAAAGCGGGCGATGGCAGCGTCAAGCCGCGCCACTGCATCGGGGGCGACGCCCTTCTGCGGACCAAACACCGCGGTTGCTCCGCGCGGCCCCAGCAGCGGATTGTCGACGTCGGACCACAGCTCCAGCTTGGTCACCTCCAGCCGTGCGTCCAGCCCTGACAAGTCGAGCGCCGCCACGCGCCCCAGCTGATCGGGGCGCGGCGCCAGGGTCTGCCCCTCGCGGTCCAGCAGACGCACCCCCAACCCGACCAGGCAGCCGGCGCCGCCGTCGTTGGTGCTGGAACCGCCGAGGCCGACCGCGATATGGCGTGCCCCGGCATCGAGGCAGGCGCGAATCAGTTCGCCGACACCGCGCGTGTCGCGCTCGAGCACGCTGGCTGCGCCGACGTCGGGCAGGCCGACCACGCGCGCCACTTCGACCACCGCCACGCCGTGCGGCAGCAGCAGCCACTCCGCCTCGCACGGACGCCCCTCGGCATCATGCACGCTGGTGCGGTGCCATTCACCGCCGAGCGTGGCGTGGAGGGCGTCGAGCGTCCCCTCGCCGCCGTCCGCCATCGGGCACAAGCGGCAGTCGGCGGACGGTTCCGCGCGCCGGATGCCGCGCGCCATGGCTTCGGCCACCTCACGGGCGGCGAGTGAACCTTTGAAGGAATCAGGGGCGATGAGCCAACGCATGCGTTTATCCTCTGGAACGATCGTGAGAGAGAATCCTACCGCGGTTGCGGCCTGCACCGGTTTTCAGTGTAGACCCGGACATGAAAAAACCCTCCGGCCACCAGGGCACAAGGAGGGTTTTTTGCCGGCGCTGCAGCGTCTGGCTTATTCGGCCGGCTGCTCCGTGGCGGCGGCATTTTCGGCCGGAGCCGCGACGGCAGCCACCTTGGCGGCCATCTGGCCCTCGGCGGCCTGCTTTTCTTCCGCCGTCACTTCGCCGGCCGGCTTGCAGGCGAGGTCGAAGCGCTTGCCGCCGCGTGCCAGCGCCTTGACGTAGCGCGGTTTGCGGCAATGATTGGCGACCACGCGGGCGATCAGCACGGCATCGAACTGCGGCAAGGCGGCGATCAGGCTTTCGTGGATGCCGATGGCCAGAGGACGGAACTGGCGGAACACTTCGAACTTGCTGTACACATGCTCGGCGATCATTTCGGTCTGCTTTTTCTTGCTCAGACTCTGCACAGCGTTCTTGAGAGCAGCACCCAGTGCCGTTTCGGTATTTGGCTTCATGAACTTCAATCTAGTCGGTTGATGGCCGGCGGAACATCCTCCACCCGACCGAGGCTTGCTGGTGCACGCCTCATTTTCCAAACGCTACCGCCGGCTACAGGACCGGTAACGCCCACAGAAGGCGTATCTTATGCCAGAACTCCGGCAAAAGTGAAACCCCAGCTCGCCCGGCGCCCATCTTCGTGGGCAGGAAAACATCACGTTGCAGGCGCCCACGGCAAGACAGTCTCGCCACGGCACCCCGGATACAAAAAAGCCGCAGCTGGCGCTACGGTCTCGTCTGTCACTCAGTTCAGTATGGTGCCCGGGACCGGGGTCGAACCGGTACACCTTGCGGCGAGGGATTTTAAGTCCCTTGTGTCTACCAATTTCACCACCCGGGCATGGAGGCGAGATTCTAGCCCAGAGCGCCCCCACAGGCAATCAGACTCAGGCCCTGCCGGGCACTTGGGTCAGTCCAGACGTCCCGGCCAGGGCCGGCAATCGCGCTTTCCGTTTGCATCTCCCTCGTTCGGAGACACCCCCATCTCGATGGGCAGGTCCACGGCACGCGCGCCATGAGCGTATGCCGGGAAAAAGAAAAAAGCCCTGACGAATCAGGGCTTTTTATCTGGAGGCGGGGGTCGGAATCGAACCGGCGTCCACGGCTTTGCAGGCCGCTGCATAACCACTCTGCCACCCCGCCATTGACTGGCGCATCGACCCGCAACGGCGAATCGATCAAAACTGGAGCGGGAAACGAGGCTCGAACTCGCGACCTCAACCTTGGCAAGGTTGCGCTCTACCAACTGAGCTATTCCCGC
>NZ_FXAG01000013.1:55174-117842 GCF_900177275.1 Pseudogulbenkiania subflava DSM 22618
TGGAGCGGGAAACGAGGCTCGAACTCGCGACCTCAACCTTGGCAAGGTTGCGCTCTACCAACTGAGCTATTCCCGCTTTGTCTTTCACTGTCTCGCTGCATTGCTGCGTCGAGAGACTGCGAATTATAAGGATTTATCGCCCCCTGTCAACAGCTCAGAGGTCGATTTTTTTGCCGGCAAACTCGCGCGCCGCCATGCGCAGATAGTAAACCATTGACCACAAAGTCAAAATCACCGCCAACACCATGAACACGTTGCCCAGCACCAGGGTGCTCAATCCGGGCACGATCGGGCCGGCGTAGAGCAGAAGCAGGATGGCGACCATCTGCGCGGCGGTCTTGAGCTTGCCGATATAGGCCACCGCCACGCTCTTGCGCGTGCCCATCTCGGCCATCCACTCGCGCAGGGCGGAGATGGCGATCTCGCGCCCGATGATGATCATCGCCATCCAGCCTTCGGTGCGCGACAGCTGCACCAGCAGGATCAGCGAGGCGGCGACGATGAGCTTGTCGGCCACCGGATCGAGGAAGGCACCGAAGGCCGAGGTCTGCCCCAGCTTGCGCGCCAGGTAGCCGTCGAGCCAGTCGGTCACCGCGGCCAGCGCGAAGATGACGGCGCCGGTGATATTGCGCATGTCGGCCAGCAGCAGCGAGTCGGGCAAAAAGAAGATGGCGACGAAGATCGGGATCAGGGCCACCCGGAGCCAGGTCAGGAATATCGGCAGGTTAAACGGCATCGTTCTGGTCTTGTTGTGTTCAGTGCAGGGCGTTGTAGATTTTTTCGGCCAGCGTCTGACTGATGCCTTCCACTTGGGCGAGGTCGTCGATGCTGGCCGCCATGACCCCGCGCAATCCGCCAAACCGGGTCAGCAGCCGTTGGCGACGCTTGGCTCCCACACCGTTGATTTCTTCCAGCGAGGAGGCGGTGCGCGCCTTGCCGCGCCGGGCCCGGTGGCCGGTGATGGCGAAGCGGTGCGCCTCGTCGCGCACGGTCTGGATCAGGTGCAGCGCGGGATGGTCGTGCGGCAATTGTAACGTCTTTTCCCGGTACGGGAGGATCAGTGTTTCCAGCCCCGGCTTGCGCTCCTCTCCCTTGGCCACGCCGACGATGGGGAGGTTGAGGCCGATGTCGGCGAACACCTCCAGCGCCACGCCGACCTGGCCCTTGCCGCCGTCGATCAGCACCACGTCCGGCAGCTTGCCGTCGCCTTCGGCCAGCTTGCTGTAGCGGCGCGTCAGCACCTCGCGCATCGCGCCGTAATCGTCGCCGGCCTTGGCGGTGGTGATGTTGTAGCGGCGGTATTCGGACGGCTGCATGTCGCCGCGGTCGTACACCACGCACGAGGCGACGGTGGCCTCGCCCAGGGTGTGGCTGATGTCGAAGCACTCCAGCCGCTCCACCCCTTCCAGTTCCAGCACCTCGCCCAGCCGGGCCAGGCGCTGGCTCTGCGTGGCGTGGCTGGCGAGCTTCTGCTGGATGGCGAGCTGGGCGTTCTTCTCCGCCATTTCCAGCCAGACGCGGCGCTCGCCGATGGGATTGCCGACGATGGCCAGGCGGCGCTCGGCCTGCTGCTCGAGGTAGTCGCGCAGCGTGGGCGAGACCGTGCCGTTGACGATGATCACCGGCGGCAGCGGCGCCCCCAGATAATGCTGGGCCAGGAAGGCGTCGAGGTTGGCCGAGGCGTCGCTGCCCTCGCTGTTGAGCGGGAAGAAGCTCTTGTCGCCCAGATGGCGGCCACCGCGCACCATCACCAGGTTGACGCACACCATGCCCTGCTGTTCGGCCACCGCCACCACGTCGGCGTCATGGCTGACGTTGCTCGACACGAACTGCTTCTCCTGCACCCGTGACAGCGCCTGGATCTGGTCGCGCAGCGCGGCGGCCTGCTCGAACTCCATCGCCGCCGACGCGGCCAGCATGCGTTCGGTCAGGCTATCGATCAGCTCGTTCTGCTTGCCCTGCAGGAAGGCGACGGCGTTGGCCACGTCGGCGCGGTACGCCGCCTCGTCGATGTGTTCGACGCACGGCCCCGAGCAGCGCTTGATCTGGTACAGCAGGCAGGGGCGCGAACGGTTGGCGAACACCGCGTCCTCGCAGGTGCGCAGGCGGAACACCTTCTGCAGGATCTGGATGCTCTCGCGCACCGCGTAGCTGTTGGGATACGGCCCGAAATACTGGTGCGGCTTCTTCGGGTCGCCGCGGAAGTAGGCCAGCTGCGGGTAGGCATGCGCCGACAGCATCAGGTAGGGATAGGACTTGTCGTCGCGGAACAGGATGTTGTAACGCGGTGACAGCGCCTTGATCAGGTTGTTTTCCAGGATCAGCGCCTCGGCCTCGGAGCGCGTCACGGTGGTCTCGATGGCGGCGATCTGGCGCACCATGAGCTGGATGCGCGGGCTCAGGTCGTTTTTCTGGAAATAGGAACTGACGCGCTTCTTCAGGTCGATGGCCTTGCCCACGTAGAGCACTTTGCCGGCGGCATCGAGCATGCGGTAGACGCCGGGCAGGTTGGGCAGGTGGGTCAGGATGGCTTTGGGGTCGAACGTCGTGCTGCTAGTCACTGAAACTCTCGTCTTGGAGCGGGTAAAGACATCGTCCCACGGGGATTTCCTACGGTCACCGCCGCGCCGCCAGGCTGGTTAGAGAAGCACTGCCGTACATAAAATACGGCGAGCCTCTTTGGACCAGGATGGCGGACGCCGCCGCTTCATTCACCCGCACTCACTTGCACCAGGTCGCCACGTCTTGTTCGGACTGGCGGATCATGTCGTTGCGCTGGGCATCGCTGGCCAGCGCGTTGCTGCCCGGCAGCCGAATGCGGCCGTTGAGTTGCAGGCTGGACAGGTTGCTCTTGGCGCGCAGGCAGTTTTCGGCGCGGATCTTGCGGTTGAGCTCTTCCGCCTGCCGGGCCAGGTCGGCCTTGTCGTTGCCCTTGTCCACGGCCTTGGCGGCAGGCGCCGACGCCTCGGCCCTGACCGGCGGCGTCACCTTGATGTTCAGCTGGTTGGCCTTTTGCCCCGGCGGCGGCTGATCGGAATACACGGTGCGCCCGGTGGCGTCCTTCCAGGTGTAGACCTCGGCCCAGGCCGGCAAGGACAGCAGGATAAAAGCGCACAGCCACCAGCGATGTTTCATGTCACCCTCCCCCTCTAAAAATACCGCGGCAATGCCGGGCATTGTACGGTCACGCCCATGGCCGCGGCAAAGCGCTGCACGCGGCTTTTGCCAAGCGCCCCCGACTTTCGATATAATGTTTATTTGCCGCAAAGGAAACGCCAGATGCGTATCATCGAGAAAGCCTATACTTTCGACGACGTTCTCCTCGTCCCGGCCCATTCTTCGGTACTGCCGCGCGACGTTCAGCTTCACACCCAACTCTCCCGCAACATCCGCCTCAACCTGCCCATGCTGTCCGCAGCCATGGACACGGTAACGGAAGCCCGTCTGGCCATCGCCATGGCCCAGGAAGGCGGCATCGGCATCATTCACAAGAACATGTCGATCGAACGCCAGGCCCAGGAAGTGGCCAAGGTGAAGCGCTATGAGAGCGGCGTCGTCAAGGACCCGATCACCATCGCCCCGGACATGCTGGTGTGCGACCTGATCAACCTGACCCGCCAGCACCGCATCTCCGGCCTGCCGGTGGTGCAGGACGGCAAGGTGGTGGGCATCGTCACCAACCGCGACCTGCGCTTCGAGACCCGCCTGGAACAGCCGGTTTCCTCGATCATGACCCCGCGCGAACGCCTGGTGACGGTCAAGGAAGGCGCCAGCATCGACGAGGCGCGCGAGCTGATGCACACCCACCGCCTGGAGCGCGTGCTGGTGATCAACGACGCGTGGGAGCTCAAGGGCCTGATCACCGTCAAGGACATCATCAAGACCAGCGAACACCCGTTCGCCTGCAAGGATAGCCAGGGTCGCCTGCGCGCCGGCGCCGCCGTCGGCGTCGGGGCCGGCACTGAAGAGCGCATCGCCGCGCTGGCCGCCGCCGGTGTCGACGTGGTGGTGGTGGATACCGCCCACGGCCACAGCCAGGGCGTGCTCGACCGCGTGCAGTGGACCAAGAAGAACTTCCCGCAGATCGACGTGATCGGTGGCAACATCGCTACCGCCGACGCCGCGCTGGCCCTGCTGGACATGGGCGCCGACGCGGTGAAAGTGGGCATCGGCCCGGGCTCGATCTGCACCACGCGCATCGTGGCTGGCGTCGGCGTGCCGCAGCTGACCGCGATCCACAACGTGTCGGAAGCGCTCAAGGGCACCGGCGTGCCGATGATCGCCGACGGCGGCATCCGCTTCTCCGGCGACATCGCCAAGGCCCTGGCGGCCGGCGCCAACTGCGTGATGCTGGGCGGCATGTTCGCCGGCACCGAAGAGGCGCCGGGCGAAGTCGAGCTGTATCAGGGCCGTTCGTACAAGTCCTACCGTGGCATGGGCTCGCTGGGCGCCATGACCCAGGGCTCGAGCGACCGCTACTTCCAGGACAACGAAGCCAACGTCGACAAGTTCGTGCCGGAAGGCATCGAAGGCCGCGTGCCGTACAAGGGCCCGATCGCCCAGGTGATCCACCAGCTGACCGGCGGCCTGCGTTCCTCGATGGGCTACCTCGGTTGCCGCACCATCGAAGAGATGCACGCCAAGGCCGGCTTCGTGGAGATCACCTCCGCCGGCATGCGCGAGTCGCACGTGCACGATGTGCAGATCACCAAGGAAGCCCCGAACTACAACGTCGACCGCTAAGTCGGCAGGCGTTTCCGTTCGGCAAGAAACCCGCTTCTCCGGAAGCGGGTTTTTTCATGGCTTCGGCCAACCCTGTCGCCGGGGCGGACGATGACGCTACACTATGCCCACGTCTTTGACCGATCGTCTACGCCATGTCCCTGCCCGTCCTCCCGTCCCGCTCCGAAACCGTGATCCTGCGCCAGCACCGTTACCACGTGCGCCACTGGGGAGCGGACGGCGCGCCGTGCTTGTTCATGCTGCATGGCTGGATGGATTCGTCCGCCACCTTTCAGTTCCTGGTCGACGCGCTGGGCGGCGGCTGGCACGTCATCGCGCCGGACTGGCGAGGCTTCGGCGACAGCGAATGGAACCGCGACAGCTACTACTTTCCGGACTATCTGGCCGACCTGGATGCGCTGCTGCAGCACTACGCGCCCGACGCCCCGGTGACGCTGATCGGCCACAGCATGGGGGCGATGATCGCCGGCCTCTACGCCGGGGTGCGGCCGGAGCGGCTGGCGCGGCTGGTCTGCGTCGAGGGCTTCGGGCTGGCGGCGACGCGTCCGGAAGAGGCGCCCGGCCGCTACGCGCGCTGGCTGCGCGAACAGCACAACACGCTGGGCTACCAGCCGCTCGGCACGCTGGACGAGGTGGCCGCGCGCCTGATCGAGCGCAATCCGCGCCTGGATGCCGCCCGCGCCCACTTCCTGGCGGCGGCGCTGACGCAGGAGCGGGACGGCGCGCTCTGCTACCGCGCCGACCCGCGCCACAAGATGGTCAATCCGGTGCTGTACCGGCTGGAAGAAGCCAAGGCGTGCTGGCGCCGCATCGTCTGCCCGGTGCTGTGGGTGATCGGCGGCGACATGTGGGACCACCCGATGGCCAAGGGGGTGTTCGCCACGCTGGACGAGCGCCGCGCCTGCTTTGCCCGGCTCAGCGAAGTCACCGTCCCCGAGGCCGGGCACATGATCCAGTGGGAGCAGCCGGAAAAATTGGCCGAAGCCCTGCGCCCGTTCCTGACCGCGTGAGCACCCCGGTGCCGAGCCGCCGGGATGAGGAGGAGGCACGCTGCCCGGCCCGGCGGCCGCCCCAGACGGCATCGCCCCAATGCTGCATGGACAGGGAATTTGTCTGCTTTTCACCCAAAAATCATGGCTTTTATGCTGCACCGCAGCGTCGTTACGCGGTAGAATTTATCCCATAGACCGTTCGCGGCCAGGGCACACGCCGTGGACGGTCCGATAACAAGCAAGCCCGGCACAGTCCGGGCCTTATCGTTTCAAGATCGATCGTTTGGAGATCCCATGACCCTCATCAAGATGAGTTGCATCGCCGTGGCCGTCGCCGGCCTCGCCGCCTGCGGCCAGAAGGCCGAAACCAGCGCCGACGCCGCCAAACCCGCCCCCGCTGCTGACGAGCTGGTAGTGAAGATCGGCCACGCCGGCCCGATCACCGGCCCGGCCGCCAACTACGGCAAGGACAGCGAGAACGGCGCGCAGGTTGCCGTGGACGAACTGAACGCCGAAGGCATCTCGCTCGGCGGCAAGAAAGTGAAGTTCGAGCTGGTGTCGGAAGACGACCAGGCCGACCCGAAAGCCGCCACCCAGGTCGCCCAGCGCCTGGTGGACGCGCAAGTGGCCGGCGTCATCGGCCACGTCACCTCCGGCGCCACTATCCCGGCGTCCAAAATCTACTCCGACGCCGGCATTCCGCAGATCTCGCCGTCGGCCACCTCGCCCAGCTACACCCAGCAGGGCTACAAGACCGCGTTCCGCGTGATCGCCGACGACGCCGCCCAGGGCCAGGCGCTGGGCGCCTTCGCCGTGAACGAGCTGAAGGCCAAGAAGATCGCCATCATCGACGACCGCACCGCCTACGGCCAGGGTCTGGCCGACGAGTTCGAGAAGGCCGCCAAGGCCGGCGGCGCCGAGATCGTCAAGCGCGAGTTCACCAACGACAAGTCCACCGACTTCGCCGCCATCCTGACCACCCTCAAGGCACTGAAGCCGGAGGTGATCTTCTTCGGCGGCATGGAAGCCCAGTCCGGTCCGCTGACCAAGCAGATGAAGCGCCTTGGCCTCTCCGCCAAGCTGCTCTCGGGCGACGGCACCCGCACCCCGGATTACCTGAAGCTCGCCGGCGCCGACGCCGAAGGCAACTACGCCTCCACCGCCGGCCAGCCGAACGACAAGATGCCGGGCTTCACCAGCTTCAGCGAGAAGTACAAGGCCAAGTTCAAGCAGGACGTGGCGGTGTTCTCGCCGTACAGCTACGACGCCGTGCGCACCCTGGTGGCGGCGATGCAGAAGGCCGACTCGGCCGAGCCGGCCAAGTACCTGCCGGCGCTGTCCCAGGTGGAATTCGCCGGTGTCACCGGCCCGGTGAAGTTCGACGCCAAGGGCGACCGTCTCAACCCGACCGTGACCATCTACCAGGTCAAGAATGGCCAATGGGAAGTGGCCAAGGTGCTGGGCGGTGGTGCAGCTCCGGCTGGCAACGCCTCTGCCGCGCAGTAAGCTCCCATTAGGCGGCTGCGCCTTCACATCTTGAGCGCCGGCAGTGCGCGGAATCCTCATGGACCCCATGTCCATTCCGGTTCCTGTGCGCAGGCGGCACTCAACCTGTATCGGCTCGCTCGCCTACTGAGATAGGCTTAACTTGACGTAACAACGGCATCCGGGAAAGCGGATGCCGTTTTTGTTGGTGGAGAGTGCCGGCGCATCATGCGCCGGCAAAGCGGATCAGCCGGCTGCGGTCGATGCCGAGCCCGATGTCCTGGCCGGCGCGCAGGCCCTCGGGAAACTGCGCCGCCTCGCGCGCCGACAGCGTCAGCGTGAAGTGCGCCGCCTGTTGCGTCAGCTCGACGCGGATGCCCTCGCTGAGGCTATCCACCCGCTCCACGCGCGCCGGGGGATGCGCCGGCCCGAGCAGGAAGGCCTGCTCCGGCAGCACGCCGTCATCCAGCACGTTGTGGTAGCCGATGAACGAGGCCACCCAGGCGTTGCGCGGCGCCGCCAGCAGCTCCTGCGGCCGGCCGCACTGCACCACCCTGCCCTGCTGCAGCACCGCCACGCGATCGGCCAGCGCAAACGCCTCGGCACGGTCGTGCGTCACCAGGATCGCCGGGATGCGCGCGGCGGCCAGCCGGCGGCGGAACTCGGCCTGCAGGCTCTGGCGCAGGTGGGCGTCGAGGCTGGAGAACGGCTCGTCGAGCAGCAGCAGGCGCGGCGACGTCACTAGCGCGCGCGCCAGTGCCACGCGCTGCTGCTCGCCGCCGGACAGCGTCCACACCCGGCGCGCCTCGTAGCCGGCGAGCCCGAGTTCGGCCAACGCACGCTCGGCCCGGGCGTAGGCCTCGCGCCGGGGCAGGCGCCGCTCGATCAGGCCGAAGGCGACGTTGTCGCGCACGTCCAGATGCGGGAACAGCGCGAAATCCTGGAACATCAGCGCCACCTGGCGCGCCTCCGGCGCCAGGGCGGTGAGATCGACCCCGCCGAGCCGTATCTGCCCGGCGTCGGGCCGCTCCAGCCCGGCGATCATCTTCAGCAGCGTGCTCTTGCCGCAGCCGGACGGCCCGAGCAGCGCCAGCGTTTCGCCGTCGGCGACGTTGAGCGACAGGTGGTCGGCCACCACACGTTGGCCGAAGGCCTTGCACAGGTTGACGAGCTCAAGCATGGTCGGAATCCCGATCCCGCCGTGCCGGCCATTCGATGATGACGAAGGCGCTCACGGCAAACAGCATCAACACGCTGGACAACACCAGCGCGGCGTCGAGGCTGGCGGCGCCGGGACGGCCCAGGCGCTGGTAGATCAGCGTGGTGAGCGTGGTCCATTCCGGGCGCGACAGGAACAGCGTGACGGCGAATTCGCCCAGCGCGGTGGCGGCGGCGAACGCCAGCCCTCGCCGGAACGCCGGCTGCAGCAACGGCCACACCACGCGAGCGAAGGCACGCGGCGCGCTGGCGCCCAGCGTGCGCGCCGCCTGCGGCCATTGCGGCGGCACGCCGTCCAGCGCTGCCGCCACGCTCTTGGCGACGAAGGGATAGGCCAGCAGGGCATAGGCGCCGAGCAGCAGCGCCAGGCTGGCGCTCCACCCCGGGTACAGCAGCAACAGGCCGAACGCCACGCACACCGGCGACAGCACGAAGGGCAGGAAGGCGGCGGCACGCAGCCACAGCCAGCGTTGCGCCGCCAGCGCGTGCGCCAGCCCCAGCACGGCCGCCGCACCGAGCGCCAGCGCCGAGAAGCGCAGCGTATTGGCCAGCGCTGCCAGCGTATCGCCCTCGCCCAGCACCGCCCACGCCTCGACCCCGGCCGACAGCGCACGCCCGGCCACCGCCAACAGCGGCGCCGCGGCAAACAGCGCCAGCAAGACCAGCGCCCCCGCCAGCAGTGTCCGTTCTGCCAAGGTCGCCGCCGGGCGCGGCGGCAGCGGCTCGACCTTGCCTGGCGTGGCCAGGCGCCGCTCCAGCCAGGCGTAGCCGAACGCCACCCCGCCACTCAGGCACAACAGCAGCAGCGCCAGGGCGCCGGCGTCGGCCAGGTTGAGCTCGTAGGCCACCAGCGAGTAGATTTCCACCTCCACCGTGGCGTAACGCTGCCCACCCAACAGCAGCGCCAGGCCGAAGCCGGAGAAACAATACAGGAACACCAGGCACAGCGCCGACGCCAGCCACGGCCGGGCCACCGGCCACTCCACGCGCCAGAACGCGCGCCAGGCGGTGCAGCCGAGCGTGCGCGCCGCCGCCAGGCGCGAGGCTGGCACCGTGGCCAGCGCCTCGCAGGCGGCGCGGATCACCAGCGGCAGGTTGTAGAACAGGTTGCCGTACAACAGCAGCCATGGCGTGTCCTGCAGGTTGAGCCCGGTGACGCCGTGCGGGCCGAACAGCGCCAGCACGCCGAGCGCGGCCACCAGCGTCGGCATCACGAACGGCAGCAGCAGCAGGCGCAGGATCAGCACCCGCCCCGGAAAGGCGAAACGCGCCAGCGCCCACGCCAGCGGCAGGCCGATGGCGAGCGCCAGCACGCAGGTGACGGCGGCTTGCGTCAGCGACCAGACCAGACGCCAACGCAGGTAATCGTCGAAAAACAGATTGGCAGACAGGCCGCCACCGCCCTCGTACAGCAGCCGCGCCAACGGCGCCAGCGCCATCAGGATCAGAAAAGCCAGCGGCAGCAAGGCCAGGGCCTGGCGGGAAAACACGGCACGCATCGCGGCCCTCGACAAAGACAAACGGCAGCCCGGCTGCCGTGTTGGAAACACCTAACGTAAGGCCCAGGAGCTTGTGAAGAAATCGTCGTGAGCAGCCCCAGGCCGGTCCGAGAAGCACAGCCGTACAAGTGGTACGGCGAGCATCACAGGGCCGGGATGGGGGTGCGCAGCAGATTTATTCCAAGCTCTCAGTAGCCGGACTTCAACACCACTCGGGTCCAGCGGCTCACCCAGCCGGCGCTCTTGGCGGCGATGGCCTGGCTGTCCGGCGTATCGTGCGCCACCGGCTGTTGCGCCAGCGCGAACACCGGGTTCAGCTTGACCCCGGGCACCACCGGGTACATCCACATCTGTCTCGGCAGGTCGGCCTGCACCGCGTCGGAACGCAGGAAGTCGACGAACTGCCGCGCCGCCTTCTTCTGCCCGCCGCCCTTGACCAGCGCCACGCCCTCCACCTGCTGGAACACGCCGCCCTTGAGCAGCAGGTTGCCGGTCGGCGCTTCGGCCAACTTCTGCTTGCTGTAGAACACCTCGGCCGCCGGGCTGGTGGCGTAGCTCACCACGATCGGGCGGCTGCCGCCGTTCTTGCTGAAATCGGTGTAGTAGGCTTCGCTCCAGCCCTTGGCCACCTTGACGCCGTTGTCGCGCAGCTTGCCCCACCAGGCGAAGGCCGGTTCTTCGCCCAGGCCCTTGACGGTGGCGAGCAGGAAGGCCAGCCCCGGGCTCGACGTCGCCGGATTCTCCACCACCACCAGGTTCTTGTAAGCTGGGCGCGTCAGCTCATCGAGCGACTTCGGCAGGGCCAGCTTCTGCTTGGCGAACCAGGCCTTGTCGTAGTTCAGCGTGACGTAGCCGTAGTCGACGCTCACCATCCCCGGCAGCGTCTGCTTCACGGCGGCGCCGGCCGGGCTCGCGGTCGGCTCCAGCACCCCGGCCTGCTGCGCCTTGCCGAGCAGCGTGTTGTCGATGCCGTAGACCACGTCGGCGATCGGGTTGGCGCGGGTCAGGATCAGCTTGTTGACCATCTCGCCGGCGTCGCCGGCCTTGATCACCACCACCTTGACGCCGGACTGCTGCTCGAACCCCGCCAGCAGTTCCTTGGACAGCGCGAACGAGCTGTGCGTCAGCACGCGCAGTTCGGCCGCCTGGGCGCCCAGCGCGCTGGTGCACAATGCCAGCCATAGCACTTTCTTGAACATCGGGACTCTCTCCTTGCCGATCGCGGGGCCTCCGCCTCCGTCTTGCCGGGGCAAAACGCAGCAAACACGGCCCCGGCCTCGGGCCGCCGCCACGGCCGGCGCCGATGCCTGACGGCACCGTCACGCTCCCTCCGCTGGCACGACCCAGATCAGGTTGCGGGGTCTCTCTCAGCCGCGACGAATCGCGGCACCCCCGGTGACGAAAAACGGCAGTATAGCGCCAAGCCGGGTGGCACGGCAGGCCGGGAAGACGGACAGGCTACGGGCAAAAAAATGGCCTGAAGGACGAATCCTCCAGGCGAGGCTTACACACGTAAAAGAGGCTAACGAAACGAGAGACTGACTCGCGCGGCCCCGGACAACAGAACCGCAGGAAAACTCTTTGCAAACGCCATGCCAGCCCTGAAGCCGGCTTGTGCCGTCACCGGATTTGCGCAATGCACCACAAGAAGGCCGTGGCGCACCACAACATCACGGGGGTGCGCCACCCGGGCGCCGGTGGCCTGCGTTATGATTGCGCCATGGATAGCCTGCCCAACACCAAGAAACCCGCCGTCGCTGCGGCCGAGAAACCGGCGCTGCCGGCGCCCGAGAGCGAAGCCTACCTCGCCAGCCAGGCCATGCCGCTAGGCGAGACCGTGCTGATGCTGTCGCGCGATGGCGTGGCGATCTACGGCATACTGCACCGCAGCCGCGCCATGACCGGCCAGTCCGACTACTTCCGGCTGCAGTTCCGCGGCTACACCGCCGCGGCCGGCACCCAGTGGCAGCCGTTCGCCGGCGACGACGCGCAATTCCACACCGTCTACAACAGCGCCTGGGTGCGGGCCGACCACCCCAGCCGCACCGCCACCTTCGGCCCCAAGGGCGGCGTCATGGCGAGCGAGACCTTCCGTCACGCCGGGCTCGACACCTTCCTGCTGGCCCAGGTCATCGGCTGGATCAAGGGCATCTATCCCGATTACGCCGTCAGCCCCGGGCTGGTCACCCTGCCCGCCACCTGCAGCGAGGACGAGCGCCTGCAGCGCAACGCCTTCTTCGCCCGCCAGGGTTTCGAGTTCGAATGGCAGGACAGCAACCAGAAGAACGCCCTGTTCTTCAAGGACAAGGTCAACAAGCTGCTCGGGGTATGGGACAAGGAACACATCACCGAATACAGCGGCGAAGCCATGCTGCAGAACATGGCGCAGCAGGAAGAGACGCGCGCCCACCTGGAACAGCGCGTGAGCGCCCTGGAGTCGCGCCAGACGACGCTGCAGCAGGCGCTGCAGAAGGAGCGCAGCACCGCCCAGATCATGACCGGCGTCGTCATCCTGATCCTGATCATCGGCATGTGGGCGGTACTGTAACCGGGGATCGCCCGCGCCATGGCTGAACCCGTTTCATCCATGCCATGAGCAGCCATCGTTTGCCCGTCGGCGTCCGCTCTGGCCTAATACGGCCATTCGCCCTCCGGGCGCCAAGGAGCACGCCATGATTCACGGCAAAACCCTGCAACAGTGGTATCGCGACTACCCCCTGCTGGAAAAACTGGTCGCCCTGGAGGAATGCAGCTGGTTCAACCCGGCCGTCACCTCGTTCGACGACGCCCTGCCCCACGTCGGCCTCGGTGCCGACAACGTCGCCGAGGCCAGCGCCCGGCTGCAACGCTTCGCCGCCTACTTCCGCGCCGCCTTTCCGGAAACCCGGGACGCCGGCGGCATCCTGGAATCCCCGCTGCAGGCCATCCCCGCCATGCAGCAGGCGTTGTGCCAGCGCTACGGCATCGAGCCCGTCGGTACCCTGCTGGTCAAGCTCGACAGCCACCTGCCGATCTCCGGCTCGATCAAGGCGCGCGGCGGCATCCACGAGGTGCTCAAGCACGCCGAGGATCTGGCCGTCGGCGCCGGCCTGCTGCGCCTCGACGACGACTACGCCAAGCTCGACAGCGACGCCTTCCGTGCCTTCTTCGGCCAGTACGCCATCGCCGTCGGCTCGACTGGCAACCTCGGCCTGTCGATCGGCCTGATCGGCGCCCGGCTCGGTTTCCGCACCACGGTGCACATGTCGGCCGACGCGCGCGAATGGAAGAAACGCCGTCTGCGCGAACATGGCGTCACGGTGGTGGAATACCCCACCGACTACAGCGCGGCGGTAGCCGAGGGGCGGCGCCAGGCGGCGGCGGACCCGTACTGCCACTTCGTCGACGACGAAAACTCGCCTGAGCTGTTCCTCGGCTACGCCGTCGCCGCCGAACGGCTCAAGCGCCAGCTGGAGCAGGCTGGCATCGTCGTCGATGCCGAGCACCCGCTGTTCGTCTACCTGCCCTGCGGCGTCGGCGGCGGGCCGGGCGGCGTGGCGTTCGGGCTGAAACTCATCTTCCGCGACCACGTGCACTGCATTTTCGCCGAGCCGACCCATTCGCCGTGTATGCTGCTGGGGGTCCTCACCGGGCGGCACGACGAGGTCGCGGTGCAGGACTTCGGCATCGACAACGTCACCGCCGCCGACGGCCTGGCGGTAGGCCGACCCTCCGGCTTCGTCGGGCGGGCGATGGAGCGGATGCTGGACGGCTACTACACCGTGAGCGACGACGAGCTCTACCGCCTGCTCGCGCTGCTGCAACAGCAGGAAGGCATCGCGCTGGAGCCCTCGGCGCTGGCCGGCATGCCGGGCATGGCGCGCGTGCTGACGGAAAACCAGGGCTACCGAGAGCGCATGGGGCTCACCCCGCAGCGCCTGGCCCGGGCGCACCACCTGGTGTGGGCCACCGGCGGCAGCATGGTGCCGGCCGAGGAAATGGCCGGCTACCTGCGGCGCGGCCGGCAGGCCTGAACCCGCCCCTCGCACGGACGACACGCCCTTGACCCGCCCTGGACAACTCACCCGTCTCGACAGCGGCCAGCTCGCGGCGCTGCATACCTTCGAGTGCGCGGCGCGCCACCTGAGCTTCACCCTGGCGGCGGCCGAGCTGTGCCTGACGCCCAGCGCCGTCAGCCACCGCATCCTCAAGCTGGAACAGCAGCTCGGCTTTCGCCTGTTCCAGCGCCGCCCCCGGCAACTGCAGCTGAGCGACGAAGGGCGGCGCCTGTTCATGCTGCTCAACGACTCGCTGCAGCGCGTCGGCCAGGAGATCGACGACATCCGCCGCCACGAGCTGTCCGGCACGCTGACGCTGTTTGCCCGCCCGTCGCTCGCGCAGTGCTGGCTGGTGCCGCGGCTGGCGGACTTCGGCCAACGTTACCCCGCCATCCGGCTCGACCTGCGCACCGGCAACGAGGAGGTGGATTTCCGCACCCAGCCGGTCGATCTGGCGCTGTACTACGGCGCCCTGCCGGCGGCCGGGCAACGCGTGCTGCCGTTGATGGACGAAACCCTCACGCCGGTCTGTTCGCCCGACTACGCCCGCCGTCAACAGCTGTTCGAGCGGCCGGAACAGCTGCGGCACTGCACCCTGCTGCACGACGCCCGCGCCTGGCCGCAGGCCGGCCACGACGCCGAATGGCAGGCCTGGGCGGCGCAGCATGGCGTCACCGGCCTCGACGACGCACCGGCGATGATCTTCGACCGCTCCGACCTTGCCGTGACGGCGGCGCAGCACCACGCCGGCGTGGCCATGGGACGGCAGCGCCTGGTCGAGCAGGCGCTGCGCCAAGGCAGCCTGGTGGCCCCCTTCCCCGCGCTATCCAGCCGCGCCGCACAGCAGTACTACCTGGTCCTGCCCGAGCGTTCGCCGCCGTCGCCACGCCTCGGGGTGTTCCTCCAGTGGCTGATGGCGCAGGCCGGCCATGCCCAGCCCGCAGCACCTCCCGACTGATCCCTCCCCAGCCGAGTGGCTGAAAAACAAAAACCCCGAGGATTGCTCCCCGGGGTTTGGTCTACTGGCGCCAGCGGCTCTCGCCGCCCGGCTTACTCCGGCAGGGCCACGGTGTTGTCGGTGCTGAACTGGTAGTCGCGGAACACGTGCTCGGCGCTGAGGATCTGGTAGCTCCCGTCCTCGTTGCGGCGCGTGGTGTCCTTGAGGCGGTAGGTGTAGTGGCCGCAGGTCCAGCAATCGAAGTTGCGCATGTGGGTGCACAGGCAGGTCTTGTCCCACACCTTGACGCGGCGTGCATCCGGGTGCGCCGCCACCTCGCGGTTGTAGGCGTCGATGTAGGCGCAGCTGCCCTTGGCGTCGAGCAGGTAGCCGTAGGCCTCGCAGTTCGGGCGGATGCCATCGCCGATGGCCGGGCAGTGCTTGATCATGCGCATCGGGTAGCCGGTCGGGGAAATCTGGTTGACCTCGATGTCGTCCTCGTTGGCCTTGAAGTACTCCTGCTGCACTTTCTCCGGCAGGCCGCACTCGCGGGTCACGGTGAAGCGCGTCGCCACCTGCACCGCCGCAGCGCCCATTTCCAGGAAGCCCACGGCGTCGGAGCCGGTGAAGATGCCGCCGGCCGGAATCAGCGGGATATCCAGCTGCTCGGCTTTCAGCCAGTCGCGGATTTCGGCGACGATAGTCGCCAAGTCGTACTCGGCCCAGTCCATGCCGAAGCCCAGGTGGCCACCGGCCAGCGGGCCTTCCACCACCACGTAGTCGGGCAGGCGGTTGAGGCGGGCGTTTTTCTTCAGGAACAGCTGCAAGGCGCGCAGCGACGACACGATGATGCCGAGCTTGGCGTCGCGGAAGCGCGGGTGGTCCTCGATCAGCGCGAACGAGCCCAGGTGCAGGCCGGCCGCCAGCGTGATGCCGTCGATGCCGGCATCCAGCGCCGCGCGCATACGCACGCGCAGGGTCTCCTTGGGGCCGTTCATCGTCAGCTTTTCCATGCAGTTGATGAAGACCAGGCCCTCGCCGCGCTTGGCGTCCATGGTGCTGCCGACGTGCATCTTGGTCGCTTCGGCCAAGAGGCCGAGATCGAACTGGACGACTGATTTATCGGAGTTGGCGACGTTGAACTTGTACTGCTGCAGCTTGTTCTTAACGTACTTGGTGTTGAAGCGGCGATCGGCAACCGTCGGCACCATGGCGTCCGAGATATGGCCGATGCCACCGAGGCGGGCCGCCTCGAGGGACAGAGCAGAGGTCGAGATATCCACCCCCATGCCACCGACCATGATGGGCACCAGTTCATGCTTGCCCAATCTCAGGCGAAAGTCATCCACGCGCTTCATTAGTTGCCTCTCCGTATTTCGTAACCCCACATTATCACCCAGGCGGGGCACGAAAGCCAAAAAAGCCGCTACATCAAGCGTTCGAATCACCCAAAATGGCTGAATGCAAGGAGAAAAACGGCAGCTTCGCCCGATTGGGGCAGGACCAGGGACACCAGCAAAGCGCGACGGCAACAAATGATGATGGACGGTATAATACCAAGATCGATTGTCACCCACGTTGCAATTTCATGTCTTCACTGAATCCACACCACCGCCGGGCGATCACCCTGCTCTCCTGCGCCGCCTTTGCCAGTTCCGCCTCGGCGCGGCTGTGCGACCCGATGCTGCCGAACCTGGCCAAGGCCTTCCTCGCCACACCGGCCGACGCCGCCCAGGTGGTGTCGTCGTTCTCGGTGGCCTACGGCCTGATGCAGTTGTTCTTCGGCCCGCTGGGCGACCGCTTCGGCAAGTACCGGATGATCGCCTGGACCACGCTGGCCAGCCTCGTCGGCAGCCTGGGAGCGGCGCTGTCCTACTCGCTGGGCTGGCTGGTGCTGGCGCGCCTGCTCACCGGCGTCACCGCCGCCGGCATCATCCCGCTGTCCATGGCCTGGATCGGCGACACCGTGCCCTACGAGCAGCGCCAGGCCACGCTGGCGCGCTTTCTCGGCGGCCAGATCATGGGGGTGATCGGCGGCCAGTTCATCGGCGGCCTGTTCACCGATACCCTGGGCTGGCGCTGGGCCTTCGCCGCGCTGGCGCTGGTCTACCTGCTGGTGGGGTGGCGCGTGCTGAGCGAATCGCGCGCCAACCCGCTGGCACGCCCCACGCCTGCACCGGCCGGGCACACGCTCGGCGTCCTCGCCCAGGGACGCACCGTGATCGGCGTCGGCTGGGCGCGCGTCATCCTGCTCACGGTGTTTCTGGAAGGGATCGTGGTGTTCGGCGCGCTGGCCTTCGTGCCGTCCTACCTGCATCAGCGCTTCGGCCTGTCGCTGACCATGGCGGGCGCCCTGATGGCGTTCTTCGGGGTCGGCGGCCTGTCCTACATCCTGTTCGCACGGCATTTCGTGCGCCGCTTCGGCGAAGTGGGACTGGCCGCCGGCGGCGGTGTGCTGATCGGCGGCGCCTGGCTGCTGCTGGCGCTGGGCAATGCCTGGGCCTGGGCCATTCCGGCCAGCTACCTGGTGGGGTTGGGCTACTACATGATGCACAACACGCTGCAGACCAACGCCACGCAGATGGCGCCGCAGGTGCGCGGCACCGCGGTGTCGCTGTTCGCCTCGGCCTTCTTCCTCGGCCAGTCGCTGGGAGTAATCCTGGCCGCGGCGCTGCTGGCACGCTCCGGCGCCCCCGCCGTGTTCATCGCTGCAGCGACGACCACCCCGCTACTGGGCATCGCATTCGCCCGGCGCATCCGGCGCCAGCATCGCCTGCTGCGGGCAGCACAAGCGTAGGCATGCCGTCGATACTCGCCGAGTAAAGCAAAGTCCGGCTAGGAGTTGCCGCTACCGGCTGGACAGCGCCCGCTCGATGAAATTGCGCGGCACCCGCGGGCGCGGCACCCGGCCGTAGAACCAGCGCCGCACGTCCTCGTCCAGTGCGATGCCGTGCATGTAGTTGTACAGCGCCTTGTTCAAGGCCTCGCCCATGGCGTCGTGATCGACCCCGGTCGGGTCGATGAAGCCGACGTCGTTCTTGGCGAAACTCACCTCGGGCAACGGGACCAACTGCACGCCGTATTCTTTGGGATTCTGCCCGACCGGCGAATGCACCGTGCAGGCGAAGCGGTGGAAGAAGCCGGACTGGATGCAGCCGTTGTCAAACAGCTGGCGCACGTATTCCAGCGCGTCCACCGTGTCCTGCACCGTCTGGGTCGGGAAACCGTACATCAGGTAGGCGTGCACCAGGATGCCGGCCTCGGTGAAGCCCTGCGTCACCCGCGCCACCTGCTCCACCGACACCCCCTTCTTCATCAGCTTGAGCAGCCGGTCCGACGCCACTTCCAGCCCGCCGGAGATGGCAATGCAGCCGCTGTCAGCCAACAACTGGCACAGCTCCGGGGTGAACGATTTCTCGAAGCGGATATTGCCCCACCACGAGATCGCCACGTTGCGGCGTAGCAGTTCCTCGGCCAGGGCACGCAGCATCTTGGGCGGCGCGGCCTCGTCGACGAAGTGGAAGCCGGTCTGCCCGGTCTCGGCAATGATGGCCTCGATGCGGTCGACCAGCGTCTCGGCCGACGCCGTCTCGTAGCGCGAGATGTAGTCCAGCGTCACGTCGCAGAAGCTGCACTTCTTCCAGTAGCAGCCGTGCGCCACCGTCAGCTTGTTCCAGCGCCCGTCGCTCCACAGCCGGTGCATCGGGTTGAGCATGTCGAGCAGCGACAGGTAGCGCTCGATCGGCAGCCCGTCCCAGGTCGGCGTGCCGACCTCTTCGAACGGGATGTCCGCCTCCATCATATTGACGTAGCGCACCGTTCCTGTTTCTCCGGGGCCGCCCTCACGTACGAAGGTGCGCACCAGGCGCGAGGTGGAGCGCTTGCTCTGCAGGTGCTCCAGCAAGGCCAGAATCGGTTTTTCGCCGTCGTCCAGCGTGACGAAGTCGAAGTAATCGAACACGCGCGGCTCCTTGAGCTCGCGCAGCTCGGTGTTGACGAAACCGCCGCCCAGCGCGGTCTTGATGTTCGGCCAACGTGCCTTGATGGTCTGGGCGATCCGGAACGCCGCGTATACCGAGCCCGGGAACGGCACCGACAGCAGCACCAGCTCTGGCTGATGACGTTCGATGGCCTCGATGGTCAGCGTCTGCAGGATGTCGTCCACCAGCGAGGGCTTGGCGGCCAGCGCCTTGGCCAGCGGCTCGAAGGTGGGCTGGCTCATCGCCAGCGACTCGGCGTAGCGCACGAACTCGAAACGCGCGTCGACCGCATCGCGCAGCACGTCGGAGATATCGTTCAGGTAGAGCGTGGCGAGATGGCGCGCGCGGTCCTGCTGTCCCAAGGCGCCGAAGGCCCAGGCCAGCGGATCACCGCCGTAGGGATCGTCCGGATCGACGTACACCTCCAGCGAGGCGAAGCGCGCCCCTTCCGGCAGGAAATTGCGGCTGCAGATGCGGTGACTCACGGTGGAGTCGCGCCCCTGCAGGAAGGCGATGGTGGGCGTGATGGTCGCGAGATAGCGCTCGAACTGCTCGACGAAACCGTGCACCTGGGCGCTGCGCTTCTTCGGCGGAATGGCGTCGATGCGTTCTCGGATCGCCTGCAGCCCCTCCACGGAAAACAGCCGCAACACCAGCGCCAGCGCCAGGTCCTCCTGCACCGCGGGCACCTGGCGCGAGCGCAGGAAGCCGGTGATATAGGCGGTGGACGGATACGGGGTGTTGAGCTGCGTCATCGGCGGGATGAGCGACAGCACGCGCAGGGACGAACTGACCACGAAAAAACCTCAGGCGGATGGACCCGCCATTTTGCCAGAATCGGCCGGCGCTGGCAGGCCGAAGCAAGGGGCGGCCGGGCCGTATAGAATGACAGCATCCCCATCCATTAGAGATCGAACCGACGTCATGACTCCCGAACCGCTTTTCCGTTTCCTGCACATCACCAGCGTCGTCCTGTGGGTGGGCGGCATGTTCTTCGCCTACGTCTGCCTGCGCCCGATCGCGGCCGAGCTGCTCGACCCGCCGCACCGGCTGCGGCTGTGGCAGCGCGTGTTCGCGCGCTTCTTCGTCTGGGTATGGGGTGCCGTCATCCTGATCCCCGTCAGCGGGCTGGCCATGCTCACTCGTGTCGGTTTCGATACCGCCCCGCTCAACTGGCACCTGATGCTGATGATCGGGCTGGCCATGATTGCGATCTACCTTTACGTGTTCTTCGGCCCCTATGCCGAGCTGAAACGCGCCGTGGCTGCCGAAGAATGGAAGGCCGGCGGCGAAGCACTGGGCCTCATCCGCAAGGCGGTGGGCATCAACCTCGCGCTAGGCATCGTCACCATCGCGGTGGCCACGCTGGGGCGCTGGCTGGCCTGATGTCGGCGGTTCTGAGTCTATCCCAGTAGGTGAGCGAGCCAAGGCAGATTGAGTGCCGCCGGAGCACAGGAACCGGAATGGACACGTAGTCCATGAGGATCATGGCTGAGCGAGCCTCTGGACAGAGACTCGCACGCTCAGAGCACCGCCGGCGCTCAAGCTGCGAAGGCGTAGCCGCCTAATGGGATGGACTCTCAGCCGAATGGCCGCACGCCGATCAGCCAACCATGCAGCAGGAAGGCGAACAGCGCCCAGACGACCAGCCCGCCTATGACGGCGAGCGCATCCCCCCTCAGCGTCCCGGCCGGGTAGCGCGTCCCCGCCGCCCGGTCACGACGTCGAGCCGAGGCGAAATCCACCACCGACCACACGAGAAAGGCCCCGAACAGCACCACGGCCGCCACGGTCCCGTTGGCGACAAGATGGGCAGCGGCCCACAGCTGTACCCCCAGCACCATCGGATGGCCGACTGCGGCCTTGACATGGTTGCCCGGCACCTTGGCCGCCGCGAACAGCACGAAAGACACCACGGTCAGCAGTGCGGTAAGGTGCCGCCCCCAGAACGGCGGCTCCCACAATACCGACGTCTGCTCACGCGCCAGCCCATAGCCCCACACGATCAGCGCGAATCCCACCAGCGCCACCAGCGTGAACGCACCTTTCCACGCCAAAGGTCCCCAACGGGCAACCTGCACCGTACGCCAGGGCTCGGCGACGATACGCACCGAATGCCCGCCCAGAAAGATCAGCAACCCCAGCAGCAATACCGTCATGACGAGTCCCTCGCTCTGTCGAACCACTCACCAAACCCGGCTGGCATTACTGCGTAACCTTACCGTACGGGTGTATGGACTACGGCCGTGATTCCGCCAAGGCCACGGCACCGGGTTTGGTCAACGGTTCTCGGGCTTATTGATTGTCGGACACGAGCCCGGCGATTCCAAGCTCATCGCTTTGGACGAAACGAACTCGAACGGGCCCGAAAAGCCAGGACTATGCTGAAGTCCACGACGGGTGCATTTCTCCGCGGCATGGGGTGGTGCAGAACAAGCCCGTCGCATCATGACAAGAAACAAGAGTCGGGGGAGAGTTCACGATGCAGAAATCGGCGAACACGGCAGCGGCGTGGGGCCTCGATCGGATTCCACTGGAGTCGATAGAGCTGCAGCGGGTCCACGGCCGGGAAGACCTGTTCTACCTGGCGACGGCGGCCTCGTTTATCGAAAGCGGCTCCGACCTCTACACCCGCAACCTGATCCACTACTGTGCCGGCGAGACGGAGCTGGTCGACTGGCTGCAAAACCACTGGGAAAAGGAAGAAATGCAGCACGGCCGAGCCTTGCACGCCTATGCCCGCCATGTCTGGCCGGAGTTTGACTGGGAGCGCGCCTACGCCGCGTTCTTCGAAGACTACTCGCACCAATGCACACTCGACGAGTTCGAGCCCACGCCAGGCCTCGAAATGGTCGCCCGCTGCGTGATCGAAACCGGTACCGCCACCTTCTACCAGGCGCTAGCGGAGCAAGCCGTCGAGGAGCCTGTGCTGGCCGGCCTGACCTCCCGCATCCGCGCCGACGAGATCGGCCACTACAAACACTTCTACCGCTATTTCCGCCAGTACCGCGCCGGCCAGCCGCCAGGGCGGCTGCGCGTGCTCGCCGCAGTGGGCCGCCGCGTGCTCGAAGCGCGGCGCGGCGACGCGGAATGTGCCTTGTGGCACGCCTTCACCGTGCGCCAGCCCGATGCCGCCGCCAACAAGACTGCCTTCCACACACTAAACGCGCGGCTCGGCCAGCAACTGAAGCACCATTACCCGGTCACGATGGCGGTCAAGATGCTACTCAAGCTGCTCGACCTGCCTACCGGGCTCAGCCGCGTCGTGCAAGGCCCACTGGTCCGGGCGACCCGGTGGGCATTGCGCTAGGGCCTGCCCGCATCGGCAAAACGCGCTAGGCACCGAGCTATCGGCTCAGTACAACTCCTTGGCAATATCGGGCTGGTCCATATTGGTCTTGGTGACGAAGATGACTCCGGTATCGATCTTGTGAGGCTCGATCACCTGCCCCTGCGTCTTGCGGTAGGCAAGATAGACCCCTTGGTATCCCATCTCGCGAGGCCGCTGCACGACGAGCCCATGCAGGTCCCCCAGTCGGACGGCGGAGATCAGGTATTGATTGGTATCGAAGCCGATATGCACGATCTTCCCGGCCAGGCCCATCTTCTTCAACTGGATCAGGGCGCCGAGGCTGGTCGACTCGTTGGGGGTGAACACGCCCTCGAACTTGCCGCGCAGCTTTCCGAGCACCTCCTCGGCCCGGACCCGCGTGTCGCCGACCGAAGTGCCGATATAGGCATCGCGCACCACCGTCAGCCCCGCCTTGGTGGCACCCTCGATGAAGCCGCGCGCACGTTCTTCAGTCGACACGACGCCCTCTTTTTCCCTGAGTAAGACCACCCGCCCCTTCCCCGCCAAGGCCTTGGCCATTTCCTTGCCAGCCAACCGGCCCGCCTCGACATTGTTGGTCGCCACGACTGCCGCGACGTCGGCACCTCCGGTGTCGCGGTCGATGTAAACGGTGGGGATGCCCTGGGCCTTGAGCTGCTCAACCAGTTCGGCCCGTTCCGGTGCATTGGGAGCGATCACCAGAGCTTTGCAATGCAGATCCCAAATCATGTTGGCGATCGTGGCTTGCGATTGGCGGTCCTCCTCGTTGGGCGGCCCACGGAAATAGATGTCGAGACCCAGTTCCTTGCCGGCCTGATTCGCCCCCTCCCCCACGGCTCGCCAAAAAGAGTACCCACCGCCGGCGGAGACTACCTCGATGCACTCCCGGCCCAGTGCTGGCACGCTCACGGCGGCGGCCCCCAGCAGCGCGGCCAGAATGACTCGTCTCAACATGCTTCTGATGTCTCCTCGTTAGCAGTAGCCTCCTGTCCCGACGATGCGTATCGCCCTCGTCGGCACGTTTCCACCGCACTACCCGCTTTGACTGTAGTCGATAGCCGTCGTAAACGATCAAGGCGTGAGGATGTCGTCCTGCTCGGCAAACCGGCTGACGCAGGCCACTACGAGTAGTGATGAAGACGCCAGCAAGTGGTCCGGTCACTCACCAAGCGACTGGTTTTGTTGCACAAATCACGGTCCGAGCAGGCAGGGTAGGCGGCTCGGAATCCTCATGCACTCCAGTACATTCCGGTTCCTGCGCTGCTCTTCACCTCGCCGAGGGCTGCTCGCGACAGATCGTGAACAGGTTCTTAGAGCGCCATCTGCCAATAACCCACGTCTACCCAACGATCGAATTTAAAACCCACCTCGCTGAAGTGCCCGACTTTCTTCATGCCCAGCTTTTCATGCAGCGCAACGCTCGCCGGGTTGGGTAGCGCAACACCGCCAATCACCACGTGAATGGACTTCTCGCGCAGCACGGCAAACAGCGCCTCGTAAAGCCTCGTGCCCCACCCCTTCGAGAGGGACGCGGGTGCAAGGTAGACCGAGCATTCGACTGAGTGGCGGTAAGCGCTCCTCCCCTTCCATTTCGTGGCGTAGGCATAGCCGACGATGGCCCCCTCCTCTTCGGCCACCAGCCACGGGAGATTGGCGGAGCCAATCTCCTTGATGCGCCCCGCAATGTCTTGCGCCGCAACAGGCTCCACTTCGAACGTAATGGTCGTGTTGGCGATGTAGTGGTTGTAGATGGCCGCAATGGTTTCAGCATCGCTCGGTTCTGCTGGACGAATCACAATGGCTCCCATTGTTCTGGTGTTTGACAAGAAGAACGTGCCGTAGATGGTACGCCCTGCTGATTGATAGATCAGCTTATCGAGCTAACCGCCTACCGGAAACCATCCCCGAGGAATCAGGCCACAAATGCTATTTCACTGCCTGGCTTGGCCAGAATGGTCGGACCGAAGCTCACTATGTCGGGAAGCGTGGCATTCTCGTGCTCGCGAATGGCGGCAGCCGATGCGTGCGCCTTATCGTGGGTGGTGTGCGCATCGGAGGCCAAGGTGACGGCGTAGCCCAGCGCGGCCGCCCTACGGGTGGTGGTGTCCACGCAGAACTCGCTGGCGTAGCCGCAAATCACGACATGGTTTATCTGGTGCTGCTCCAGCAACGCTTGCAGCGGTGTGCGGAGAAACGAATCTGGCGTGGTTTTACGGATGAAGTGATCGCCCGGCACCGTGCGAAGGTGGCGTTCCAGTTGCCAGGACTCCGTTCCATGAGCGAGGTTGCCCGAGGCCCGCTCGTGCTGGATGAAGACGACTGGAACGCCGTGAGCCCTGGTCCGGCCAGCCAAAGTGTTGATTCGTTCGACCACCGCGTCGGCCTCGTACGGCCGAGGTTCATCGTCGAACAGGCCGCGCTGAACGTCGATGATGAGCAGAGCAGTTTTCATCTATATGAGGTCTCTTGTGATAGATAAGGCGTTACAGCGCGGCTAACCCAGGGCCCAGTAAAACGCCGTCTTTTGCGCCATGGACACCGCCGTCTCTGCCAAGCACTTCGGCAGAAAATATTCACCAATCATAAGCCCATGCCTCACCTGTCGCCAGCATTGGTGGGGACGTGATGCCTGAATCAGCCCACCCCTGTCGATGTGCTTTCCCCTAAGCGCCGGCATCCTCCAGCCCATCCACCCTGCGCGGGTAGGTGACAGGGCGAAATCAGGTAAGGGAAACAGCCCGGGGGTAAACCCAAATAATAAAAAGGGCGAATGAATCGCCCCAACTTCTCTAGACACTCTTGAGCCGCCAGATCGGGATACCGGTGGTGCAATGTAGCCACGCTCCGATTGCACCCTACGGCTTATTACGGGTTACAGCCTTTTTCTGTTTCCAATTATCTATAAGCAAAACAAAAGCTACAATTGCTGACGTGGGCCAAAAGTAATTAGCAAAAAGGTAAAACAAACCAGTGCACAACCCGATGACAAATATCAGTGCAGCCATGAAATAAAAGGCTGTCCGCACAACGGTTCGTTTAGTTGATGGCATAATATTTGCATGGGAGTCTGTTATAGGTAATACAGCCCACCCTTGCTGCCACGCAGGCAAAGATGTAAAAACATCCACCTCCTGATTAGCTAGCGACAGCAAACAGCGTTGCTGCCAATATTGTACCTTATCGTGCCATTCACCTAGTGCGTTTTGCTCTTCTTCACTGAATGACCAGAAAGGGCTGCCATCATTCTTGCCATGGGTAAAGTTTGTATACCAACCATCCAGACGCTCCAGGAGCTGTAACAGCATGTGGCCATATTCGGATGTGAGGTTATAGGGGGTGAGCGGTAGTGCTTGCCACTCAGCGCAACCAGAAAAGGGACCGATATACGGTTTGCAGGGCTGACTCTGCCAGCATTGCCCAATCTCCCGGACTTCCGCGATGGGCATGTTCATCACCTGCTCCAGACACTGGGTACGGAACACGTTCCAGTCCACCACTTCTACAGGTCGTGGGCTTTGTGGCAATGGCCGTTGCCAGTAGGTCTCGATTGGGGCAGCCCAGTGGGCATTATTCGGATAGGTTGTATTGATCGCTTCAAATAGTACAGGTTCTTTCTGTCTCACCCATACTTCTGCCCCCTCATCGGATATGCACAGTATCGAACCAAGACTGCGTGGTGGTTCAGCCAAAGGAACATATTCCAACAGTTCCTCATTGCTCAATAAAACGAGACGAGCGATGCCACGCTGACGCAAGAAAAGCAGCCACTGAACGTAATCTGCAGTCCAAAGTTGTCCATTCTCATGGCGAAACTGCATTACCACATCCGCAAATGCAGCTTGTCGATGGAAGTCCTCTAGCGTTAATCGGTCCGCCAAGAAGGCACTTCCATATGCACACAGGGCAACGGCGCGGCAGTCTAGGTGACTGTAACTCATTGAACAGTAGCCGTTGTTGCAAGCCTGATGCCCAATGCGCCCATTATTGCGCCGGCTGAGCGGTCCACCCACTTCTTGTAGCGAAGATAAGTGCGACGGGACTGGGGGGCAGATAGGAGTGCAGCCACAATGGCATACCAACCTGCTTCAATCAATACAACGGATATCAACACCGCTGCATTGAAATGCAGTGTTGGTGTGCTTGGCAGGAAAGCTGCAAAAACGCTGCCGTATACGATGGCAGTTTTGGGATTGCTAACTTGCGTGGCAAGCCCCTGCGCAAACTGTTTGTGCAAGTTTGATTGCTCGTTAACGGTTTCTGCGTCTACATCCTGCAGAGGTTCCTTGGCACTTCGCCAGATTTTGGAGGCTATGTAGAGCAAGTACATACCGCCGGAAATTTTGAAAGCAACGTATAGCCAAGGAACAGCAGTCAATGCAGCGCTTAGACCAAGGAGTGCGGCAGAGGCAAAAACAAAGGCACCAAGCCCCATTCCGCAAGCAGCCGCCAGGCCAGCTTTTCTGCCATGAGAGACAGCTGTGCGTGCGACCATCAAAAAGCTTGGGCCAGGGCTGGCGGCACCAATGGCTAACGCAATGACGATGCCTGACAAAGAAATTAGCTCGCTCATGATTCAGTCCTTTGTTGCAAGTTGATGAGGCGCCTGCGAATTTCATAAGCTTGCAAATGAGAATACGCAAGTTTCAACAAGGGAGCATCGACCCCATGCGTCTCTGCCCGGCAAACCATATCGCCAAGGATGTGATCCGCTTCCGTTGCCCCTCCCCGTTCGATGTCACGCAGCATGGACGCCGAGGTGCCTGACCCGCGTGCGGTGAGTTGATTCCGGTATGCCGTCAGTTGCTCGGCACTGGGGATGTGGCCATGCTGCGCGGCAACGGCAACACACTCATCGAGCAGACCGATGATGAATGCTTCGCCGGAATGCGTTTCCAATATGTCGCCAATCGAGCTGCGCATGGTGCACGTCGCCCCTGCCAGCGTCGATAGGAAAATAAACTTGTCCCACATATCCCCCTCGATATTCTCCGACAGGGAAAAATCGATGCCGGTCTGAGCCAATAACTCGGCCAGCGGACGAAGCAGCGGGGAAGCGGGCGTTTTCCGGCTGCCGATCAGCAAACGATGCAATTGGTTAAGATGCCGGATCTCCCCCGTTGGGGCCAAGGTGACGGAAAGATGAGCGAGCCCACCCAATACCCTTTCCTGCCCGAACTGAGCATCCAGACGTGACAGATGCGCAAAACCATTCAGCAAGGGCAGCACCACGCCCTCCGGGCTGAGGGCCGGGGCAATCGAATCCAGCGCTGCATCGAGGTCATAAGCCTTGCACGACAAAACGACAATGTCGAAATGGCCGCTCATCGGGCCGCCAACCGTCGTCACCACTTTGGGTGTGATATGAACGTCACCCAGCGGACTCACTACTCGCAGCCCATCTGCCGCCAGCTTGGCGGCACGCGCCGGCCGGACCAGAAAGGTGACATCCCCTCCTGCTTGGTGCATTCTTGCCCCGAAATACCCGCCGATACCACCAGCTCCCAGCATCAGGATTCGCATGATGTATTCCTTATTTGCCTCGGACTACCGACAAGCCAACCGATAAAATGTCCGAAGAAACAGCATTCTTTACACGACAGGCGCCAACGACGTTGCAACGCCCTACGCTCGCCCGGCCACGTCACACAGAAAATCATTCATCATAATCACGACACATCGTCCAGCACCAGCGACGGCGGTGCGGATTGGCCACTTCTAGCTACCCCAGCTCGTCCCCCAAAGCCGCCCCAATCAACCGGCACAAGGCCACAAGGTTGACGCCGCCGTGAGCGTCGGCAACAATTCTGCTGCTGCAGTCAATCCTGCAACCGAGATTGGCGTCTCGAATCCAACGGCGGACAGCCGCCCTATGCGGCATTTTTTACGTCCGTCACACACCATTGGTGCGTCTTCTCTATGGCGGGCCGTGGTGGGAGAGCCTTCGGGCTCGCCGGTTCCGTTGGTCCGGTACGCCAATCCTGCCATGCGCCTGCCACCCCCGGTTGGCGTCGGGAGGCAGGTCTATCTGACCAACGGAGGCCTCCATGCCTAAATCCCTCTCCCGCGCCCTGTTGCGCCTGTTTCCTGACCCTGTTTTCCCGTTAACCACGTTGTCCGAAGCCCGGTTTCTAAAACGCTTACCGGCTGATGGTTTTGCCAGGGAGGTTGCCGCATGAGTGCGACCATCCCACCCCTCGCCTTGAACGACGGCACGCTGGCTGTTGCCCAGTTGCAAGACACGCTGCGGCAACTGCGACAGTTGTGCAGTACCCATCCGGAACTGAGCGCGGTCGAGGCGCTGCTGGCCCGGCTGGAAACCAATGGCCACGACATCGACACCATCCTCTGCGCAGGACTGCAGGAATTGCATGCTGTCCACGATGGCCTGAGCACCGCGCTGATGTTGCTCG
Organism: Pseudogulbenkiania subflava DSM 22618; assembly: GCF_900177275.1. Taxonomy (GTDB): domain Bacteria; phylum Pseudomonadota; class Gammaproteobacteria; order Burkholderiales; family Chromobacteriaceae; genus Pseudogulbenkiania; species Pseudogulbenkiania subflava. The sequence goes on from NZ_FXAG01000013.1 coordinate 83,807, forward strand.
ACCACGCCGGCGAAACCGCCCTGTCCGGCAACGGCTTGTACAGCTTGCTGCAACCGCTGAACCAACGCTTCCAGCAGGCGTTGATGCGGGTGAATGATTTGATTTGAGTGTGGTGTACTCGGATGTGACCGACTGCGAGGAGTGAATGAGAACCCTGACCGTGGCGCCAGAGCAGAGTGGGTTTTGGTTTACGGCAGAGACATAAGAAGGTTGGCCGAAGACGGTTAAACGATACCTTCGGTCAACCTTTTGCATGCACGGCAGATTGCCCGCCGTTTCACAAAGCAAGGCGGGGTGGAACGGCCTTCAAAACGTTAACGCTCACGAGTGTTAGTGTTGGGCTTCGACAGGCTCAGCCCGACCTACGTGCTGCCGACACACGGGGTGGCAAGGCGTCGTTGCCGCCACGCCTCTCGCACCGGTCCACCATGAGCTACGGCAAGACCAAATCAAAGGCAAGAAGAGGCACGGCTGGCATACAGGCGGCCAGGCCTCGCCATAACTCTCTGGATGGCGTAAGTTAGCACCGGGCTTACCCTCCCTGTGCCGACTCTTCCACCGGAATTCATTCTCGTGAAAATCCCTATCGAGGCGGCCCTCACGCTACTGCATGAGGCCGCATTCGGGACGCTGGCGACCAACTCGTCCCAATTGCCGGGCTATCCTTACGCCACTGTCGTTCCCTACATGCTGGATGAGAGCCACTGCCCGGTGCTCTGCATCAGCGCCTTGGCCGAACACACCAAAAACCTGCTGGCCGACCCGCGTGTGAGCCTGTCGGTGGTGCAGCCCGGGGCCACGGATGTACAGGCCACGGCCCGCCTCACGTGGGTGGCCGATGCGGAAAAATGCGAGGCAACACCCGCCTTCCTGGTCAGGTATTTCCGCTATGAGCCCGGCACGGAACCGCTTCTCGACCTTGACTTCATGTTCTTCAGACTCAATCCCAAGCGCATCCGCTTCATCGGCGGGGTCGGCCGCATGGGCTGGCTGGAGGAGCCGGAGTGGAAGGCCTTGACTCGACTACCCGCTGCCGACGAGGCTCTGCTCGTGGATGAAGTATCGGCCGTGCTTCAAGGCAACGCCCGCGTGCTGGGCATCGACCCCTATGGCATCGACTACGAACTCGATGGGCAGCGGCAACGGCAAGCGCTACCGGGAGAGACGTTGAGCCTTGAAACCGTCAAAGAAGCGGCACGCATCCTGGCGGCCCAACTCGAATAAGGCGGAGAAAGCGGCTTTGCCAGGGAACCCTTCTGAAGCTGCTAGTGTTGCCTGCAAGGCCTTATTATTGCTGGGTTCACGTGTAGAGTAGTGGGCAAAAGGGAAGGCTTGAATTCGGCCAAAGCAGTCACCCACACCTGCAACAGAGGAAGACCGCTTACGGCTGATTGCCGTCATTTCAGCTCGAGTCGCCCATTGGCCGCTCACTTCGAAGTAGTAGCCGTTCGCCTAATTTAAACGGGTTAGCTCTTTTAGCCGTGCAAGTGAGACCAAGAAGTCGATTCGGTCGCGTTTGCCAGCGTTGTAGATGTAGCGTTTGTCACCGACCAAGTACACTCCATCGCGTGCACGAGAGATGGCCACGTTCATGCGTCTAGCGTCAGCGTAGAACGTAGCCGGCCCCCAGGTACGAACGAAGGAGAAGAACACGACATCAGCTTGCCTGCCTTGGAAAGCGTCCACAGTGTCCACTTCAATGCCGATCTTTGCCTTGTCGAAGTTCTCAGCTTCGATCTTGTCGCGCAGCAGCCGGCACTGCGCCCTGTATGGGGTGATGACGGCCACAGAGAGCTTGCGGGTAGGCTTGCCAATGCTCTTTTGCTCAGAGCGCATCAGAGCCATCTTGTGCAAGCAGTCGAGGATGATGTCGCACTCGATCGGGTTCTCAAGCACCCCACCCAAGTCCTGCGGGAATCGGACACCCTTGGGGCTGTATGTGTACCAGCCAAACTGGTCAAAATTGTGGTCAGCCTTCGCTCGGTGGTGCTGCAGTTTGCCTTCGTAGAAGTGTTTCGAGATGAACTCGCCAATGTTGGGCAGCATCCGGTACTGTTTCTCCAAGGTACCTTTCCGATCCTCTGGCAGGTTTTTAAAGATGCGGTCGATCACGCCATTGCGGATCAGCTTTTCCTTGTGCTTGGTGATGGTCTTGAGCGCGGTGCTCTCTTCTTCGCAAAATGTAGGCGGCAGCTGATTGTGGTCGCCAACCAGTATGCACTTGTTGCCAACGCTCATGGCCATGAGCCATTCGGGCATGGTGGCCTTAGAGCATTCATCAACGATGACCAGGTCGAACATCTCGCTGTCATCATCGATCAAGTGGTCGATCTGGTTGCAGGTCACACCGATGATCTGCCTCTTGTCAGCGGCATTGATGTACTGCCAGCGCGGGATCTTTTGGACGCCATCCTCAACCTTGCCCTGCTCCAGGCTCAGGTACAGCACATCGGTCAGCGCGGGTGCGTAGCTGCGCGCCTGGTTCCAGGTGCGGATGATCTGAGTCTTCGCATCCGTCTCCTTCGTCAGCTCACTCTCGAACTCGGTGATGGTGTAGCTCGGGTAGCGCATGATCTGCGAGCGCAGGCGGGAGCCACAGATTTTCGATAGCCGGTCCAGCGCGTTATCGACCGCCACGTGCGTCTCCGAAGTGATCAGAACGCGAGCGTTGGGCTTTGCCGCAAGCGTTTGCAGCACGATCTCGACGATGGCAGTGGTCTTGCCGGTGCCCGGCGGGCCTTGCAAAAAGAACAGGTCGTTGCAGGTCAGAGCTCTCTTGATGAGTTCGTAGGCGAGGTCACCATCTTCATAGCCGTCTTGTATGGGGGCACCGGCCTGGAAGCCCATGTTCAGGTCCGATATGTACTCTGAAGCTTGGGCGACCATTTTCTTGACCTCCTTTTGAGCTTCAGCTGAGATTTTGGGCCTGCGATTGTCTTTGTCGTTTTCCTTGGCGATCTCGGCCTTGAGGCGAATGTCATCACCGCCCTTTTGAGCCTGTTTGCTGTAGTAGTGCAACAATAGCTTGTTGTGCGAGATGTTCACGTTCAAGCCCATTCTGAATTTCAGAAGATACTTAATCTGGCGCTTGTATTTGGTCTGGGTGCCTAGGTCGTCCGTAATATCAAGCAGAGCGGTCAGATACTCGATCCAATCGTCAATGTGCTCGATGAAATCAAGGGTTTGAGGTGTTGCTTCTGTATTAATGGTCATTGAACTTTTCTTTTGTTTTTGTGAAGAGCAAAACATCAATTCCAGCAGCATTCTTCAGGCCAAGGCCCAAAGCGACCTTGCGCTTTACAGGTGGAGTCAGCTCGTCCTCTGAGAAAGGCAGATCAAACTTCATCCCCACAATTTGCTCAATGAGGCGGATGTCTTCACTGACGGTGAGCACTCCGAGATTGGCTGATGCCATGCCAGAAGAGAACAGAAGGTCAAGAGCCAACAATAGCCGGTTCTTTGAGAACTGAGGCAATGCCATCAGCAGCTTATCCCGCGTGTTATAGCCCCAAGCAACTGCGTAATAGATGGCAAGCACGGCATCTTTGAGGTTCTTGTTACGCCAGTGGAAAGTGAGTTCAGTTGAAACCATTGGTGCCTTACGAATGATCCAAGTTACTAATTTTTTGTTTGTCTGATGCGTCAAGAGAAGCCTTCAGTAGCACTCTTGGATTGTCCGTCCTTATTCTTCTTTTCCCAATGCAAACGTCGCTGCTCTGCAGTTGATACACCAATGGCGCGCATCGGATTAAACGTATCGTCCACCTCGAAAATCTTCATGATGTTGAGGATGCTTTGATCGGGCGAAATTTTGTCCAAATGGGACAGCAGGCCGTTGACCTCTTTGGGGCGTTCGAAAATAACAGTACGAGCTAGGCTGATTACGGAGTATTCAGTCTTCGCTGAGTTGAAACGAGCTTGCGCAGCTGTCTTCATTGTCTTGAGACTGGTGAAATCGCTGTAATCGTCTGTGTCGCGGCATCGTTGGATGCGATCCAGGATGTCGCTGCGCTCATCGCGAGCCAGCTGTAATTTAAGCTTGGCCGTCTCGAACTCTTCTTTGGTATTGCGATGCAGCTCCTTGAGATCTTGGGTGCGGATCAGCCCACTAATGGCGTCAATCCAAGAGTTGGCAATGTCGCTCTTGGTTGGCTGTCTGCAGTAGTAATCCTCAAGCCTGGCGCGAATCACCTTGAGCTTTTCAGTGCAATGCTGGTACCGCTTGCTCAACTCCGCCTTGACCCCATCGTGTTCCTTTAGGAACATCTCATAGCCGTTCTTGTATTCATCGCGCTGGTTTTCAAGGCCGCGTATCTGGCCACGAAGATGCAACTTGTGGCTTCTGATGCGTTGGATGTCCTCTTTAAACTGCCTCGCGTCGGTGTTGCGGTTTCTGCTGAGCTGTTCGATTGTTGAATCGATCAGCTCGCTGCTGATGCGAACAGGCTTTTCTTTGACGGTCAGGTGCCATGCATGGCGCTCTTCCCTCTGCGTGAGTCGATTGATTTCGGCTTCATAGGCGTTGAGCAGGTCTCGTGAAGCGTAGAGTGTTCGTAGCTTTTCGCTGAGGAGGTCGATCTTCTTTTTCTCGAGGTCGATTCTCATCCAAGAGTTGAATGCCACAAACATGAAGTCCTGGAACTGAGCCAAGTCCGGAAGGTATTCATTAGCCGAGGTGACCGTGGTGTTCAGGATGGCAACGAACTCATCGAGTTCCTTGTTGCGCTTTACCTGGTGAGCATTGGCCAAGTCCCTGTATTCCTCGGCCTGACGAGTCAGGCGGGCCTTAACCTGTGCTTCCTTTTGCTGATACTCGGCAATCGCGCTATCGGTTTTGCTGCGCTCTTTCTCTAGGGATGAGCTGCAAAAGAGGTGCGTAAGAAACTTTAACAGCATGCATTCTCACCCTTCGATCAACAAAAATTCGCATGCCTTATCGAATCCAGTTCTGGCCGGCACAAGCAGCTCCAGTCGGCTTCTAAGCGTCTTTTCGATGATCGAACGGGCCTTTTGATCCTCGGGAGAGGTGCCAAACTGATAGTTCATAAAGCGGGCCAAGTTGTTCAACTCATCCTCGTATGATTTCATCTTGGACTGATGTTCCTCTTCGAGCTTCTTGGTCATGTCCATGCTCGCAACGTCTTGCTGATGACTCTTGCGGATGGGCGCGAACATCACGTAGTTCATCTCCAGGTGCTGATCCAAGGCTTCGCGCATCTGGTCGAATTGGCCAAAGGCCTGCTCTGACAGCTGTTGGCGAGCGTGTTCGTAGTTGCGCTCGATCTCAGCAATGTGGTTGTCGAACTGCTTGAGCATTTCAGCCATCTGCAAGCGTTCTTGCTCGTCGAGTGCGTCCATGCGGGAGTACATCTCGGAGCGAACCGACTGGAGCTGTCGCTTGCGAGAGCCATACTCCGAGAAAACTGAAATCGCGCCAGCGAACGGCAAGATGTCTGTCCAGCGGAACGAAAACTCGGTCATGGTGCCCACCACCCCGGTGTACTCCGTGAGCGTAATGTTTCCGCATCCAAGCTGATCGGCTGCGTACTTGATGTCCGCGATAGCTATTTCCTGTCCAATGGACGAAAAGTGGTTCGTGTACGCGCCCACTGCCACCGAGAAGCCAATGGCGAACACTGCGCCGACTGCGATGGGGCCAAGTGCACCAAGCGTGGTGCCAAGCACAGCGGTTTGCCCAATGCCCGCGGCCACGTACTGGCCCATGAATGCAGCGGTCGCGGTCCCGGCGCTGTACGCAAGCGTTCCACCTACTGCCTGCACGGAGCTGCCAATCGTTGCCGCTGCAAACTCCACGCTATCGATCTCGCCGTTGGCGAAGGCATAGATGTTATTGCCCAGATCAATTGCAATCGTTGCGGCGACTGCGGCGACGTTGCCCTTGACCAAGTGCTTACCAACGGTTGATGTCGCAGCGCTAGCGGCGGCGCCTGTGGCCGACTTCGCAGCGGCCTGCCTTGCTGCTTGACTGGCTGAATCGACCATCGCCTGACCAACGTGCTGAATGCCGGTGACCAGCGCAGCCTTGCCCGCACTTTCGACTGCGTTCGTAGCAATACGCTTGCCAATAGCCATGCACTCTTCCTGGGTAAGCTTCTTGTCTGAGTTGAGTACGTCATAAAGCTCAGTTGCAGCCTGCATGCAGGCGCCAGAAATTAGCCCACTTTTGATGGCATTACGGTACTGCATGGCGTTGAAGTCCATGCGGACTTCGCCTTCATGCGCGTATTCGGGACCATCAGGGTTGGACTCGGCCTGTTTGGTCAGGTCCTCAGAGCCGCCTTTGCCCTTTCGGTTCAATGGATCGCTTGAAACTCCGCCCGCTGAGATATTGTCATCGACATTGTCTGCAGTGTGCTGGTTGCTCTTGGAGACTTCAGGACGAGTCTCTTGGTTGCGCTGAGCGCGGCGCTTGGCAGATTCTTTGATGCCACCGATTTGCTCTGCGGGGCCGACTTTGCCTACATCGTCATAGTCAGGGTGGGACATCTGAGCAGCCGTTTGGTCCGCATCCCCATTGTATTTGAGCTGAAAGTCAACGGTCTCATCAGGCGTTTTGACACGAATGTCTGTCTTCGGATCGTTGTGAACGCCGGTGTCACGCGATGCCCGGTGGTTGTTTTTACCCTGCGATGCGGCACGAATGTTGTATGACTCGGCATGATGGGCCTCCGCCACCAGCCCCTGCTTCACACTCAGCGACTGGTCAGAGATCAATCCATCCTTGCGACGGATGGCATCTCTGACGTTGTTGCGGTAGTTTTCAAGTGCTTCGTTTAGAAATTTGTTTTGAAGCTCGTTAAATCCAGCATGGGCAAAGGTAAAACCAGCGTCGAGGCTTTCTTTTTTTTTCATGCGTATAAATTTGTGCAGCTTAATTGGAGTGGCTCAATTGGTTCAAACATTCCTACGCCTCTTATTTAGCTTCGTAGAAGATTGCATCCAGCATAGCAGCACGGGCATGCCAAACCTTGGCTTCGCTCTGTTGCTTGGGCTCTGGTGACTGCCATCATGGTGCCTGTTGAAGACGCTCCACAACTTCTGCCCAGTAGCGTCCGTAATCCAGCTTGTCAGGCCGCTTCATGCCGACATCTTGAGCCAACTTTTTGAGGTTGGCGCCGTCATCCCATAGATCTGAGGATGCCCATGCCGCGCCAAAAATGGTAATGTCATATTTCTTAATGAGTCGCAGTAAGTTTGAGTTAAGGACTGTGTTGGTAGAGATGAGCTTCATAGCATGGCACTACCAGATGACAATGGCCTATCGTATCGGCTTGTAACTGGGTTCGTCCATGAAATCTTCATCAAGGTACTGCTTCCGGTCGCAACGGTCTTTCAGTGGTAGGACGTGAAAGGCTGCTCGCAGCCTTAAGCGGCCTTCCTCAGTTGCTGCAGTGAATGACTGCTGTGGCCGACCACCTGCCCTTTCGAACCTTACCCTTGCGACTCATCAAACCAAGCAATCGCAAATGAAAAGATACCCTTCCGGGCCTCTTTGTTTAGCGCTACAAGCAACAAGCTGATCATGTCATCGTCGTGACAGACTTTATTCTTTCCGATCAAGTCGCAGTTTATACGGTCACTTACATCTGAGTTACGAGCTTGATCAGATTCCACAAGTTTGCCAGGCTGTATCGATTACACTCTTTGGATTACCTAGCTTTTTCACGTGGAAAATCCATCGCCAACAAGAGAATGCCCCACGATCAATAGATCGTAGGGCACTGTTATAAAACCACATCGCAAGCAAAGAGACATTTAGTCGCAGCTTATGCTGTCACTCACAGGTCCAACACCTCAAGCGAGCCCAAACCTCAGCCGCACGCCCCTATATGGCCGCAGGCGGTGCAGAATTCGCAGCCGTCCTTCTTGATCAGCGCGTGGTGGCCGCATTCCGGGCAGGGTTTGCCGGCGACGGGAGCGACGGTTTCCATTTGCACGCTGTCGAACAGGTCGCCCTGCTCCGGCACCATCACGCCCATGTTCTCGACCGGCACGCCGTCTTCGGTGAGGAGGCCCAGCATGGCGAAGCGGTGGATCAAGAGGCGCGCGACGTAGGCGACGGTGGAGGGCCAGCTTTGCGATTTGTCGCTGCCGGGCACGCGGGCGAAGAAGTCGCCTTGCGGTTCGGCGTAGTTGAGCAGCTTGCGCAGTTTCATGCCGATCCAGGCCGGGTCGATGACGCGCATGTCGAGGCTCAGCATCTTGCACAGGCCGTCCAGCTCGCGCGGGTAGCTGCCGGCGAGCCACATCGAGAACGGGCGGCGCTGGCCGTCGGGCAGCACCAGTTCTTTCAGGAACAAGACGAAGTCGTCGCCGGTTTGCGGGTTGCTGACGTCCACCGACCAGCTCATGGTGCCGTCGGTGCCGGTCTTGGGTTCTTTCTTGGCGAACAGCGCGTCCATCACCGGGGAGGTGTCGTCGGCGTGCAGGTCGAGCGCGCCGAGTTGCTCGACACGGTGGCGCACCACCTGGCCCAGCACGGCGGCGGCGGAACTCGCATGCAGCGTGCGCTCGCCCAGTTCCAGGGTGTAGCGCCGATCGCCCATGGTGTGCGCCAGGGCGTCGAGCTTGAGCGCGAGCCAGGCCTTGTCGCGGCAGCGCATGTCCATCGACAGGGTCTTGGCCAGGGCGCCGAGACCTCGTGGCTGTTCGTTGCCGTTGACCCAGCATTCGAAGGGCTGGGTGTGGCCGTTTTCGACGTGGCCGACGAACACGGCGAAGGCGCCGTCGTCGTGCTCGATCATGTAGGTCCACGACGGGTTGCCGCCCTTGAGGCGCGGGCGGTGCGGCCACTTCAGGCTGGCGAGCGCCGGGCTCGGGGTGCTGACCAGCGCGATGCGGCGGTCCGGGTCACCTTCCTGGCTCGCCAGGAGGTCCTGCGGCGCGGCCTGGGCCGGCTCGACCGACAGTACCGAGCCCAGCACACTGTTGGGGCGGTAGGTAGTGATGCCTTTGAGGCCGGCCTTCCAGGCTTCGAGGTAGAGGTGCTCGAAGTCGTCGAAGGGATAGTCGGCCGGCACGTTGACGGTCTTGGAGATGGCGGTGTCGATGAACGGCGCCACCGCGGCCACCATCTGCATGTGGTCGAGCGCGCTCATTTCCAGCGCCGAGACGAAATACGGCGGCAGTTTCTCGACGTCGCCGCCGTTCAGGCGATAGAGGCGGTAGGCGTGGTCTTCGACGCGGTATTCCTGCTGCGAGCCGTCGGCCATGCGCTTCTTGCGGGTGTAATACCACGAGAACGGCGGCTCGATGCCGTTGGAGGCGTTGTCGGCAAAGGCCAGCGAGATGGTGCCGGTGGGGGCGATGGACAGCAGGTGCGAGTTGCGGATGCCGTGCTGGCGGATGCGCGCCTTGATGGCCTCGGGCAGGCGGCTGGCGCAGTGCGGTTCGGCGAGGTATTTGTCGGCATCGAACAGCGGGAACGCGCCCTTCTCGATGGCGAGGTCGACCGAGGCGTCGTAGGCGGCGTCGCGCATGGCTTCGGCGAACTTGGCCGCCATCTGCCGCCCCTGCGGGCTGTTGTAGGCGATCTGCAGCAGGATCAGCGCGTCGCCCAGCCCGGTGAAGCCGAGACCGACGCGGCGCTTGGCCTGCGCCTCGCGCAGTTGCTCGGGCAGCGGCCAGACGGTGAGGTCGAGCACGTTGTCGAGCATGCGGATGGCGTTGCGCACCACGGTCTCGAAGGCCTTGAAGTCGAAGCGGGCGCGGCGCGTGAAGGGGTGCTCGACGAAGGCGGCGAGGTTGATCGAGCCCAGGTCGCAGCAGCCGTAGTCGGGCAGCGGCTGTTCGCCGCAGGGGTTGGTCGACTCGATGACCTCGCAGTAGCTGAGGTTGTTGTCGCGGTTGATCTGGCTGAGGAACAGCACCCCCGGCTCGGCGTGGTCGTAGGTGGATTCCATGATCTGGCGCCACAGCTCGCGGGCGCGCACGGTGCGGTACACCCACAGGCCGTCGTCACGGCGGAAGGCCTCGGGGAAGGCGTCGCTGGCCGGCTCAACGGCGTGCACCAGCTGCCAGGGACCGTCGGCATCGACCGCCTGCATGAAGGCGTCGGAGACGCCGACCGAGATGTTGAAGTTCTTCAGGTCGCCCTGGTCCTTGGCATGGATGAAGTCTTCGACATCAGGGTGTTCGATATTGAGCACGCCCATCTGCGCGCCGCGCCGCGAGCCGGCCGATTCCACCGTTTCGCAGCTGCGGTCGAACACGCGCATGTACGATACCGGGCCGGAGGCGCGGCTGTGGGTGCCCTTGACGCGCGCGCCCTTGGGACGGATGCGGCTGAAGTTGTAGCCGACGCCGCCGCCGCGGCGCATGGTTTCCGCCGCCTGCAGCAATGCCTCGTAGATGCCGACCTTGCCGCCCTCGCTCTCGCTGACGGCGTCGCCCACCGGCTGCACGAAGCAGTTGATCAGCGTCGCCTTGAGTTCGGTGCCGGCGGCGGAGTTGATGCGGCCGCCGGGGATGAAGCCGCGCTGCAGCGCGTCGAAGAACGCCGCCTCGTAACGCGCGGGTTCGGCCTCGATGCCGGCCAGGGCGCGCGCCACGCGGCGGCGCACGTCGGCGACGCTCTGTTCGTCGCCCTTGGCGTATTTCTCCAGCAGCACTTCACGCGAGATGGCCTGTTCGCTCATGGCGGCCACGTTTTCCTGTTTCACTACTCCCCCTCCCTAACTGGCATTCGGTGCGGCAAAACCGGCATTTCACGCTATCCAGCGCGGCCGGGCGTTGATGTTGGTCAAGCTCCCTCGGTGGCTGGAGCGAGGGCAAGAAATCGTTGTGAGCGCGCCATCCCGCCGGACGCGGGAACGGCGTTTCGCAGGATGGGTGGAGAACAGCTCCCCCATCCTGCGCCAACGGCGCGGCGTACCGCCGATCGTTCTCCGGCGCTCAGCGGCTGCCGAGCGCGATGGCCAGGGCCACCCCGTCACCGTCGGCCTTGACCCGCTTCACCTCGCCCAGCGTCAGCCGTTCGGCCAACGTCGGGTCGGTCTTGAGCATGGCTTGGCGCGCCGCCGTGACGCGGGCCTGGGCCAGCGCCTTGAGCTCGGTTTCGGAGACCGGCTCGGCGGCGATCAGCTGCTCGCGCAGCGTCTTGTAGCGCGCCACGTTGTCCGGCAGCGAAAGCAGCCGCTGCACCAGTTTAAGCCGGCCGATGCGCTGTGCGAAGACCGATTTCACCGCCGATTGCACCGCGGGGTCGTCGAGGTCGGGCAGCGGCAGCGGCTCGCCCGCTTCCAGCTTGTGGCCGGCTGCCTGCAGGATGGCGCGGTCGATGCGAGCACGCGCCAGCTCGCGCGTTTCCACCGCCGGGTCGTAGGTGCCCGCCAGCACCAGCGTCATGCGCGGGCGCTTCACCAGCACGGCGGCGAGCTTGTCGAGTTTTTCGCGCTCGGGCGGCGCCACGTTGGCCTCGCCGGCGACGAAGCGCACTTCGTCAAAGCCCTCGTTGCCCATCAGCGCGCCCAGCGCCCGGAACGGCGCGGTGACGATCTTGGTGATGACGTTGACGAAGGCCTTCCACACCACGCGGCCGTAGCTGAACTGCGGGTCGTCGAGGCTGCCGCTGATCGGCAGGTCGAGGTCGATGCGGCCGTCGCTGTCTTCCAGTAGGGCGACGGCCAGGCGCAGCGGCAGGCGCGTCACGCCGGGCTCCTGCACTTCTTCGCCGAGCTGGATCGAGTCGATCACGACGCGGTTCTCGGCCTTGAGCTGGCGCTTGTCGAGCAGGTAGCGCAGGTCGACCGACAGCCGGCCGTCGTTGACCTTCCAGCCGGCGAAGTTCATCGAGTACGGGTTGAGGCTGGTGAGCGGGATGTTGCGGAACGCCAGGGTGATGTCGGCGTCGTCGGTCACCGCTTGCGGCGCCAGCGCGCCGCGCACGCGCACGTCGCCGTACTGGTCGACGTCGCCGTCCAGCGTCACCGTGCCGCGCCGCCCCGGCTGGCTCGACAAACCCTGGATCGAGCCGCGCAGGTTGTGGATGCGCGTGGCGAAGCTGGGCTTCATGCCGAGGTCGGCGAACTCGATGTCGCCGCCCTGCACGTGCACCGTGCGCACCTCGACCTGCGGTGCGTTACCGGCGGCCGGCGTAGCCTTCTTCTCGACCTTGACAGGAAGGTTGGCCGGGGCCGGGGCCGGGGCCGGGGCCGGGGCAGAGACTGGAGCCGAAGCTGCGGCGGCAGCAGGGGCGGCCGCGGGCTTGCCGGCCAGCAGGTTGCTGACGTTGAGCTGGCGCTGCTGGTTGAGGATCAGCCGCGCCACCGGGTCGCTCAGGCGCACCTCGCGCAGCTGCACCTTGAGCGGCGTGCCGCTGCTGGCGCTGAGGCCGTTGAGCGCCAGCTGGCGCCAGGCCAGCAGTGGCTGGCGGTTGTTGGGCTCGAGCAGCGAGAAGCGGTTCAGCGCCCCCTGCCCGCCCACCTTCCAGCCCTTGCTGCCGGCGTCGACGTCGAGGTTGGCCGAAAGGGTACCGCCGGCCAGTTTCAGCACGGTGCCGCTCAGCGCGTACGGGGCGAACGGCGCCAGCGGTACGGCGCTGGCTGTGATCTTGCCGCCCAGCGCCGCGCCATCCGGCGCGAGCGTCAGCTTGGCCGCCAGCCGTCCCGACTCCAGCCGGCTGCTCACGTCCAGCGCCAGCGCGCCCGAGTCTTGCGGCGCGGCGCTGACGGCGAGCTCGCTCAGGGTGGCGCGCAGCGGGCGCGGCAGGGTCTGGTCGAGCCAGTTGAGGCGGCCGTTTTCCAGCGTCACAGTGGGGTAGTGCAGCTTCCAGCCGGGAGCGTCGCCCGCGGCGGCGGCCGGTTTGACCGCAGGGTTGGCCGAAGACTTGGCGAACACCTGCTGCAGGTTGATCGTGCCCTGGCGATTGCGCTCGACGTCGGCCTCCAGGCCGCCCAGCGTCAGCGCCCCGAGCCGCACCTCGTGCCGGGCCAGCCGCAGCTCGCTGTCGGCCAGCGCCGCCGTGGCGAGCCGGATGACGGGCGCACTGCCGGCGGCGCCGACACCGATGTCCGCCAGCTGCGTACCAAGCTTGCTCAGCACCACGCCGTCCTTGGGGCCGACGTCCAGTTGGGCGCTGAACAGCGGCATGGCGGCCTGCACCTCGAGCGGCTGGACGAAGCCGGCGTCGCCGAAACGGTAGCGCCAGTTCTCGGCGCGGATTTCGCCGACCTTGACCTGCCATGGCGACGGCGTGGCCGGGGCCGTCTCGGCCTTGGCGGGCGGCAGCGCGGCGAGCCAGTCGAGCTGGCCGGCACCGTTGCGCCGGGCGGAGAGTTCGCCGTCGGCCAGGCGCAGCCGGGCGATATCCACGCTGGAGCCGGCCAGATCGAAGCGACCGCCTTCCAGCGCCAGCTGCTTCAGTGCCAACGTGCTGCCGCCGCCGGGGGCGGCGAGACGCAGCTGGCTGAGCGTGGCGTTGAACGGCGCCACCTTGAGCTGCGGCGTCTTGCCGCTCAGGTCGAACTGGTAGCGTGCGCTGGCGGCCAGCTCGCCCTGCGGCGCGGCGGTGCGGAAGAACGGCTGTACGTAGGGCCAGACGCTGGCCAGGGTCAGCTTGTCGAGCTTGGCCTCGCCGGACGACTGCAAGGGCTGCAACCGCACGTTGCCTTTCCAGACCAGCTGCGCGCCGTCGCCGAGCGCGGCGGTCAGGGTGTAGCCACCGTCGACCGGCAACGTGCTCAGTTCCTTCAGCGTCAGGTTGACCGGCTTGAGCTCGAACGAGCGCGTTTCGCCGCCGAAGCGATCGACCATGCGCACTTCGCCGCCGTCGAGCTGCAGCAGGTCCAGCACCAGCTTGGGCAGCTCGCCCTTGCTCTCGGCGGCGGGCTTGGCCGGACCGCTCACCGCCTTGATGAAGCGCGCCCAGTTCCATTCGCCCTGCGCGTTGCGCTCGACGAACCACTGCGGTTTGTCGAGCTGGAACAGCGCGGCGCGCCAGCGGCCGATGAACAGCGCGGTCGGCTCGGCATCGAGCACCAGGCGCCGGGCGGTGAACAGCGGCGCACCGTTGCCCTCGGCCAAGCGCACGTCGCCCAGCTCCACCTTCATCGACCACGGTTCGATCTTCATCGCGCCGATGCTGAGCTTCTGGCCCTTGCCCTGCGCCCAGTCGGCGGCGGCGTTGCGCGCCACATCGGGCACCACCCAGGCCAGCGCCCCCCAGCTCGCCGCCACCAGTGCCAGCGCGCCGCCGCCGACCCAGTACGGCCAGCGGCGGCGCTTCGTCACGCCCTTGTCCTGCTCACGTTCGCTCACGGCATAACCCCTTGTTGTTTTCATTGTCATTATGACAGCCTGCCCGGTCGATTTCAGCGCCCATCCGCCCGCCGGCGAGGCGATACCCCGCTCGGAACGACGGGCGTGATGCGCCCGTATGGTCGGGAGGGGGGCGCGACATCGATATGACGAGACTGGCCCGCGTCACGATTGTTCCCGTCACAGCCATGAGCCCGGCGATGCCGCAGGCGCCCCCTGGGGACGCCGCCACCCCGCCCGACCGGATGAAAACGCGTCATGGCCGGATCGCCGGCGGGCACGGGGCAAAGCGCGGAAGCGAAGGCGGAGCGAGCGCCGCCAGCAGCACGCCACGGCCGCAGCGGCAGCGTCAGCCGGCGGGCGTGTCGTTGCCGGCGTGGCGGCGTGCAGGGTTGGCCGAAGCCTCGTCCGGGCCGGGCGGCCCGCGGTGGATCAGCCACTGCCGGCACGCCTCGGCCGTCAGCGGCGGCGAATAGAAGTAGCCCTGGATCTGGTCGCAGCCGGCCTCGACCAGGAAACCCAGCTGCTCGTTGTTCTCCACCCCCTCGGCAATGACGGCGATGCGCAGCGAACGCGCCATGCTGATGATGGCGCGCGTGACCGAGGCGTTTTCCGGGTTGACGTTGACGTCGTCGATGAAGCTCTTGTCGATCTTGAGCTGGTCGAAGGGATAGCGGCGCAGGTAGCTCAACGCCGAGTAGCCGGTGCCGAAATCGTCGATCGACCACTTCAGGTGCAGCGCCTTGAGTTCGGACATCACCTGCTGCGCGGTATCGACGTTCTTCATCAGCAGGCTCTCGGTGACCTCGAGCTTGATGATGTCAGGAGGCAGGCGGCGGCGGGTCATCTCAGCCGCGATATAGGACACGATGCCGGCTTCCTGCAGGCTCAGGGCGGAGATATTGATCGCCACCTCGCCGGGGTCCAGCCCCTCGGCGCGCCATTCTTCGACCTGACGGAATACCGCGCGGATCACGTAGCGGTCGATCTCGCGGATCAGCCCGGTTTCCTCGGCGATGGGGATGAACTCGAGCGGGGAGATCAGCCGCTCCCCCCGGCGCCAGCGCAGCAGCGCCTCGAAGCCGCACAGCCGGCCGCTCTGCAGGTCCAGCTGCGGCTGGTAGTGCATCGTCAACTCGTCCTGCGCGATGGCCCGGCGCAAGGCGCCCTCCAGCTCCACCCGCCGCTGCACCCGGTCGTTCATGTGCAGCGCGAAGCAACGCACCTGGCTCTTGCCAAGCGCCTTGGCCTGGTACATGGCGGTGTCGGCGTTGCTCAAGAGTTCGTCGACGCTGTTACCGTCGTCCGGGTAGAAGCAGCAGCCGATGCTGGCGGAAAGGAACAGCTCGGTGCCGCTGAGCTCGATCGGCTGGCTCAGTTGGTCGGTGACGTTTTTGAGGGCGTGGTCCAACTGCTCGACGGTCTTCACCCCGGGCAGCAGCAGCACGAAGTCGTCCCCGCCCAGCCGCGACACCGTCGCCAGCGCCGGCACGCTGCTCTCGATGCGCCGTGCCACCTCGATCAGCAGCGCATCGCCCAGGGTATGGCCCAGGCTGTCGTTGACGTACTTGAAGTTGTCCAGGTCGAGCAGCGCCACGGCGAAACGCTCGTCCTTGCTCCTGGCCACGGCGATGCCCTGGCCCAGCCGGTCCTGCAGCAGGTTGCGGTTGGGCAGGCCGGTCAGGGTATCGAAGTTGGCCTGGCGTTCCAGCTCCTCCTGATAGCGCTTGGCCTCGGTCACGTCGTTGAGCACACCGATGTAATGGCTGACTTCGCCCTGGCTATCCCGCACCGGCGCCACCCGCAGCTCGTTCCAGAACATCGAGCCGTCCTTGCGATAGTTGCGCAGCAGCGCCTTGCCTTCGTGCCGGTTCTCCAGCGCGCGGCGGATCGCCGCCAGCTCCGGCTGGGCCGTGTCACGGCCCTGCAGAAAGCGGCAGTTGCGTCCGATCACTGTCGCGCGCGCGTAGCCGGTGATGCGCTCGAAGGCCGGGTTGACGTAGATGATGGGGTTGTCCGGACGGCGGTTGTCGGTGATCAGCACCGCGTTGACGCTGGCCTCGATGGCGCGTTGGCGAACGCGCAGTTCCAGGTCGATCACCTGCTGCGCCGTGATGTCCTGCTCGACCAGAATGCCGCCCCGCACCTGATCGTCGTCGTCGGTCAACGGCACCTCGGCGTCGAGCACGGTGCGCGCCGCGCCGTCGAACGACACGATCTGGCGCACCGGGTTGTGCACGGTGCCGTCGTGGCGGATGGTGCGCAGCAGCTCGCGGTCGTCGGTGGCAATCTGCTGGCCCTGCGGGCCATACCAGCGTCGTTGCGGCTCGGGACCCGGGTTGGCCCCCCAGATGCGCTCCCCCTCGGAATTATGCAGCAGGATTCCGCCCTTCTCGTCGGTCACCCAGACCCCGACCGGCAGCGTCTCCAGCACCTTGTGCAGCAGCGCCTCGCTCTGGCGCAAGGCCGCCTCGGCACGTGCGCGCTCGCCCATCTCGCTCCGCAAGTCGCGGGTGCGCTCGGCCACCTGCGACTCCAGACTCTCGAACATCCGGGCCCGGGTCAGCGCCACCGCCAGCTGCCGGCCGATCATGGTGAAGGCGTCCAGCGCCGGCTCGTCCCACGGCACGCGGCCGGCCCGCAGCACGTTGAGCACCCCGATCACCTCGTCCCCCAGCAGCAGCGGGCTGCAGGCGTGCCAGTGCCCTTCCCCGGCGCCGCTCAGGGCCGGGCATTGCGCGATGTTGAACGCCTGACGCAACTCCTCCTGGCGGCCGGCGTAAAGGCAGGGACAGCCGTCCGCGATGGCGCGGCGCAAGGCGGGCTCGTCCAGCGGGCCATTCCACCCCGCCAGCTGCATCGGTTCGTCGAGGGCCTGCGTGTCGGCCAGCAGCAGCCAGGCGGCGGCGCCGTCCGGGAAGGCCAGCACCTCCTCCAGCGCCCGCCCGATCACGTCATGCTCGGTCTGCGCCGCGGACATGGCGGCCGAAAAGCGGAACAGGCCGTCCAAGAGGGCGTGGGAGCGCGACAGCTCGGCGTGCTTGGCCTGCAGGTCCTGATTGAGCTGGATGCTCTGCTCGTAGGTCGAGATCAGCAGGTCGAGGATTTGCTGGCGGGCCGAGGTAATGAAGTGGCGCTCGCCCTCCAGCATCACCTCCATGCCGACGGCCGCGCGCTCGGGCTGGCGCAAGGCCTGGTTGGCCAGGAAGTAATGGATGCGCGACAGCAGGTATTTTTCGTCGTAGGGCTTGAGGATGAAGTTGTCGGCGCCACAGCTCAGGCCGCGCACGACGTCGCGCGGGTCCGACAAGGTGGTGACCAGGATGATGGGGATCATGGCCGTAGCCGGATCCGCCTTGAGCTGGCTGCACAGCTCGTAGCCGTCCATCCCCGGCATCATGATGTCGCTGATCATGATGGTGGGGGGCTGCCCGGCGACCTCGCGCAAGGCCTGGTAACCGTCGCGCGCCACCCGCACCCGGCAGCCGTGCCCTTCGAGCAGGGCCTGCAACTGGAGCGCCTGGGTCGCGCTGTCTTCGACGATCAGAATATCGGTTCCCTGCAACATGGGCTGCCTCTCGATAAGCAATGGTTCAGGCTTGCCGCATCAGGCCGTTGAGCGTCAATGCCATGGTTTCCGGCGACTGCACGCGGCACGCCGCCGACAGTTCGATCGCGGCGGCGGGCATGCCGCTCACCACCGCGCTGTCGGGCTGCTGCACCAGGGTGAGCGCCCCCTTGGCCTTGAGGCGGGCCAGCGCCGCCGCGCCGTCGCGCCCCATGCCGGACAGCAGGATGGCGAGCACCTCCCCCTGCAGTTCGTCGGCCAGACCGTCGAACAGATGGGAGATCGACGGACAGGCCGTATCCTGCGGCTCGCAACGCCCCAGCCTGAAGCGCAAATCGCGGCTCACCGCCAGATGGTGCGCCTCCGGCGACAGGTACAGGTGGCCGGGCTGCAGCGGCTCGCCCGGCCGGGCGATGTGGACCGGCAGCGTCGACTGCAGGCTGAGCCAGTCGCGCAGGCTGTCGAGAAAGCCGCCGGCGATGTGCTGCACCAGCAGGATCGGCCACGGACAGGGCGAATTCAGGCCGCCCAGCAGCACCTTCAGCGCGGCGGGGCCGCCGGCCGAAGCGCCAATGGCGACGAGCCGGATCGGCTTGTCCCAGCACGCGGGGTCGGCCCCCGCTGCAGCCGTCCCGGGCGGCGGCGGGCGCACCGTGAGCGTCTGCACCCGCTGCAGCGTCTGGATCAGTTGCGCGGCATGCGGGCAGAACTGCGGGTGCAGCGGCCCGCGCGGCTTTTCCACCACCGCCAGCGCCCCGGCGGCGAGCGCCCGGATGACCGTCCCGGCCTCCTTGGTGTTGGCGCTGGCGGTGACGATGACCACCGGCACCGCATAGCCCTCGAGCAGCCGCCGGGTGGTGTCGAAGCCGTCCAGGCCGGGCATGTGGACGTCCATGGTGACCAGGTCCGGCTGCACCCGGGCGACGAGCTCCAGCGCCTGCAGGCCGGAGTCGGCCTCGACCACCTCGTACCCTTCGCTCTCGAGCAGGCTGCGCAGCAACTGACGCGCCACGCTGGAATCGTCGATGACCATCACGCGCATGGGACTCTCCCCTTGGCACCCCGCTCAGAGCAGGCGCTTCACCGCGTCGAGCAAGGTATCCTGCTCCAGTCCGCTTTTCACCAGGTAGGCGTTGGCGCCGACGTCCAGCCCGTGCGCCCGGTCTTCGGCCGACTGCAAGGCGGTCACCAGCACCACGGGCAGCTCGGTCAGGGCGCGGTCGGCGCGGATCTTGCTGGTCAGGGCGAAACCGTCCAGCCGCGGCATCTCGATATCCGACACCAGCAAGTCGAACTGCGCCTGCTTGAGGGCGTTCCAGGCATCCAGCCCGTCGTTGGCGGTCTGCACCTCGTAGCCGGCGCTCTCCAGCAACGCCTTCAGCAGGCCGCGCGAGGTAAACGAATCTTCCGCCACCAGGATGCGCGGCCGCGCCACGCGACGCTCGGGCGGCGTGGCGGCGAAGGCGGTACCGGCGCAAGACAGCGCGCTGCGCTGCAAATCCTGCGGGTGCAGCACCGGCACCAGCGTGCCATCGCCCAGCACCGTGGCGCCGAGCAGGTTGCGCACCCGCTTGAGCTGCGCCCCCAGCGACTTCAGCGTGATTTCCTGGTCCCCCAGCAACTCGTCGACCTGCAGCAGGTAGCGCATCCCCTCCGCGCCCAGCAGCAGCAGCGACACCTCTCCCCCGCCCTCCCCGGCCGGCTCCAGCCCCAGTACTTCGGCCAGCGACCACAGCGGCAGCACCTGCCCGTCGAGACTGAGCGTGACCTTGTTCTCCACGCGCCGCAGTGCCGCACGCGGCACCCGCAAGGTGCGCTCCACCGCCTGCACCGGCATGCCGAACAGGCGCTCGCCGACCCGCACCAGCACGGCGCGGAACGACGAGCGGCTGAGAGGCAGGCGCAGGCAGAACTCACAGCCGCGGCCGGGCTCGGAGTGCACGCTGATGCGCCCGCCCAGCTTCTCCACCGCCTCGCGCACGATGGCGAGCCCCAGCCCGCGCCCGGACAGATCGGTCAGCAGCCGGCTGGTCGACAGCCCGGATTCGAAGATGTAGGACAGGGCCTGCGCCTCATCCAGTTGCCGGGCCTCACCGGCCGTGAGCAAACCCAGCTCCACCGCCTTAGCCTTCACCCGCGCGGCGTCGATACCGCCGCCATCGTCCTGCAGCCGCAGCACGAAACGGCTGCCCGGCTCCTGCCGGATGTCCAGCGTCAGGGTGCCGTTCTCCGCCTTGCCGGCCGACAGGCGCGCCGCCGGCATCTCGATGCCGTGGTCGATGGCGTTGCGCAGCAGGTGGTGCAGCGGCGTGCGCAGCTCATCCAGAATGCGCTTGTCCACCTGCAAGACGGTGTCCGGCAGCACCAGCCGCACCCGTTTGCCGGTCTGGCGTGCCAGGTCCTCAACCAGCGGCGGCAAACCGTCCAGCAGGGTCTGGCAAGGCAGCTGCAACACCTCCTGCAGGCCCTGGGTGAAACCGTCGCTCAGGCTGGCGAGGCCGGCCGCCAGATGCGTGCCGGCACGCGCCTGCTGGTTGCTGTTGAAGTGCAGACGGTCGAGCTGGTCCTGATTCCAATCCAGGTAGTCGAGCAGGCCCTGCAGCGTGTCCGTCGCGGGCGCCACGCCGTCGGCCAGGTTCTCCCGCAGCAGCCGGAGCAGCGACGCGAGCGAGGTGCGGCGCTGCTTCAGCGCCTGGAAATCCAGCTGCGCCGCACGCAGCTGCTGGCGCAGGGCCTGCGCCTCGAGTTTGCTCTGGGTCAGCTCCTCGCCGTGGTAGAGCAAGGCGTCGAGCAAATGCACCGGCACCCGCACGCTGTCGCTGACACTCCGCGGCGCTTCGGCCGGCGGCGCCACGCTCATCCGCGGCAGGGGCGAGCGCGGCGGCGGCGGCTCCCCGGCGGCCACGGCCTCCAGGGCCCGGCACAGCTCGCCGTACTGCGCTTCGGCCAACGTTTCACCGGCGTGGGCGCGTTGCAACAGGCGCAGAACATCGCGCGAGACGTCGCTCAGCAGCGGCTGAAACGCCAGCTGCCCGCGCTGCAACGCCGACAGCAGCGTCTCCCAGGCATGGCTCAGACGCTCCAGTTCGCTCAGCCCGACCGCACGCGCCGCCCCTTTCAGGCTGTGTACTTCGCGAAACACCGTCTCGAGCGATTCCTGTTGCGGCGGCGCCTGCTGCCAGCGCCGCAGTTCGTGCTCCAGCACGGCCAGACGCTCCGCCGCCTCCTCGCGGAAGCTGCTCAGCAGACGCTGGCGCAGGGCTTCACGATCGATGGCCATGGCGCATCACAACTTGAACAGGCTGGCCTGCTGCTGCAGCCGCTGCCCCAGTTGATGCAGGTTGCGCGCCGCCTGGTCGACCTGCCGGGTGCCGGCCACGTTGTCCTGGCTCGCCTGGCGGATGTTGCCGATGGCGCTGGCCACCTGGTCCATGCCGATCAGCTGCTGCTGGCTGGTGGCGGAGATCTGCAGCGCCACGTCGTTCGAGGTATCGATACTGTCGGTCAGGATATGGATCGCCTCGCCGCTGAACTGCGAGCGCGCGAATCCGGCCTCGACCGCCTTGCCGCTTTGTTCCGCTGCCAGCACCGCCTTGGTCATCGCCCGCTGCACGTCGCCGAGAATGGCCCGTACCTGCGCCGTGGCCTGCTTGGACTGCTCGGCCAGCGCCTTGACCTCCTGCGCCACCACCGAGAACCCCTTGCCGACCTCCCCCGCCTTGACCGCCTCGATCGAGGCGTTCACCCCCAGCAGGTTCGACTGCTCCGCCAAGTCGTTGACCGTGGCGACGATCTCGCTGATGGTCTGGCTCTGCTCGCCCAGGCGCATGATGCTCTCCGCCATCGCACTGACCTGGCGGCGAATCTGCGCCATGCTGTCCAGGCTCTCTTGCACCGCCTCGCTCCCCTGCTGCGCCACCTGGCGGGTATGCGCCGCCGCCTCGGTGACCTGCCGTGCCCGGCTGTTGGCCATCACGGCGGTCTGTTTCACCTCCTCCACCGTGGTGGCGATCTCGGTCACCGCCGTGGCGGTTTCCTGGGCCCCGACCGCCACCTGGCTCGCCACGCTGAGAATATCCTCGCTGGCCGCCGCCAGCACCGCGATACCCTCGTGCATTTCCTGCAGCAGGGTCCGCAGATTGGCCACCATGCGGGCGAAGGACTGGCCGAGCAGGTCGCGCTCGGAGCGCGGCTGCACCTCGCCGCCCAGCTCGCCCGCCGCCAGCCGTTCCGCCTGGTCTGCCAACTGCTGCAGGTAGCCGGCCATGCGGGCAAAAGACTGGCCAAGTTGCCCCACCTCGTCGTGGCGCGCGGTGAAGTCGATCTGCCCGGGCAGCTCCCCGACACTGATCTGCTCGGCGTAGCGGGTCAATTGCTGCAACGGCCGGGCAATGCTGCGCGTCAGCAGCCAGGCCAGCAGCACCGTCAACAACAACAATCCGCCCCCCACCGACAGAAACAGCTGCTGCTGACGCGCCACCAGCGCGCGGCTCCTGTCGTTGAACCGCTGCTGTTCGCGCGCGATCACCATATCGAGGCGTCGTGCCAGCTGGCGGAACGTATCCACCCTATCGTTCTGCGCCCCAACGACCAGCCGGCGCGCCTCCTCCAGCCGGCCATCCCGCATGCGCGGCATGACCTGCTGGTCAAAACTCTCCACGTAGGCCAGCCATTGTTGATGGATTTCCACAATCAGCGGGGCCAGTTCCGGAGAGGCGGCGGCACGGCGCTGCAAGCGCGCCAGCGTGGCCCGGTCCTCCGCGGTGCGAGTTTGAAAATCACGCTCCAGGCTGTCCAGCTGGCGGTCGCCGCGTATCAGCGCCTCCATCGTTTCCGCACGCATGGTATTGACGTTGATCCGCAGATCCTTGACGTCGGCGATGTCACGGTCGAGCTGTGCGATCGCCTGGCCCTGTTCGTGACTCTCTCGGATGCTGTCCTGAGCCAGATACAGCAGGCCGATAAAACTCCCCGTCACCACGGCGAAGGCCAACAGCAATTTGGTTCCGGTACGCAGGTTCACTAGCAGCATGGTCTCTCCCTAGGTGTTGAACTCCACCTGCAGTTTTTCGTTGCCCAATAGCTTGGCGCCATCCAGGATCACCCACTGCTGCGGGGTGATGCCGAGCAGGCAGGACGGCAGGATGCCGCTCAGGCCGACCAGCTCCGGCTGCAAGGTCTGGGGCGAGACCCACTGCATGCCGAGGATGGCGTCGGCCAGCACCCCGAACTCCATGTCATCGTGCTGCAGCAGCACCAGGTGGTTGCGCTCCGACAAGCCGCGCCGGGGAATCTCGAACAGCACGCGCAGGTCGATCACCGACACGATGCGCCCGCGCAAGTTGACGATGCCCAGCACGAACGGCGGCGTCCCCGGCAGTGGCGTGAACTGACGCAACGGGACGACTTCCGCCACGAAGTGCGGCACGATGCCGTAGCACTCGTCCCCCAGCGAAAAGCCCAGCACCTCGAACGGCGCTTGCGCTGCCGCCACGGCTTCCGGCTCGGCCCAGTAGGCGGTGCGCTCGCGCAGCTGCTGCTCGAACGCCGCCGGGTCGCCCTCGCCATCGCCCGCCAGCAGGCTTTCCAGACGGGCCAGCCGCGCGGGCACCGCCGCCCACAGTGCGGCATCACCGGCCGACGATGCCGCGTTATTGTCATTCATGACCTGTTCTCCATCGGCTGCCGGCCCAAGGCCAGGCATTGCAGCCGCAGCTGTTGGACGCTCAATCCGTCGCCCTCGGCCACCAGGGCATCGTCGGCGTGCCCCGCCAGCAGCGCCAGGCAACACTGCCGCGCCCGTTCGGCACGCTCCCCCTCCCCCTGCCGCAGACGAATCTGCAGTTCGAGAAAGGGAGCCAGCACGAAATCCGGCTCGAGATAGCGCACCCTCTGCAGACCCGCCAGCGCCTCGTCCTGCCGGCCCTGCTGGTAGCGCAGCAGGCTCAGCAGCCAGTACGGACGCGGGTCCAGCCGGTCGAGCGCGCGGGCATGCGCCAGCCACTGCTCAGCCTGCTCGAGCCGGCCGCCGTTGATGCAGGCGTGGACCAGCAGGAGGCACGTTTCCATGCGCTCGTGAGCCGACAGGTCGTCGCAGGTGAAACGATGCTCCAGCAGCCAGGCCGCCTCCGCGTAACGTCCGGCCGCCATCGCCCTCTCCGCCTCCGTCCCCGGCGTCCTCTCCTCTGCCGGACCCGCCAGCGGCGACAACGGCGCCGGAGGGTCGCGGTGACGCACGCCAGGCGGCATCCGGGCCGACGCCCCCTCTGAGAGAGCCGCCGCCGCGACGGGCCGCCGCAGGGCGTAACCATCGCCCAGCCAGGTGCCGACCCAGCCGGCATCCAGTGCAATCCCCGCTTCCACCGCCGACAACAGCAGCACCCCATCCGGCGCCAGACACGCTAGCAGCCGCTCCAGCACCAGGCCCGCCTGTTCCGGCGCAAAGTACATCAGCACGTTGCGGCACAAGATCACATCCAGTTCGGCCAAGCCACGCCGGGCATCGGGGTAGTCCGGACGGGACAGGTTCAGGTTGAAGAAACGGATGCGATCACGCCAGGGCGGTGCAACCCGCCACAGCCCGTCTTCCTCCACGAAATGCCGCGCACGCCAGGCCGGGCAGGCCTGGCGGAAGGCGTAACCGCCGTACACGCCGCGCCGCGCCCGGGCGAGAAAGTCCGGGTTGAGATCGCTCGCCAGCAGCTCGAGTCGCCAGTCGTCGCGCTCATCGCCCAGCAGCTCGTCCACCATGAACAACAGGCCATAGGCCTCTTCGCCGGTACAACAGGCCGCACTCCACATCCTCAATTGCGGCTGCCGCCGCCCACGACGGGACTCGACCAGCGGCCGCAGCACCGTGTCGCGCAACGCGGTGAAGCAGGCCGGATCGCGCAGGAAATAGGTTTCCCCCACGGTGAGATAGCGCGCCAGCTGCTGCACCTGCGCCGAGTTCCAGCGGTGCGCCGCCAGCTCGGCCAGCCACTGCGCCGCCCGCTCGCCACCCAGCTCGTGCGCGGCCTGGGCGAGCTGCTGCGCCAGTTCGCCATGACGAGCGGGCGGATACCCCAACCCGAGTTCCGCGCGGATGCGAAGGACCAGCCGCTCCAGCAAGGGCCCCGTCGGCAACGGCAGGGCCTCATTCCGCCACGTCGCGTGCGTCATGATCGGCCAGGGCCCGCTCCAGGGCCCGCTCTTCGTCGGTGGAAAGGAAGGCGTCCAGGTCGTACAACAGATACAGGCCGTCGCTGGAGCGCAGCACGCCGGAAACGTTGCCCTGCACCTTGGCCAGCTTGTCGGCCGGCGTCCAGTCGGCGGCACCGGCACGCCGGACCGGCATCACGCTCTCGACCGGCAGCAGCAGGTCGCGCCGCTCGGTACAGGCCCAGATCCAGGGCGACCAGCGGCGCAGCGGCGGTGCCGCCCAGCCCAGCCGGGCACACAGGTCGACCACCGTCACCAGTTGGCCGCGCAGCGCCACCACGCCGGCCACCACCGCCGGCGCGCCGGGCAACGGAATCGCCTTCAGCGCGGGCAACACGCGCCGCACCTGGGCCAGCGGCAAGGCGAAGCGTTCTGCCTGCAAAGTGAACGGCAACAGCTGGATGTCCACGATATCCCCTCGTCGATCACGGCCCGCCGGGCCGCACGGCGGCGCGCAAACAGACCCTTCCTGAGAGTAAGCGTAGTCCAGCATTAATCGATTCGCTTATGCCATGCGTATTTATAGGCCACTTCCGTATTTTCATGGCACAGCCACCCCGGCCGCCGGCCCGCCACGGCGCCCTCCGCGCGTCTTGATGGGAGAGAAACCCGCCGCACACCGCAGCCGGTGGTATCCTCGGCAGCGTTTCCACTTTTCCCCGCACGCCATGCCGCACCGCCCCTCCGTCCGCCACTGGGACATCTTCTGTACCGTCATCGACAACTACGGCGATATCGGCGTCACCTGGCGGCTGGCGCGCCAGCTGCAGCGCGAGTTCGGCCAACGCGTCCGGCTGTGGGTCGACGACCTGGCGAGCTTCGCCCGGCTCTGTCCCGGACTGGATCCGGAATGCGACGGACAAGAGCGGCAAGGCATTACCCTGCAACGCTGGCCGAAGACGTTTCCGGACGGCATCGCCGCCGCCGAGGTGGTGATCGAGGCCTTCGGCTGCCAGTTGCCCGATGCCTACCTGGCCGCCATGGCGGCACGCCTGGTCAAGCCGACCTGGCTCAACCTGGAATACCTCAGCGCCGAGGACTGGGTGGAGGGCTGCCACGGCCTCCCCTCGCCGCATCCGCGCCTGCCGCTGACCAAGCATTTCTTCTTTCCCGGCTTCACCGAACGCACCGGCGGCCTGATCTGCGAGGCCGGCCTGCTCGCCGAGCGCGCACGCTGGCAGGCGGATGCGGCGGCGCAGGCAGCCTACTGGAGCACCCTCGGCGTACCGCCGCAGACAGAAGACGAACTGCGCGTCAGCCTGTTCAGCTACGCCACCCCGGCCGCCGGCGAGCTGCTGGGGACATGGGCGGCGGGACCGCAGCCGGTGCGCGTGCTGGTGCCGGAGGGCAAGGTACTGGGCGACGTGGCAGCGGTGTTCGGCGACGAGACCTTGCAGGCCGGCGACGTGCGGCAGAAGGGCCGCCTCGCCGTGCACGTGCTGCCGTTCACCGACCAGCCCGGCTACGACCGCCTGCTGTGGTCGTGCGACGTCAACATCGTGCGCGGCGAGGACAGCTTCGTGCGCGCGCAGTGGGCGGCGCGTCCCTTCCTCTGGCATATCTACCTGCAGGAAGAAGACGCGCACTTGGTCAAGCTTGATGCGTTTTTGTCACACTACGGCGCCAGCCTGTCCGCCCCCGCTCGCGACGCCCTCATCGCCGCCTTCCACGCCTGGAACCGCGGCCAGGGGATGGCCGCAGCGTGGGCCGGGCTGGCGCCGCAGCTGGACGAACTGCGACGCCACGCCCAGGGTTGGCCGAAGCAGGCGCTGGGATCCGCCGACCTGGCAAGCCGGCTGGTGCAAATGGTTGAAAACACGCTACAATAGCTGGTTTTTACGGAAATCCGTTTCCGATTCCGACTCAAGATTTGGGACTTTGAAGCAATGAAAACCGCACAGGAACTCCGCGCAGGCAACGTATTCATGGTCGGCTCCGAGCCGATGGTCGTGCAGAAAGCCGAATTCAGCAAATCCGGCCGTAACGCTTCCGTCGTCAAGATGAAGATGAAGAACCTGCTGACCGGCGCCGGCACCGAAACCGTTTACCGCGCCGACGACAAGTTCGACGTGATCGTGCTGGACCGCAAGGACTGCACCTACTCCTACTTCGCCGACCCGATGTACGTGTTCATGGACACCGAGTACAACCAGTACGAAGTGGAAGCCGACAACCTCGGCGACACCATCAACTACATCGTCGACGGCATGGAAGACGTCTGCCAGGTGACCTTCTACGACGGCAAGGCCATCTCGGTCGAACTGCCGACCAGCGTGGTGCGCGAAGTGGAATACACCGAGCCGGCCGTACGCGGCGATACCTCGGGCAAGGTGCTGAAACCCGCCCGTCTGGTCGGTACCACCTTCGAAGTTCAGGTTCCGGCTTTCGTCAACACCGGCGAGAAAATCGAAATCGATACCCGCACCAACGAATTCAAGAAGCGCGTGTAATCGCGACGCTCCTTATCAAAAAAGCGGCCAGATGGCCGCTTTTTTTATTTCACTGCTTGGCGCTATTCAGTCGGTACTGCGAGCACGGCCTCACGCGGCCCCCTCGCCGCGTCGTACACGGCACTGCCCGCCTTGGCTACGCCCTTGCCGGCGGCCACGGCGACATCCGCCGCCACGCCGACGGCCGTCGTCGTCACCCCAACCGTAGTACTCGCCACCGTGGCAGTCACCGACAGCACGGTGCAGCCGGACAGCGCCACCAGCGCCACCAGTAGCCCCCATCGCAGCGCACGGCACGGGCACGCCCGAGCGTGCGCAAGGTTGGCCGAAGCCGCACTCACAGCGCGATCGACTGCAGCGACTCGAGCTTGAAGTTGTCGACCAGGTGCGGCAACTCCAGATAGCTGCTCGACTGCATCTCGGTCAGGCGACTGGCGGTACGGAAAAACTCGCTGGCCTGCACCCCCTCGGTGTAGATGTCGTCGATGTCCACCGCACAGCTCGCCACCAGCTTGACGCGGTGATCGTAGAACACGTCCACCAGCCAGGTCAGCCGGCGTGCCGGCGAGGCATCATTGGCCGACAGCTTGGGAATGCCCGAAACGAACACGGTATGGTAGCCACCGGCAATGTCGAGGTAGTCGGTCTGCGAGCGTGGGCCACCGCACAGGGTGGCGAAGTCGAACCAGATCACCCCCGGCGCGTGGCGCTTGACCATCAGCTTGCGCCCCTGGATTTCGATCTGGTGCGGCGATTCCTGCGCCCCGGCGGTGAGACGGTCGAACATCGCCTCCATGCGCGCGTCACTGTCCGCCCCGGCCGGCACCATGAACAAGGGCTCACGCGTCAGCTCGCGCAGCCGGTAGTCGTTGCCGCCGTCGAGGTTGAACACCGTCAGGTGCTGCTTCAGGAGTTCGATCGCCGGCAGGAAATTGTTGCGCTGCAAACCGTTGGGGTAGAGCTGGTCGGGCGGGTAGTTCGAGGTCAGCACCATGATCACGCCGTGGCGGAACAGTTCGCTCAACAGGCGCGACAGGATCATGGCGTCGGCGATGTCGCTGACGTGGAACTCATCGAAGCACAGCAGCCGCGTCGCCTGAGCGATACGTGCCGCCACCGTCACCAGCGGGTCGGTCTCCTTGCTCAACGAGCGCAGCTGGTTGTGCACCTCGGCCATGAAATGATGGAAGTGCACGCGACGCTTGCGCCGGTACGGCACACAGGTGAAGAAGGCATCCATCAGGAAGCTCTTGCCGCGCCCCACCCCGCCCCAGAAGTACAAGCCCTGCGGCACCTCGGGGCTGCGCAGACTGCGCCCGAGAAAGCGGTTGCGCTTGGCCTTGAAGTCGACCAGCTGTTGCCACAGCGTGTCGAGCAGGCCGACCGCGGTCTCCTGCACCGGATCGTGGATGAAACCATCCTTCTGCGAAGAAGCCTGGTACCAGGCCAGCGGGCTCATCGAGCCGTCTTTGTCGGGAGAAAAAGCGTGTTGTGCCATGCGGACGGAGTCAGAAAATCGAAAACAGGCTCAAAGCGGGTGAAACAAATCGTGGCGAGCGCCCCGAGGCCGGTTGGCGCAGCGGTGCCGCCCACGCGGCACGGCGAACGCCACGACAGCGGCATCGGAGCGCACCGCCGATCATTCGCACGCTCTCAGGGGAACAGGCCGGTGGACAGGTAGCGGTCGCCGCGGTCGCAGACGATGGAGACAATCACCGCGTTTTCCAGTTGCTGCGACAGTTGCAGCGCCACCGCCAGCGCACCGCCGGACGACGGCCCCGCCATGATGCCCTCGATGCGGGCCAGGTCGCGCGCGGTCTGCTCGGCCAGCTGCTGCGACACCAGCCGGAGCTCATCGATGCGCGAGTAATCGCAAATCTTGGGCAGGTACTCGTCTTCCCACTTGCGGATGCCGGTGATCTGGCTGCCCGGCTCCGGCTGCACACCGACGATCTGGACCGCCGGGTTCTTTTCCTTGAGGAAGCGGCTGGTGCCCATGATGGTGCCGGTGGTCCCCATGCTGGAGACGAAGTGGGTCACGGTGCCGGCGGTATCGGCCCAGATCTCCGGGCCAGTGCCTTCGTAGTGCGCCAGCGGATTGTCCGGGTTGGCGAACTGGTCGAGGATGATGCCACCGCCCGCCGCTTCCATGCGCCGCGCCTCGTCGATCGAGCCCGGCATCGACAGCGCCGCCGGCGTCAGCACCACCTCGGCGCCATAGGCACGCATGGTCTGCACGCGCTCGGCGCTGGAATTGTCCGGCATCACCAGGATCATGCGGTAACCCATCATCGCCGCCGCCATCGCCAGCGCGATACCGGTGTTGCCGCTGGTGGGCTCGATCAGCGTATCACCCGGCTTGATGTCGCCACGCGCCTCGGCGCGGCGGATCATCGACAGGGCAGGACGGTCCTTGACCGAGCCGGCCGGGTTGTTGCCCTCCAGCTTGACCAGCACGGTGTTGCTGGTATTGCCGGGCAGACGCTTGAGCTGGACCAGCGGGGTGTGGCCGACGAAATCTTCCAGATGCTTGAACGTGGGCAGGGTCATGCGGATTCTCCGTATAAGCCGATCATTATACCGGTTGCGCGCCAAAAAAAATCCACGGACTCGACAGGGCTTTGCCGCAGGCGCCGGCTACCGCACGATTTAATTCAATATTTCTGTAATGTTCAAAATGTACGATGGCGCTATCCGGGAAGCACGGCAAGGGATGTCCCCTTGGACGCACAATCGTTCCCGCCTTTTTCCATAAGCGAGTCCGCCATGAAACAACGTGTTTTTGCTTCGAAACTGGTAATGGCCTTGCTGGCCGCCACCCTGCTGCCGGCCCAATTCGCCCTGGCCGACGAGGCGGCCGATGCCGCGCTGGCCACCAAGGTCAAGGCCGCCATCGACGCCAACCCCACGCTCAAGGCGTTCAACCTGAAGGTCAGCGGCAAAAACAACGACGTCACCATCGAAGGCAATGTCGATGAAGGACTGCAGATGGCGGAAGTCGGCGCCATCGCCGAGAAGGTCGACGGCGTGAAGTTCGTCTTCAACAACATCATGCCGAAGAACTGATCCGGCACACTCGGCACTTCGGCCCCAAGACAAACAGCCCGCTATGCGGGCTGTTTGTTTTTCCAGGCGACGTAACCCAGCATGTAGGGCGGATGCCCCGAAGGGGCGATCCGCCGACACCACCGATGAACTGGATGGAGGCGGAACGCCGTCACGGGCTTCCGCCCTACAAGCTGTCGTTCCACCTTTGGCCGACACGATCAGCGCCTGGAGAAGAAATCGTTACGAGCGGTCCCAAGCCGGTTCGAGAAGCACAGCCGTACAAGTGGTACGGCGAGCATCACAGAGCCGGAATGGGGACGAGAACGGCTAACAAAACCCAGCGCAGCGGTCTTGGCTAGCCGCGCAGCCGCAGACAGTACGAGTAGTACGGCAAGTGCTTGCTGGGCGAATCCCTGCGAGAGATTCGCACGCGAGCGCAACAACGCCAAGAGGGAATCTGTTCGCAGTTCTGATCAGCGAGTCATCAGCCAGTCGACGTATCTATCGACGCCCTGCTCCACCGACAGCATCGGCTCGTCATAGCCGGCATCGCGCAGCTTGCCGATATCGGCCTGGGTGAAGCTCTGGTACTTGCCCTTGAGGGCGTCCGGGAACGGCGTGTACTCGAGGATGCCCTGCTCCACCAGCTCGGCATGGCTCAAGGCAGGCTTGCCCTCGTGGCGGCGGCAGGCATTGACGGTGGCCACGGCTACGTCGTTGAACGGCTGCGCCCGGCCGGAACCGAGGTTGAAGATGCCGGACAGTTCCGGATTGTCGAGGAAGAACAGGTTGACCTTGACCACGTCTTCCACCGAGACGAAGTCACGGCTCTGGCAGCCGTCGCCCCAGCCGTCCCAACCGCCGAACAGCTTGACCTTGCCGGTTTCACGGTACTGGTTGAAGTTGTGGAACGCCACCGAGGCCATGCGTCCCTTGTGCTGCTCGCGCGGACCGTAGACGTTGAAGTAGCGGAAACCGGCCACCTGCGCGGTCAGGCCTTCCTTCATGCGCTGGCGCAGCACCTGGTCGAACAGGAACTTGGAGTAGCCGTAGACGTTGAGCGGCCCCTCGAACTCGCGCTCCTCCTTGAAGGTGCTGCCGCCGCCGTATACCGCCGCGCTGGAGGCGTACAGGAACTGGATTTCCTCGCTCTGACAGTAGTCGAGCAAGGCCAGCGTGTACTGATAGTTGTTGTCCATCATGTACTTGCCGTCGTGGTTCATGGTGTCGGAGCAGGCACCCTCGTGCACGATGGCCATCAGCTCGCCGTCGTACTCGCCGTCCAGCAGCAGGTCGAGGAATTCGTGCTTGTCGAGGTAGTGGCTGATCTCGCAGTCGACCAGATTGCGGAACTTGTCGCCGGAGCTCAGGTTATCCACCGCAATGATGTCGGTGATGCCGCGGCCGTTGAGCGCCTTGACGATGTTGGAGCCGATGAAGCCGGCGGCGCCGGTAACGACGATGGTCATGGTGTAGTCCTTTTCAGACGGATTCTTCAGAAGGAGGAACCGGGTTCCTCGAGGAACGCCACTTCTTCCACGGTGCTTTCCCGGCCCAGCACGGCATTGCGATGGGGAAAGCGGCCGAAACGTTCGATTACTTTTCTATGGCGGCGGGCATAGTCGATCACGCCCTCCTGCCCGGGGTAGCCAGCCAGCGTTGCAAACAGGCGTACCGCCTCGTCCTGGTCGGCAAGCGCCTCGCCATGCTCGAACGGCAGGTAGACGAACCAGCGCGCCACCGGCGGCAGTTGGGTGTCGAGCCCGACCGCCACCGCCTGCCGCGCCACCTCGCGCGCCCGCGCGTCACAGCCGAAGGCACGCGCCGTGCCGCGAAACAGGTTGCGCGGAAACTGGTCGGCGACGATCAGCCAAGCCAGCGTGGCGCGGGCATCGCCCAGATCGGGCGACAATGCCCCCGCCTCCAGCGCCTCGACCAGCGTCAGGAAGCGCTGCAGGATCGTCTCGTCGAATGCGGCATCCTTGCGGAACCAGGCGCCGCGCTCGCGCGCCAGGCTTTCCTCCTCGACGCCGCCGAACCAGAATGACAGCACCGCTTCGTGCCACAGCATGGCGTGTCCCCTCAACTGGCCGATTACAACGCGAACAGTTCCGGCTGGGTGCACACCGCGGTGCCCAGCTTGCCGACCACGATGCCGGCGGCGGCGTTGGCCAGCGACATCGCCAGCGGCAGCGCCAGCCCGGCCGCCAGTGCCAGCCCCAACGTACCGATCACGGTATCCCCGGCCCCCGACACGTCGTACACCTCGCGTGCCAGGGTCGGCTGGTGCAGCGCACCGTCGGCACGGAACAGCGTCATGCCCTCCTCGCTGCGCGTCACCAGCAGGGCGTCGAGGTTCAGTTCGGCACGCAGCGCCTCGGCCTTGGCGGCAAGCTGCTCTTCGCTTTGCCAGCTGCCGGCCACCTGCTTGAACTCGCTGCGGTTGGGGGTGAGCAGCGTGGCCCCGGCGTACTTGCTGTAGTCATCGCCCTTGGGGTCGATCAGCACCGGCTTGCCGGCAGCGCGCGCCAGTTCGATCATGCGCGAGACGTGGGTCAGCCCGCCCTTGCCGTAATCGGACAGGATCACCACGTCGTGGTCGGCAACGATGGCCGCGTACTCGTCCAGCTTGTCGGCCAGGATCTCGTGGCTCGGCGCGTCTTCGAAGTCGAGCCGGATCAGCTGCTGCTGACGCGCCACCACGCGCAGCTTGATGGTGGTGGAGATGCCGGTATCGCGCTTGAACGAGGTGGCGATGCCGTCGGCATCCATCAGCCGTTCCAGCGCGCTGGCCGCCTCGTCGTCCCCGACCACCGACAGGAGGGTGGCCTTGCCGCCGAGGCCGGCGATATTTCGTGCCACGTTGGCGGCGCCGCCGGCACGCTCTTCCATGCGGCCGATCTTGGCCACCGGCACCGGCGCCTCCGGCGAGATGCGGGAAACATCACCGAACCAGTAACGGTCCAGCATCACGTCCCCCACCACCAGCACGCGCGCGCGCCCCAGGGCTTCGGCCAGCTTGGCCGGTTCCAGTCCCAGGGTCTGCAACAGGCCCGTCGTCATCGTACTATCTCCCGATCGCCTGGTAGTCGAAGCCCTGCGCACGCAGCCAGGCCGGATCGTACATATTGCGCCCGTCGATGATCACCGGCGCCTTCAGCGCAGCGCGGATGGCCTCGAAGTCCGGTGCGCGGAACATCTTCCACTCGGTGACAATCAGCAGGGCGTCGGCCCCGTCGAGCGGGCTCATCATGTCCTCGGCGAAGCATAGACGCGGATTGTCACCCATGACGCGGCGCGCCTCCTCGACGGCGACCGGGTCGTACGCCACCACTTCGGCGCCACGGCGCGTCAACTCGGCCACGATCACCCGGCTCGGCGCCTCGCGCATGTCGTCGGTGTTGGGCTTGAAGGCCAGCCCCCACAGCGCGAAGCGGCATCCGGACAGGTCCTCGCCGAAGCGCGCCACAGCCTTCTCCACCAGGCGCAGCTT
>NZ_FXAG01000022.1 GCF_900177275.1 Pseudogulbenkiania subflava DSM 22618
CAGCCCTCGATCCCGTCTTCGCACAGCACGCGCACCAGCACCAGGGTCTGGGTGTTCATGGTGGCCACCGACAACTTGTGCGGGCGGATGGTGGGCACATCGACTAGAATGGTTTCGATTGATCTGATCATGTCTTTAGGATATGGAAGTAAATCTGTTTGACCTGATGCAAAGCATAAGTAGTTGATTTAACACCGTCCAACACCGATTTAGTATCAGCTTTATACCCGGGAGGTATGGTCTTGGAGCTGCGCCATTTACGCTATTTCATCGCCGTGGCCGAGGAGCTGAATTTCACCCGCGCCGCCGAACGCCTCCACATCGCCCAGCCGCCGCTGAGCCGGCAAATCCAGCAACTGGAGGAAGACCTGGGGGTGCAGTTGTTCGAGCGGAATACCCGACCACTGAAGCTGACGGAGGCCGGGCGCTTCTTCTATGCGCATGCCCAGCAGCTGCTGGCGCAAACCGCCGAGCTCGCGGCCATGACCCAGCGGGTGGGGAAAATCGAGCGGAAGATGTCGATCGGCTTCGTGGCGTCGACGCTGTACGGCATGCTGCCCAAGGTGATCCGGCGCTTCAGAACGCGGTTTCCCGAGATCGAACTGAGCCTGCACGACATGACCACCATGGAGCAGATCCAGGCGCTCAAGGAGGGACGTATCGACGTCGGGTTCGGCCGCATCCGCCACGAGGACCCCAACGTGCGCCGCATCCTGCTGCGCGATGAGCGCCTGATGGTGGCGCTGCCGTCGGGGCACCCCCTGCTGTCGGCCAAGCCGGTGTTGTCGCTGAAGGATGTGGCGATGGAAACGGTGATCATTTTTCCCAAGAGCCCGCGTCCGAGCTTCGCCGACCAGGTCCTCGCGGCTTTTCACGACAGGGCGATTGAACCGAAATCGATTTACGAGGTGCGCGAACTGCAGATCGCCCTGGGATTGGTCGCGGCGGGCGAAGGCGTATCCATCGTGCCCAGCAGCGTGAAAGGGTTGAAACGGGAAGATGTCAGCTACATGGAGCTGGACGACCCGCAATTGGTGTCGCCGATCATCCTCAGCACCCGCCTGCTGGATGAGTCGGACGACATCAAGGCATTACTGGAAATGATTTACGACCTGTACCGGGAACAGAATATCGACTTCTACCCAGGAGATTAGCCGCGAAAGCGGCGGAACGGCTTGATGCCCTGGCCAGCCAATGGCGCAAAGCTACTGCGATGTTCCGCCTCGAACGACACTGATCTCGGCAGGACTGCCGCCACCCCCTGCCCGTCCCAATGACAAAGGGGGCATCGCACGATGCCCCCTCTCGTTGATTCCCGAGTTTCGACGCTTCAGCCGCCGGTGCCGCCCACCGTGAGGCCGCCGTCGATGCGCAGTGTCGGCTGGCCCACGCCCACCGGCACGCTCTGCCCTTCCTTGCCGCACACGCCGACCCCGGCGTCGAGTTGCAGATCGTTGCCGATCATCGACACGTAGTGCAGCACGTCGGGACCGTTGCCGATCAGCGTAGCCCCCTTGACCGGGTAGCTCAGCTTGCCATCCTCGATGCGCCACGCCTCCGACGCCGAGAACACAAACTTGCCGCTGGTGATATCCACCTGCCCGCCGCCGAAATTCACCGCGTACAGGCCGTCCTTTACCGAGGCGATGATCTCCTGCGGATCGTGCTGGCCGGCCAGCATGTAGGTATTGGTCATGCGCGGCATCGGAATGTGGGCATAAGACTCACGCCGGCCGTTGCCGGTCGGTGCCACGCCCATCAGGCGCGAGTTCATCTCGTCCTGCATATAGCCCTTGAGGATGCCATCCTCGATCAGCACGGTGCGCTCGGTCTGGTTGCCCTCGTCATCGATGGCGAGCGAACCGCGTCGGGAGGCCAGCGTGCCGTCGTCGACCACCGTCACCCCTGCCGACGCCACGCGCTGGCCGATGCGACCGCTGAACGCCGAGGTGCCCTTGCGGTTGAAATCGCCCTCCAGCCCGTGGCCGATGGCCTCGTGCAGCAACACCCCCGGCCAGCCCGGCCCGAGCACCACGGTCATCTGCCCGGCCGGCGCCGGACGCGCCTGCAGGTTGACCTTGGCCTGATCCACCGCCTGGCGCACATAGCGCTCGACCACCTCGTCGGTGAAATGGGACAGATCGACCCGGCCGCCGCCACCGCTGCTGCCGGACTCGCGCCGGCCGTTCTGCTCGGCAATCACGTACACCGACATGCGCACCAGCGGGCGCACATCGGCCGCGCGTACGCCGTCGTGGCGCGCCAGGTAGATCACGTCGTACTCGGAGGCCAGACCCGCCATGACCTGGATGATGCTCGGGTCCATGGCGCGCGCCAGCTTCTCGACCTTTTCCAGCAGCGCCACCTTGGCCGCCGCCTCCAGGCTGGCGCAGGGATCGAGTGCCGGGTACAGCGCGCGGCTGCTGCGCGGAGAGACCGAACCCACCGAGCCGCTGCCGCCGCTGCGACCGATCTCGCGCACCGCGTCGGCGGCACGCATCAGCGCCTCGGTGTTGATCTCGTCGGAATAGGCGAAGGCGGTCTTTTCCCCCGCCACGGCGCGCACCCCGACACCTTGGTCGATATTGAAGCTGCCCGACTTGACGATGCCCTCCTCCAGGCTCCAACCCTCGTGGCGGGTGTACTGGAAATAGAGATCGGCATAGTCGACCTGGTGCTCGGTCATGCGCGCCAGGGTGCGCTCGAGATCGCGCTCGTCGAGGCCGGAGGGGGCCAGCAGCAGTTCCCGGGCGATAGAGGAGACGTCTTGCATGATGGAATCTTTCACGGCAGTACGCGGTGCGCCAGCGCCGGAAGGCGGCTGCGTACCGACTGGATAACGGAAGGGTCGATCTCGGCGAGCACCACGCCCTCGCCCTTGTCCTGCTGAGCCAGGATGCGCCCCCAGGGGTCGACGATCATCGACTGGCCATGCGTCTTGCGGCCGTTCTGGTGGGTGCCGCCCTGCGCCGAGGCGATCAGGTAACACTGGTTCTCGATGGCGCGCGAGCGGATCAGCGGCTCCCAGTGCGCCTCGCCGGTGGTGGCGGTGAAGGCGGCCGGCAGTACGATCACGTCGATCGGCGACAGGCCGCGGTAGAGTTCGGGAAAGCGCAAATCGTAGCAGATGCTGTAGGCAATATCGGCCAGCGGCGTGGACACCTTGACCGGCTCGGTGCCGGGACGGATGGTGTTGGATTCGCAGTAGCTCTCACCGGTGCCGGTAAACCCGAACAGGTGAATCTTGTCGTAGCGCGCCACCACCTCGCCCTGCGGGTTGTAGGTCAGCGTGCTGTTGAACACCCGGTCAGGCTCGGGGCACTCCAGCGGCACCGTGCCGCCCACCAGCCACACGCCATGGCGGCGCGCCATCGCCGCCAACGCGGCCTGGATAGGTCCGGCGCCGAACGCTTCGCGGTGCGCCACCTTGTCGCTGTCCTGCTCGCCCATCAGGCAGAAGTACTCGGGCAGCACCACCAACCGGGCGCCCTGCTCGGCCGCCTCGGCAACCAGGCGCGCCGCCGCCTCCAGGTTGGCCGAAACATCGGTCCCCGACACCATCTGTACGGCGGCGGCGGTAAATTTTTGCTTCATGGCTATTTTGTCTTTTCCTGGCCGGCGCTCGCCGCGCCAACCTTGTTGACCACCGGGTCGGCGAGCGACCCCTTCACCTCGTAGTCTACCGAGAAAATCTTGCCGACGGGGTCCTGCAGCAGTTTCTGCGCCGCCAGCGCGGCCACGCCGGCCAAGGGGTTCAGCAGCGCCGCCCCTGTCGCCAGCGCCACCCCCTCCGACAAACGCGGCTCAACCCGTACCCGGATGTCCTGAGTTTCACTGTTCAGGTCGACCTTGCCCTTGATGCCGACGGCGGCGGCGGGTCCGTTCATCGCCACGTTATCGGAGGCGAACACGCCATTGCTGATGGCGGCACGGCCGGTCAGCGAATCGAAGGCGAAGCCATCGCTGAACATGTCGGTAAAATCGAGCCGGATACGGCGCGGCAGCGATTGCAGGCTGATCACGCCGAGCAATCGGGCCGCCCCCGGACTCACCTTGGCAAAACGCCCATTACGGAAATCCACCGCCATCTCGCCCGACAAGCGCGACAACTCGTAATCGGTCAGCCCCCCCGGCCAATGCAGCTTGCCGCCCAGCGTCCCCTCGCCCTTGCGGAAGGTGTCGCCGTAACCGAAACGCCCCAGCAGCTCGCCCAGGTTGGCGGATTCGAGCTTGAAGTCGACGTCCACCCGCGGCGTGGCACCGTCGCTGGCACGCGCGGCGCCCTGCAGCAGACCGCTGTCGGAACGCAGCACGAAACGGTCGAGGAGCCAATCCTTGCCGGACTGCACCGCATGCAGTTCGAGCTTGCCGACGCTTCTGCCACTATAGAGCAGATTGCCCACCTCGACGTCCAGCTCGGGCAGGCTCTCGTCTTCGCCCTGTGCCGTCGGCGCCAGCACCTGCGAGGCGCTGGCCGGCAGCGGCAAGGCCAGCCGGGCGATCCTGGCCTTGAGCCGGCCCTGTCCTTGCGGGTAGTAATCAGCCTCAGTGACCAACTGGTCAGAGCCGAAATTCATGTGCCAGAAGGCCTGCCCCGGCTGGCGTGCGAGACGCGCCGAGACCCCGGAGAACTGGCGCGCCCCCACCTCGAGGCGCCCGGTATCGAGCTCGATCCGCCACGGCCAGTCGACCGCCCCGCCTCCCGAGCCGACACTCCGGCTCTTGAGCAGGGTCTGCCATGGCTTCAGCGCGATCACCGGCTGCGCCACGCGTAGCGTCAGTCCCGGGGCCGGCGGGTCGGCCACCGGACGCCCCACCGCTATCAGAGCCGCGCTGAGGGCGCCGTCCTCGGCCAGCCGCAGCCGACCGCCAGCGCGTTTGTTGTCGACAGTGAACCCCACTTGCCAGCCGCTCGCCGGCACCTTGGCAGGCAGCACCTCCACCGCCAACGGCCACGCCTCGCCCGCCGCCTTGCTGGCCGGGGCCGGTGCGGTGATGGCGGTACCGACCAGGTCCGAGCGCACATTCAAGCCTTCCAGCCCCTTGCCCACCTGGAAATTGACGCTGTAGCGGGAACGACCGGCGGCGTACGGCGCCAGAAACGGCACGTAACCCTGCAGCACCCGCCCCGAGTCGGCCTCTCCGTCCATGCGGAACGTCATCCGCCCGGCGGGATCGGTCGTCGCCCGCAGGGTGAACGGACCGCCCAGCGCGGTCATCCTGAGGCCATTGCTGAGCACGCCCTTCTCGGTGAAGCGCAGCACACCACGCACACCCTCGGCGGCGGGAATCGGCCAGTGCGTGAAGGCCAGCCGGTTGTCGATGAACGACAGGTCCCCAGCCACCCGGCTCGTCTGCGCAGCGGACAGGGGTACCGCAATGGTGAGGTCGAACCGTGCCGACCCCGTCGCCTGGATCTGCCCGGTAAAACCACCCAGCCAGCCGTCGACCGGGCTGTGCGTGGTGAACGCCAGCAGCTTGGCGAGCTCGCCCTGAGCCCGTCCCTTGATGTCGAGCACCGGTGCGGCGGCGCCGAGATCGGCGATGCCGACCCTCACGTCACGCAGCGGCACGCCCAGCGTCGTGGCACGCGGCGACACGATCTCCATCTTTTCGTTGTGGAATCGCAGCAAGGCATCGATGTCGTCCAGCTTCGGCCAACCTGGCTGATACTCGAGCTGGCCATGCTCCACCTGCGCTTCCACCAGGAACTCGCCGTTGCGCCCGCCCTTGAAGGGAAAATCGTCCAGATTGCCCTTGAGCTGCAGCGTCACCTTGCGCGCCTCACCGTCCTTGAGCGCGGCGCGCAGCCAGCGGATCGTGTCGGCCCCGGCAGCATAGGGCAGGTAGTCGGGCACTCGCACGGCCCGCACCCGGTCGATACCGGCCTTGAGATCGATCTGCCCCGCCCCCTGGCCGGTATAGCGATACTTCCCTGACAGCCACCCCTGCAGGTCGCGGTTGCCGAAATTCAGCTGCCGGAAGGCGACGTCGACACCGCCGGCCACACGGGTCCACTCCACATCGGCTTTCAGATGCTCGAAACCGAGCGGCTGCGGAAACACCCGCGACAGCTGCAGTGACGAAGCGCCGGCATCCAGTTGCAGGCGTCCGCCGGCCTGGTCGAAGCGTATCTGCCCGGTCACCCCGGCCACGCCGGGAACCGGCCCGGTCTCGGCCCAGGCCAGCTGCTGGAATCCGCTCGCCACGCTGTACTTGGCCGGCGCCTCGAGCCGGCCTTGCCAGCTGACGCTGACATCGTGCAACTGACCGGAGGGCGAGAATTTGCCAAACAAGGGCGATTTGTCCGCGCCCACGGCGTGGATCAGCGGCGCCAGATGCGTCAGCGACGCGTTGTCCAGTTTCAGGTCGCCGCCATCCTCGGCCCAGAACCCGGAAACGCGCGAGTGATCGAAAGCCAGCCCCGTCGCGCTGGCCAGGGTCAGATCACGTGCCTCGATCTGGTACTTGCCGCCATCCCGCACCACCTCCAGTTGGCCACCCAGCTTGGGAACGTTGAGCTCGCCGGCATCGATCGGCGCGTAGGCCGCATTCTTGAGGGCGACATTGGCCTTGAGCCGGTCGATGCGGCCCTGGCTGAACGCCACCTGGAACACACCGTCGCCCTCGCCGGAACGCACCCCGCCCCACTGTTTCAGATAGCGTGACCAGGGGCTCACCTTGACCCCCTGCCAGTCGACCCTCAGCTCGCCTTGCCATTCCTTCCATGCGCGCACGTCGTCACCGCGCCACTGCGCCGACAGAGAGATGGCTCGCCCGAGCGCGGCCGAAGGCTGGCCGGTGATTTTCAAGCCGTGGCCGAACAAGCCGCTGCTGAATTCGGCCTGCCCCTTGTCGAGCCGGAAACGCGGCAAGCCAAGCAATTCGTCCTGCCACGACAGCCGCGCATTGTTGATCACCAGCGAAGGCTGGTTGAGCCACCAGTTGGCGGCGCTGCCGTCGCCGGCCCGCCCCTCGCCACCGGAGGAAATATCGAAACCATTCAGGTAGATCACGCCGTCACGCCCGCGCGACAGGTCGACCACCGGCCCGTCGACCACGATGTGTGCAAAGCGGGGAGACCACACCAGCAGGCTGCGCCACGCCGGCGTCAGGCTGACGCGTTCGAAGCTTAGCGCCGCGCCATCGCGTGGATTGGCCATGGTGACGCCGTAGAGATCGAGCCGCGGGGCCACGCCGGCCCACTGC
The DNA here is from genome assembly GCF_900177275.1 of Pseudogulbenkiania subflava DSM 22618. Lineage (GTDB taxonomy): Bacteria > Pseudomonadota > Gammaproteobacteria > Burkholderiales > Chromobacteriaceae > Pseudogulbenkiania > Pseudogulbenkiania subflava. The sequence goes on from NZ_FXAG01000022.1 coordinate 7,210, forward strand.
CCTTGCAGTTGCCGGATCGTCACCACCCGTCCGGTCTGGCGGGACAACAGCGACGCCAGCTCGGCGCGATACTGCTCGAGGTTAGGCAGGAACCAGAAAGTGAACGCGGCGAAGGCTGCCGCCAGCACTGCGGTACCGCCGGCCAGCAGCACCCCACCCCAGCGCAGCACAAATTTGAGGGACGCGACCACCGGCAGCCGGCGAAAAGACAATCGACGCTTTTCCAAGAAAGAGAACCATTACACAATGAGAAAAATGACCGGACCGAACGATCAGACAGCGGAGCCATTATGCCAGCAAACCCCGTCCCCACCATCGACAGCAGCTGCAACTTTTCGCTTTACCTGCGTCGCCTGCTCGATGCGCATCCCGAGCAGCGCGAGCGTCTCGTCGCCCGGCTGCATATGCCATTTGACCGGCAGGAAATGGAGGAGTTTACCGACTGGGCCACAACCCTGGCTCCCGAGCTCTTCATGTCCCGGCTGCGACAGCTGCGCCAGGCCGTCATGGCTCGCCTGATCAGCCGCGACCTGGGCGGACTGGCCGGGCTCGACGAAGTGGTCAGCACCATCAGCGAGCTGGCCGAATTCGCCGTGCAGCGCTCGCTGGCCGTCGCCCACGCCGCGCTCTCCCATTATGGTCAACCGATCGGAGAAGAAAGCGGTCAGGTCCAGGAGCTGATCGTCATCGGCATGGGCAAGCTGGGCGGCGGCGAGCTCAATGTCTCCTCGGACATCGACCTGATCTTCATCTACCCGGAAAACGGCGAAACCAACGGCGGGCGCCGCATCAGCAACATCGAGTACTTTACTCAGCTCGGCAAACAGATCATCCGCTTCATCAACGACCAGACCCCCGATGGCCAGGTGTTCCGCGTCGACATGCGCCTGCGCCCCTACGGCGACTCCGGCCCGCTGGCGATGAGCTTTGCCGCCCTGGAAAACTACCTGCTGTCGCAGGGGCGCGAATGGGAACGCTACGCGTGGATCAAGGCCAAGGCGCTCACCGGCGATACCGACGGCCTGGCCGAACTGGTACGCCCCTTCGTCTACCGCAAGTACCTCGACTACAACGCCTACGGCGCGATGCGTGAACTGCACGTGCAGATCCGCCGCGAAGTGGCACGGCGCGACATGGCCGACAACATCAAGCTGGGGCCGGGCGGCATCCGCGAAGCCGAGTTCATCGCCCAGGTGTTCCAGCTGATCCGGGGCGGCCGGGAGAAGAGCCTGCAGCTCAAGAGCACCCGCGAAACCCTCGCCCGCCTGGCCGAAATGCGCCTGCTGGAACCCGACGCAGTGCACGAGATCATGGAAGGCTATGTGTTCCTGCGCAACCTCGAGCACCGCCTGCAATACCTGGACGACCAGCAAACCCAGACGCTGCCCTCCTCGGCGGAAAATCGCGCCAAGATCGCCGGCAGCATGGGCTTTGCCGACTGGCAGGCGTTCATGGACGCCCTCAACATCCATCGCCGCCACATCACCCGCCACTTCGAACAGGTCTTCTTCCTGCCGACCGAAAACGCCGTCGCCCACCCGCTGACGCCGCTGTGGCGCGACATTGGCGACGACGACAACATCCCGGAACAACTCGCCCAGCTGGGGTACCAGGATGGCAACAGCGTCGCCCAGCAGCTGAAGAGCCTGGCCGGCAGCCAGCGCTACCAGCAGATGCCGCTCGCCAACCGCAAGAAGTTCGATGCGCTGATCCCGCCGCTGATCGAGGTCGCGGCAGCGCTGCCGCACCCCGACGTCACGCTCGCCCGCATCATCACACTGCTGGAAACGATCAGCCGCCGCGCCTCCTACCTGGCGCTGCTGACCGAATACCCGCAGACGCTGCAGCGCCTGGCCTCGCTTTACGCCAGCAGCTCCTGGGTGTCGAACTACCTGACCCGCCACCCCATCCTGCTCGACGAACTGCTGGACGCCCGGGTGCTCTACGCCACCCCGGACTGGCCGCAACTGGCCGCGCAACTGGAAGAGCAGCTTTCGGCCAACCCTGGCGACACCGAAGGCAAGATGGACGCGCTGCGCCATTTCAAGCATACCCAGACCTTCCGCCTGGTGGCTCAGGACCTGGCCGGCATGTGGACCGTCGAAGCCCTGTCCGACGAGCTCTCCCGGCTGGCCGATACCGTGCTCGAGGCCACCCTGCGCCACGCCTGGCTGGAGATGCCGACACGGCATCGCGACGTCCCGCGCTTCGCCATCATCGGCTACGGCAAACTGGGCGGCAAAGAGCTGGGCTATGCCTCCGACCTCGACATCATCTTCCTGCACGACGACCCCCACCCCGACGCCGCCGACCTCTACTCGCGCCTGACGCGCAAGATGTCGACCTGGCTCACCAGCGTCACCTCGGCCGGGATTCTGTACGACATCGACCTGCGTCTGCGCCCGAACGGCTCCAGCGGCCTCTTGGTCAGCTCGCTGGAAGCCTTCGAGAAATACCAGCACCACGACGCCTGGGTGTGGGAGCACCAGGCCATGACCCGGGCCCGCTTTGTCGCCGGCGATGCTGCCATCGGCGAACGCTTCGAGGCCATCCGTCACGACGTCCTCACCCTGCACCGCGACCCGGCAGTGCTGCGCGAGGAAGTGCTGGCCATGCGCCAACGCATGCTGGAATCGCACCCGGCCCGGGAAGACGACGTCAAGCACGCCCGCGGCGGCATCATCGACATCGAGTTCCTGGTGCAATACCTGATCCTGGCCCATGCCCACGAACTGCCGACTCTGACCCGCAACGCCGGCAACATCGCACTCCTGGGCGTGGCGGCTGATGCCGGCCTGATCGACGCCGGACTGGCCGCCGCCGCGCGCGAAGCCTACCGCCACTATCGTCGCCTGCAGCACGCCGCCCGCCTCAACGACGGCAACAGGATCGAGGTAAACGACAAGTTGCGGCATTTCTACCACCAGGCCCAAGCCTTGTGGCAAGCCGTGCTGGGCGGCTAGCCCTGAAACCGGCCCGTGGCTGTTTTTCACCCGGGCCGGTTCACAAGCGGGGCGACGACGGTATAATCTGCCGCACACTACTTTTCAGACGGAGAAACACGATGTCCATGGCTGACCGCGACGGCTTCATCTGGTACGACGGCAAACTGGTCGACTGGCGTGATGCCACCACCCACGTACTGACTCACACCCTCCACTACGGCATGGGCGTGTTCGAAGGCGTGCGTGCCTATGAAACCCCGAAAGGCCCGGCCATCTTCCGTCTGCAGGACCACACCGACCGTCTGTTCCGCTCGGCCCACATCCTCGACATCAAGCTGCCGTTCACCAAGGAAGAGATCAACGCCGCCCACGTCGAAGTGGTGCGCGCCAACCGTCTCAAATCCTGCTACTTCCGCCCGATGGCCTTCTACGGCTCGGGCAAGCTGGGCGTGGCGCCGCCGGTAGGCGACGTGCACGTGATCGTGGCCGCCTGGCCGTGGGGCGCCTACCTCGGCGAAGAAGGCCTGGAGCGCGGCATTCGCGTCAAGACCTCGTCCTTCACCCGCCACCACGTCAACATCACGATGTGCAAGGCCAAGGCCAACGGCAACTACATGAACTCCATCCTCGCCAACACCGAAGCCACCCGCGACGGTTACGACGAGGCGCTGCTGCTCGACGTCGAAGGCTACGTGGCCGAAGGGTCCGGCGAAAACATCTTCATCATCCGCAAGGGCAAGCTGTATACCCCGGACCTGACCTCGGCGCTGGAAGGCATCACCCGCGACACCGTGGTGCAGATCGCCAGCGAGATGGGCCTGGAACTGATCGAGAAGCGCATCACCCGCGATGAAGTCTACAGCGCCGACGAAGCCTTCTTCACCGGCACCGCCGCTGAAGTGACGCCGATCCGCGAGCTGGACAACCGCGCCATCGGCAGCGGCACGCGCGGCCCGATCACCACGGAAATCCAGAAGCGCTACTTCGACTGCGTCAAGGGCCTCGACCCGGCGCACGAAGAATGGCTGACCTACATCGAACAATGAACGTCCCGGCCGGCCCTTGCCGTGGCCGGCCTGCAAGGAAGCAAGCATGACCGTACTGAAAGAAAATACCCAACGCGTGATCGAAGTCACCGAGAAGGACCTGCCGCTGCACTGCCCGATGCCGGACATGGTGAAGTGGAATGCCCACCCGCGTGTCTTCCTGCCGGTGCACAAGACCGGTGAAGCGCTGTGCCCATATTGCGGCACCCGCTACAAGCTGGTTGGCCCGGTGAGCGGGCACCACCACTAAGAGCCCATCTCATTAGGCGGCTGTGCCTGCGCATCTTGAGCGTCAGCGGTGCTCGGAATCCTCATGTACTCCGTGTACATTCCGGTTCCTGTGCTCCGGTGACGCTCAACCTGCTTTGGCTCGCCCACCTACTGAAATAGGCTCTGATTTATCACAAAGGACATACTAGGGGTGCGGCCCGCTGCCGCACCTTTTTGCTTTGTATCGATGATGAAAAAAATCCTGGTGATCGCCCCATCCTGGGTGGGCGACGGCGTCATGGCCCAGCCACTGTACCGGCGCCTGCACGAACGCCATCCGGACCTGGAACTGCACGTCTTCGCCCCCAGCTGGACGCTCCCCTTGCTGGCGCGCATGCCCGAGGTTCACAAGGCCCACCTCAATCCGTTCGGCCATGGCCAGCTGCGCCTGCGCGACCGCTGGCAAGTGGGCCGCCTGCTCGCCCGCGAGCGTTTCGACCAGGCCATCGTCCTGCCCAATTCGATCAAATCGGCACTGGTACCGATGTTTGCCGGCATCCCGCGTCGTACCGGCTTCCTTGGCGAGTCGCGCTACTGGCTGCTCAACGACGCGCGCGAGCTGGACGAAACGGCGCTGCCGATGATGGTCGAACGCTTTTGCGCCCTGGCCGAAGACAAAGACCAGCCGGTGGTGCGACCAATTCCCCACCCCCGGCTCGCCAGTGACGCAGCGGGCCGAGAGGCCGCGCTCAGCCGCCTGCAGCTGGACACCCAAAAACCGATCGCCGCCTTCTGCCCCGGGGCGGAATACGGCCCGGCCAAGCGCTGGCCGAGCCGGCACTTTGCCGAACTGGCCCAGCGCTTCACTCGGGCCGGCTACCAGGTATGGCTGTTCGGCTCCCCCAAGGACAAGGAGATCGGCGACGAGATTGCCGCCCTGTCAGGGCATACGGCCGTCAACCTCTGCGGCAAGACGGGCCTCGACGAGGCGATCGACCTGCTCAGCCTGGCCAGTGTCGCCGTCTGCAACGACTCCGGCCTGATGCACGTTGCGGCCGCGCTGGATGTACCGCTGGTTGCCCTATACGGCTCCTCCAGCCCGGATTTCACGCCGCCGTTGACAGCGCGCTCGGCCATCGCCACGCTGAATCTGGAATGCAGCCCCTGTTTCGAGCGTCAATGCCCCTACGGGCATACCGACTGCCTCGAGAAGCTCGTCCCCGACATTCCCTGGAAAGCCGTCGTCCAGTTTGTGCCGCCGCTGACGGACAAGGCCGATGAAACGTAACCGGACACTGCCCAAGACATGACCACACTGGAAAAGAATACGCCACTGGAAGAAAACAGCCGTCGGATGGAACTGGTACGGGCCGCCGCCAAATTGTTCCGCGACCAGGGTTACGAGCGCACTACGGTGCGCGACCTCGGCAACGCGGTTGGCCTGCAGTCGGGCAGTCTGTTCTATCACTTTCGCACCAAGGAAGAAATCCTGGTTGCCGTGATGGCACTGGGCATCAGCAGCACCACCGAGCAACTGGAGCGGGCCATCGCCAAGGCCGGATCGACGCGGGAGAAATTGTCCGCGCTGTTCCACGTTCACCTGAACTCGCTGCTCGGCGACAATCAGGCGGCGCTGGAAGTCATGCTGTACGAGTGGCGCAGCATCTCCGAGGCTGCCAAGCCGGGGCTGATCCTGCTGCGCGACCGTTACGAGGCGTTGTGGCAAGCCGTGCTGGACGAGGCAGCGGCCGCAGGGCTGGTCAAGCCGGATACGCGCCTGCTGCGCCGCACCCTGCTAGGCAGCCTGCACTGGTCCGTCCAGTGGTACCGCAAGGATGGGGAGCTGTCCGTGGACAAGCTGGCTGACCGTATGCTGGATCTGGTTTTGATCGAACAATCGAAGTAACCGGATTACACGGGCTATGTCGTTTTTCCACCCGGGCAGGCGATCATTACTACGGCATACCTCGGAAGCTGGGCTAGAATATCAGCATCACGCCTTTGGGCAGCAGGTCCGCACATGAACATTGCAGGCAGCACAGCCAGTATTGGCTACACCACCGTTGCGCCAAGCGCGGCTTACCGCGCCGATCGTGACCCTCTCCCCGAGTCGACACCCGACACCTCGGCCGACCCCGCCCCCCTCGCGTGGGCTGCCGGCATCACCGTGCCGCGCCGCAGCGAGAGCATCGCCCAGGTCGAGAGCGAGCTCAGCCGCCAGTTGACGGTGAATCAGGCCACCGGCTCCGAGGCCGACAGCGCCGCACCCGACGCCACGGCGACGAGCACCAGAAAGGCATCCGCCGCCGCAACCTCTCCCGACGACAACCCCGAGCCACCATCACCCCGGCCAGTCCAGACGGACACTGCTGGGCAGCTGAACGCCACGGCTCAACTGGCCGTCACCCAGTATCAGGCGCACCAAGCGCTGCTCGACACAGACAATGATTCCAGCTCGCACCGGATTTCCCTTTCTGCCTGAGCACGCGGCAGTACCACAAAAAGACGATGGCCCGACACATCATCCGTGTCGGGCCATCGTCGTATTCATTCACACGCTACACCAGTCACTCTGTCAAACGCCGGGCCAGTTCCCGCGCCTTGAGTGAAGCGGCCACATCTCCCTGCCGGGCCGCCGCCACATACCAGCGAATCGCCTCGCGCAAATCCTGCGCCACCCCGTCGCCGTGCTCGTACAGGCTGGCCAGTAGATACTGCGCGCCGACATCGCCTTGCTCGGCGGCCGCCTTGTACCACTTGGCCGCCTGCAGGTAATCCTGCGTTACGCCGCGCCCCAGATAATACTGGGTGCCCAAGCTGACCTGGGCATCACGGTAGCCTTGTCGCGCAGCCAAGTCGAACCAGCGGGTTGCCTCCGGCTGCGAGCGCGGCACACCATCCCCGTTCTCGTACAACAGACCCATCGCGTACTGCGCCCGCGACAAACCATGGCCGGCAGATTTACGCAGCAGCTCAAGCGACTTGTCCCGGTTGGGCGAAACCCCCTGTCCGTGCCAGTACATCATGGCGAGATTGAACTCAGCCACTGGCTCACCTGCGCGAGCCCCCTCCTCGAACAGCTTCCGGGCGGTAGAGTAATCCCCTCCCTCATAGGAAGACCACCCCGGTATCGCCGGCTTTTCTTCTGCCAGCGCGAAGAGGCTCAGGCCGAACAAACACATCAGCATCAGGTAACGCACGGCACCCTCCTCCATCGGAAGAAGTGACAGCCGCCACTGGCCGCTCAGGCGGTGACATCGACATTCTGTCCCAGATGAGGCGGATTGACCGATGCCGCCTGCTCGGAAACGTTCACCGCGCCCTCAATCAAGGAGAGCGCGGTATCCGCTGCCACCTCTCTGACCTTGTTCAAGGAATACACTTGCAGCGTCGTGGCAACGTCCACCAAACCGGCTTGACTAATCGGGTCCATGCCCACATCTCCCACATTGCTTGCTACTATTTTGACTGTAACCTCCGGCAGCGGTTCTGTCAGTCATAACTTGTTAAAATACTGATCTACACCCCAAGAACAGGAACATCTCCATGAGCACGACTCGCCACAGCCCTCTTCTCATCCTTGGTTCTGGCCCGGCCGGCTACACCGCTGCAGTCTATGCCGCGCGCGCCAACCTCAAGCCGGTGATGATTACCGGCCTGGCACAAGGCGGCCAGCTGATGACCACCACCGACGTGGACAACTGGCCGGCGGATGCCGACGGCGTGCAGGGCCCCGAGCTGATGGTGCGCTTCCAGCAGCACGCGGAGCGCTTCGGCACCGAGATGATCTTCGACCATATCCACACCACCCACCTGCAGGAAAAGCCGATCCGCCTGGTCGGTGACGCCGGCGAATACACTTGCGACGCACTAATCATCGCCACCGGCGCCTCCGCCCAGTACCTGGGCCTGGCCTCGGAAGAGGCCTTCATGGGCAAGGGTGTGTCAGCTTGCGCCACCTGCGACGGTTTTTTCTACCGCAATCAGGACGTGGCGGTGATCGGTGGCGGCAACACCGCCGTGGAAGAGGCCCTGTACCTCGCCAATATCGCCAAGCACGTGACCCTGGTGCACCGCCGCGACAGCTTCCGTGCCGAGAAAATTCTGATCAACCACCTGATGCACAAGGTCGAGGAAGGCAAGATCACGCTGGCACTGAACCAGACGCTGGACGAGGTATTGGGTGACGACTCCGGCGTGACCGGCGCGCGCCTGAAGAACACCGCCGACGGCACGACTCGCGACATCGCCCTGACCGGCGTCTTCATCGCCATCGGCCACAAGCCGAATACCGACATCTTCAAGGGCCAACTGGAGATGGATAGCACCGGCTACATCATCACCAAGGGCGGCCGCGAGGGCAATGCCACCGCCACCAGCGTTCCGGGTGTGTTCGCCGCCGGCGACGTGCAGGACCATATCTACCGCCAGGCCGTCACCAGCGCAGCATCGGGCTGCCAGGCCGCCCTCGACGCCGAGCGTTTCCTGGACGGCAAGTAAGCCTTGAAGCCCTTCAAGGAACAGCTGAAGGGGTTTCGTAAACAGGCAAGGCAAGCCGCCTTGCCTGTTTTGCCTTCGGTCAAGCCGCCCGAACCGGAGCCGGATTTCCGCAAACTGTTTTGCGACGTCCGCCCGGTCAAGGACGGCAACCGCGTGCCGCCGTATACCCCCAAGCCCAGCCCGCGCCCGCGTCAGCCAGATCGATACGTCCAGCTTCCCCTGGAACTGGAAGCGGCGTTGCTGGCGCATGCTGTCGGCTGGTTCGAACCGGCCGAACTCGAGCGCAACTTCGCCCGGAACGGCATGCCAGCGGCCACGCTCAAACGCCTGCGCAGCGGCCACTGGCCCGTTGTCGCCGAACTCGATCTGCACGGACTCGACCGCTACCAGGCCCAGGACACCCTGACGCTGTTCCTGCACCGTGCCAGCACACGTGGGCAATGCGTGCGCATCATCCACGGCAAGGGCTTCGGCTCGCAAGGCGCACCGGTGCTCAAGCGCATGGTGCGCAACTGGCTTAAACACCACCCCGAGGTACTGGCCTTCTGTGAAGCGGACGAACGCCAGGGTGGCAGCGGCGCCTTGATGGTCCTGTTACGCCGCCCTCCCTCACCAAACAAGTAACCCCTCTTCCCAGCGTCATGGGTTTCCGCTAGTCTTCAAGAAAAGGGCGGGCCCATGTCATTACCACCCTACCCAGGAGCTACGCATGCAAGGCGAACGCTGCCCCGACTTCACTCTGCCGGCCACTTCCGGCAAAACGTTCACGTTGGCCGAAGCCGGCAAACCACTGGTCATCTACTTCTACCCCAAGGACAACACTCCCGGCTGCACCAACGAATCGATGGCCTTCCGCGACCTCTACACGGAATTCACCGCAGCCGGAGCCGAAGTGGTCGGCATCTCGCGTGACAGCCTGAAGTCCCATGAAAACTTCAAGGCCAAGCTGGAACTACCCTTCGAATTGCTGGCCGACCAGGAAGAAGTCGTCTGCAACCGCTTCGCTGTCATCAAGATGAAGAATATGTATGGCAAACAGGTAAGGGGGATTGAGCGCAGCACTTTCGTCATCGACACGCAAGGTAACGTGGCGCGGGAATGGCGTGGCGTGAAGGTGCCAGGCCACGCCGAAGAAGTGCTGGCGTTCGTCAAGACGCTTTGAGCGCAGCCCTGCCCGGCATCCCCGGCCGGGCACTGCGCAGACAAGGGGACTCATCATGACAAGCCACAGGAAAAGCAGAATCGCCAAGCTGTTTGTGCTGGACACGAATGTACTGCTGCACGACCCGACCTGCCTCTTCCGCTTCGAAGAGCATGATATTTTCATCCCCATCATCACCCTCGAAGAACTCGACAATCACAAGACCGGCATGTCCGAAGTGGCGCGCAACGCCCGCCAGGCCAGCCGCTTCCTGAACGAGATTGTCAGCAGCACCGAGGCACGCATCGACGCCGGTATCTCGCTGGCCGGGCCAAGCAAAGATGCCGCCTCCGGCAAGCTGATCCTGCAGACCCAAGCCATTTACAGCGTGTTGCCCACCTCGCTGCCGGTCGGCAAAGCCGACAATCAGATCCTGGGCATCGTCATGGCGCTCAAGGAGCTGCATCCTGAACGCCCCGTCATCCTGGTCTCCAAAGACATCAACATGCGCATCAAGGCGCGTGCGCTGGCACTGGATGCGGAAGACTACTTCAACGACAAGGTGCTGGAAGACACCGACCTGCTGTACACCGGGTCGCGCGAGATCGATGCCAGTTTTTGGGATCGCAACAGCGAAGACCTACGCTCGTGGCAGGAGCATGACCGACGCTACTACCAGATCAAGGGGCCGGACGTCCCGGACATGCACGTCAACCAGTTGCTCTGGCAGACCGGCGAGCAGCCGTTGCTGGCCATGGTCACCAAGATCGAGGGCAAGACCGCCACCCTCGAGACGCTCAAGGACTTCAGCCATCAGAAAAACAACGTCTGGGGCATCGTGGCGCGCAACCGTGAGCAGAACTTCGCCCTCAACCTGCTGATGAACCCGGATATCGATTTCATCACCCTGCTGGGCCAGGCGGGCACCGGCAAGACCCTGCTGACACTGGCAGCCGGGCTCGCCATGACACTGGAGCAGAAACTCTACTCGGAAATCATCATGACCCGGGTGACGGTGCCGGTTGGCGAGGACATAGGCTTCCTGCCCGGCACCGAGGAAGAAAAGATGACCCCCTGGATGGGGGCGCTGGAAGACAACCTCGACGTGCTCAACAAGAGCGACGACGACGGAGGAGACTGGGGACGCGCCGCCACCCGTGACCTGATCCGCTCGCGCATCAAGGTGAAGAGCCTCAATTTCATGCGCGGCCGCACCTTCCTCAACAAGTACCTGATCATCGACGAGGCCCAGAACCTCACGCCCAAGCAGATGAAGACGCTGATCACCCGCGCCGGTCCCGGCACCAAGGTGGTCTGTCTCGGCAACATCTCGCAGATCGATACTCCCTACCTGACCGAAGGCAGCTCCGGGCTGACCTACGTCGTCGACCGCTTCAAGGGATGGGTGCACTCGGGCCATATCACGCTGCAGCGTGGCGAGCGTTCGAGGCTGGCCGACTTCGCAGCCGAAGTGCTATGACGCACCCCCGTCTCGAAGTCATTCGCGAGGCGGCAAAAGGGGTGGCGCGCAATGCGCCGCCCCTTTTGTTTTTGCATGGGGCTTTCTCCGCCGCCTGGTGCTGGCAAGAGCATTTCCTGACCTGGTTCGCCGAGCAAGGCTACGATTGCTGGGCACCCAGCCTGGAGGGTCACGGTGGCAGCAGCGGGCGCAACTACCTGTCCGGCATCAGCATCGACGACTATGTACGCAATCTATCGGCGGTGATTCGCCAGATCGGCCACACCCCGATCGTCATCGGCCACTCGATGGGGGGCTTCGTACTGCAACAATATCTTGCCCTGCACGCCCTGCCTGGCGCCGTCTTCCTGGCCTCGGTTCCTCCACACGGGCTCGCCGGCTCCAGCCTCCGTTTGCTGAGCCAGGCGCCATCGCAGTTTCTTGCGTTGAATCTGTATCAGAACGGCATGCATCAACCCGACTGGCGCGAGTTGCGGGACATGCTGTTTTCTCCTGCCGCCAGCGACGAGGCCATCGCCCTGATGGCCAGGCAAGCTCAGCAGGAAAGCCAGCGCGCCATCATGGACATGACCCTGATCAACCCGCTGTTCATCCGCCCGTTGCCGCCGGTGCCGGCGCTGGTACTGGGCGCCGCCGACGACAGGCTGATCTCGGCTGCCGACGTGGTCGCCACCGCCTCCCGGCTCAACTGCACCGCCGAGATTCTGCCGAGCATCGGCCACATGATGATGCTGGACGCTCACTGGCCGCAGGTTGCCGATCGCATACTGGAATGGCTCGACCGGCACTGGCCACAACCTGAAGCCGAAACCTACCCCTCCCCCAATTGATACCAAGGTTGGCCGAAGCGGCCTCAGTTGCCGCGTTTACTGCGCCGGAACTCCCATGGTGCTTGTGGGGCGCTCCCTTCCCACAGCCCCAGGCGTTGGGCGCGCGCCTGCTGTTCAGCCGCCTCGTAGCGGGAAAAATCCTCGGCAGACTGGTTCTTGCTGGCATAAAAGCGATAATGCCAGGCGTAACCCTCTTTGAGCTGGGCCAGGTTGACGTCGGTCGCCCCTTGCCAGACACGTCCCACGATCCGGCCATAACGGTCTTTTTCCACCACGTCCACCTTTACCACCTGGCGATAAACACGGGCAGCCAGTATCTGCTTGGCACGCTGCCCATACGGCTGAGCCTTCTCAGGTGCATCGATGAAAGCAAACCGGATCTTGTGCTGCTGTTGCGCCGCATCCAGCACAGTGATGGTGTCGCCATCGGCCACCCCAACGACAACTCCGCTGATTTCTCCGTTATCCGCCTGGGCGAAATAGGCACCAACCGCCAACAGCAGCGTGACACCCGCGATCAGCTTTTTAGCCGTGGAGGCCCCGGAGAGCAACGTCATGACGGCACCAAGTTGCCGCTGATTCACTTTCATCTGCACATACACCCTTCACAAAACAAAAACGGCCTTGCGGCCGTTCCACTTCATATCGACAATCAGCAATCGCTCTCATGCCGGCGTGGCTGCCACAACACGTCAGGGTGGCCCTCCACACGGTTGAGATGCCGGGCCAGCACGAACAGGGCGTCAGACAAGCGATTGAGATACTGCCGGGCCGTTTTCGAGACCTCCTCCTCACGAGCCAGCGCCACCACCGTCCGTTCTGCGCGACGGCAGACCGAGCGGGCCTGGTGAGCCAGCGCGGCAGAACGCGAACCGCCAGGAAGGATGAACTCCTTGAGCATCGGCAACTCGGCGTTCATCTCTGTCACCTTGCCCTCCAGCGCCAGCACCTGGGCCGGCTGCAGCGCCTTGTAGCCGGGCACAGCCAATTCCGAACCGAGGTCGAACAGCGCATGCTGCACCTCGCTCAGCCAGAGCGCCACCTCAGACGGCAGCACTTCGGCCAACAGCACGCCGATGACGCTATTCAGTTCGTCCACATCGCCCATGGCCGCGATGCGGGTAGCGTCCTTGCTTACCCGGCTACCGTCTCCCAGACCGGTCGTTCCATCGTCACCGGTGCGGGTGACGATACGTGACAGCCGATGCCCCATCACGACTTCCCGTCCCGTTCGTCACGACCGATCTCGCTGATGGCCTGACGCAGGCTCTCACGCAGCGTTTCGTTGAACAGCATCTCGTAGTCCTCTTTCAGCTGGTGCATCACGCCGGCCAGCATCTGCCGCGCCTGCATTTCCAGTGCGTCCTGCAACCACAGAGACAGCTCGACTTTCATCCGCGGCAGAATCTTCTGCGTCAGTGAATCGATCAAGGACTGCTCATCTACCACGGCGCAGGAGGGTTCAGGGTCCTTCTCGACCGCTTTATCCGTACCGACAACCGGTTCGGATATCTCCAGCAACGGCGCGGCAGGGGCCGGCGGCGCCTCACTCGACGGAGGAACCGACACCTGCCCTGCTACCGCACTGCTGCTGGGCTCCGGCATGGAGGGCGCATCAACCGCAACCGCGCAGACACCGGCAACGGCATCCTCCAAGTCCAACACGGACGAGCTATCATCATCCGACACGGGGGCCGGGTCGGGCGAAATCGCGTCTATCCCCACCTCAGACGCACCGCTCGCTCCGGACAACAGCTCGTCCGACTCCGCCATGGAGGCTAGCGGTTCCTCTACTCCCGACACAGGCAGGTCGACAGCAGCCCTTTCCGGCTCAATCACCGCCCCCTCCAAGCCGTTCTCATGCGGTAGATTCACTGCGACGTCCACGTGGGCAGCAGGTGGAACCGCCTCGGCAACGTTTGCCGCCGCAGAGAACTCGGGCAATCCGCCATTGATGAATTCCTCGAGCCAGGCGTCCCCATCAACCTCCTCCTGCGACTCGGCAACGCCGACATCCAGCGAGGATTTCTCGGCGACAGGGAGGTCATGCACCTCAGTGGTTTCCGAGAACGAGACTTCCAGCTCCGGCAAGGCCGGAACGCCGGCCAATGCGTCTCCCTCCCCGGATGGAGCGTACGTCACAGCCCACGAGGAAGATGACTCGGGGCCAATTCCGCCACCCAGCACGCCAGTCGGCAAGCTGTCGATATCAATACGCTGCGGAGCCAAAGCCGGTTCAGGGGCCGTTTCCATGTGCTGGGTCGACTCCACCTCGGTATTTTCGGCCCAGGACGCAAGCGGAGCGTCCACCGGCTCGGCCTCTTCGCCCCCCAGCTCGACGGCGGCGATAACGCCCGGCTCCACTTGCCCGTCACCAGACAGACCATCAGGCACCTTGACCTGGACTGCCATCGGTGCGCCGGCATCAACCGCTTCCGGGGCGCCTTCGGTCAATAGCGGAATCGAAACCGAGCCCTCCAAACCAACGGCATCGGACAAAGAGGCAACGGCGGCACTCTCGGGTTTCCCATCCTGGGCAGCCACCGGCTCCGACCATTCCATGGTCAGCTCCGGTATGTCGAACGCACTGTCATGCAGGGGCGCTGGCTCTACAGACGTCGTCGTAGGGTGCTCCTCCACCGGCGGCGTCAGTATGAAATCAAAGACGCCCGCACCCAGATCGCCTACTGGGACCGATTCGCTTTCCTGCGGCACCGGCGCAACCCTCTGCAACTCGGGCAGCACGTCGCCCAGCGCCAGCTCGTCCAAGTCAGCCACATCCAGATCAAGCGATGGCAGATTTGAAAAATCCACCACCGGCTCGGTACTCACCGGCACCGGCCCCACATCCAGCACATCGTCGAGGGGTAACTCAGGAATCTCCAGCTCGATGGTGGCTGCTTCCGGCATGGCGGCCACCATCGCATCCAGTTCGCCGGAGAAGTCGAAATCAGGCAGCTCGAAGGGGGGCTCATCCGTCAGGACGGGCGGCGCCGCCTCTTCAACTACGTCGGTCAACACCGGGAGTTCCAGACCAGCGGGAAGCGATGCGTTTTGCGAGGGATTCATCTCAGAGGTGGCTCATATCGTGATGTTCGATCTCGTAGGCTGCCGCGCGGTAGAACCGAAAACGCTCGCGTGCTGTCGCCAACGACGCCTCGTCGCAACCGACGATTTCCAGAATACGGGCAAAGTGCTCGGGATGCTCCGGCAACGCCGGCCCCAGGTTCAACAGAACCGGGTGCTCCAGGTCAGCCGGCAAGCGCGTCGTAAGCCAGATCGGCGTTTCCGGAGCTTCGCCAGCATCCAACTGACAATGCGGCACGAACTGGGTATCCGCGATGCTCCACAACCGGGCGCTGAAGCCCGCCAATTGCCCTTCATCGGCCAACCACACAAGCAGGCGCTCGCCCTTGCGGAATACCGTTTGGGCAAGCCTGCAAGCAAACGCCTGAGGGTCGGCGACGTTGGTGTAAAAGTCAATCCGCGGCATCATCAACCAGGTCGTGAGATTCGCGCCGCGGCCGGCCGCGACGCACCACATTGCCGATGGCGATATCGGCGCGGTCTTGCAGGAACTGCACCAACAACGGCACGGGGCGACCGGTCGCCCCCTTGTCCTTTCCGCTCTTCCATGCGGTTCCGGCAATATCCATGTGAGCCCAATCGTAGGACTTGGCAAAGCGCGACAGGAAACACGCCGCGGTAATACTGCCACCCGGGCGTCCGCCGGTATTGGTCATGTCGGCGAACGGACTCTTGATCGCCTCCTGGTACTCGTCCCACAGCGGCAAATGCCAGGCACGATCACCCACTTCTTCGCCCGCCGCCAGCAGTTCGCGCGCCAGGGAATCCTGGTTGCTGTAGAGGCCGCTGGCCACGTTGCCCAAGGCAATTATGCAGGCGCCGGTCAGCGTGGCGACGTCAATGACCAGAGCTGGATTGAAGCGTTCGGCAAACGTGAGGGCATCACACAGGATCAGGCGGCCTTCGGCGTCGGTGTTGAGAATCTCGACGGTCAGACCGGACATGGTCGTCACGATGTCGCCCGGCTTGTTGGCCTTGCCCGACGGCATGTTTTCGCAGGTGGGAACGATGGCGATCAGGTTCAGCGGCAGCTGCATCTCGACGGCGGAGCGGAATGCGCCCAGCACGGTGGCGGCACCGCACATGTCGTACTTCATCTCGTCCATGCCTTCGCTTTGCTTGAGCGAAATGCCGCCGGAATCGAATGTAATGCCCTTGCCGACCAGCACAATCGGCTTCTCGTCCGCCTTGCCCCCCTGGTAGGACAGCACGATCAGACGCGCCTCTTCCTCGCTGCCCTTGGCCACTGACAGGAAGGAGGTCAAGCCTAGCGCCTCGATAGCGTCGGGAGCATAGATATCAGCTTTGACCGAGAACTGACGGGCCATCTCCTCTGCCTGCCGGGCGAGATAATCCGGTGTGCATACGTTGCCCGGCAGGTTGCCCAGGTCCTTGGCGAAATTCATCCCATTGCCGATGGCCAGGCCGCGCTGCAGGCCTTTTTCACCGTCGGCCAAGTCGCTGCGACGCGGTACCGCGAGGGTGAGCTTGCGCGGTTCGCGCAGACCGTCTTCGGACTTGGTCTTGAAGCGGTCGAAACGATACAGGGTGTCGAGCGTTACTACCGTCGCCTGTTCGATCATCCACTCCGCATCATGCTTCTTGACTGTCAGCTCGGTCAGATAGCTCACGGCCTCATTGGCCGACGTCTGGGTCAGAGCGCGAACCGAACTGCGGATCGCCTCGCGATATTCCTTGGCGCGGAAATCACGCTCCTTGCCCAAGCCGACCAGCATCACCCGGTCGCACAGGGTGTGCGGCACCGCATGCAGGATGAGGGTGGAGCCCAACTTTCCCTCCATGTCGCCGCGGCGGATCACATCGCTGATGAAGCCGTTGGAAATGCGATCGAGCAGGTCCGCGGCGAAGGTCAGCTTGCGCGACTCGAACACGCCGACGATAACGCAGGCGACGCGCTGTTTTTCCGGGCTACCGCTTTTTATGTTAAATTCCATCGTGAACTCTCATGGATTATGTGCGTCAATTATGCCTGTTCCAACCGTGTGTCAGCCGGTTACGCCCAAGAATAGAGGCATTGACCGCAAACAGATAGTCTCCCACTCCAGAATCTGCCAAACAGGCACCTCTGAAAATTCATTCAAATTATCTCTACGCTTAACATAAAAAGTCAAAAAGGCCCTGCTCAATGGTTTTTCAAAAAAGCCTGACCCGTGAATTGACTTTTACTGCGGTCAGCGTGTTCGTGGTCCTGCTGGCCATCCTGGTCACTACCCAGACCATCAATCTGCTCGGCCGTGCCGCCGAAGGGCGCATCGCCAACGAGGCGGTAGCGGCCCTGATCGGATTCTGGACACTCGGCTTGTTTCCCCTGCTGTTGATTCTCACCGTATTCGTCAGCGTCCTGGTGGTGTTAACCCGACTCTGGCGCGATCATGAAATGGCCGTCTGGCTGGCCTCAGGTGTATCGCTCAAGGACTGGGTCAAGCCGGTGCTGCGTTTTGCCGTCCCCTTGGCCATTCTGGTCGGCATCTCATCGCTACTGATCGGCCCTTGGGCTGAGCAGCGCAGCCATGAATACGCCGAAATTCTCAAACAGCACGAGGATGTTTCCGCCATATCCCCCGGAATTTTCAAGGAATCCCACTCCTCGCGCCGCGTCTATTTCGTCGAGAATTTTTCGGGGAAAAACGGCTCGGCCGCCAACATCTTCATGCAGGACATGAGCAAGGGTAAGGTTGCCAGCATTTTTGCAAAATCCGGCCGAATCGTGACCAACGAGCAGGGCGAGCGGCTTCTGGTGCTGGAAAACGGTCGGCGCTATGTCGGCAATCCTGGCGAGGCGGACTACGAAGTGGCCGAATTTGCCCGCTACAGCGTGGTCATCAATGACCAACCCCAGTTTATTCCCTCCGGCAACTCGCGCCAGACCATGACCTCGGCCGCGCTGGCCCTGAGCGACAAGGCCGGCGACAAGGCCGAACTCGGCTGGCGGCTGTCCATGCCCATCAGCACCATCGTCCTGGCGCTGCTCGCCATTCCCTTGTCTTATTTCAACCCGCGCAGTGGTCACACCTACAACCTTCTGCTGGCCCTGCTGGCGTACTTCGTTTACCAAAACGCCCTAACCCTATGCCGTAACTGGGTGCTGCAAGATCGCCTGAGCGCCTATGCGATGCTGGCCCCCCATATGCTGATGCTGCTGGCAGCACTCGGCATGCTGGCGTACCGCAACCGTCCGGCCATTTCACCGGGTCGCTTCCTGGGCCAGCTCATCCGGAAATCCTGATCCATGAAACTGATTTACCGCTACATCACCACCCAGCTGACCGTGGCCACGCTGTATGCCCTGGCGGCGCTGCTCGCACTGTATGCCTTCTTCGACATCATCAAAGAAGTGCCTGACTTGGGACACGGCGGCTATGGCGTGCCGCAGATGCTGCTCTACATTGTGCTTTTGATGCCGGGTCACGCCTACGAACTGATGCCCCTCGTGGTGCTGATCGGCGGCATGGTCGCCATGACCCAGCTCGCCACCAACAGCGAATACACCATCATCCGCACCAGTGGCGTCACCCTCGCCCAGGTCGCGGGCGTGCTGTTGCGTTTCGGCATCGGCTTTGCCCTGATCACCGGCCTGCTGGGCGAATTCGGCGCCCCCTTCTCCGAAAAGCAGGCAGAGCGCATGAAACTATCGGCGACCAGGTCGATGGTCACTCAGGAGTTCCGTTCGGGCATCTGGGTCAAGGATGACCAGAATTTCATCAACGTGGGCGAAATGCTGCCGGACAACACCCTGCTCGGGGTTCGTATCTACACCTACGACAAGGACTACCGCCTGGTGCAAACCCGTTTTGCCGAGCGCGGCACCTATCAGCGGCCACAGCATTTGTGGCGACTCGAAAAGGTCAAGGAAACCACGCTGGGCGACAAGACGACGACAACACGCCAACTCGACACACTAGATTGGCATTCGGTGATCGAACCGTCGATCCTCGACGTGCTGCTGGTGGTACCCGAGCAGATGTCCGCCATGGACCTGACCACCTATATCGAGCACCTGCGCAGCAACGAGCAGAAGACCCAGCGCTATGAGATCGCCCTGTGGAGCAAGTTCTTCTACCCCCTGGCCTGCATCTCCATGGCCCTGGTGGCTCTCGCCTTCACGCCGCGCCAACGCCGTCATGCCCAACTGGGCATAAGGCTGTTCGTCGGCATCTGCCTGGGGGTCACTTTCCACTTCGTCAACCGGCTGTTTGCGCACCTGGGCCTGCTTTACGACTGGAATGCCATGTTTGCGGCCACGCTCCCCACCCTGTTGTTCCTGCTGGCGGGTATTACCATCACCGTACGACAAGAAAGGCGCTGACATGACCGACCCGATGCTCGAACGCTGCAAGGCCTGGCGCCGGACACTCAACGAGGGTCGTCAGCAGCTGGCCGAGACCTACCTGAAGAAGCGTGACCCGGAGCGCTTCCTCAAGCAATACAGCCAGGTCGTCGATGGTATCCTGCAGGACATGTGGGGGGCACTGGAGCTCGGCCAGCAGGCAACGCTGGTCGCAGTCGGTGGCTACGGGCGCGGACAATTGTTCCCGCACTCCGACATCGACCTGCTATTCCTGCTGCCATCCGCTAACGAAACCGAACTGAACGATGCGATCACCCGCCTGATCGGTTTAATGTGGGATAGCGGCCTGGAAGTCGGCCACAGCGTTCGGACCATCGACGAGTGCCTGAGTGAGGCGGCCAACGACATTACGATCGAGACCACGCTGCTGGAAAACCGTTTCCTCGCCGGCGACGCGGCCCTGCACCAGGCAGCCTGCACCGCGCTCGCCCAGCAACGCGACCCGCTGGCCTTTTTCGAAGGCAAGATTCTCGAGCAGCAACAGCGCCATAACCGCTATTTCGGCGTCACCAACAACCTCGAACCGAACGTCAAAGAAAGCCTGGGTGGCTTGCGTGACCTGCAAACCATCCTGTGGATCAGCAAGGCCATTGATCTGGGCGACAACTGGGATGCACTGGTGCGGCGCGGCATCCTAACCTTGGCCGAAGCCCGCCTAATCAAGCACAGCGAGAGCCAACTGCAAAAACTGCGCATCGATCTGCACCTGCTGTCCCGCCGCCGCGAAGACCGCCTGATCTTCGACCTGCAGCAACAGATGGGGCTCGCCTGGGGACTCAAGGACACTCCGGCCAAGCGCGCCAGCGAGCAGGTCATGCAGCTCTATTACCGCGCCGCGAAAACGGTCGGCCAGCTGAACGGCATTCTGCTACCCAACCTGCGGGCACGGATTTATTCGCAGGTGCCGCGCGTCACGCAGAATCTCAACGCCCGCTTCTATAGCGTCAACGGCATGCTGGGCATCCGTCGCCCGGACGTGTTCGAGAAAGAACCGTCGGCGATTCTGGAGGCCTTCCTGATCCTGCAAAGAAACCCGGAATTGACCGGCTTTGCGCCGCGCATGCTGCGCGCGCTATGGCACGCACGCAGCCGCATCAACGAGAAATTCCGCCGCGACCCGGCCAATCGGGCGCTATTCATGCAGATTCTGCGCGAACCCGGCCTTACCCGAACGTTGCGGCGCATGAATCTGTACGGCGTACTGGGCAAGTACCTGGCCAATTTCGGCCGCATCGTCGGCCAGATGCAGCACGACCTGTTCCACGTCTATACCGTGGACGAACACATTCTGATGGTGGTGCGTAACCTGCGCCGCTTCGCCATCAGTGCCTTCAGTCACGAGTATCCCCTGCTCTCGAGGCTGATGAACGATTTCGTCCGCCCTGAAGTGCTGTACGCGGCCGGGCTGTTCCACGACATCGCCAAGGGCCGGGGCGGCGACCACTCGATGCTCGGCATGGATGACGCGCGCCAGTTCTGCGAAAGCCACGGCCTGTTGGCCGAAGATACCGAGCTGGTAGTGTGGCTGGTCGGTCAACACCTGACGATGTCCAGCGTCGCCCAAAAGCAGGACATCTACGATCCGGATACTGTGCTGCGCTTTGCCGACCTGGTACAGACTCCACGCCGTCTCGCGGCACTGTACATGCTGACCGTAGCCGACATCCGCGGCACCAGTCCCAAGGTGTGGAACGCCTGGAAAGCCAAGTTGCTGGAAGACCTCTATCACGCCACCCTCAAGGTGCTGATGAGCGGCGGCGCCTTGGACGTGGCCTCCGAGTTGAATGACCGCAAGCAAGAGGCCCTCACCCAATTGCGCTTGTTCGCGGTACCCGATGACGCCATCCAGCGCTTCTGGGATGAGCTGGACACGGTCTATTTCCTGCGCCATGAAGCACGCGAGATCGCCTGGCACACCCGGGTACTCAATCGCTTCGTCCACGTCACCGAGCCAATGGTCAAGACGCGACTGTCGGACGACCGCGAAGGCATCCAGGTCCTGGTCTATACCCCAGATCAGCCGGAGCTGTTCGCCCGCATCTGCGCCTTCTTCGGCCGAAGCAATTACAGCATCGCCGACGCCAAGATCCATACCACGCGGCACGGCTACGCGCTCGACACCTTCC
Source organism: Pseudogulbenkiania subflava DSM 22618 (assembly GCF_900177275.1). Lineage (GTDB taxonomy): Bacteria > Pseudomonadota > Gammaproteobacteria > Burkholderiales > Chromobacteriaceae > Pseudogulbenkiania > Pseudogulbenkiania subflava. The sequence goes on from NZ_FXAG01000022.1 coordinate 28,944, forward strand.
ATGTCTTTATCCCGGAGCATCATGATGGCGACTACCGGGACATGATCAACTTCATCGAATTCGAACTGGCGGACTGCCTGAAGAAAGCGGCGCCGATCGTTCTGCCCTCTGAGGGCCGTATCAGCCGCCACCTCAAGCACTTCCCGGTCAGCCCCCAGGTAATGATCCGTCCCGACGACCGCGATAACTTCTTTGTGCTGACGATTGTGGCGGGCGACCGGCCCGGTCTTCTGGCGAGGATCGCCAAGGTGCTGACTGGCTACCGGCTCAACGTCCACTCGGCCAAGATCATGACGCTGGGCAGTCGCGTCGAGGACTCCTTCCTGGTCACCGGCTCGGCGCTGAAAGACGGCAAGAGCGTGCTGGCCCTGGAGGGGGAGCTGCTCGAAACGCTGCGACTGTAACGAAGGAGAAAAGCATGCTGTTCCTGGAAGACCTGACCCTCGGCCGACGCTTCGAGACCGGTAGCCATACCCTCACCGAGGCAGAGTTACTGGCCTTCGCTCACCAGTTCGATCCGCAGTTTTTCCATACCGACCACGAAGCGGCCAAGAACAGCGTCTTCGACGGTCTTGCCGCCAGCGGCTGGCACACCAGCAGCCTCAGCATGCGCCTGGTCGCCCTGTCCGAGCTGGGCACGGTGGCGAACGGCTTGGTCGGCATGGACATCATTTCGATGCGCTGGCCACGCCCCACCCGCGCCGGGGACACTCTCACCGTGTGTGTCGAGGTGCTGGAGAACCGCCGCTCCAACAGCCAGCCCGGCTTCGGCATCGTCACCGTACGCTGGACCACCACCAATCAACGGCAAGAAATCGCCATGCAACTGGAAAACCGCATCTGGGTCCAGGCACGCGGCGAAGCGGACTGAGCCGATAGAACCGGCCCGCCCGACATGATCGTTTGAGGATTAATCAGGGTGTGTCGGCAGCCCCGGGGCACCACCCCGAACAGAGAGACGCAGGCTCAGGGCACCAGCACGGCTGATACCCTGAACAGGCCTTCAGCGGACATTCCACTTGCGAAAATCGGCAGTCAGCTTGGAGAGGTCGCCGGCCGTTTCGGCCAGATGGTTCGAGCTCTGCTCGATGGCACGCGTCGTATGCAGATTCTGCTCGGCGATGGTGTTGAGCTGTTCCAGCGAAGCGGCCACCTCGTGCACCGACTGCGAGTTTTCCTCCATGCCCATGGCGAGATCGTTGGCTTGACGTCGCGCCTGCTCGGCCACCTGCATCAGGTGATCGAGGTTGGCCGAAGACTGGCGAATATGCCCGCTGACCTCTTCCACCTCTTCGACCGTGGCATCCATGCTGGACACAGCCTGCCGCGTGATCTCGCCGATTTGCTGGACCACTTCGGTAATCGATCCGGTTGCCGAACTGGTCCGTTCCGCAAGCTTGCGCACTTCATCCGCCACGACGGAAAAGCCGCGGCCCGCTTCTCCGGCGCGCGCCGCCTCGATGGCGGCGTTGAGTGCAAGAAGGTTGGTCTGCTCGGCGATCTCGTGGATCATGTCGGTCATGGTGCGGATACGCTGCATCGAGTGATCCATTTCGGAGATCGCGGCACGCGAGGTGCCCACCACCGACACCGTGCGCTCGGCAGCCCGCGTCGCCGCCTGCATTGTGTCCTTGCCGGCTTCGGCAACCGACTTCGTCGATTCGGCGCCGTTCAGATTCTGCTCCGCCAGCTCCACCACGTCTTTGATCGCCGCGCTCATGGTTTCCATGTTGCGACTGATCTGCATCAGGCCTTCGCCCTGCTGCACCGAGCGTGCCGCCAGCGAATGCATCTCGTCGCGCAACTGATCAGCCTGGCCGGAGGTCCGCGAACCCGCACCGATCACATCCGCCACCACGGCACGATAATGGATGCGCAACGACTCCAGCCCGCCGATCACCTCGCCCAGCAGCCCGCCATCGCGGACCTGGAGGTCGCGGCCGAGTCGCCCTTCCGCGAGTTCACCGAAGCCCTGCCGCAACAGGCCCAGCACCTTGTTGACCCGCCACCAGCCCCAAGCCCCGCCACTCACGGCCAGCACAGCGCCGGCCATGACAAGCGCTGCCCCACCCACGCCTGGCGGCACGAGACTGCCGGCCAACAACAACACAACGCCGGCCCCCGCCAGCAAAGGAGCCCAGCGCAGCACGTCGACGCAACGCCGCAAGGCCTTGAGGGTGGACGGCACCACCGCCTGCTTGTTGCGGACAGCCTGGTATAACGCCGTGGCGGCCGCAATTTCCTCGCGCCGAGGCGCCGATCGCACCGACATGTAACCGGTAATCTTGCCATGCTCGGTGATCGGCGTGACATACGCTTCCACCCAGTAGAAATCACCATTTTTGCAGCGATTCTTGACCAAACCCCGCCACGGCCGCCCCGTCTTGATGGTCTCCCATAGGTCGGCAAAGGCCTCGGGCGGCATGTCCGGGTGGCGCACGATGTTGTGATTGCGGCCGACCAATTCTGCTTCGCTGAAGCCGCTGATATCGACAAAGGCACGATTCACATAAGTGATGCTGCCCTTGGCATCGGTCTTGCTGACGATAGGATTGGATGGGTCGACCAGATGCTCCTGGTCGGTAACCGGCAGGTTGATTTTCACGAAACGATCTCAGAAATAACGATATTTTATAATTATTATTTATAATAAATAATTGCCGGGAACAAAGCAAAGCAATCGTCGTTCACTTTGCCTTGAGCGACATCAAGCCAATCAAAACCGCCGCAAGATGGCCGCAAGATGGCCGGATCGGCCATGGCGGGGATCGGCAGAAGGTTGGGGAAGACGGTTACCCTAGGTCGCCAGCGTGAACCGGGTTCAGGAAACGTCATTGAATCTGGCTAAGGAGAGGCAAAAAGCGTGGGAAACGGGGCTCTGCGGGCAAATCGTTTATCCCGGCCACCACGCCAGGGCTCACTGGCCCGTTCTATTTATCGCACCAGCCCTCCTCGGCCGGGGGACGCAACCACTCGATAATGGTCTGCCACGCGGCACGATCCCTGGCCACCTTGCTGGCCGGCAGATCGAACAAGGTCAGGCCTTGCGCCGCGGCTTGCACGTACAACTGGGTATCTCTCAACCAGCTCAGAACCGCCACGTCGTGGCGCTGCAGGAAGGATTCCAGTTCACGCGCCGAGCGGGTGCGCGGGTCGACACGCATGCCGACCACAGCCATGAATACCTTGTTTTTCCTGATCGCCTTTTCTTCCAGCAGCCGATGGAAGAATTCCTCGCTCGCCCACATGTCGAACGGGGAAGGCTGGATCGGGATCAGGATACGGTCGACTCGGGAGATCAGACTGTTGAGTCGCTTGCCATGAAGCCCGGCAGGGCTATCCAGCACCACGACACTGGTGCCCTTCGGCGGCTTTGCCGGCTCGCCAGGCTCGACCTGCCAGCCGTGAATGCTCGGTAGAACGGGCGGGCGGCGTGCCAGCCAGTGCAGGGATGACTGCTGCCGATCGACATCCCCGAGCATGACCTTGTCACCGCTGTTGGCAAAATATCCGGCCAGATTTGTCGCCAGGGTCGATTTGCCACTCCCCCCCTTGGGGTTGGCAACCAGCACCGAAAGCACCATGCTCGTCTCCATTGCATCACGGCGCGATGACTCTACCGAAGCCATCGCCCTTGCCTGTTTTCGGAAATTCTGTTCAGCTTGCCGCTGGATACAGGGAAACAACCATGATACGCAGCTTTGACGCCGTCTTGTTCGATATGGACGGCCTGATGATAGATACCGAATCGGTGAGCGCTTCAAGCTGGCGTCTGGCGGGCGAGTCGCTCGACATTCAGATCCCCGAGGAACTGATTCACAGCATGGTCGGCCTGTCGGTCAGCCGGAGCCTGGAACGGGTCATCGAGCACTACGGCGACCGCACTCTCGGCCAAGCCTTGAGCGAGGCCTGCCGTCACCACTACCGGCGCCAGCTCGCCGAGGATGACATTCCCCTCAAGAGCGGTATCGAGGCAGTACTGGATTGGCTGAGTGAACAAGACATTCCGCGCGCCGTGGCGACGTCGACACAACGGCTGATGTGCGACCTCAAATTGCAACGCACCGGTTTGGCGCGTTATTTCGATATCAGCGTTGCCGGTGACGAGGTCCAGCATACCAAACCGGCCCCCGACGTTTATCTGGCCGCCGCCGCCAGACTCGACATTGCGCCGGAGCGCTGCATCGTACTGGAAGACTCTCCGTACGGGCTCCTTGCGGGACACGCCGCAGGCATGCGTGTCATCCTAGTACCAGACCTGATCAAGCCCAGCCAGGAAGACAACGCCAAGGCCCTCGCCACGTGCGACACCCTGCACGACGCCCTGACCCTCCTCAAGTCACTGTGACATCGACAGGTTGGCCGAACTCTTCGGCCAACCTAGTCCCGGGCATTGCCATCAGTAGGCGCCTTGGCCTGGCCATCGAGCACCGTCAACGCCCCATGCAGATAATCGGTCAGTTGGGCCAGCAACTGCGCCCCCAACTCCGCTGGCGCTTCCAGAGTCAGCTGCACCCGGTCGCCGTAAGCGGGCTCCAGCACGATCACGCCATGGTCCGAACAAAAGCGCCGCAATCGCGACTCCTCGGCAAAGCCGGTACTGACCCTGTAGCGAGCCATCTTGACGGTCGGCAGTAGCTGGGCATTCTGCAGGGCGGCACTCACCGCCTGGGCATAGGCCCGCACCAAGCCGCCGGCGCCCAGTTTGATGCCGCCGAAATAGCGCACCACCACCGCCAGCACGTTACCCACATCCTTGTGCGTCAACACCGCATACATCGGCTTGGCCGCCGTACCGGAAGGTTCGCCGTCGTCGTCGAGTCCCGAATCCCCTTCCGTCAGCAGTACCGAGCAGTAATGCCGGGCATCCTTCCAGCGCTGACGCACCTCGGCCAGACGGTCCATCGCCTCGGCCCGGCTGGTTACCGGATAGAGTACGACGATGAAGCGGCTTTTCTTGATCTCGATCTCGGCCGTTACCGGTGCCGCTAGTTGCAACATTGCTGCCTTTCCTCAAGCTGGAACCACGGATAAATCACACTGTGCCTTCCCGGATCGATCCGCGGGCTCGCCGCCGCCCCCCTTTTACCTGGGTTTTGTCAGCACACACAAAGTCTCCATCTTACCCGAAGCCCTACCTAGGCTGAGATGAAGCACAGCCATTACCGATGAGGCTGGCCAGGCCAACACACCTCCCATGCTTGTCACCGACTCCGTCGGGATGGACAATAACCCATCCATCATGGCCGGAAAGGTAACGATGCTGAGCACCCCTACCCTATGGTTCACCTGCGCCGTGGTTGCCCTGATCGCCGAGTTCGTCACCGGCACCTTCTACCTTCTGGTGGTAGCACTAGCCTTGGCCGGGGGTGGGCTGGCGGCACTAAGCGGCCTGGGTGCCGCCGCCGAGCTGACCGCCGCCAGCCTGACCGGCGTCATCGGGCTGTGGCTCGTCACCCGCTGGAAACAACGCCACGCCAACCCGCGCCAGCCTCGCCGCGAGGCCGACTTCGGCCAACCCGTACGCATCGTCAGCGTTGCCGGCAATGGTCAGGCTCGCGTCCATTACCGTGGCACCGAATGGGACGCTGAGCTGCTCGACCCCACCCTCTCTCGCGGCCAGACCGGGTACATCACCGACAGCGACGGCGGCCGGCTCAAGATTTCCTCAACACCACCAGGACAACACTAATGGAACTGGCGCTCCTCCTCTTTCTGGCCGTAGTGATCTTCGTCCTCAAATCGATCAAAGTCGTACCGCAACAGCATGCCTACGTGATCGAGCGGCTCGGACGCTACCACGGCACACTGCAGCCCGGGCTCAGCATCGTCGTGCCTTTCGTCGATCGCGTCGCCTACAAGCACATCCTCAAGGAGATTCCGCTCGACGTCCCCAGCCAGATTTGCATCACCCGCGACAATACCCAGCTCAAGGTCGATGGCATTCTGTACTTCCAGGTCACCGACCCGCAGCGGGCCTCCTACGGCTCCAGCGACTACATCCTGGCGATTACCCAACTGGCTCAGACCACGCTGCGTTCGGTCATCGGCAAGATGGAACTCGACAAGACCTTTGAGGAGCGTGACGAGATCAATCGCGCCGTGGTCGCCGCCCTGGACGAAGCCGCCTTCTCCTGGGGGGTCAAGGTGCTGCGCTACGAGATCAAGGACCTGGTGCCTCCGCAGGACATCCTGCACGCCATGCAGGCACAGATCACGGCCGAGAGGGAAAAACGCGCCCTGATCGCCTCGTCGGAAGGCCGCAAGATGGAACAGATCAACATCGCATCCGGTACGCGCGAAGCCGCCATCCAGCAGTCACAGGGTGAAATGCAGGCCACCATCAACCAGTCGGAAGGGGCAAAACAGGCTGCCATCAACAAGGCCCTCGGCGAAGCGGAAGCCCTGCGCCTGGTTGCCACCGCCACTGCCGAAGCCATCCAGCGCGTGGCAGGGGCGATCAAAACCGAGGGCGGCATCGAAGCGGTGAATCTCAGAGTGGCCGAGCAGTACGTCGACGCATTCGGCAAACTCGCCAAAGAGAACAATACCCTGATCCTGCCCGGCAACGTCGCCGACATCGGCGGCCTGGTCGCCAGCGCCATGAGCATCGTCAAGCAGGTTCAACGTTAAGACAGCCTACGGCCGCAGCTTGTATTGCGGCCGGCCTGCCCCCATAATCGTTTGCATGAAATTCCTGTCCGACCTCTTTCCCGTCCTGCTGTTCTTCGGTGCCTACTGGTTCAGCAGAGACATGTTCATCGCCACCGCTGTCGCCATTGCCGCCACCACATTGCAAGTGGCGACCGCTTGGCTGCGCCACCGCAAGGTCGAAACCATGCAATGGGTCAGCCTCGGGCTGATCGTGGTGCTGGGTGGTGCCACCCTGCTGCTGCATGACAAGCATTTCATCATGTGGAAGCCGACCGTACTGTACTGGATCATGGGCGCCGGCCTGCTGATCGGGGAACTTGCCGGCAAGAACGGCATCAGAGCCTTGGTTGGACAGCAAATGGAACTCCCCGCTGCCGTGTGGCGCAAGCTCAATTACGCGTGGGTGGCGTTTTTTGCCCTGATGGGTGCGCTCAACCTGTTCGTTGCCTTCCGCTTCAGTGAAGACATCTGGGTCAATTTCAAGCTATTTGGTGGATTGGGCCTGATGTTCGCCTTCGTCATCGCCCAAAGCCTGTTTCTCTCCAAGTATCTAGAGGAAAAAAAGTAATGCTGTACGCCATTATCGGCCAGGACCAGCCAGGCTCTCTGGAAAACCGTCTGGCCGCCCGCCCGGCTCATCTGGCGCGCTTGCAGGCTTTGCAAGAACAGGGCCGCTTGCTCGTCGCCGGGCCGTTTCCGGCCATCGACTCGCCAGATCCGGGTCCTGCCGGATTCAGCGGCAGCCTGATCGTGGCCGAATTCGGCTCACTCGACGAGGCTCGCGACTGGGCCGATGCCGACCCCTACGTCGCCGCTGGCGTTTACGCGCAGGTCGAGATCAAACCGTTCCGCAAGGTCTTTCCGGCATGAACGACATCCTGCAACGGATGCAAGAACGCCTGTCCAGCCTGCAACCCGAACACCTCGACATCGAGGACGATAGTGCCGCCCATGCCGGCCACGCCGGTGCCCGATCGGGCGGTGGACACTACAACCTGACCATTGTCAGCCCCTGCTTCGCGGGCCTGAGTCGTGTCAAGCGCCACCAAATAGTATACGAGGCGCTGGGCGATCTCATGCAAACCGGCATCCATGCCTTGGCCATCAAAGCCATCGCCCCGAACGAAATCTGACATCACCGATAAGGATTCCCCCATGCGACATTCCCGTCTCGCCGCTTTGCTGTTCGTTGCCGCCATCGGCGTCCCCGGCCTCGCTGCTGCGCAAGCCGTTGCCACCGTCAACGGTGTCGCAATCGACAAGAAAGACGTCGACGAAGCCGTTACCATCCTGGGCAAGAACAGCAATGGTAAAGTCCAGGACAGCCCGGCACTGCGCGAGCAGATCAAGGAAAACCTGATCAACAAGCAGCTGATCCTGCAGGAAGCCACGCGCCGTGGCCTGGAAAAGCAGCCGGATTTCGTCGAGCGCCTGCAGAACGTTCGTGAAGAGATGCTGCGCGATGCGCTGTTTGCCGAGATCGTGAAACAGAACCCGGTTACCGACGCCAAGATCAAGGCCCGCTATGACCAGCTCGCCTCCCAGCAGGCTGGCAGCAAGGAAGTGCACGCCCGCCAGATCATGGTGACCAGCGAGGCGGAAGCCTCCAAGGTTATCGCCGACCTGAAGAAGGGCAAGAAATTCGAAGACCTGGCCAAGACGCTTTCCAAAGACCCGACCGCCAAACAGTCTGGCGGCGATATGGGCTGGGGCAACCTGAGCCAGATGGAACCCAAGCTGGCAGAGGCGCTGAAAGGTCTGGGCAAGGGTCAGAGCAGCAGCCAGCCGTTCAAATCCGGGCTGGGCTGGCACGTATTCAAGATTGAGGACATCCGCGACGCCAAGTTGCCGCCGCTGAACGAAGTCAAAGCCCAGATCGCTCGCCAGATTCAGCAAGAAGACGTAGCCAAGGCCGTCGGTGAACTTCGCTCCAAGGCCAAAATCCAGTAAATCAAGAACGACAAAGGATACTATCCAACATGCGCAAAACTCTGCTGCTTAGCACCCTGACCGCCGCCGTGCTGTCGACCGCCGTCTTGGCGGCGCCTCCGGTCGTCAACGGGACCGCCATTTCCCAGTCCCGTATCGACGCCGTCGTCCGCATGATGGAAGCCCAAGGCCAGCAGTCGTCGCCGGACATGCAGGCCGCGGCGCGTGACCAGCTGATCACCGCCGAAATCCTGCGTCAGGCAGCGGTGAAGAAAGGCCTCGACAAGTCGCCCGAATACCGCGCCGAGCTGGAAAACATGCAGACCATGGCACTGGCCAGCCGTCTGATCAAAGACTTCCAGCGCAGCAACCCGGTGAGCGATGCGCAGCTGCGCGCCGAATACGACAAGATCAAGTCGCAGTTCCCGGAGAAGAAGAGCTATCATGCTCGCCACATCCTGGTTCCGACCGAAGCGGAAGCCAAGGCCGTGATCGACGCTCTGCGCAAGGGCAAGGCGTTCGACCAGTTGGCCAAGGAAAAGTCGATCGATCCGGGCAGCAAGAACAACGGCGGCGATCTAGGCTGGAGCGAAGCCAGCAATTTTGTTGCCCCGTTCTCCGAAGCCATGACCAAGCTCTCCAAAGGCCAGGTCACCTCGGAACCGGTCAAGACCGAATTCGGCTGGCACGTCATCAAGCTTGACGACGTGCGCACCGAAGCGGCTCCGCCGGTGGAACAAATCCGCCCGCAGCTGGAACAGCGCATCATGTCCGGCCGCATCGAGAAGTTCATCAGCGATCTGAAGGCCAAGGCCAGCATCCAGTAATCGGAATGCGAGCCATAGAAAACGGGGCGGATAACCGCCCCGTTTTTCATTGCCGCACCCGCACTCACTCGTCGTCGCACCACTTCGGGGTTCGCTTGCCCATGAAGGCGGCCACCCCCTCCAGCTGCTCCTCCCCCCCGACCAGCCGCAGCATGGCTTGCTTCTCCAAAACCAGATGCTCCTCCATGTCATGGTATGCACTGCTCATGATCAGCTTGCGTACCTCCTGGATGGCTCTCGGAGCTTGGCGCGCGACTTTATTCGCCAGGCTGACGGCAACGATCTTGGACAGGCCGGGGTCGACCACCTCTTCCACCAGGCCGATGGACAAGGCCTTGGCCGCCGTGAGAATCTCACCGCCAAGAATGATCCGCTTCGCCCAGGACACGCCGACCTTGTCGGTCAACGCCTTGGTGCCACCGGCACAAGGCAGCAGCCCTACCTTGGTCTCCGGAAGGCCGAGCTGCGCACCGACTTCTGCCACCATGTAATCGCATGCCAGAGCGCACTCCAGCCCTCCCCCCAAGGCATAGCCATTGATTGCGGCCACGGTCACCCCATGGAAGTGGCGGATCGCACCGAATGCCAGCGCAAAGGCATCGATGACCTCGGCTGCCAACTGCCGGTCTCCACCAACAAACTGATTAAGGTCGGCACCGGCCGAGAAGAAGGCATCGCCTTCTCCGGTTAACACCACGGAACGGATCAAATCATCTTGTTCAATCTCCTCCATCACCGCCGCCAGCTCGCGCAGACTCGTCAGCGTCCACAGGTTGGCTGGAGGGTTGTTGATGGTCAGGATGGCTGATTGCCCGAGTTTCTCAACAGTCACACTGTTCGCCATGATGCTCCTCACTACGCTCTCGCTTGTTATGGTTGTGAACGTTCATGGCGGCAAGCACCTCGCAGCTGCCTCTCAGGGCAGCCCATGGTGCGCCCAGCCATTGCTAACACAAATATTTAGCAGTACAACAACTGTTTCTTACTTATTAATTTTTAGCTCGTTGCTTGATGAATGCCAAAATAAAATCGGCGCCTTTTCAATTATTCCAAAGGCAAGAAAAGCGACATGCAGGTAGAGCCACCGTCTGTTTGGTAAAATCAGGCTTTCCTTGGCGGTGCCGTCGATGATTGAGACCAGTTTTCTTGTTTTGTTCCTGGCCGGGCTCCTCGGCGGGGGGCACTGTATCGGCATGTGTGGGGGTATAGTCACCGCGCTGTCCCTGAATCTGCCCGAGCAACGCCGCGGTTTCATCCTGCTCTCCTACAATATCGGCCGCATGGCCAGTTACGTGCTGATTGGCACTTTGCTTGGTGGTTTGGCACAGGCAGGGCTCTCCTTGCTGCAAGTACGCCCGCTGCAAATTGGCCTCTACCTGCTGGCCAACGTGATGATCATCGGCATGGGGTTATACCTGGCAGGGTTATCGCCCGCCATCACCCGCATCGAAACGATCGGGAAGCCCGTGTGGCGGCGCTTGCAGCCGCTGCTGGCCCCCCTGCTGCCGATACGCCATCCAGGCCAGGCGCTGCTGGCCGGGGCGCTATGGGGTTGGTTGCCATGTGGACTGGTCTATAGTGCCAGCCTCACCGCCCTGGCCTCGGGGTCGGCCGCTCGTGGCGCACTGGTCATGCTGGCGTTCGCTCTGGGAACGCTGCCCAATCTGCTCGCCATGGGTTTGTTCGCCAACACCCTGAAACGCTGGCTGCAAAAACGGCCAGTGCGGCTGATTGCCGGACTGGCCGTGGTGGGAATGGGCGTGTATCAGTTACTCAGCCATCTGCTGCCCCAATACACCCCATTTTGATCAACGGAACGACTTGAGAATGGTATTCACGTTGTAACGGAACAGCGCCAGGTAGCTATTGGCCGGACCGTTGGGCGCCGAAAGAGCGTCGGCGTACAGTGCCGCGTCGGCCTTCACATTGGCCTCCCGCGCCAGTTGCTCGAGCAGGCGCTTGTCGCTCATGTTCTCAAAGAAGACCGCCTTCACCTTTTCCTTTTTGATCTGCCGCACCAGCATCGCCACGGCTTTGGCGGACGCCTCGGTATCGGTGCTCACCCCCTGCGGTGAGAGCAGTTGGATGCCATAGCGCTTACCCAGGTAAGCAAAGGCGTCGTGCGAGGTCAGCACCTTGCGCTGCACGGCCGGCACGGCGGCTAAGGCCTTGGCCGCCCATTGATCCAGCTCGCCCACCTTGCGCCCGTAGTCGGCCGCGCGCTGCCGGTAGACGGCTTGCCCCTCAGGATCCGCCTTGCTCAACCCTTCCGCAATGTTCTTGATGTAAGTCTGCACCCGCGCGGGGTCCTGCCAGGCGTGCGGGTCGATGCCACCATGCTGATGACCGTGCTCTTCCACTCCATGGTCCTCCACCATCAACGGCTGGATGCCCTTGCTGGCTTCGATCAGCGTGCCCTTGAACCCGGCAGAACGGGTCAGACGCCCCATCCACCCCTCGAAGCCCAGGCCGTTGACAACGAACACCTTGGCCGCGGCCAGGCGTTTCACGTCTGCCGGTGCCGGCTGGAACACGTGGGCATCCTGATTCGGCCCGACCAGCGACACCACTTCGACGCGGTCGCCGCCGATTTCGCGGGTCATGTCCGCCACGATACTGAAACTGGCCACTACCGGCAGCTTGGCCCACGCCCACAACGGCAGGCTCAACAAAGCGACACCCAACAAGGTTTTCTTCATGTATTCCCTCAGGATTCAAGATGGCGGGCACGGATATAGCGAGGCAAGGCCCCACCCAGCGGCGCCACGAACAGGGACAGCAGATAGAACAGCCCGGCCAGCAGGATGATCGCCGGCCCGGACGGAAGTTCGAAATGATAGGACAGCAGCAACCCGCCAATGCCGCAGACAAACGCCAGCCCGACCGAAAAGGCCAGCATGCGGCCGATGCTCGGCACCCACAGCCGGGCCGTGATGGCAGGCAGCATCATCAAGCCGACCGCCATCAGCGTCCCCAGCGCCTGGAAGCCGGCCACCAGATTCAGCACAACCAGCATCAGGAATGCCAGATGCCAGATGCCCCCTTTGCCGCCGACTGCACGCAGGAAAACGGGATCGAGGCTTTCCAGCACCAGCGGACGATAGATGATCGCGAGCACCACAAGGCTGAACGACGCTACGCCGGACACCAGCAGCAAGGCGGCATCGTCCACCGCCAGCACCGAACCGAACAAGATGTGGATCAGGTCGACGTTGCTGCCGTTGCGGGACACCAGCAATACCCCTACTGCCAACGACAGCAGATAGAAGGCAGCAAAGCTGGCGTCTTCCTTGACCGTGGTGAAACGGGTGGCCAGGCCCGCCAACAACGCCACGAGCACCCCGGCAACGAAGCCACCCAGGCTCATTGCCGGAAGGCTCAGGCCCGCCACCATGAAACCGACCGCCGCTCCAGGCAGCACGGCATGGCTCATCGCATCGCCCATCAGGCTCATGCGGCGCATCACCAGAAACAGGCCGACCGGGCCGCTACCCAGCGCCAGCGCCAGGCAACCCGCCAAGGCACGGCGCATGAAGGCGAATTCGATGAAGGGCGAGATGAGTAGATCGTACAAGTGCGTCATTACACCGCCTCCTCGTCCACACGGCAAACCGGAGCACGTTCGTGCCAGTGCGCTGCCGTTTCCGCCGCCCGACGCAGGTTGAGGTCGGTCAACACCAGTTCGGTCTTGCCCCAGGCCACGATTTCGCGCGCCAGCAGCAGCGTGTACGGGAAGTAGGCTCGTACCTGTTCGTAATCATGCAGCACTGCAATCACCGTACGTCCCTCATCGCGCCAGCGGCGCACCAGCTCGAGCAGATCGTAAGTGGTCTTGGCATCGACGGCATTGAACGGCTCGTCCAGCAGGATCAGCGGTGCATCCTGCAGCAGGATGCGGGCAAACAAGACACGCTGGAACTGCCCCGTCGACAAGGCCGAGATCGGACGCTCGGCGAAGTCGACCAGCCCGACCGCCTGCAGCGCCTCCTGAATCTTTGCCCGCTGCTTTCGGCCAACCTTGCCGAACACCCCGGTCTGGTGCCACAACCCGGTCGCCACCAGGTCGTGGACCGAAACCGGCAGGGTACGGTCTATCTCCGACTGTTGCGGCAGATAGGCAATGTCCTTGCGCTTAAACGGCCCCAGGTTGACGTGGCCGGAGTCGGGCTTCAGTGCGCCGATCATGGTCTTGAGCAGCGTGCTCTTGCCGGCGCCGTTGGGCCCGAAGATGGCGGTCGCCTCGGCTTCGGCAAACGATCCGCTGGCGTGATGCACCGCCGGGTGACGCAGGTAGGAGACAGTCAGGTTCTCGACGCGAACGCTCATTCCCCGCTCCCCATTGCCCAGCCGACGATGCTCCACAACAGGGCCAGCAGGACCAGCACGCCGCCCAACCGCTCGGCCACCGACATTCCCATCAGGCTGACGCCAGGCTGCGGAATGGGTTCCTGATGATGGTGATGATGATCATTATTCATGATGGTGCCATTCACTCTTGTTCGATACAGGCGCGCAAGGCGGCCTCGATCTCTTCCGCATCCAACTCGGGTGCAATCAATTCGAAGCGGCTGTCTCGGCGCCAGGCCACCTGGCTCGCCCCCCACTGCCCTTCCGCCCAGTTGAGCCAGACCCACGAACCCAGCACCCGGAATACCCCCTTGGCACGCACCAGCCCCGGCACACGCTGCGGCAGGGTGTCGAAGAAATTCGTCAGCGCCTCGCCATTGAAGTCTGTATCGGCGGAGAAGAGCCAACCCTGCGAGCGCCAGTCCGAGGCGGCCTGGGGTGGCACTGCCGGGCGATAACGTGATTTGGGCGTCACGGCCAGATCAAGCCAGGCCGGGTCCAGCGCCCCCTGCCGCACCTCAGACACCAGCGATTTTGGCGGAAACAGACTGGCCGCCTGGCGCCGGAAGGCGTCCAGCATGTCAACATCCGCCAGGTCGACCTTGTTGGCGACCAACACGTCGGCCAGCGACACCTGATCGCGATAAAGCGGCTGGCGGAAGTAATCGGGGTTGGTGAACTGGCGCGGATCGACCACGGTCAGTACCGCTCCCAGCGTCAGCGCATCGCCCAGCGGCGGTTCGCGCAATTCGTCGATCACACCCGCGGCATGGGCCAGTCCGCTGGCCTCGATCAGAAGCCGGTCAGGACGCTCTCGGCGCAGCAGATTGGCCACGGTGACCGTCATTTGCGGCCCGGCCACGCAGCACATGCACCCCCCGGCGATTTCGGCCACCGGCAGTTCGTCGCTGCTCAGTGCCGCGCCGTCGATACCGACCTCGCCAAATTCATTGACGATGACAGCCCAGCGCTCATGTGCCGGCCGGTTGGCGATCAGATGGCGCAAGGCCGTGGTTTTGCCCACCCCGAGAAATCCGGTGAACAGATTGACAATCGTCTTCTTCATGCGTGACATGCCTTGCATAACCCGGTGAGCAGCAAGTTCTGCTCACGACTTTCAAAACCCACCGCCTCGGTTACTTCCTTCAGCGCCCCCAAAAACTGGCTGGCATCAATTTCCTCGACCCGCCCGCACTGCTCGCACACCAGGATCAAGCCATGGTGATTGCATTCGAAATGACTGCATACGACGAAGCCGTTCAAGGCATCCACCTTATGCAATAACCCCTGCTCGACCAGAAAGTCGAGCGCCCGGTAGACGGTAGGCGGCGCGGCCACACCGCGCTCGCGCTGCAGATCGGCCAGCACCTGGTACGCCTTGACCACGCCGTCATATTCGAGCACCAGCTCGAGGATATGCCGGCGCAAGGCGGTCAGCTTGCAGCCTCGGTGCAGGCAATGCTGCTCGGCAGCGGCCAAATAGCTTTGCTTATTCATCACGGGGAAGGTCAACGATTTTGGAATGGAACCATTATGTTATTATATAACACAGGCCTTCACAACTATTAACACTCTTGGCATGTATAATGGATTTCTCATGGTGTTAGACTGGCTTCACGCCAATCAACGACCGGAGAAGAACATATGAAGCGGATGCTATCGTGTCTGGCTGGCTGCCTCTTGGTAACCAGCGCGCTTGCCGCGGGCCTGATCGCCCCCCATTCCGACGCTTTCACTCAGTGTCAGCAAACGACACAGCGGACCGCGCAACCAGCGCCGGGCAAAAACAATCTGACGCGCGACGAACAGGCCAAGCTGGCCGCTCATCTGGACATGCTCGCCGAGCAAACCCTGCAACTCGATACCTCTACGGCGAACGGCAGCCAAGCTGGCAAAGCCAGTCATTACACGGCACGCCGCTCGAAGCAGGCCGGTGAGCTGAGTTGAGACCAACCGTCTTTCTCCGCCCCTCGCGTTTTACCCGAGCGCTTCAGCTGAGCTTAAGCTGAAGCGCTCACCCTTACCGGCTTGTTCAACCCGAGCTCGACGCCCATGACACTTCCGAAAAACCTTGCCCCCGCCCTCGCCCTGTTAGCTCTGTCGCTCCCGGTCTTGGCCTCGTCCGGGGAGGAGCGCCAGCAGTCCTTCAAGAAAATTCTGCGGACGTTCGAGCCGATGGGGCTGGTGGCACGCGATCGCGCACCGTACCGCAAGGATGAATTCATCAAGCAGGCCGATACGCTGAAGCAAATCGCCGCAACCCCTTTCACTTTGTTCACGCCGAACAGCATCGACGCGAAAAGCCGAGCCAAACCCGAAATCTGGAGCCAGCCGGAAAAATTCAAGGCCGCGCAGCAGAAATTCCTGACGGCAGTAAACGACCTCGATGCCGCGGCCAAAACGGGCGACATTGCCAATATCAAGCGGAGTTATGGCGTAGTGGCACAAAGCTGCAAATCCTGTCACGACAGTTTCCGCGGCCCGGAAAAGTAAGCCGCACGACAGCCATAAAAAAAGCTGGCATAGGCCAGCTTTTTTTATGACGGTGTATCGGGAGGCTAATGCAATAACGCATAGAACACTCCCGCCGAACCGCCCAGTGCGAGCAGTGCCAGGCCAGCCGGAGCAAAATGCAGCGAGCGGACTTGCCCATCGATCGCCTTGTAACCGGTAATCATCGGCAGCACCAGGTTTTTGCGCTTGACCACGCGATACACCAGAATGGCCAGCAGGTGCAGCGACACCAGCACCAGCAGCACATCGAACGAGGCCTTGTGCCAGGCCGTGATGCGCTCGGCCACTTCGCCGGCGACACGGGTTGCCAGCGGGCCATCGTACAGATAGCTGTCGACGTCGGCGGCAAACAGCCCGGAGAACACCTGCAGTGACAAGGTACACAGCAGGGCCAGCACCATCCAGCCCCCCAGTGGGTTATGTCCCGGCTGCTCCGTCTCGCTCAACTCGCCGCGCAGGTAGCGCCCAACCGTGCGCGGCCCGGCCAGGAAGCGGCCAAAGCGCGCCGTCTCACTGCCGAACACGCCCCAGGCCAGGCGAAACAGCAAGAGCGTGGCCAACGTAAAACCCGCCAGCTGATGGTAATGCAGCCAGTCTCCGCCCTGCTTGCCGGTAAACCACATGACACCAAACAATCCGGCCATGCCCCAGTGGAACAGGCGAAGCGGCAGATCCCACACCAGCACCCGCTGCTTCATGCCGTTACACCCCGGCGCCGTGCGCCTGCTGGTCGGCATGGTAGCTGGAGCGCACCATGGCACCGACTGCCGCATGCTTGAAGCCGGCTTCGTAAGCCTTGTCCTCGAACTGCTTGAACACGGTCGGGTGGACGTAACGCAGCACCGGCAGGTGGCCGTCGGTCGGCTGCAGATACTGACCGATGGTGATCATGTCGATATTGTGGGCGCGCATGTCGGCCATCACTTCGTACACTTCCTCGTCGGTCTCGCCGAGGCCGACCATGATGCCGGACTTGGTCGATACGTTCGGGTTGCGCGCCTTGAATTCCTTGAGCAGGGTGAGCGAGTGCTGGTAATCGGCACCCGGACGGGCCTGCTTGTAGAGACGCGGCGCTGTCTCCAGATTGTGGTTCATCACGTCCGGAGGCGTTTGCGTCAGGATGTCCAGCGCAATGTCGAGACGACCGCGGAAGTCCGGCACCAGCACTTCGATCTGGGTGCTCGGCGACAGCTTGCGGATTTCGCTGATGCAGTCGGCAAAGTGCTGGGCGCCGCCGTCACGCAGGTCGTCGCGGTCGACCGAGGTGATCACCACGTACTTGAGCCGGAGCGCGGCCACGGTTTCGGCCAGGTGCTTGGGCTCGTTCGGATCGAGCGGGTTGGGACGACCATGGCCGACGTCGCAGAACGGGCAGCGCCGGGTGCAGATGTCGCCCATGATCATGAAGGTGGCGGTGCCATTGCTGAAACACTCGCCGATGTTCGGGCAAGTGGCTTCTTCACAGACGGTATGCAGCTTCTGCTCACGCAGGATCTGTTTGATCTCGTTGAAACGCTGGCCGTTGGGCAGCTTGGCGCGAATCCACTCGGGCTTCTTCAGTTTTTCGTCGAGCGGCACGATCTTGATCGGGATGCGTGCGGTCTTTTCGGCGCCCTTGTGCTTCACGCCAGTCTGGTTGTCCAGTTTCATGCGGTCTCCTTCTTCACCGTCAGGTGTCGCTCCAGGTGCGGCAGCAGGCGTTCAGCCGTTTCAGCTACCGTCAGCGAAGCGCCTTGGTCTTTGATCTGCGTGACCTTGAGGCCGGCGTAGCCGCAAGGGTTGATCCAGCTGAACGGTGTCAGGTCCATGTCCACGTTCAGGCTCAGACCGTGATACACCGCGCCGTTCTTGATGCGCAGTCCCAGCGAGGCGATCTTCTCGCCACGCACGTATACCCCCGGCGCATTGACGTCGCCGTTGGCTTCGATACCCAGTTCGGCCAAGAGGTCGATGACCGATTGTTCGATGCGCCGCACCAGTTCGCGCACGCCGATGCCCATGCGCTTGAAGTCGATCAGCAGATACACCACCAGCTGGCCGGGGCCGTGGTAGGTCACCTGACCGCCTCGGTCGCACTTCACGACTTCGATCTGGCTCGGGATGATCAGGTGCTCGGGCTTGCCGGCCAGGCCCAGCGTGTACACCGGCGGGTGCTCGACACACCACAGCTCGTCCGGCGTATCGGCGGTGCGATTATCGGTAAAGGCCTGCATGGCCCGCCAGGTGGGCGAGTAGTCGACCAGCCCGAGATGCTTGACGATACGACCCATGGCTTACAACGCCACCTTGACCATGGCATGCGAGCTCAGCGCCATGTAAATGCTGTCCAGCTGCTCGCGCGACACGGCCATCACGTTGACCGTCAGCGAGATGTACTTGCCGCCGGAACTGTCGCGCGCCACGATGTCCACCCTCTCGAGATCCGGCGCGTGCACGCGCACCACCTCGTAGATGGTGGTCTGGAAATCGGGGTGCTGCTCGCCCATCACCTTGATCGGGAAGCGACAGGGGAAATCCAGCAAATCCTTGAGATCGTTACTCATCACTCTTTAATCCTGAAAAAACATGAAGGTTGGCCGAAGACGACAGCCCGGCCAACCTCCCGCACTTACCAGCCCAGCATCAGCTTGATGCTATCCCACAAGCGGCTGAAGAAATTACCCTGTTCGATCGCCTTCAGCGCCACCACAGGGCGTTCCAGCACCTTCTTGCCATCCAGGCTGACGACCAGCTTGCCCACGACCTGGCCCGCCTTGATTGGCGCGATGACCGGCTGACTGGTGGTCAGGTCGGCTTTGAGCTGGGCAGACTGCCCCTTCAGCACCGTGGAGTAGACATCGCTGGCGAAACCGATCGGCAGCTTCTTGGCATCGCCCTTGTACACCGGAATTTCCGAAACCGGCTTGTTCGCCGCATAGAGTTTGGGCGTATCGAAGAATTGCAAGCCATAGTTCAGCAGCTTGGAGCTTTCCACCGCGCGCGCTTCCGGACTGGCGGTACCTACCACCACGGAAATCACCCGACGGCCATCGCGGCGGCTGGACGCCACCATGTTGTAGCCGGCGTCGTCGGTGAAGCCGGTTTTCATGCCGTCGACGTTGGGGTCACGGTACAGCAGCAGGTTGCGATTGGGCTGGGAGATGCCGTTATAGGTGAACGACTTGAGCGAGTAGGTCTTGTAGAACTCGGGGTACTCACGAATGATCGCACTGGCCAGAATGCCGAGATCGTGCACCGTGGTGTAGTGTTCCGGGTTCGGCAGACCGGTGGCGTTGCGAAACTGGGTGTTGTTCATGCCCAGCCGGCGCGCTTCGGCCGTCATCATCTGGCCGAACGCCTCTTCGCTGCCAGCGATGGCTTCCGCCAGGGTCACGCAGGCGTCGTTACCCGACTGCACGTCCATGCCCTTGATCAGGTCGTCGACACTGACGGGAACCTTGGGATCGAGGAACATGCGCGAACCGCCCGTGGTCCAGCCCTTCTGGGACACGGTCAGCTTCTGATCGAGGGTCAGGCGCTTTTCCTTGATGGCCTTGTAGGTCAGGTAACCGGTCATCAGTTTGGTCAGCGAAGCCGGGGCGATCCGCTTGTCCGGATCGTTCGAGGCCACGACCTGGCCACTATAAAAATCGACCAGGTAATAAGCCTTGCCGGCGATTTCCGGAACGGGAGGAACGAACGGGGCATTAGCGAAGGAAACGGACGGCAGAGCAACAGCGGCTGCCACAAGCAGGCTAGTCAGTTTTTTCATTAGCGAGGAACGGCACTTCACGATGATGGGTGTGAACGATATGGCCAGCAATTATACCCCTGCTTCGGACCGATGCGGCCAAAAACACGCCCGAATCCGCCCTCTTCCGCCAAAAATTACCCTGGCTATCCATCGTGGCGCCCGATGCAGGAGCTGCCGGCTTCCCGAGAGCTTGGAGTTCCTGATACTCTGACAGTTCACAAAGAAAACATCAGGACAATCGGCATCACCATGCACCACCCTCAAGATTATCTGGAACGTATTCTGACTTCGCGCGTTTATGACGTGGCAATCGAGACGCCGCTGGAACCGGCCCCCAATTTGTCCCGCCGTTTCAACAACACCATTTTGCTGAAACGCGAAGACCTGCAGCCGGTCTTTTCCTTCAAGCTGCGCGGCGCTTACAACAAGATGGCCAAGCTCACCACCGAGCAGCTGGAAAAAGGCGTGATTACCGCCTCCGCCGGCAACCATGCCCAGGGCGTGGCGCTGTCTGCCCAGAAAATCGGCTGCGAAGCCATCATCGTGATGCCGGTAACCACCCCTCAGGTCAAGATCGACGGCGTCACCCGTCGCGGCGGCAAGGTCGTGCTGTCCGGCGAGTCGTTCAGCGATGCCTATCAGCACGCCATGAAACTGGTGGCGGAAACCGGCAAGACCTACATCCCGCCGTTTGACGACCCCGACGTCATCGCCGGCCAGGGCACCATCGGCATGGAGATCCTGCGCCAGCATCCGGGACCGGTCGACGCCGTGTTCGTCGCCATCGGCGGCGGCGGCTTGGCGGCCGGGGTGGCTTCCTACATCAAACGCCTGAAACCGGAAATCAAGGTCATCGGCGTGCAGCCGGTCGATTCCGACGCCATGAAGCAGTCCATCGACAAGGGCGAGCGCGTCGAGCTGAAGGACGTGGGCCTGTTCGCCGATGGTGTGGCGGTGAAACTGGTGGGCGAAGAAACCTTCCGTATCTGCCGGGAGTTGCTCGACGAAATCATCCTGGTCGACACCGACGCCATCTGCGCCGCCATCAAGGATATCTTTGAAGACACCCGCTCGATCACCGAACCCGCCGGCGCATTGGCGGTGGCGGCGGTCAAGGCCTATGTCGAACGGGAAGGCTGCCGGGGCAAGACGTTCGTCGCCATCAACTGTGGCGCCAACATGAACTTTGACCGCCTGCGCCACGTTTCCGAGCGCTCCGAGCTGGGCGAGCGACGCGAGGCCATCATCGCCGTCACCATCCCGGAGGCGCCGGGCAGCTTCAAGCGCTTCTGCGCGGTGATCGGCAATCGCAGCATCACCGAGTTCAACTACCGCTACGCCGACGACAAGACCGCTCACGTCTTCGTCGGGGTGCAGATCAGCAGCAAGGAGGACGTCACCCGCATCATCGACGACCTCAAGAGCAACGGACTGGATGGCATCGACCTGACCGACAACGAGCTGGCCAAGCTGCACATCCGCCACTTGGTCGGTGGTCACGCCCCGGCGCTGCGCGACGAACGCATCCTGCGTTTCGAGTTCCCGGAACGCCCGGGCGCGCTGATGCGCTTCCTCGACGCCATGCGCACCGACTGGAACATCAGCCTGTTCCACTACCGCAACCACGGCGCCGACTACGGCCGGGTGCTGGTCGGCATCCAGGTGCCCGGCTACGACAACGAGGCGTTCCAGACTTTCCTCGACAGCCTGGGCTACCCTTACATCGAAGAGACCAACAACCCAGCCTACAAACTATTCCTGGGCAAGACCGCCCTGTAACCCCTTCGGCCAACCTTGCGCCCGTGCAAAAGGTTGGCCGAAGCCCGACCCGCATCACATACCATGATCAAAGCCGTACTGTTCGACCTCGACGGAACCCTGGCCGATACCGCACGCGACCTCGGCGCCGCGCTGAACCGGCTGCTGGCGGAAGAAGGCCTGCCGGCGCAGCCCTTTGACGCCATCCGTCCCATCGCCTCGCACGGCGCCCGCGGCCTGATCCGCCTTGGGTTCGGCATCGACCCGGGCCACCCGGACTTCAATACGCTGCGCACCCGCTTCCTCGATCATTACGAGGCCAGTTTCGCCAACCAGACCTGCCTGTTCGACGGCATCAACGAGTTGATCCTGCAGCTTGCCGCACGCGATCTGCGCTGGGGCATCGTCACCAACAAGCCGATGCGCTTTACCGACCGCCTGGTGCCCGCCCTCCCCTTCGCCACGCCCCCGGCGGTGGTCGTCAGCGGCGACACCGTCGGCGTCGCCAAGCCCGACCCCAAGCCAATGCTGCATGCGGCCGAGTTGATCGGCGCCGACCCAAGCTGCTGCATCTACGTCGGTGACGCCGAGCGCGACATCCAGGCCGGCCACGCCGTCGGCATGAAAACGGTACTGGCCAATTGGGGGTACATCTCCGATCTCGACACCCCGCACGACTGGGGTGCCGACCACGCCATCGACCATCCGCTCCAATTGTTGAATTATCTTTAATCGGCTGCGGAACTAGCCGGCACCGGTCTTTGTCTGTACAATCACGGAACTTTATCTGGGGGCGACCTGGTTTCGACGGGGGTTGCGAAGCAGATGAGGGCATACCGGGATTTCAGTCACCCCGTAAAACACTGAATTTATTTAGTCGCAAACGACGAAACTTACGCTCTGGCCGCTTAATTGCGCCAGACACTGCAACGATTCGCTGATGGGTCGGGTGGGTCAAACCGCTGCAGTGTCACTCTACATCAGCTAGCGCTGTACCGGGTCACTTGATCCAGCGCGAAACAATAGGTGACTCGCTCCAGTCCAGCCTGCCCGTCGGCGTGACCCGGGGTTAAATCCAAATGACACGGCTAAGTATGTAGAACTCACTGTAGAGGATTTCCGGACGCGGGTTCGATTCCCGCCGCCTCCACCAATTTGATTTCCTGAGCCGTCCAGGAAGAGCCAGAACCCCATGATTTCATGGGGTTTTTGCTTTCTAGCATGTCCTATACTGTCCAGTAAGTACCCCCTACATCCAGACCATTCAGGGGGTACAAGCGGGGGTAGCTCACACCCCACTGTAACGTTGCGCGAGTTTTGGTATTGTTTTGCGCAGCTTTTGGCACTCGCCAAGGCCTACCTTTATATGCCAATTAGCGCGCTTAATGCCCCCCTCTAGCCGCCTCCACCAGCTTTTTCGATAAAAAACGCCGCTCAATACGGCGTTTTTCTTTATAAAATCAAAGCACCCCAAAATACACCTTACAATTTCACCTTATCCCATCAGCCTAACGATAGCTCCCGCAGACTGGCAAATACCACGTGAGCCAAGTCCGCATGACCCGAGGTTAGGAGCCATTGCTCTTTAGAAGTTTGAGTACTTCGGTATGTGCAGCAGCCAACTCTGGCGATTTATCGAAGTGCTGGATGTAGTGAACGGAGAAAACATCGCTCTTTGTTCGATCCAATCCTAGAAGATCTCGCACCCTAGACGTAACGACGCTGGGAGTCATGCTGGAGTCAGCCCCCTGCTCCAGCGCCTCATCCAGCATCACGATCAAACGGCTCAGGGGCTCCAACCATCGCATTTCATCGGAGAATGCTACCACCTGCAAGAACTCACCTGCCGAGTGCTTACCATGGCGTTTTTCGTAATGCCGTCGCTCCAGCTCAATCAGCACCCGATGCAGTTCCAGCAACGATGAGCGCAATGCATGGCAGCGTTTCTCTGACGTCTCACGTTCATCCCTGTTCACGAAAACCTCCTTTTTCGACGCCCTTTGTGGCACAGCAATAGAGTGCCCTTTCACTTCGAGCACGAAGTCATTAAACCATAGCACGAGCCACCCCAACTTTCCGATGGCTTGCATATAGCCGTGACGTGGCAATCCAACCCCCGGCCGGCCGCACTGTGCCAATGAGCCGGCAGCCCTTTCCTGCGCAACCGTTGGAAGCACAACATGGCACCCACATGTCACTCTTGCATTTGGAAACAATCGATTCCATAATGTTTATATGTCTACCTTGACCGCATTAGCGAAACCGCCGGGGCGTGGCCCGGGACGGCCGCGCGAGTTCGACCTGGAACGCGCACTGGACGATGCCATGCGCGTGTTTCAGCAGCACGGCTACCATGCCACCACGATCAGCGATCTGGAACAGGGCATGGGCCTGTCCGGCGGCAGTCTGTACAAGGCTTTCAAGGACAAACGCGGCATTTTTCTGGCCGCTTTCGAACACTACACCCGGCTACGCACTGAACAGATGCAGGAGCAACTGGCCCAGTCGGGCAGTGGGCGCGAACTGCTGCACAAAATGCTATTGCACTATGCCGAGCAGTCGTCCTGCATGGAAGGCAAAATCGGTTGCCTGGTGGTGACCACTGCGGTCGAGCTCGCCACCCGCGACGAGGAAGTCGCCGCCCGAGTCGCGCATGTGTTCCAACTGCGCCAGCAAGTACTGCGCGAACTGATCGAGCGCGGTCAGGCGGACGGCAGCATCGCCACAAGCATTGACAGCGCCGACGCGGCGCGCTTCATGCTCTGCCTGATCCAGGGTATGCGCGTATACGGCAAAACCGGCCCGGCCGAGCACGAGATGGTCAAGGTGGTCGACTTGGCCATGCAATCGCTCGGTTAATTTTTTTTGATCAATTAGGAAATATTCATTTCCATACGGGAAGAAGCTCATGAGCAGCACCGCAGCACAAACCGCGACACCCACACTGTCGGCGCGGCTGACCCTACTGTTGGCGACCGCCTGCGGTGTAATCGTCGCCAACCTCTATTATGCCCAGCCATTGGTCGGGCCGATCAGCGTGTCAACCGGCCTGCCTGCGCAAGCAGCCGGGCTAATCGTCACGTTGACGCAGGTCGGCTATGGTCTAGGGCTGCTGTTCATTGTGCCGCTCGGCGATCTGATGGAGAACCGCCGGCTGGCGGTGAGTTCGCTGCTGGTGGCGGCGGGTGCGCTGGTCATCGCCTCGCTGTCTGTCCATGCAGCGCTGTTTCTGGCGGCTTCACTGCTGATCGGCTTGAGTTCGGTATCGGCCCAGGTACTGGTGCCGCTGGCGGCGCATTTTTCGCCCGAGCACGAGCGCGGCCGTGCGGTCGGCAATGTGATGAGCGGGTTGTTGCTCGGCATCATGCTGGCGCGCCCCACTTCAAGCCTAATCGCCGACCTGCTCGGCTGGCATGCGGTGTTCGCCCTGTCGGCCGGCGCAATCGTGCTGCTGGCCACAGTACTGGCGTACAAACTGCCGCCACGCCATCCTGTCGCCAGAACGCACTATGCGGCGCTGCTCGTTTCGATGTGGCACTTGCTGAAAACCACCCCGGTGCTACAGCGGCGTGCACTCTACCAGGCCAGCGCATTCGGCGCGTTCAGTTTGTTCTGGACCACGGTGCCGCTCGAACTGGCGCACGGCTTCCACCTTTCGCAGACCGGCATCGCGCTGTTCTCGTTGGCGGGTGTGAGCGGCGCCATTGCCGCGCCGCTGGCCGGGCGCTTGGCCGATCGCGGCCTGAGCCGTCCAGGCACGGTGCTGGCACTCGGCCTGATCATCGTATCTTTGCTGTTGCCGCTGATGGCCGGGGGCTCACTGGCGGTGCTGCTGTTGACGGCGATCCTGCTCGACATGGGCGTTTCGGCCAATCTAGTGCTCGGCCAGCGCGCCATCTTCACGCTCGGCGCCGCGGTGCGCAGCCGGCTCAACGGCCTGTACATCGCAATCTTCTTTGCCGGAGGCGCGGCCGGTTCGGCGATCGGCGCCTGGACCTATGCCTGCCTCGGCTGGCACAGCACGCTTGCCGTCGCCATCGTGGCACCGGTGGCAGCCCTGCTCTACTTCGCGAGTGAATAGCCGGCTTTTTGATTTCTCGGCCTTTCTTACTCTTCGCTTCGTCAGGCCCCTGCCCCCGGCCATCCCATCGCTCAATCTCTTCAACACCGGCTTGCCCTTTTGCCTTCATCGCTTCCAAGCCACTATCCAACCATCTTCGTTGCAAGCGTAAATATTCGCAAAGTTACACAGACATACTCATTTACGAACATATTTGTCGCAATCATTATGGTGCACCGCACAATTGGCAACTATAATCTGCTCAATGATTTAGAAACCACAGCACGTCCAATCTCGAATATGAAATACATCATCTCCAGCCTTCTGTCCCTTTTTCAAAGTAACGAAGTTCAACCTCAGCCTGGTTTGCGCGTGAATTATGCGCCGTACGGCCATGTTGAGAAGTGTGATGGCACGGTCGTCGCATGTGACCACGCCCGCGGCGTGCTGGTTGCCTGGCCGCGTGGTGGTGCCGACTGGCTGCCGAAGCACCTCTTGTCGGTCATCCACTAAGATATTTTCTTATGTGAACAAACGGCCCACTATACAGTGGGCCGTTGTTGTTTCTGGAAGAGACGGCACAAATCAGTCGTCCAGCGTGAACGCGGTTGCGGCCGCTGCCATCACGACCACCACGGACTCTGTTGCGCAGGTACCGCCCCGGGCAATGGGCCACTCGTTGCTGTCGCCGTGATGGCGGCGCTGGCGATACCCGTGACCGTGGTGTTGTAGGGGTGACGTTATTGCTCAATGGATAAATGGTGGCCACCCGCGACGGCTTGGCAAGCAGCACCCCGCCGGACAGCGAGACGGCGTCTGACAGTTCGGACGTGACCCGGGGATCGTTCTGAAATGGCCTATGGCCATGACATCATCGTGCAGCAGCACCCCTCCCGAGTTGACGGGGAAGATGGGCCAGGTTCTGCCATTTGCCTGCTTGAGAGCCGGATTTTTTTAGCTATCGTGAGGTTATACAGCAGGGCTCAGGCTGCCATGACCGGCCTGAACAAGTCCAGGCGGTGCAGCTCTTGCCCACCACATGTAATAAGGAATTCGACGTGAAGACCCCACCGTCATTTCTCGTTATCCTGACCTTGATCTCGCTTGTCGCCTGTGGCGACTCTCCACCCGAAGCGTCCTCACCACTCCAAGAGCGGAAAGCGGCCGAACTGGCCCGGCAGAAGACTGAACAGGATAAAAAGAGAGAGCAAAAGCAGGCAGCCTACTTGCAGATTGTACGAGACTCGCTAAAAGACCCCGACTCCGCCCAGTTCAGGGATTTGCAATGGTCCATTGACCATGAGCAGTATGGAGATTCGCTATGCGGCTGGGTCAATGCCAAAAATAGTTTGGGCTGGTACGTAGGCTTTCATCCCTTCGCCGTGACCGCCAAACCCTTGAAAGGCTCGCAGGAAGGACGGCTGATCCTGCCGACCGAAGCGGATGATTCACAAACCCAGAGAATCAACATGGTGATGCTGGAGCTGGCCGGATGCGGCTTATCGCTCAAGGTTTAACAGTGCTGCAGCCCGCCCGGCTCCGCTCGTCCAGTTCATCCCGGCTCATCCCATGGCTATGGCCCTGTGCCAGTACTCCCGCCACACCGCGTAAGCTGGCCGACACCGCCCTTGTCCGGCTGTGGCCGTCGAGCGGCAATCCGCCTAATTGTCGCAAGTTTGCGTTACATCAAGCCCGGCCGATTCGGCATCAATCTCTGTTACCTATAGTTTAAAAACAATCAACAAGACTGTAGATACTCTGCCATGCATGCAAACAACTTGCCGACCGTGTTTGACAGTGATGATTTCATTCTCGCCTGGGCCGTCCAGCGCGGTAAACACGGCGGATTAAAAGCGTTCATCTACCTGCACGACCCCACCGATTGCGAGCATCACAAAATGGCGGTGGTCCATTACGACCGCCCCGGATACCCCGTCGAAAGGGTATTCAAGATCCCGAAGGCCCGGCCGTAAGGTGGGCAAATGGATGACCGATGAAGCAACCGTCCCGTCATCCACGGTGGACTCCCGCCATCAACCCGGTTTTCGATGCCCATGAAATGGCAGGCTGGCCTGCCCTGCGCGCACCCGCCCGAAGCCCCCCCCATTGACGGGCATTTCTACTGGCATACCCGCGACTGGCCACCGCCCTTAGCGCCGGCGCCGGGACGAATTTCCGCCAGGTTGCCGGCTTGCTCTTGTCCGGCCGTGACGGACCGCCACGCCTATACTCAACGCGTCAGCGAATCGGCTCCGGGAGGATCATCGTGAAGTCTTGCGCCTGCCCCGCCTTGGCTGCCCTGCTGGTGACGCTGTCCTGCCATGCCGGTGAGAGGGTGGTGCTGTACGGGGACGACTCCTACCCCCCTTATGCCTACCTCGAAAACGGTCAGTTCAAAGGCATCTATGTCGAGCTGCTGCAGGCGGCCGCCAGCAGGATGACGGGACGCTACCAGCTGGAGCTGGTGCCGACACCGTGGCGGCGAGGGCTGTCGATGCTGGAGAGCGGCGAGGCGTTCGGGCTGTTTCCGCCCTACCGGCGGGAGGAGCGGACCTTTATCGACGCCTACTCGATCGCGCTCTACCGCGAACGCGTGGTGGTGGTGTGCAACGACAGGACCATGAGCAAGCCGCGCCAGCGCTTCCCGCGCGACTTCGGCGACGTCACCATCGGCATCAACGCCGGCTTCGCCCTCTCCGGGGTGCTGGTGACTGCCCGCCGGAACCACACCGTACGGATCGACGAGGCGAACGGAAACGCGGTGAACCTGCGCAAGCTCGCCCTGAACCGCATCGGCTGCTACGCCAACGACAGCCTGTCGATCCGCTACACGGTGAAGCGCATGAAGGACGATACCGCCCACTTTCCGGAACTGGATGCGCTCACGCTGCATGAGGTGACGGAACTGTCGGGAGAAGAAGCCTACGTAGGCTTCAGCCGCCGCGCGTCGCCGGCGTTCAAGGCCGATTTCATCAAACGGCTCGATGCCACGTTGCTGACGTTGCAGCAGGAAGGCGAAGTCGACCGCATTCTCGCCCGCTACGGGTTTTAGCCCGAGAGCGGCCGCCACCCGTCCCGTCCGGCCGGCTCAAGCCAGAAACGGAAAATCGACCGGCGGCTGCCGTCCGCCCATGAGACTGCTGAGCGCGGCGGCCGAGCCGCACGCCATGGTCCAGCCCAGGGTGCCGTGGCCGGTGTTGACCCAGAGGTTGGGATAGCGCAAACGGCCGATGAAGGGAACCGCGGACGGCGTGACGGGGCGCAAGCCGCTCCAGAATTCGGGGTTGCCTTGATCGTTGAGTTCCGGGAACAGTTCCCGGGTACGGCGCACCAGCAGGTCGCAGCGGATGGGGTTCGGGTCGTGATTGAACCCGGCGATCTCGGCGGTGCCGGCCACGCGCAGCCGGTTGCCCAGCCGGGAAAAGACGATCTTGTATTCATCGTCGATCAGGCTGACCGTGGGGGCGACGCTCGTCTCGGACAGGGCAAAGGTGGCGGAGTAGCCCTTGACCGGGTAAACCGGCAGGGAAATACCCAGCGGGCGCAGCAGCGCCGGACCGTAGCTCCCCAACGCCACGACGTAGGCGTCGGCGACGTGGCGTTGGCCGTCGGAGGTGACCGCCGCCGCAATCCTCCCCTGCTCGGTCTCGAGACGGACCAGAGGTTGGCCGAAGGCAAACCGCACCCCGGCACGGCGGCAGTGCTCGGCGAGCTGCCGGGTAAACTGGCGGGCGTCGCCCGATTCGTCGTCGGCGGCGAAGTCGCCCCCCACCAGCCGATCACCGAGGGGCGCCAGCGCCGGCTCGAGATCGAGACATTGCGCCGCCGAGACCGGGCGGCGTTCGCAGCCGAACTCGCCGAGCAGCTTCGCGGCCTGGATTCCTTTGGCGTATTCGGTGTGGTCGGTGTAGACGTGCAGGATGCCGCGCTCCAGCCGGTCGTACTGGAGCCCGGCCAGCTCGCTGCCCAGCTGTTTCAGGCACTGCCGGCTGTAGAGCGCCAGTGCGACGACGTGCCGCATATTTTGCTTGTAACGGTCGGCGCGGCATTCGCGCAGAAAGCGCAGCGTCCAGCCCAGCAAGGCCGGGTCGGCGCGCACGCGAAACAACAGCGGCGCATCCTCTTTGCCCAGCCAGCGCAGCGCCTTCAGCGGGGCATGGGGATTCGCCCACGGCTCGGCATGGGAGACCGAGATCTGGCCGCCGTTGGCAAAGCTGGTTTCCAGTGCCGGCTCGGGCTGGCGGTCGATCACGGTGACGTCATGGCCTTGCCGGGACAGGTACCAGGCGGACGTGACCCCGACGACGCCGGCCCCTAGGACGATAATCTTCATCACCCGCTCCTTACATTAGTCCGGGTCCGACAGTACCGGCCCCTCTGCACGCCCCACCCCGGCCTGGGCCTCGGCCTCGATCTTGGCCAGGGCCGCCGCCGCCCGCTGCAACGCCGGCAGCAGCTGCAACGCCTTGTCCGGCGTCACCCGCAGCACCGGCGCCTGGATCGCAATCCCGGTGTTGGACTTGCCTCCCGGCGTCGGCACCAGCACCGCCAGGCAGAACAGCCCCGGCAGGAATTCCTCGTCGTCGCAGGCGTAGCCGTCCCGCTTCACCCGCTCGATCTCCCGCTCCAGCGCCGCCAGGTCGGTCAGCGTCTTCGCGGTGTAGCGTTCCAGCGGCACGTGCTCCAACAGCCGACGACGCTGGCTCGGGCTCATCTGCGCCAGGAACAGCTTGCCGCTGGCCGAGCAGTGCGCCGGCACCCGTGAGCCGGGATGCAGGTAGAAGCGCAGCGGCGCCGGGGTTTCCACCCGGTCCAGGTACAGCACTTCGCTGCCCGACAGCGCGGTGATGTTGCAGCTTTCGCCCACTTCTTCCACCAGCTGGCGCAGCACCGCGTGGCGCGCGCCGTGCACGGTGTTGTTGAGCAGCAGGTTTTCCGCCATGCGCCGCAGCCGCACCCCGGTGCTGTAGTGCCGCCCGTCGCCGTCGCGTTGCAGCATCCCGGCGCTTTCCAGTTGCTGCAGCATGCGGTGCAGCGTCGGCTTGGGCAGCCCGGTTTCTTCCACCAGCCCTTGCAGGGTGAAGAACTGGTCCTTTTCCGCGATCACTTCCAGCAGGGCGAACAGCCGCAGCGTCGGCGTGTCGCCATCGAGCCGGCCCGGTTCGCTTCGCGGGGTCTGTGGTGTGTCGTTCATGGCGTTTCCATCATAGTTCAGTTTCTGTTTTTGATACAACAAGTATCGTTTTACGCATTTTCTTGTTGACTTGCCGCATGCACCCTCCTAGAGTTGAATCGTGTCTCACATATCGGAATCTTTCGTACCGGTTTTGAGATAATACCCACAGGAGACTAGTCAGCATGAGCGAGCAAGCCAACCGTACGGTGCCCGTCGGCCCCACCAAGATGACCCCTTCCGAAGCCTTCGTCGAAACCATGGTGGCCAATGGCGTGACCGATATGTTCGGCATCATGGGGTCGGCCTTCATGGATGCCATGGATATTTTCGCCCCCGCCGGTATCCGTTTGATCCCGGTGGTCCACGAGCAGGGCGCCGCCCACATGGCGGATGGCTTTTCCCGCGTGTCCGGCCGCCACGGCGTGGTGATCGGCCAGAACGGCCCGGGCATCAGCAATTGCGTGACCGCCATCGCCGCCGCCTACTGGGCGCACAGCCCGGTGGTGATCGTGACCCCGGAGACCGGCACCATGACCATGGGCCTGGGCGGCTTCCAGGAGTGTAACCAGTTGCCGATGTTCCAGGAATTCACCAAGTACCAGGGACATGTCACGCACCCGGCCCGCATGGCGGAGTACACCGGCCGTTGCTTCGACCGCGCCATGAGCGAGATGGGCCCGACCCAGCTTAATATCCCGCGCGATTATTTCTACGGCGAGATCACCGCCGAGATCCCCAAGCCCTCGCGTCTGGATCGCGGTGCCGGCGGCGAGCAGAGCCTGAACGAGGCGGCGGAGTTGCTGGCGCAGGCCAAGTTCCCGGTGATCATTTCCGGCGGCGGCGTGGTGATGGGCGATGCCGTCGAGGAGTGTAAGGCGTTGGCGGAGCGCCTGGGGGCGCCGGTGGTGAACAGCTATCTGCACAACGATTCGTTCCCGGCCAGCCATCCGCTGTGGTGCGGTCCGCTGGGCTACCAGGGCTCGAAGGCGGCGATGAAGCTGATGGCGCAGGCGGACGTGGTGGTGGCGCTGGGCTCGCGCCTGGGGCCGTTCGGCACGCTGCCGCAGCATGGCATGGATTACTGGCCGAAGAACGCGAAGATCATCCAGATCGATGCCGACAACAAGATGCTGGGCCTGGTGAAGAAGATTTCGGTGGGCATTTGCGGCGATGCCAAGGCGGCGGCGGTGGCGCTGACGCAGCGTCTGGCCAACCGCACCCTGGCCTGCGATGCGACCCGTGCCGAGCGTGCCGACAAGATCGCGACCGAGAAGGCGGCCTGGGAGAAGGAGCTGGACGAGTGGACGCACGAGCGCGATCCGTTCAGCCTCGACATGATCGAGCAGAATGCTCAGGAGCGGCCATTCTCAGGTGGTGAGTTCCTGCATCCGCGCCAGGTGTTGCGCGAGCTGGAGAAGGCGATGCCGGAGGATGTGATGGTGTCGACCGATATCGGCAACATCAATTCGGTGGCCAACAGTTACCTGCGCTTCGAGAAGCCGCGCAGTTTCTTCGCGGCGATGAGTTTCGGCAATTGCGGCTACGCCTTCCCGACCATCATCGGCGCCAAGGTGGCGGCGCCGCATCGCCCGGCGGTGTCCTACGCCGGTGACGGTGCCTGGGGCATGAGTCTGATGGAGACCATGACCTGCGTGCGTCACAACATCCCGGTCACCGCCGTGGTGTTCCACAACCGCCAGTGGGGGGCGGAGAAGAAGAACCAGGTCGACTTCTACAACCGCCGCTTCGTCGCCGGCGAGCTCGACAACCAGAGCTTCGCCGAGATCGCCCGCGCCATGGGCGCGGAGGGCATCACCGTGGACCGTCTCGAGGATGTCGGCCCGGCCCTGAAGAAGGCCATCGACCTGCAGATGAATCACGGCAAGACCTGCATCATCGAGATCATGTGCACTCGCGAGCTGGGCGACCCCTTCCGCCGCGATGCCCTCTCCAAACCGGTTCGATTCCTCGACAAGTACAAGGATTACGTTTGATCAACCACCGCGCTGACGCGAAAAAGTGAAGACAAGCGGACCGTGTCGCAGGCAGTGTACGACTCACGGTCCGCTCCGCCTCACCGCCGCGGCGACCTCATCATTTCTGAAAGGCAAACCAGAACCGAGATAACCACCCCGGCTGCCCGGATACCTCCACGACCCGGCAGCACGGACAGTCACACGACCTGAACGACCACGGACCGGTGGCAGCGCTCGCGCCCTGCCAACCCTTACAACTGAATAAACCGTGGCGTCCTACAATAGAGAAATACGGAGATATATCAAAGTGATAGGCAACCAGCAGCATTCAAACGGGCTCCAGCACAGCCTGAAGCAGCGCCACATGACCATGATTGCACTCGGTGGTGTGATTGGCGCGGGTCTGTTTGTCGGCAGCGGCGTGGTGATCAAGGCCACCGGCCCCGCCGCCATTCTCTCCTTCCTCATCACCGGCCTGCTCGTGGTGCTAGTCATGCGCATGCTGGGGGAAATGGCCGTCGCCCTGCCAACCGGCGGCTCCTTCTATGAATACGCCCGCGAGGCCTGGCACGACCGCCCGGCCGTGGGCGAGCTGGCCGGCTTCCTCACCGGCTGGATGTACTGGTACTTCTGGGTCATCGTGGTGGCGCTCGAAGCGGTCGCCGGGGCCAACCTGGTGCGTTACTGGCTGCCCGACATGCCGACCTGGATCATCAGTCTGACCTTGCTGGTGACGCTCACCCTGACCAACCTGATCTCGGTGAAGTCGTTCGGTGAATTCGAGTTCTGGTTCTCCTCGATCAAGGTCGGCGCCATCGTCGTGTTCCTGTTCCTGGCAAGCCTGTACGTACTCGGCATGTGGCCGGGAGCGAGCCTCAACGTCAGCAACCTGACCGCGCACGGTGGCTTTGCCCCGCACGGCTGGGTGCCGGTGCTGACCGGGGCGGTGGCGGCAACCGGTTTCTATTTCGGCGCCGAGATCGTCACCATCGCCGCCGCGGAAACCGCCGAGCCACAAAAAGCCATCGCCAGGGCCACCAGCTCCGTCATCACCCGGGTGCTGGTTTTCTACGTCGGCTCGGTGCTGCTGGTGGTCTGCCTGGTGCCGTGGAATTCGGCCGGCATCGCCACCCCGTACGTCAGCGCGCTCAACGCGATGGGCATCCCGGCCGCGGCGCAGATCATGAACGCCGTGGTGCTGACCGCCGTGCTGTCGGCCCTCAACTCCGGCCTGTACGCGTCGTCGCGCATGCTGTTTGCCCTGACCAAGCGTGGTGACGCGCCCAAATCGCTGGCCAAGCTGACCCGCAACGGCGTGCCGGTGCGCGCCATCCTGTTTGCCACGCTGTTCGGCTACGCGGCGGTGGTGATGTCCTACGTGTCGCCGGATACGGTGTTTTCCTTCCTGGTCGATTCCTACGGCACGGTCGCCATTTTCGTCTACATCCTGATCGCCATCTCCCAGCTGCGCCTGCGCGCCCGCCTCGAACGCGAGGCCCCGGAACGCCTGCGCGTGAAGATGTGGGCCTATCCCTACCTGACCTACCTCGCCATCGCCGGCATGATCGGCATCGTGGTGGCCATGGCCTTCATCCCCGATCAGCGCACGCCGCTGCTGCTGGGCGTGGCCAGCCTCGGCTTCCTGCTGGTGGGCTACGTGGTGCGTCAGATCTGCCGCCGGAATGCCCCGGCGATCTCCCTGGCTGAAGCGTCGACCGACTTCACCAAGCTCTAACCCCTCCCCTTCCAGCGGGCCGCCGGCACCACCTCGGCGGCCCGCTGCCTTTCCCCCTCTTAAAACAAAATATCAGTACTTTTTGTACCGATATTTGAAATTTACTGTTGCATTCTCCGGTTGAGCGACTTATAGTTTTTCAAAAAACAATATACGGAATTTTTTGTACCGTTTTTTGTTATTTGCGCGCTAACCACTCCAGCCAGTCCGAGCGTGTCAGCCCTGCCCCCGCCGGGCCGTCCCCTCCCAGCCGCTTGGCTACGGGCTCGGATACAGCGCGCTAAACCGAAGTCAATCACCGGAGACCCACACGATGATTCCCCCCAGCAGTCTCGCCCAGCCTGTGATGTTCGCCCAGACCCGGACCCTCCTTCCCGGCGTCATGCTCTGCGGCGTCATCGCCGTCGCCGCCACCTTCGTGTCCGAGCACTACGGCGGCCCGCAATTCCTCTACGCCTTGCTGATCGGCATCGCCTTCCACTTCCTGGCGGATTCCGAGAAATGCCAGCCCGGCATTGAGCTGTCGGCCAAGAAGCTGGTGCGCTTCGGCGTGGCCCTGCTCGGCGCGCGCATCGTCGCCAGCGACGTCAGCGACCTCGGCCTGGTCGGGGTGGGCGCGCTGATCGGCGCGGTCGGCCTGACCATCGGCTTTGGCATCCTGATGGCGCGGCTGCTCGGCCTACCCTCGATGCTGGGGCTGCTCTCCGGCGGTGGCACCGGCATCTGCGGCATCTCGGCCACGCTGGCGATCTCCTCCACCCTGCCGGCCACGCGGGAAAACGAGCGTTATACGCTGCTCACCGCGATCGGCATCGCGATCTTCTCCACCGTGGCGATGGTGCTCTACCCGCTGATCGTCAAGAACGTCGGCCTCACCACGGCGGAAGCCGGACTGTTCCTCGGCGGTTCGATCCATGACGTTGCCCAGGTGGTCGGTGCCGGCCTGATCATTTCGCCGGAAGTGGGCGATGCCGCCACGCTGGCCAAGATGTTCCGTGTCGCCATGCTGATGCCGGTGGTGGTGATCCTGGCGCTGACCTTCCACGCCGAGCGCAAGAAAACCGCCACGGCCGGCAGCAAGACCCCGATCCTGCCGCTGTTCCTGGTGGTGTTTGCCGGACTGGCTGGACTCAACAGCATGGGCTGGCTGCCGCACCAGCTGGTGGAGGCGAGTTCGACGCTGTCGCGCTGGTGCCTGGTGACCTCGATTGCCGCCCTCGGCGTCAAGACCTCACTGGAAAAGCTGGCGGAACTGGGCTGGAAGCCGATCGTACTGATGAGCAGCGAGGCCATCTTCATTGCCGGCTACATGCTGCTGGTGGTGTACCTGAGCCGTGTCTTCGCCGCCTGATGACTAGATGAATAAACGAGGATGACCATGAACGCGCCAACCAATCTGAACACCGAAATGGTGGTGGACCAAGCCGCCATCCAGCCGCTGCCCAATTCCCGCAAGATCTACGTCGAAGGCTCCCGTCCCGACATCCGCGTGCCGATGCGCGAGATCAGCCAGGCCGACACCCCCACCCAGTTCGGCGGCGAACAGAACCCGCCGATCTACGTCTACGACTGTTCCGGCCCCTACACCGACCCGGCCGTGAAGATCGACGTGCGCAATGGCCTGGCCGCGCTGCGCGCCGCCTGGATCGAGGAGCGCGGCGACACCGAGCAGCTCGCCGGCCTGTCGTCCGAATACGGCCGCGCGCGCGAGGCCGACGCCAAGCTCGACGAGCTGCGCTTCAACCTGACGCGCCAGCCGCGCAAGGCGAAGCCGGGCTGTAACGTGACCCAGATGCACTACGCCAACAAGGGCATCATCACGCCGGAGATGGAATACATCGCCATCCGCGAGAACCAGAACCGCGCCGCCTATGTCGAGAGCCTGAAGGGCGCCGGCGGCAAGAACAACGCGCGCCTGTTGGAGCTGATGACGCGCCAGCACCCGGGCCAGAACTTCGGTGCGCTCACCGTCGAGGAGATCACCCCGGAATTCGTGCGCCAGGAAGTCGCTTCCGGCCGTGCCATCATCCCGAACAACATCAACCACCCGGAATCCGAGCCGATGATCATCGGCCGTAACTTCCTGGTGAAGATCAACGGCAACATCGGCAACTCCGCCGTCACCTCGTCCATCTCGGAAGAAGTCGACAAGATGACCTGGGGCATCCGCTGGGGCGCCGACACCATCATGGACCTGTCCACCGGCAAGAACATCCATGAGACGCGCGAGTGGATCCTGCGCAACAGCCCGGTGCCGATCGGCACCGTGCCGATCTACCAGGCGCTGGAGAAGGTCAACGGCAAGGCCGAGGACCTGACCTGGGAAATCTTCAAGGACACGCTGATCGAGCAGGCCGAACAGGGGGTGGACTACTTCACCATCCACGCCGGCGTACTGCTGCGCTACGTGCCGATGACCGCCAACCGCATGACCGGCATCGTCAGCCGCGGTGGCTCGATCATGGCCAAGTGGTGCCTGGCGCATCACAAGGAAAACTTCCTCTACACCCACTTCGAGGAAATCTGCGAAATCATGAAGGCCTACGACGTGGCCTTCACCCTCGGCGACGGCCTGCGTCCGGGCACCGTGTGGGACGCCAACGACGCGGCGCAACTGGGTGAACTGAAGACGCTGGGCGAACTGACCCAGATCGCCTGGCAGCACGACGTGCAGGTGATGATCGAAGGCCCGGGCCACGTGCCGATGCAGCTGATCAAGGAGAACATGGACAAGGAACTGGAGTGGTGCCACGAGGCGCCGTTCTACACCCTGGGCCCCCTCACCACAGACATCGCCCCCGGCTACGACCACATCACCTCGGCCATCGGCGCCGCGCAGATCGGCTGGTACGGCACCGCGATGCTGTGCTACGTCACGCCGAAGGAGCACCTCGGTCTGCCGAACAAGGACGACGTCAAGGAAGGCATCATCACCTACAAGCTGGCCGCGCACGCCGCCGACCTCGCCAAGGGCCACCCCGGTGCGCAGATCCGCGACAACGCGCTGTCCAAGGCACGCTTCGAGTTCCGCTGGGAAGACCAGTTCAACCTCGGGCTCGATCCGGACCGCGCGCGCTCGTTCCACGACGAGACGCTGCCGAAGGATTCCGCCAAGGTGGCGCACTTCTGCTCGATGTGCGGCCCGCATTTCTGCTCGATGAAGATCACCCAGGACGTGCGCGACTTCGCCGCGCAGCAGGGGTTGGCCGAAGAGGAAGCGCTGGCCAAGGGCATGGAGGTGAAGTCGATCGAGTTCGTCAAGGGCGGTGCCAAGCTGTACGACAAGGTGTGAGCGCGGGGGCCGCCAAGCCTGGCCGAAGCCCAGCTTCGCCACCTGGCACGCCCCGCGTCCACTCCCCCACCTCACCTGGAGATACCCGACATGACTACCGTTCTGGTCAACGGCGAGCCCACCGAGCTCGCCACCTCGCTCACGGTGCGCCAGCTGCTCGAACGGCTCGAGCTGCAGGGGCGGCGCGTCGCCATCGAGCACAACGGCGACATCCTGCCGCGCAGCCGCTACGACGACACCCGCCTCGCCGAGGGCGACCGTTTCGAAATCATCATCGCGGTGGGGGGCGGCTGATCCCGCCACGCACTGCCTGACGTCCGCCCGTTACCGAAGGAACTCGACATGAACGACCCGCTCATCATCGCCGGCAAAACCTATTCCTCGCGCCTCCTGGTCGGCACCGGCAAGTACAAGGACTTCGCCGAAACCCGCGAGGCGGTGGACGCCGCCGGCGCCGAGATCGTCACCGTGGCGATCCGCCGCACCAACATCGGCCAGCATCCCGGCGAGCAGAGCCTGCTCGACGTACTGCCGCCGTCGCGCTACACCCTGCTGCCCAACACCGCCGGCTGCTACACCGCCGAGGATGCGGTGCGCACGCTGCGCCTGGCGCGCGAGCTGCTCGACGGCCATCCCCTTGTCAAGCTCGAGGTGCTGGGCGACCCGAGCAATCTCTACCCGAACATGCCGGAAACGCTCAAGGCAGCGGAAACGCTGGTGAAGGAAGGCTTCGACGTCATGGTCTACTGCTCGGACGATCCGATCCAGGCCAAGCGTCTGGAGGAGATCGGCTGCGTCGCGGTGATGCCGCTGGCCTCGATCATCGGCTCCGGCATGGGCATCCTCAACCCGTGGAACCTGCGTCTGATCATCGACAACGCCAAGGTGCCGGTGCTGGTCGATGCCGGGGTCGGCACCGCCTCGGATGCTGCAATCGCCATGGAGCTGGGCTGCGACGCGGTGCTGATGAATTCGGCGATTGCCCACGCCCGCCAGCCGGTGCTGATGGCGAGCGCAATGAAACACGCCGTACTGGCCGGGCGCGAGGCATACCTGGCCGGGCGCATGCCGCGCAAGCTCTACAGCGCCGAATCCAGCTCGCCCACCAGCGGCATGATCGCCCCGGCGCGCGGCGGATGAGGGGGCACGCCACGGTGAATAACGCAACGCAACGGCCCACCCGCCCGGTCTGGCTCGACGGACTCTACGCCGTCACCCCCGACACCAGCGACAGCGCCTGGCTGCTGCCGCGCGTCGCCGCCGTGCTGGCGGGCGGCGCCAGCCTGGTGCAGTACCGCAACAAATCGCACGATGCGGCGTTGCGCCGGGAGCAGGCCACGGCCATCCAGGCGCTGTGCCGCCGGCACGGCGCCTGGTTCCTCGTCAACGACGACGTGGGGCTGGCCGAAGAAATCGGCGCCGACGGCGTCCACCTCGGGCAGAGCGACACCAGCATCTGTACCGCACGCCAGCGCCTCGGCCCGAACGCCATTATCGGCGCTACCTGCCACGACCAACCGGCGCTGGCGGTGCAAGCGGTCGGCAACGGCGCCAGCTACGTCGCCTTCGGTGCGCTGTTCCCCTCGCGCAGCAAGCCGGAGGCGATCTCTGCCCCGCTCTCGCTGTTTGCCGCGCTGCCGCCGCTGGAGGTGCCGTGCGTGGCGATCGGCGGCATCACCCCGGCCAACGCCGCGCTCGCCTGGCAAACCGGGGTCGACATGCTGGCCGTCATCGGCGGACTGTTCGATGCCCCGGCGCCGGACGCAGCGGCCCGCGCCATCCTCGCCTCGCGCTGACGGGCCGAGCCGGGAGCCGCCTCATGCCCCTACCCGACCCGCGACGGTGGCGCCACGGGCAGCGGCACGGCCCCATCGCCAACGGAAGCCCTCCCCATCCCATGGGGCGGCCATCGCCAAACAGCAGACAATCACTTAGTCTACAAGCAGGGTGATATGTTGAAACGGCACCGTCACAGAGAAGGAACGATGAGCACCAAGTTGACCGGCACCATGTGGAACCAGCTTTTCCAGCAACACGCGAAGAGCGGCATGAGCCTGCAAGGCAATATTCGCCAGATGCTGGTCTCGGCCATCCTCGACGGCCAGTTGCCGGTCGGCATCCCCCTGCCGTCCGGCCGCGAGCTGTCGGCCCAGCTCGGCGTGGCGCGCAATACCGTGGTGCTGGCCTATCAGCAGCTGGTCGACGAAGGCTACCTGGTGTCGCGCGAGCGCAGCGGCTATTTCGTCAACGCCGACATCCTCGCCGGACGCCTCCCCGCCCAGACCACCCCGCACGACCGCCCCCCGGCCGACGGCCCGGACTGGGAGCGGCGCTTCGTGTTCCGCCCTACCCGACAGCGCAACATCGTCAAGCGCGCCAACTGGCAGGACTACCCCTACCCGTTCATCTACGGCCAGTACGACCCCATCCTGTTTCCCACCGCCGACTGGCGCGAGTGCAGCCTGAAGGCGCTCAGCGTGCTCGACATCCACGAGTGGGCGCAAGACATGATCCTGCGCGACGACGATTTGCTGGTACAGCAGATCCGCACCCGGGTGCTGCCGCGGCGCGGGGTGTGGGCGTCGGCCGACGAGATCGTCATCACCGTCGGCGCGCAACAGGCGCTCTATCTGCTTGCCGATCTGCTGGTCAGCCCCGACACCCCGGTCGGCGTGGAGGACCCGGGCTATCCGGACGCGCGCAACATCTTCGGCAGCCGCACCGGCCACCTGCAGCCGCTGCCGATCGACGAAGCAGGCCTCATGGTGAGCGGCGCGTTGCACAACTGCGACTACGTCTACGTCACCCCCGGCCACCAGTGCCCGACCACGGTGACCATGCCGCTGGCGCGGCGCCAGGCCTTGCTGCAGATGGCCGAAGAAGCCGACTTCGTGCTGATCGAGGACGACTACGAAAGCGAGAGCCGCTTCCAGGGCGACCTCACGCCGACGCTGAAAAGCCTCGACCGCAACAATCGCGTCATCTACGTCGGCAGCCTGTCCAAGAACCTCGCGCCGGGCCTGCGCATCGGCTACATCGTCGGCCCCGCCGAGCTGATCGCCGAATTGCGCGGCATCCGCCGGCTGATGCTGCGCCACCCCTCGGCCTACATCCAACGCGCCTTCGCCCTGTTCCTCTCGCTCGGGCATTACGATTCGCACCACCGCCGGCTGTCCGCGGCGTACCGGGAACGGGCCCAGGTGCTCACCGACGCGCTGGCGCGCCACCTGCCCGAAGTCCACCCGGTGCCGATCTCGGGCGGCGCCTCGTGCTGGATCGTCGGGCCGGACTGGCTCGACGCCGAGGAACTGGCCCAACGCGCCGAAGAAAACGGCGTGCTGATCGAGCCCGGCAACGTCTTCTTCATGAAGACCGCCATGCCGCGCAACTGCTTCCGCCTGGGCTTCTCGTCGATCCCGATCGAGAAGATCGAACCCGGTGTCCGCACCCTGGCCGAGGTCCTGCGCCGCCTGAAACCGACCCGCCCGCACTGATCCGGGCGCCACGCCCCCTTGCCGCCGCCCCGGTTGCGCCCCCGTCGCCACC
The DNA here is from genome assembly GCF_900177275.1 of Pseudogulbenkiania subflava DSM 22618. GTDB lineage: Bacteria > Pseudomonadota > Gammaproteobacteria > Burkholderiales > Chromobacteriaceae > Pseudogulbenkiania > Pseudogulbenkiania subflava. Next base: position 70,491 of record NZ_FXAG01000022.1, read on the forward strand.
GGGGTGCTGGCATGCCCTGTTTACCTCCCGGCACCGCCTGCCGACACGCCAACCACGCGGCGCCGTCTGGCCCAAACTGGCCCAAACGATTTAACCGAACTGGCCCTACTGCATCGCCCTCCAGCTCACTAATCTGAAGTCGTCAAATGCAGTGGTCCACCTGCGCGGCGCTCGCCGCCACAGCGACACGGACCACCCACAACATCAGAACTGCTTAGGAGAACACGATGTCCAATACCCCAGTGACCGCCGAATTTCTGCGGGCCTTCAGCGACGCCTGGAACCGCCACGATATCGACGCCCTGATGAGCTTCATGGCCGACGATTGCGAATTCCACGCCGTGGCCGGCCCCGACCTGCTCGGCCGGACGTTCCACGGTCGCGAAGCGGTGCGCGAAGGCTTCCAGCTCGCCTGGCAAACCTTCCCCGACGCCGCCTGGCTCGACGGCGATCACTTCGTTCACGGCGATCGCGGCGTCAGCGAATCCACCTTCAGCGGCACCAAGGCCGACGGCACCCGCATCGAGGCACGCATGGTCGACGTCTTCACCTTCCGTGACGGCAAGATTGCGGTGAAAAACGCCTACCGCAAAGACCGCCCGCCGGTCGCCCACGCCGGCAACTGAGCCCGGACTCACATCGCGTCAACATCGAGGAGTCCGAGCATGGATACCCTTACCCAAAAGCGCGCGGTGAACACGGGCCGCGCCACCGGCCCTTCCACCGCCTACGACCCGGCCTACGACCCGCTGGTCGCCAGCACCCCGGGCCAGGGCCGCGATTACGCCCCGACCTACTGGATCGGTACCGCCGGCGACCCGCCGCCCGATGACGGCCCGATCACCCACGACATCGACGTCGACGTCGCCATCATCGGCTCCGGCTTCACCGGCCTCACCACCGCGATCTTCCTCGCCCAGGAATACGGCATCAAGGCCACCGTGCTCGAGGCCAACCGCGTCAGCTGGGGCTGCAGCACCCGCAACGGCGGCCAGGCCCAATGCGCCTCGGGCCGTCTCAAGCGCTCGCAATGGATCGCCCGCTACGGCCTCGACACCGCGCTGCGCATGCACGAGGAAGTCTGCGCCGGCATGGAAACCTTCAAGGACCTGATCAAGGACATCGACTGCGACCCGCAGCCGGGCGGCCACCTCTACATCGCCCACCGGCCCAAGGCCATGCCGGCGCTGGAGAAGGAAGCCAAGATCCTGCGCGAGGTGTTCAACTACGACGCCCGCATCCTCGACGCCGACACCGTCAAGCGTGAATACGTCGACGACAAGGAAGCCGCCGGCGCCATGCACGAGCCGGAAGGGATCGGCATCCACGCCGGCAAGCTCGCCTTCGGCTACCTGAAGAAGGCGCGCGCGCTCGGCGCCAAGGTGCACCCCTCGAGCCCGGTCATGGGCTGGGAGACCCGCAACGGCGTGCATTACCTCAAGACGCCGGGCGGCATCGTACGGGCCCGCGCCGTCGGCATCGCCACCGGCGGCTACACCTCGCAGGGGCTGCATCCGCAGCTGAAAAACCGCCTGCTGCCGATCCTGTCCAACTCGATCGTCACCCGTCCGCTGACGCAAGCCGAGATCGATGCCTGCAACTTCCGCACCACGCAGGTCATCACCGACACCCGCATCCTGCGCCACTACTACCGCCTGATGCCGGATGGCCGGGTACAGATCGGCAGCCGCAGCGCCATCACCGGCAACGATGCGCCCGAGGACAAGTACAAGCAGTTCCTGATCCGTGACCTGCACCGCAAGTTTCCCGCGCTGGAAGGCATCCAGATCGACTACTCCTGGTGGGGCTGGGTCGACGTCAGCCACGACATGATGCCACGCATCTACCAGCCGGACCCGAAGCAGACGATCTACTACGCCCTCGGCTACGGCGGCAACGGTGTCATGTACTCGGCGCAGGCCGGCCGCCGCCTGGCCGCCAGCATCGCCGGCAAGAGCACCCCGGAGCTGCCGATCTTCCGCTCCAAGCTGCCGTTCCCGAACGTGCGCGAAGTGGTGGAATCGGAACTGTTCGCCCCCTTCCGCCGCTTCGGCCAATGGTGGCTGTACCGCTGGTATCACCTCAAGGACGAAGTCATCTAGGCGCCATTCGCCGATCGCCCGGCCCCTGCCGGGCGCCTGACCGCCGCCACGTCTCAGGCGAGACGTGGCGCCCAGTAAAGAAAGGAGTACGCCCCATGGCGGCATCGAGCTGATTCGATGCCCGACAAACACTGTCAGATCGGCCTTACTGAATCGCCCTGCTGCAATCCATATGGCATATAAATGCCGGTAAATATAATAATTTCTTATTACGATGGAGAAAGACATGTACGGAGCACGCAGTTTCAAGAAGGTTCTCACGTTGTCGGCAACCCTGCTCGCGCTCGGCGCCGGCGGCATGGCACACGCCGAACAGAAGGAAGTCACCATCGCCTATCAGCAGATCGCCGGTCCGTTGCTGACCGTGATCGCCGATGGCTCGGCCGAAAAAGCCACCGGTTACAAGATCAACTGGCGCCAGTTCGAATCGGGCGCCAAGGTCGGAACCGCCATGGCGTCGGGTGACGTACAGATCGGCGTGATCGGGTCCAGCCCGCTCGCCGCCGCCGTAAGCCGCGGCCTGCCGCTGCAGTTGTTCTGGATTCTCGACGACATCAACGAAGCCGAAGCCATGGTAGTGCGCAACGGTTCCGGCATCACCAAGCCGGCCGACCTCAAGGGCAAGAAACTCGGCGTTCCTTTTGTCTCCACCACCCACTTCCACACCATGTTCGCGCTCAACCTCTGGGGCATCAAACCGAGCGAACTGGAAATCCTCAACATGCAGCCCAACCAGATCGCCGCGGCGTGGGAGCGCGGCGACATCGACGCGGCCTACGTCTGGGACCCGGCACTGGCGCGCATCAAGCAGAGCGGCAAGGTGCTGATCACCTCCGGTGAGCTGTCCAAGAAAGGCAAGGCCACCTTCGACGGCATCGCGGTGAGCCGCGCCTGGGCCGACGCCAACCCGGCCTTCATGGCGAGCTTCACCAAGGCCATCGCCAACGCCGACGCCGCTTTCCGTGCCAACCCGCAAGCCTGGGGCACCGACTCCGCCCAGGCCAAGACCATGGCCAAGATGCTGGGCGGCACCTCCAAAGACGCGGCCGACGCGATCAAGCTCTACGCCTATCCGACCCTCCAACAACAGATCTCCCCCGCCTGGCTTGGTGGCGGCAAGACCGGCGGTGCCGTAAAGGCACTCAAGGCGACGGCTGAATTCCTCAAGGAGCAGAAGCGCATCGACGCGCTGGCCCCGGACTACAGCGCCTTCGTCACCTCGAAGTACGCCGAAGCCGCACTCAAGCAAAAACAATAAGCGCACGGCACGGGACGCCCGGGCCGAGGCACCGTACCGGCCCGGGCAGCATCCCAAAGCACCGAACCAGATCTGAGGAGAACTCTCATGCAAGAGCTTAACGTCAGCAATGTCAGCGTGCGCTACCCGGGTCGGCGCCCGGGCGAGCAGGTCCATGCGCTCGACAACATCAACCTCTCCATCAAGAGCGGCGACTTCGTGGTGGCACTGGGTGCGTCCGGTTGCGGCAAGACCACCTTGCTGAGCCTGATGGCGGGCTTCATCTCCCCCTCCGAAGGGAGCATCACGCTCGGCGGCAACAAGGTCATGGGCCCGGGTTCTGACCGCGGCGTCGTGTTTCAGAAACACGCCCTGCTGCCTTGGCTCAACGTGATGGAAAACACCGAATTCGGCCTCAAGCTGCAAGGCGTGAGCAAGGAAAAACGGCGTGCGCTGGCCGCCAAGAACCTGGCACTGGTGGGCCTGCAGGACTTCCACAGCCACATGATCTACCAGCTCTCCGGCGGCATGCAGCAGCGCGTGGGCATCGCCCGGGCGCTCACCTGCAACCCGGCCATGCTGCTGATGGACGAGCCGATGGCGGCACTGGACGCCCTCACCCGCGAAACCATCCAGGAGTTGCTGCTCGATGTCTGGCAGGAAACGCAGAAGATGTTCTTCTTCATCACGCACAGCGTCGAAGAAGCCCTGTTCCTCGCCAGCCGGCTGATCGTCATGTCGCCGCGCCCGGGCCGCATCACCCACACCTACGAGCTCGACTTCAACCGTCGCTTCCTGGAGTGCCGCGACGCCAGGACGATCAAGTCCAGCCCCGACTTCATCAAGATGCGTGAAACCGTGCTTGGCATCATTTATGGCGACGAGCGCGCCGCCGAAGCGAAAGAGGTGTCCCATGTCTAAGAAACACGACCCGAAAGTCTCTCTCGGCCGTCAGCGCGGTTCGATCTCGCTGAGCAGCCATCCAGCCAAGCACCACGACGGTCCAAGCATGTTATCGAAACTGTTCAGCAAGAAATCGGTGCGCCCCGGCGAGCAATTCGGCGCCCCCGGCCAGGGCAGCAGCGGTCTCATCAGCTTCGTCACCGTCGCCCTGCTGTTCTCGCTGTGGGTGCTGGTGACCGCCACCGGCTGGGTGTCCCCGCTGTTCCTGCCGTCGCCGCAAGCGGTGTACGACAAGTTCATTCTGGTGTCGACCGAGGGCTTCGCCAACGCCACCTTGCTCGAGCATACCCAGACCAGCCTGTACCGCGTGTTCGGTGCCTTTGCCCTGGCCTGCGTTACCGCCATCCCGATCGGCGTGCTGATGGGGGTGAGCCGCGTGGCACGCGGTGTGTTCGATCCGCCGATCGAGTTCTACCGTCCGCTGCCGCCGCTCGCCTACCTGCCGATGGTCATCATCTGGTTCGGCATCGGCGAGTTCTCCAAGGTCTACCTGATCTTCCTCGCCATCTTCGCCCCGATGGCCATCTCGGCGCGTTCGGGTGTGCGTTCGGTGTCGATCGAGCAGATCCACGCCGCCTACTCGATGGGCGCCTCGCGCATGCAGGTAATCCGCCACGTCATCCTCAAGTCGGCACTGCCGGAAATCTTCACCGGCATGCGCATCGGCATCGGGGTGGGCTGGACCACGCTGGTCGCCGGCGAAATGGTGGCCTCGACCCGTGGCCTCGGCTTCATGGTGCTCAACGCCGCCGAGTTTCTCGCCAGCGACGTGGTGATCATGGGCGTGATCGTGATCGGTCTGTTCGCCTTCACCTTCGACCTGCTGATGCGCTACCTGGAGCGCGTGCTGGTGCCCTGGAAAGGCAAGGTCTGACGGCTAGCCCGGCGCCGTAGCGCGCAGCTCGCAAATAGGCGTGGCCGTCTCCTCCCGGAGGCGGCCATGCTCCTTCCCCAACCACCCTCAACCCCACGGGAATACGATGAAACGTTGGAATCTGGCAGCAAGCAGTCTGTTTTTTCTGATCACAGGCATGGCCTGGGCCGGCGATGCTCCGGTCGCCAAGACCCAGGGCGTGCTGACCGACACGCGCGGCATGACGCTCTACACCTTCGACAAGGACGTGGCCGGTAGCGGCAAGAGCGCCTGCAACGGTGAATGCCCCGCCATCTGGCCTCCGCTGCACGCGGATAATGCTGCCAGCGCGGCAGGCGAGCTGTCCGTCATCACCCGCGATGACGGCACCAGGCAATGGGCGTACAAGGGCAAGCCCCTGTATTACTTCGCGAAAGACCAGGCGGCAGGCGACACCCTGGGAGACAACGTCAAGAACGTCTGGCACCTGATCCGGGACTAATCCGCCCCAGTCCCCCACCCGCGAAGAGACGATTCTCATGCCCCAAGAAAAAAAACCTTACGCCGTATTGGCCGCCCTTTTGCTGACCGGGCTGGCGCACGCCGCGCCGGCTTTCGACGGCCAGATCCGCAACAACACCCTGGCCGTCAACCCAGCCGAAACCCTCGCCCTGGCCGCCAAGAGCGACAGCGACAAGGTCTACGTCTACGATCTGCGCTCCGGCAAAATGCGGCAGGCGCTGGAAGGCTTCATCTCGCCCCGGAACATCCTGTTCTCGCCGGATGGCCAGTCCTTCTACATCTCGGACAGCACCAAGGGCACCATCGAAAAATGGGACAGCGCCTCGCTGACGCGCTCCGCCTCCATGGCCGTCGGCCCCGGCGCCTTCGGCACCACGCTGAGCCGCGACGGCTCGCGGCTGTTCGTCAACAACCAGGCCACGAGCACGGTCACCGCCTTCGACCCCGCCACGCTGCAACCGCTCGCCATCATGACGGGCTTTGCCCAACCCCGGCAGGGCATCAAGCTCTCGGCGGACGACAAGGCGCTGTTCGTGACCAACTTCCTGGGCGACAAGATCAGCGTGGTCGACCCCACCGGCTACAAAACCCTGGCCGAGATCGGCGGATTCAACAAGATCCGCGCCATCGCCATCTCCCACGACGGCAAGACGCTGTATGCCGCCAACAGCGGCAGCGACACGCTGGCCGAAGTGGATGTCGAGGGACGCTACGTGCGGCGCAACGTCAAGGTCGGCAGCGACCCTTACGGTGCGGCGCTGAGGCCGGACGGGCGTTTTCTGTATAGCGGCAACCTCAAGGGCAACTCCATGACGATCGTTTCCCTGCCGGACTTCAAGGTCGCCGGGGAAATCGGCGGGCTGCGCGGCCCGCGCCAGGCAATCTCGTTCAGCCACGACAGCCGCAAGGCCTGGGTGCTCAACGAGGATGTCAGCATTGCCGAAGTCGATCTGACTGCGCGACGGGTCACCCGTACATTGACCCCCGGCAGCTAAGTGGCAAGCGGGGCATGGCGAGTGCACGCCCCGCCAGTCTCCGCCCAACCAGAGTGGGGCGATAGCGAAGCCGGCACCCGCAGGCAGCGCCCCGTTCCACACCGTCGCCGGAGCCGCCCGCACTCCCCCGTGGGCGGCTCCGGCATCTGTGCAGGAATTCACACCGATCCAGCGCGCTTTCGGTCGCTGATGCTGCCGCCCTCGTCCTCCTGACGCCCGGCCATCATCGGCTCGTCACAGCCGACCTGCCGCTGTCACGCTCAGACCCGGAACATCACCGCGCCAGCGAGGTCGGCGCACGGTTCCCCCTCTGTCAGCCTGCCCGGGTTTGAAAAGGTTGGCCGAAGAACACCACCACCCACCGCGAAACACCCCGGCAGTAAGGCGAAGGCGGCACGATGCTTTCTGGCCAGAACAAGCCAAGCGCGTTAGCATCCGTGTCGATAGCCGCCATCCCCCAAACACCGCGCCGCCACCATGCCCCACCCGGGGCCCCGAGCGTTGCCTCCGCGGGCGGGGATGTCGCCGGCACCTCGGCCGCCCTACAGAAAGAACGCAATGACCCGCCGCCCACCTGAGACGCCATCCCCTGCCTTGGCGCCACCGCCCGTCGGCTTCTGGGAAGCTTTTCGCTTCTGGCTCAAACTCGGCTTCATCAGCTTCGGCGGCCCGGCCGGCCAGATTGCGATCATGCACAGCGAACTGGTCGAACGCCGCCGCTGGATCAGCGAAAAACGTTTCCTGCACGCCCTCAATTACTGCATGGTGCTGCCCGGCCCGGAGGCGCAACAGTTGGCAACCTATATCGGCTGGCTGATGCACCGCAGCTGGGGAGGCATCGTCGCCGGCGCGCTGTTCGTGCTGCCCTCGCTGTTCGTGCTGATTGGGCTATCCTGGCTGTACGTGGCCTTCGGCAACGTTCCGCTGGTCGCCGGGCTGTTCTATGGCATCAAGCCCGCCGTCACCGCCATCGTGGTCCAGGCGGCGCATCGTATCGGCTCGCGCGCACTCAAGAACAACGTTCTGTGGGCGATTGCCGCCGCGTCGTTCATCGCCATCTTCGCGCTCAACGCGCCGTTCCCGCTGATTGTCCTGGGGGCAGCCCTGCTTGGCTATGTCGGTGGACGCGTGGCACCGGCCACCTTCAAGGTCGGCGGGGGCCACGGCAAGGTCAAGGACGGCTACGGTCCGGCGTTGATCGACGACGACACCCCGACACCCGCGCACGCCCGCTTCCGCTGGGCGCAGTTGACGCGCATCGGCGCGATCGGCTTGGCACTGTGGCTGGTTCCGCTCGCACTGCTCACGATGACGTTCGGTTGGCAGGGCGTGTTCACCCAGATGGGCTGGTTTTTCTCGAAGGCGGCGCTTCTGACCTTCGGCGGTGCCTACGCCGTGCTGCCCTACGTCTACCAGGGCGCGGTCGACCATTACGGCTGGCTCACCGCAACGCAGATGATCGACGGCTTGGCGCTTGGCGAAACCACCCCCGGCCCGTTGATCATGGTGGTGACCTTCGTCGGTTTCGTCGGAGCCTACCTCAAGGCGCTAACCGGGCCCGAGCTGCCGTTCCTCGCCGGTGCCTTCGCCGCCACCTTGGTGACCTGGTTCACCTTCCTGCCGTCGTTCGTGTTCATTCTCGCCGGCGGCCCGCTGGTCGAATCGACGCACGGCGACATCAAGTTCACGGCTCCGCTGACCGCCATCACCGCCGCAGTGGTCGGCGTCATCTTCAACCTGGCGCTGTTCTTCGGCTACCACGTCCTGTGGCCGACGGGCATTTCCGGCCATTTCGACTGGCCATCCGCCCTGATCGCCCTGGCGGCGACCGTCGCCCTGTTCCGCTTCAAGCGCAATGTCATCCAGGTGATCGCTGCCTGTGCGGTGGTCGGCCTGCTGGTAAAGACCCTATTGTCCTAGCCAACCCCCATCCCGCGCCAACAGCGCCGCGGGATGGGCGCCGCCGAATGATTTGACCTAGCAGTTGGCTCGGCCAAGCCTGCCCGCCACGCACCAAGCGGCAACAGCTCCTCCGATTTTCCCTTGAGGCAATACCGCACCCCAGGGCGGAAGCACGCTACCCCCCGAAGGCGGTCTTCCTCAGCAACAGCTGTTCCACCAGTGCGCCTTCATCAAGTTGCAGCAGCTTGGGACAGCTCGAGCACAGCACACGTTCCCCCGGCAGACGGTCACGCAGGCAGCAGAGTCGGCGGAGCCGCAAGGGAGAAGACAAGGGCGCAGGGGGAAAGGCATGGTAGTGCACCACGCGGTACAGCGGGTTGGCCAAGCCGGTATCGAAAAACGACCGTTGCCCGAACAGATAGTCGGCGTCGGCTCGTGCCTCCTCGCTCGCAAACCCGGTCGACAGGGCATATTCGAGACTATTGCCTACCGTGCTCCACAGCACACGCGGCGACAGACTGACCGAGGCCGCCATCATGTCGATGAATGGCAGCAGATGATCGACGCACAAGGAGCGATAACGCTCCGCCGGTGCATCGGTCTCATCCCCCAACGCCTCGCACGGTAAGCACAGCGCCTGCGGCAAGCCATCACGCAGCAGCAGTGTGCAATCGGCCAGCGCCATCCTGAGAGGTCGACGCAACACCCGCGCGGCGACCAAGGCCGGGGGCAACAACAGGTTCAGATAGCGCCCGCACCACTGCGACAACAAGGCCTGGTCGCTCCCCCCTCCGTGGTGCCGGCGCAGTGCGCTCAGCAACACATCACGGTGTTCGGCCAACCTTGATGCCCGAACAGCGATCCCGCTCACGTCCTCAGGCAACCCCAGGTGCAGATGCCGGCAATACGGCGCATACGCAGGCGGCGCCAACTCGGCAAAGCAGCGAGATAACGGTTTCTCTGTGCTATTCATCCACTCTCCCCGGACACAGCCTCAGCACAGCCCACAAGACAGGAACAGAATCATGACCGTACCACAGGCCGTTTGGGGCACAGCGAGCTTACCCTCAGTGCCCCTCCAGTATTGGTTCGGCAGAGCAATCCAGCACCATTTGGGTGCACCTCATAGGTGCGGCACCCCTACATGATTTACCCGGCCCAAAGCAAAAAGCCCAGCTCGTAGTGAGCTGGGCTTTCTTGAGGGGAGTCTGGCGGTGTCCTACTTTCACACGGCAAGGCCGCACTATCATCGGCGCTAAGGCGTTTCACGGTCCTGTTCGGGATGGGAAGGGGTGGGACCACCTCGCTAAGGCCGCCAGACATAAACTGTCAACAAACTAGAAGAAGCCTGGAAGCCGGTTGGCTTCCATTTCGAATTGGGTAATCGATC